>NZ_LR134293.1:1117500-1717500 GCF_900636575.1 Streptococcus canis
GCCCATTATCTATATTATTATGGTCCGTTGGTCAAGGGGTTAAGACACCGCCTTTTCACGGCGGTAACACGGGTTCGAATCCCGTACGGACTATAATTCTGTTTTTTATCATGATTTATGATTGATAAAATTCAAAATCCTCGGAAGATCATTAAGATCTTCTTTTTTATTGCCTCTTTTTGACTTTTGCTGGGGATGGACATGCCATTAATCTATTTAATAGAGCGATAATAGTTTTGCTTAATGTATTTTAAATCAGTGGACATTGTCAATTAGTTTTATTAGAAATGCTAAAAAAGACGTCCTTTGAAAGATTAGCAGAGAACGTCTTTTTAGTAAGGTTATGTATGTGTAATTATAAGTTTAACCCGTGGTGCTAGATAATTTCAAAATATCTCAAATGATAGGCTAGTACAATTTGCTCAAGTCTTAACTGCAGTTCTGCTAAACCTCTAGTCAGTGTGTGTTCCACATCAAAAAGAGCACAAAGCTCTGAGAAGCGTGTCTCAATGGTTCGTCTCATAGCCATCAGTTGCCAATGATTATGTTGGTTAGCTCCTGCCATGTTTTGACGTAAAGGAGTCCATAGATGATAGCCTTTTTGACCCAAATAGTCTTTAAGGTCCTTACTAAAATAGCCTAAGTCTGCTAAAACATAAGATTGCTGACAATTTGCTAATAAGTCATCAACTGCTCTAATATCGTGAACAGAGGCTGGTGTCACAAGATAATTCAGAATATAGCCTGATAAAGTGACCAGCATATGTACTTTGAAGCCATAAAACTAAAGATGTTTAGAAGCATTGTAACCAATGTCTGCCAAGCCATTAAAAATACGTGTTCTATAGTTACAGACAGATTGACAAAGTGGTAAGGGGAAACTGTCTATGATAACAATGGCATCAGGAGAAATATGAGCAGTCATAGCTTGTCTGATGACTTGAACTAGCCAAATCAACTGTCTTGCTCGTCGGTTAAAACGGCTTCGTTCAAGAAGGTGACCACAAGGAAACAGTTGGCAGATACGATAGAAATGCCGTTGGGACCTTATTCCTAGTTCAGCTTGCAAGAGAAGCAAGACTAAGAGTGATTCATCTGAAACCTTGCTTAAATGAACATTGTGTCGATTTTTTAATGGCTCAGGACAATAGTCTTGATAAAATTTAGAGCAAATACTTGATAATTGATGGCTATTCCATTGTAAGTGATGAGATTTAGCGGTATACTGTAAGTGGCTCATTGGGACTAACCTCCTGTTTGTTAGGCACTTACAGTATAGTCCTTTGGGGCTTTTTATTGTAGTTTGAGATTATCTAGCACCACGGGTAAGTTTAGCATATTTTTAATTGATTTCGTGCGGCAGCAAGATAGTTTCAATGCCTGAGTTGTCAACGACGTAAATTGTTTTTGGGTAGAAGGGATCAAAGCTAGCCTTGTAATCAAAAACGATACGTAATCCTCGTTTACGATCAATGTATTCGTAGGAAAGGTATTGTTTATTTTTGATGAGCTTGAAGACAAGAAGATTGTTTAGTGGGAAGACACCTTTTAGGTAGTGATCAATGATTTCCCAAAAGGTATCAATTAATTCTGGGGGGAGGCTGGTGGCTACACCAAAGCTGGCGTAGCGTTCTTTTGCTTTTTGGAATGCCATAGGGATATTTCCTCTCTAGTAATAAAGCACTCCAAGGGAGTGCCAGACAACTATTAACGATTCTTCAGTTCAAGATAACGTTTGTACCAAATAGTGATATAGGCCTTGGAAAATGGTCCTTTTTCATGATTAATCCAGTCAACTAATATTTTGACATTTTCTTTTAGGATAAAGTCCATATCAGCTGAATACTGCATTTCTCTTTTATGAATCTCGTATTCATCAACATCAAGTAATCGCTTTTCACCATCCGCAAAGACTTTGACATCCAAATCGTAATCAATGTATTTGAGGGCTTCGGTGTCCATAGTGTATGGACTAGCTAAGTTACAGTAATAGGAGACACCATTATCTCGAATCATGGCTATGATGTTGAACCAATATTTTTTATGAAAATAAACGATTGCAGGTTCGCGAGTGACCCATCGTCTGCCATCACTTTCTGTAACAAGAGTGTGATCATTAACTCCAATAAGGGCATTTTCAGTTGTTTTTAGTACCATAGTATCGCGCCAGGTGCGGTGCAATCTACCATCATGCTTATAACTTTGAATTGTAATAAAGTCGCCTTCTTTAGGTAATTTCATGCCTTACCAACTTTCTACAATTAAACTTATCCCTTATAGTCTATCATAAATGTGTGAAAAAATCACTTGATTTTACCAAGCTTAGAGATAATCTCTTAATTTGCTATTGATATCGTCGCTGTCATAGCCTTTTCGGTAGAGAGACTGGAAAAGTTTTTGTTTGAGGGTATAGCCATCATATTTGCGACTGAGTTTACGGTATTGCTTGTCTAATTCTTTGTCGAGTAGGTCTTCAGTCTGCTGGTCATCTTGTTTAAAATGGAACTGTTGTAGACTGTTTTTGGCGAGGTCGTAGGAGAAACCTTTGGTTAATAGGGATTGGATCATTTTATCTTTTAAGGCTTTGGGAGGAAGTTTTCCTTGGTATTTGTTAAAGAGTTTTTGACTTACTTTTTGAGCGAGTTGGTTAAAGTCTGTTTGGGATAAGATGGGGTCAATAGCTTGGCTTGCTATGCCTTTTTGTAATAGTTTTTGTTTTAAAACTTGAGGACCTTTATCACCATTTAACTGATTTTGACGGATATAGGTGTCAACCAATTTGGCATCATCTATCCATTGTTCTTGTTGGAGATGGTGAATGATGTCCGGAATGATGTTTTCGTCAATGTCGTGTTTACGCAGGTAATCAGTGACTTGATTTTTGCTGCGTTGCTGGAAGGAGAGAAAATAAAGGGCCAGATTTTTGCCGTAGGACAGTTGGTCAAAATGTTTGATGTCTTCAAGTTGATTATTGTCAAGGACGTTATCTTTACTCAGCATAAAGCGAACAATGGTATCTTCTGTCACATAAAAGGAATGATTATTGTCCAATTCGATAAAGTAAAGGCGTTTTTTCTTTTCGATTTTAGTGATTTTCATATCTACATTATAGCAAAAATGGTAGAATAGAAGACGGAAATACTGCTAAAAAAGTATTGCTTGTAGCTGTTTTTGGTGATGAGATTAGGATAGTAGAGGAAGTAAGGGGAAGAGATGGTTGTAAAGGTTAAACAGAAGATTCCTTTAAAAATTAAGCGGATGGGAATCAATGGTGAAGGCATTGGTTTTTATCAGAAAACCTTGGTATTTGTCCCTGGTGCTTTAAAGGGAGAGGATGTTTTTTGCCAAGTCATTGCGGTCAAGCGAAATTTTGCAGAGGCCAAGCTGTTAACGGTAAACAAGGTTTCCAAGCATCGTGTCAAACCAGCTTGTCCTATTTATGAAACTTGTGGCGGATGCCAAATTATGCATCTAGCCTATCCTAAACAGCTAGATTTTAAAGATGATGTGATTAGGCAAGCTCTTAAAAAATTCAAACCAGCCGGTTATGAGCGATTTAATATTAAGCCTACCAAGGGGATGAAAAAGCCAGATCACTATAGAGCAAAGTTACAGTTTCAGTTAAGGTCATTTGGAGGATCGGTCAAAGCTGGTCTCTTTTCTCAAGGTAGTCACCGTTTGGTTCCTATTAATCATTGTTTGGTACAGGATACATTGACACAAGAGATTATTAATCGTATCACACAGTTAGTGGATAGGTACAAGTTGCCTGTTTACAATGAGCGAAACATTGCTGGTATTCGGACGGTAATGGTTCGGAAAGCACAGGCTAGTGAGCAGGTGCAGATTATTATTGTGAGTAGTAAGGAAATTAGTTTGGCGGGACTCATTGGAGAATTGACCAAGGCTTTTCCTCAAATTAAGACGGTGGCTTTGAATATTAATCGCTCTAAATCGAGTGAGATTTATGGGGACGAAACTGAAATTCTATGGGGTCAAGAGGCAATCCATGAAGTAGTTTTGGATTATGGATTTGCGTTGTCACCGAGAGCTTTTTACCAGCTTAATCCGGAGCAGACAGAGGTTTTGTATGGCGAGGTGGTTAAAGCTTTGGATGTAGGGGGTACAGATCACATTATCGATGCCTATTGTGGCGTTGGCTCAATTGGTTTCGCTTTTGCAGGTAAGGTCAAGTCTGTTCGTGGCATGGATATTATTCCAGAAGCGATTGAGGATGCACAGAAAAATGCCAAGGCCATGGGCTTTGACAATACTTACTATGAGGCAGGGAAGGCAGAGGATATTATTCCCAAATGGTATAAACAAGGTTATCGGGCCGATGCTATCATTGTCGATCCGCCAAGAACTGGTTTAGATGATAAATTATTAAAAACGATTCTTCATTACCAACCAGAGCAGATGGTTTACGTGTCTTGTAATACATCCACCTTAGCCCGCGACTTGGTTTCTCTAGTTAAGGTGTATGAAGTGGTTTACATCCAGTCGGTTGATATGTTCCCTCATACGGCAAGAACCGAGGCTGTAGTGAAGCTACAAAGGAAGGAATGCTGAGAATCCTTGATTTTATGTTGTTTTTCAAGTATTTTGTCTTAGTTAGTCTTGGAGGATTAAAAAAGTTAGATAACTCAAAGTAAACGAGAACATTGTTATCAGTGTTCTCGTGTTTTTGTGGATAAGACAAATACTGAGATGGCGAGTTATCATCAGGGGATAAAGCTGTTAGTTGTCTTTTGGCTTATTCTTATGTTTTTTTAAAATTGATACCAGTACAATTGATAATAGGTTTCAACAATAATTATAAGGGAGGATAGGATAAACGAAATACTTACGATAAAGTAAGTTACCATAACTTGTATAGGGATGAAAAGAGGCTGGACAAACGGCCTCTTTTTAAATGTATTGATTTGTTGCTAGTGCCAATGGCTTATTCTTTCTGCCAGGCTAAGGTTAGGATGTCAGCTTTTCCAAGCTGGTTGGGCAAGGTTTGGTTGCTATCTTTTTCTAACAAATTAGTGACCTTGGCTTTGTGGTTTGGCAGGTTTAGGCTAAAGTCACAAGCTTTATGGTTTGAGAGGTTATAACAACGCGTGATGAGGGCATTATCAGATAGGCGACGTTTAAAGGCTGTGAGGGCAACTTGGTCGTTTGTACCTGTCAGATAACTATATTCTGCGGCTAATCGTCCCTCGTGTTGGTCTGTTTGTGTGGCAATAACAGGAACTTGTCCTTCCTGAGCCCGCCAGTAGCTAGCAAATTGTGTTTGCTTAGTGATGCTTTCAAAACTATAAGAAAGGCTGTGCTGGCCGAGGCATTGGGCTTCAGGAGTAGGGAAATAACCCCAGTCGCCCATTTCACCAATAGAACGTAGGAGAGTGATGGCGATGGTATTGGTATCTGGTAAAATCTCGTATTCGTTGAGACCGTAGTTACCAATAGTGACTCCATTTTCACCATCAAAGAGACTCACAAAGCATTCTTGGTGTTGTGGGTTACTTGGATTCTTCCAAAAGGTAGCGTGTGGTTGATTTGGGCGTTCCACAGTTTCAAAAATGCTGTCAGCAAGATGCTGGTCTGTTTTAAGGTGAGTTGGGAACAAGACACGCAAGCGATGATTAGTCATTTGATTATCAAAACTTGTGGTAAATTGAAGACGAGGGTTCTCTTTCTCCATACGGATAAGGGTTTTTAAGGTTAGCTCAGCCTTTTTTTGTGAGCGTCCTGCTTGGCGTTCTGTGATGTCAATGACAGCCTCCATCTCAGCCCGTAAGCGGTCATCAGCGGAGACAGGAATGGCAAAGGTTTGACTTATTTCGATTTCTGCTAACTGGGCAGTATTGCTGAGGATGGCTAGACAAGTTGTGCCCTGGTCCGCATAAAAGGGCTGTTCGTGATTTGGTTGGCGAGAAATGTATTCATTGCCGATATCACCACAGTCTTCAAAGCGTAACAGGTCTTGATAGGTAAGACCAGATTCTTTGTCCGTGATGGTTAAACGCCCATCAGATTGTATCATGACTTTTAGAAAATCATTTTCGAGACACTTATTATTATCATTATAGAGTGGGGCTGGTATTGTTTGAGAAGGTGTTGCGCCATCTCCTAGTTGTAATGCCAAGGCTTTCCAAGACATGGCTGGAAGGGTGACTGGTAGGCGTAAAGTGACCTTGATGGCAAAATAAGGTTCTCGGAAGGTTCGCTCTGGCAAATCGTAGTCAAAGGCAATGCATGTCTCAAGGATTTCTGCTTCGGGTATCACTTGTCCGCTAGTGTCAATGACGTGGAAAGATTGAGAAAGTCCTGCTAAGTAATCCTCAGCTTCTTGGTAAACATCTTTAGGGAAACGTTGGCCAAAATGGTATTTTTTCCAAGTTAGGCTGATTTCGGTAACCCTTGTTTTTGTGTGACCACTGGTATTAAATAAGAGAAAGGGCTGGCTATCTGTTGGAAAGTCACTGGTATCAATGGCATCAGCAAGTTGCTTGACAGCTTTCTCGGCTAAATAATGACCAACTTGGTGAGCTTTTTCAAAGCGCGTCATCATTTCTTGATGAACACTATCGACACTACACCCACAGATAGAATCATGAGGGTGATTTTGCATCAGAGTTTTCCAAGCGTAACGCAGTTGGTCATGAGGGTAGGTACTTGTTACATCATAAGCCATTGCTGCTAAGGGTTCAGTAATATTTTCGAGTTGGCGAGAGACTCTGGTATTGGCTTGTTTGAGGTAAATACGAGAAGAGGCTGTATTGGCAAGAGTGTACCAGCCATCGGTTTCTTGGCTAGTAATTTCTCCTTGAACAGTTGAGAGGTTTTCTGGTAAATCATTTGCAAGATCAGCCAAGTAATCTTCAAAGCAGGAATGCACAAATTCGTAGTCAGGATAGAGTTGGTTGGCTAAGGCGATTGCCTTGGTGACATCAAGTTGTACGGGTTGATGGTCTACGCCATTCATCATGAGAAGGTGCTTGGTTGAGGCAAAGCGTTCGGCGTCAGCTAATTTTTGATCCCAGAAAATCCGTGCCTCAGTCTCTGTTGTTGGAATCTCGTTGCCATTGCTGTACCAGTTGGCGAAGAGGAGGCCAAGAATATGACTGTCGTCTGGTCCATGCCAGCTGATTTCAGAGAATTGGGAGCTGTATTTTTCACTGGTATCCACTTGATTGTTAAATCCAGTTGGACGAATGCCACGACCAAAGGCAGCAGCATGTAGGTCAGCTTTTGACATCAATTGTGGTGTTTGTCCCATATTTCCAAAGGTATCTGGAAAATAGCCAAGTGGGACACTAGCTCCCCATTTGTCACAGTCTTCTTTGCCAATAAGCATGTTGCGCACATTGGATTCGCTGCTAGTCAAAAAATCGTCCTGTAAGATATAGAAGGGACCGATACGGAGTTTGCCATCAGCAATGGCTTGTCTAATGTCAGCTTCACGTTCAGGGCGCACTTGTAAATAATCATCTAGGATAATGGTTTGTCCATCTAAATGAAAGCTATGAAAATCAGGGTCTGTTTGAAAAAGCTCTAACAGGTCATCTATTAAGTTAATCAGACGCATGTGGTGTTGCTCATAGGCCATATACCACTCGCGATCCCAATGACTGTGTGAAATAATGTGTACTTTTTTAGTTGCCATAAAGGCCTCGCTTTCTAAGGGGCAATACTAAAGCCGAGATAGTCAAGAAGTAATTCACAGAACATCATGTTGGCCCAAGAGAACCACTCACGGGTATACTGATAAGGATTGTTGACATCAAAGCCCTCGTGCATTAAGTGGGTACCGGCGTCTGTTGCTACAAGCAAATCAAGCATCTCTTTTTTACTGTCTTGGTCAAGAGCGGTCAATCCTTGTAAGGCAAGGGCAATATGCCAAATATAATTGTCTGGTGTGTGGGAGGAACCGATGCCTGCTGCGGCACTTCCCTGGTAATAATAAGGGTTTTCTTGACTGAGAATAGTACGGCGTGTTGCTAGGTAAATAGGGTCATCTTTAGCGCAAAAACCAAGGTAAGGCGCAGCGAGGAGACTTGGAATATTAGCATCATCCATGATGGAAAAATGTCCCAGGCCATCCACTTCGTAAGCGTAAATGGTTTCTCCCTTGCTATTTTGAACAAGGGCATGGTTGGCAATACCTGATTGAATAGCTTCTTTCAGGATTTTAGCACGATGAGCCACTTGTTTATTGTGAAAAAGGTTGCTATATAAGGTTTCAAGGTAAGAAAGCACAACCACTGCAAACATATTTGAAGGAATGAGGTAACCATATTGACAAGCATCATCACTTGGTCTAAAGCCTGACCAAGTCATCCCAGTTGGTGCGACAGGATTTCCTTTTCCCTTATGTGTTAGGGTATCTTCTTTGCGCCAAGTATCTCGTTCAAATAAGTAAGGAGACTGGGTGTGGTCTTGTTCAACTGTCCATAGGTCAAGAATGAGTTCTACCCCACGATGAAAATCTTTATTAAAATGATCAGTACTTCCTGTTTCACGATAGAGCAGGTAGGCTAGCTGAATAGGGTAGCAAAGGGAATCAATCTCATATTTGCGTTCCCAAATCCAAGGATTCATTTGAGTGTGGTCGGTTTGGTGTCCTTTTCCATTAGCTTCCTCGTTGAAGGCATTGGCATAGGGATCGATACAAATGTAGCGGAATTGGCGTTTGACCAAACCAGCAATAATCTTTCTAATTTCCTCATCTTCCTTGGCTAGAAATAGGTAAGGTTTCATTTGCGCAGTGGAATCACGTAACCACATGGCAGGAATATCGCCAGTTAGGAGAAAACTAGTACCGTCCTTGTCGGTTTTTAAAGTTGTCTCCAGAGTATTGGCAAAGCTTGTTTTAAAATTAAGAGCCCAGTCAGCATGTTGGTCTCCACAAAGGCTTTCCACCTTGGCTATAAACTGGCTGACACTAGCTGGAATTGGTCTTGTCATGTCATATCCTCCGAAATGATATATCATTTATCTTTTGTTTCATTATAAACGATAAGTTAAACTTTGTCTATAAGTTTTTGAAAAGGTTTACAACTCTTTTTGGACATGCTATACTAATGACAGGAGTAAAGAATGACAGAATTATTGTATAAAAAGATATATCATTTTATAAAAGAACAAATAGAATCAGGTCGCTTGCGAATTGGTGATCGCTTACCCACCGAAAAGGAATTGTCAGAACAATTTTTGGTAAGCCGCATCACTTCTAAGCGAGCACTTGTAGAACTGGAGCAAGAAGGCCTAATCACGAGAAGCCGTGGAAAAGGAAGTTTCGTAGCTGAAAAGCAAGTGAAGTCTCCTGAAAAGAATAAGGATTTGCTGTTGATTCTTCCTTTTGCTTCAGATTATGAATTGGGTGATTATGCCAAGGGCATCATGACTTATATTGCTGAAAAAGGTTATCGGTTGATGGTGCAACTAGCCAGTACAGTTCATTTGGAAGAATTGTCCGGTTATGCCGGGGTTATTTATTATCCTGAAGATGTCAATCATAGTATTGATTTACTCTTTTATTGTGATAACCATCACATTCCTCTAGTTTTGCTGGATAAATCTTTAGAGCTGTTTCAGTTTCCAGCTGTTGTGGCGGATAATAAAGGCGGTGCCTATCAATTGACGCAACACTTGATTGAGCAAGCATGTGATCAGATTAGGTTTGTAGCAACAGGTTCTTTTGGAGAAGTATCGTCTGTTAGAGACCGTTATTTAGGTTATTTGGAAGCCATGGCAGAAGCGTCTCTGAAACCCCATTATTTTCCTAAAACAGAGACTGAAACATCGGATGCTTACCTGAATCGTCTGGTGGAAGCCTTATTGGAAACACCAGCCACTAAAACAGGACTTGTGGTGGAAAATGATTGGTTGGCTATTCAACTGATTCAAAAAATCACACAGGTTGGCTTATCAATTCCTGATAAAGTCGCCATTGTTGGCTTTGATAATAGCCAAGCCTCTCGTTTATTGACTCCCAAATTAAGCACAGCGGCTCAAGACTTTTACCAAATGGGGCAAGAAGCAGCTAGGCTCTTGCTGCAGAGTATTCATGAGCCAGACCTAGCAGTGGTATCTTGCCAGTTGCCTGTTCAAGTGTTTATCAGAGAAAGTAGTCACTAAAAGAAATTAATATCACGAGCTTTTGGCTCAGATGAAGGAGAATAAGAATGATCATTTATCACGCTTTAAAAGGCTATCAAGAAGTCATTACAAGAGGAGACTACCTCATCTTTGACACGCCTTTGACTTGTCGATTTGTGGGCCGTTTTTTTCGTTTTGAGAATCAAAAAGCCCTGCTGGCAGAATTGACAAGGTCAGCCTGTTTTCAGTGGGTGGAAGAAGGGCAAGCAGAGTTGACCTTTAAACACCTCTTTAACCGTCAGCTGGATAAGGATGCCTTTACCCTGAAAGTTTCAGAGGATAAGGAAATCACCATTGAAAGCCAAAATCTCAGGGGATTTCGCTACGCCCAAGAAGCTTTACTCAAAGTCATGACCTTCAAAGGCGGCAAACTTTATTTGCCGATTGTCTCTGTCAAGCACAGCCCTTCATTTGCTATGCGTGGAGTGATTGAGGGATTTTATGGAAAACCTTGGACACGAGAGGAGCGGATCGACTGTCTACGTTTTATTGGGAATAAAAGCATGAATACTTATATGTATGCGCCAAAAGATGATGATTACCAACGCAAACAGTGGCGAGACCTGTATCCTGATGATTGGATTGCTTATTTCAGAGAGCTACTTGCAGTAGCCAAGGAAGAAGGGATTGATTTTTGGTACATGATTAGTCCAGGACTTGATTTTGACTATACCAAGGAAGAAGATTACCAATTACTTTATCAAAAATTGCAACAACTTCTAGAGTTAGGTATCTGCCGTTTTGGGCTGTTGCTAGATGACATTGACTATCAGATTGTGGACGCGGTAGAAAGACGTTTCAAAAAAACTGCCTATGCCCAAGCCCACTTGGCAACACAGGTTTACCACTTTTTAAACCAGCAACATGCTGCACCAGAATTGGTGGTTTGTCCGACAGAATACGATAATCATCATGATTCTATCTATTTGCAAGAACTGTCAGAAAGGATTCCTAAAGAAGTTGCTTTTTTCTGGACAGGTCCAAGTACGCTAGCTAGTCAAATTTCGCAGATAGATATTGAAACCATGGCAGCGATTTACCACCGGCCCATCATTATTTGGGATAATATTCCTGTTAATGATTATCAAAAGGATCCAGAGCGGCTCTTTTTAACCCCATTTGCGAATCGCTCACCATTTTTATGCCAGTCAGACTATCAGGTCAAGGGGATTGTCTCTAATCCAATGATTAGCTGGGAATTATCTAAGCTGACCTTGACAGATATGAGCCATTATCTGTGGGATGCTAATCGTTATCAGCCTAGTCATTCTTGGCTAGAAACGTTGACAGACTATGCAGGAGATGCTGAATTAGCCCTGGCTTTACAAGCATTTGCTTGGCATAATGGCAACCGGCATTTGCACAGGGATCTTCCTTTTGAAGTGGAAGAAGCCCTAGTAGCTAACGATGTACCAACTTTATCGGCTTGGGTAGCTGAATTGGTAGAACTTGTCAATACGTTGAAAAAGCTAGATAAGCCAGCCTTTCAACAAGCGATTGCTCCTTGGTTTGAACGGGTGGAAAAGGATCAGGTACTTTGGCAGGCCATTTTAGAGCAGAAACCTCATTTGGAAACACTCTATGCGGATTTACAAGAAGATAAACACCGTATTGGAAGTGACATTCCAAGTCGCTATTATCGTATTTACTGTCAAAAACAAGATCAAGCAATAGCTAATCAAGGTCTGGTTACTCAAGCAAGACCTGAAGATTATGCTTAACCGCTAGTGGCTAGAAAGGAATGATATGTTAGCATTTCCAAAAGAGTTTTGGTGGGGAGGAGCCACTTCAGGTCCTCAAAGTGAAGGGCGTTTTGCTAAACAGCACCGTAATCTCTTTGATTATTGGTATGAGCAAGAGCCTAGCTTGTTTTATGATGACGTGGGACCTGATACCGCTTCGGATGCCTATCATCAGATTGAGTCAGATTTGGCCTTGTTAGCTTCACTAGGGCACAATTCCTACCGTACCTCAATTCAGTGGACACGTTTGATAGATGATTTTGAGCAGGCTACCATTAATCCTGATGGCCTTGCTTATTATAACCGAGTAATCAATGCTTGTTTGGCCAACGGTATTCGCCCTGTGATCAATTTGCATCATTTTGACCTGCCAATTGCCCTCTATCAAGCCTATGGTGGCTGGGAATCCAAACGTGTTGTGGACTTATTTGTCGCCTTTGCTAAGGTTTGTTTTGAACAATTTGGTGATCGGGTCAAGGATTGGTTTGTCCACAATGAACCTATGGTCGTTGTGGAAGGCTCTTATTTAATGCAATTTCATTACCCAGCTATCGTGGATGGGAAAAAAGCAGTACAGGTCGCCTATAATCTAGTTCTAGCCACAGCCAAGGTTATTCAAGCATACAGACAAGGTCAAACAGAGTTTAGTAATGGCCGTATTGGAACCATTCTCAACCTGACGCCAGCCTACCCAGCTAGCCAGTCAGAGGCGGACATGGCTGCTGCGCATTTTGCAGAGCTTTGGAATAATGACTTGTTTATGGCTGCGGCTGTTCATGGGAAATTCCCAGAAGAATTGGTTGCGGTACTGAAACAAGATGGGGTTTTGTGGCAATCAACGCCAGAAGAATTGTCTCTTATTGCTGACAATCGGGTGGATTACTTGGGATTGAATTTTTACCAGCCTAAGCGCGTGAAGGCTCCTGATGTTATTCCAGTGATTAGCCCTTCTTGGAGTCCAGAATGGTATTACGATGCTTACTTGATGCCTGGTCGTCGTATGAATGTGGATAAGGGCTGGGAAATTTATCCCGAGGCTGTCTATGATATTGCTATCAAGATGCGAGACCATTATGGGAATATTCCTTGGTTCTTATCTGAAAATGGGGTGGGTATTTCAGGAGAAGACCGTTATCGGGATAAAAATGGTCAGATTCAAGATGATTACCGCATTCAATTTTTGAAAGAACATTTAACTTATCTCCACAAAGGAATAGAAGCTGGCTCTAATTGTTTTGGTTACCATGTATGGACCCCTATTGACTGTTGGTCTTGGCTCAATGCCTATAAAAACCGCTATGGCCTTGTGGAAAATAATATCCATACCCAAGTCCGACGTCCCAAAGCTTCAGCTTATTGGTTTAAGGAAGTAGCTACTCACAACCGCTTGGTTTAATTAAAAGGAGTCTAGGGACGCTTCGTTTGTCCTCATGGTCCTTAGCATTGAAGCTTTTTCGGTAGCCTGCGCCAGTACGCCAGTAGGCTTTCTCAAATAGAATGATATGACTGATGGAGTAAGGAATTGAACTCGCTGTTGAGCAGGATTTGACCTTACTCTTTTTACCTTGTCGTCAAAACGAGATTGGGGAAGAAGTTAGGAGGGGATTAGCTAAAAGCTCTCATGATTTAGTTGTTGTAATGAAGGGACTTATGATAAAATAGAGAATATGATTAAACTAAAAAGTTATCATTAAGAAAAAGATAGCTGACTGTTGGGCTTCTGCCAAGGCATGTTAGTCCTTAGTAAAGGAGAAGTCTATATTCATTCAAGCATGGCCGAAAATCATTTGGCATTGTTTGTTGGCAAAGAAAGGTGACAAGGGTTCTACAATCTCTCTTTTTAGCAAGCCTGATCCTTTGTTAGAAGTGATTAAGGAAAAGGGGAGCTATCATATCAGGTTTTTTTCTTGGCTATTGCTATTAAAGGCCGCCTGCACACCGCTATGACTCATGTTCTGGCTAAAGTGGACAGCTCTTTAGAAGATTTTATTTATACCTCCAAACATAGACCATCATAGGATTCTTTTAACCGGTTTCTTCTTTTTGAAACATCTATCAGTTGATTTTATATACAGAAAAAGATAGAATGACATTTTATGCGATTATTTCAGAGATTTGTCAGTTGAAACCGCAATTGGTGCAATGTTATCGTGATGTTGTAGTCAATCTGAGATAGCTTGACGATCTTAATAAACTTATCTTAAAGCTGGCTCGACTTGTTTGTTATTTCATTTGGCATTGAAAGAGGTATTAGAAGTGATGGAACGACTTGAACACAAAGGAGGAAGATAGATGCTAGAAGAGTTTCTTCAATTTTTAGGCTTTGTATTTTTGGATATTATTGAGATTATGTTAATGTTAAAGCTTTTTAGCTTTATTAGCGCAATCCCGTTTCGTTTCAAAAAAATCTTTTACTTGGGACTTGCCATAGTACTCTTTCAAGTTGTTGTCTGGACCTTTTTACCAGATTATTTTACAGTTGAAGTGGTTATGATGGAAGAACTTCTTTTCTTTGTGCTGATAGCTTTGTATTACGGCAGGCCGATAAAGCCCAGTCTTTTGGTTTTTTATGGTCTTTTTCCAATGGTGGTTACAAGTCTTATCAAGCAATTTATAGTTTTCTTTATCGCTCCTTTATTTGGTTTACCTTTTACAGTGATCAGCCAAAATACCTTCTTATCGTATGTTTTTCTTTGTTTTAGTATTTTTTTGGCTTACTTCTTTGTCAAACTTTACCATTATGATTTTTCAAGCTGGCATCAAAATCTTAAATCAGTGATAGCTGATAGGTTGCTGTTAGTCACTAATGGCTCGATGTTTCTTTACTATCTGCTTCTTCACGGGATTGATTTGTCGTCGTTAAACTGGTTTGGCATGACATCAACGACCTTACGTCAGATTATCGTCATCTTCTACCTCATTTTATTCTTGACACTACTAGCTATTTTGGATCGGAAGGTTAAACAACATCTCCTTCAACAAAATGGTTCAGTAAAAAGAAAAGAAGTGTCCTGATCTAGCTCTTTATAGTTGTCATGCGAAAGGTCGCTACCTAAGATATTGGCGGTGTTAGACATGATGACACTGATAAGTCCCAAGGAAGGCATTGCCAAAGCCGATATGGCTAGTGTGCGTCAGGGTTATGAGATTGTTTTTACAGCTATCAGCAGATAAGTATGTAGATGATGTCTTTGAAGTGACGCACCGACTATTGACTTTCTAGAGTTTATTAGGGTCTTATCCGTGTTAAGAAATAATGCCCCTAATCATAAAAAAGAGTCCCCATTCAGTGAGTTACTGATTGGGGATTTTGCTTATTTAAGTTGTTAGGGAAAAAGGAAGGTCAGCAGAACAATAATGGATTTGGGGAGGGACTAGCCCTAGTTGAAAGTCAAGTTGACAACCTTTCACAAGATCATCATGGGTCAGGTAGAGCTTGTGATAGGGGTGGTGATTGAAGTCAAGCTTGGTAACAAACTGGTACTGGGGAACATTGCCCTTACAATTAATAACAATTTGCTTGCCTTTTGGAAGGTGAAGGCAGGCCTTATCAAGGTTTGGAATACCAATCAGGTATTGCCCTGTTCCAGGAGTAACAGGATAAATTCCTAGGCTATTGAGTAGATACCAAGAGCTCATGCTGCCATTGTCTTCATCACCGGGATAACCTTCTTGCGTAAAGGCGTGATTGAGCAGATTCTTAAGAATTAATTGTCCAAAATGGGGTTGACCAATGTAATGATAAAGATAGGGAAGATGGAAACTTGGCTGGTTGGAGATGGCTATCTGTCCAAAATCTAGAGCCGCTAATTCACTCATTTCATGAATTTCAAAGCCATAAGCATGAACTTTAAATTGAGGCTCTTGATTACACAATGTTTCCAAGCGTTTAGCAAAGGAAGTTTTACCTCCGGTTAATCGGATATAACCTAAGATATCATGGTAACAAGCAAAGCTATTTTGATAGCTAGAGCCTTCGGTATAATCTTCTCCCCAGTTAAGAGGATCAAAGTTTGGACGAAACTGTCCTTTGGCGTCTTTACTTCTGAGAAAACCATTGGTTTTGTCGATTAACTGACGATAGTTAAGGGAGCGGAAATGGTAGCTAGCCTCTAGCTCTGACTTTCCTAAAGTACCAGCCACTTGGCCAATGCAAAAATCACTGTAAGCATAATCTTGGGTTTGGTTGACACTTTCGTGGTAATGGTTAGGAATATAGCCTAATTTTTGGTAGTCGTCTGCTCCTAATCGACCAAATTTGGGATTATCACTTTGCTTATTGGCAGTATCCAGCATGGCATCTAACAGGTCGGGCATCAACTGGGCTCCAATGCCTTTAACGGCAGCATCAGCAATGACGGCATCCACAAGGGTACCAGGCATCAGTCCTCTTTCATCAGGAGAGAGCCACTTAGGTAGAAAACCAGTGTCCTTGTAACTGCTCAGCAGTCCTTCTAGGATATCCTCGTAGGTGTCAGGAGCGATTAGGGATAGCAGGGGGTAGAGGGATTTGTAGGTATCCCAAAAGCCGTTGTTGGTGTAAGCTTTACCCTTAGTGGCTGTTTTGGTGAGCGTGTTGTAGTGAATTGCTTCGCCGTTGTCATTATTCTCATACCACCTTTGTGGGAAAAGCAGGGCTCGGTAAAAGTGTTGGTAGAAGAGCTTGACCTTATCAAAATCTTTGTCCTCAACTTCGATGCGATTTAGAAAGTTAGTCCATTGGGCGCGGTTATTGGCTAAGGAAGTTTCAAAATCTTGTGGAAATTCTCTTTGCCAATTGAGAGCAGCCTGTTGAAAACTGATAAAGGATGTGGCGGCGGTCACTTCCAAGTGTCGGAGGCTTTCGTCAAATTGGAAGTAGGTAAAAGTGGTTTTGGTTTTATCGTCTAAAGCAACTGATTTCAATTGGTCACCAATGTATTTGTGGGTGACAGGGCTGCTAAATTGCAGATGAACATACATACAAAGGTCTTTGTCATGGCAATCAGAAACGTTTTGAACACAGCCAAGTAGGGTTTTACCATCAGCTTCCACTTGCCAAAAACTGTTGCCAGGGTTGTGGATAATCAGTCCTGCGCTGCCATTCTCAAAAGAAAAATCACAATGAAAGCCGTACATGGAGGCTGTTGCTCGGCTCAAAATGCGATGTCTCTGGCTAAAAACTTCTAGCAGGTGTGGCTGAAAACGGGCTTCCTTTGGACGATATGAACTCTGATTGTGGAAGACATCGCCTTTGCTGACAAGGTCGCTAACTGGTAACAAAGTCACGGTAGCAAAATCACCCATCCAGGGGCTGGGCTGATGGGTCAGTCGAATCCCAGCAAAAGTGTGATCCTCGGGATGAAACCACCAAGCACCACGGTTTGCTTGGTTTTCTAAAGCTAAATAATTCATTCCAAAAGGGACACCTGTGAGGGGCAGGCAATTGCCCTGTGAAAAGGCATATTGGCTGGCTGTGCCAAAGCGCGTGTCAATAAAATCTAGATGGTCCATGGGTCATTTCTCCTTGTGTTCTTGGTAAAAATCAATGGCAGCTCCCAGAAGATTGGCTTCGTTTTTAAAGTGACAAATAGCTAGTTGAGGTCTAAGGTTGGTGATTTCGACAGCTTGGTAGAGTTTGTCTAGTTCAGCTTCAATCGCTGGCAGTAAAAAATCAGCTTGGGAAACACCGCCTCCGATTAACATTAGTTGAGGGTCAAAGGCGTGTTGAATGTTAAAAATACCGATAGCTAAACTTTGGAGAAAGATCTGCCTTTCTGTAAGTGCTAGGGGATCTCCTTGCTCTGCGAGCATAAGGACAGCTTTGCCAGTATAAGCTTTTCCATCATTGACGGCTGCACTATACCGCTTGGCCATATTAACCACTGTCCCTAACTGACTGAAGGTTTGCATGTGCGGATTCATAATCATAAAACCAAATTCACCGCCGAATAAATGAGCACCATGGTAAATCTTGCCATCAATGACCAAGCTACCTCCAACTCCAGTTCCCAAAACAAGCATGGCTAGGCTACTAGCGCCTTTTCCTGCCCCTAAGGTAGCTTCAGCTAAGGCTGCACAATTGGCATCGTTTTCGATAGAAATAGGGTAATGTAGCCGTTCCTCTAAGGCTTCTTGGATTTTAAAATGGTGAATGTAGGGAATAGCGCTGGCGCCTTCGATAATACCCTTTTCTTTATTGACTGCCCCAGGTGAACTGATGGCAATTCCTGAGAAATGGTAAGCAGAGTAGCGAGCAACTTCTTGGTCGAGCAACTGATAGAAACTTTCAAGATCAGCAGGAGTAGGAAAACTGCTTTGTTGGCTCAGTTGACCATTTTGGTAGAGGGCAAATTTGAGGGAGGTACCTCCCATATCAAGACATAATAAGGTCATAGGGATTCTCCTTTAGCATGAGATAAACTCTTATTTCTAACCTTAGTATGACAGATTTCCAAAAGAATAAAAAGGCTTTCTGAGAGATTCTATATTTTGTGCTATCATACCTATAATTTGTGTTATCATACCTATAATTTGTTGCTTGTTGATAATGAAAGCGCTTGATATACTGTAACCATAACCTGATTAACACAAAGGGAGGTTGGGAAATGACCAAACAAACCAACAAAAAGACATCCTTTTGGAAAAATATGATTAAATACCGAGCCCTGCTGTTAATGGTATTACCAGGTTTCATCTGGTTCATTTTTTTCTTTTACATTCCAGTATTAGCCAATGTCGTTGCTTTTAAGGATTTCCATTATTCAGCCGGAGGCTTTATGGAGAGTTTAAAAGAGAGTCCTTGGGTTGGTTTAGATAATTTTAAATACCTCTTTGCTTCCAAAGATGCCTGGCTGATTACTAGAAACACCATTGCTTATAATGTAATCTTTTTACTGTTCAATGTTTTCTTTGCTATCGCATTTGCCATCATCATGAGTGAATTGCGAAATAAGAAAACTGTTAAAGTTTATCATACCATGTCCTTACTGCCCTATTTCTTATCTTGGGTTGTTATTGAATACTTTGTTTCTGCCTTTTTAAACACTGATAAAGGTTTTATTAATCAACTTCTGGTTGGCAGTGGCAGTAGCCCAATCAAATGGTATTCCAATCCAACTTGGTGGCCTTTGATTTTACTTTTCATGAGTGTCTGGAAGGGGCTAGGTTACAACAGTATTATCTATTACGCTTCGGTAAAAGGCATTTCAGATACCTACTATGAAGCTGCTATGGTGGACGGGGCTAACAAGTGGCAGCAGATTAAGAATATTACCATTCCTCAATTATTGCCGATGATGTCCATCTTATTGATTATTAATATTGGTAGTATCTTTAAGTCGGACTTTGGGCTCTTCTATGTTATTCCAAAAAATTCAGGCCCTCTTTATGATGTGACCAGTGTTTTGGACACTTATGTTTATAATGCCTTGACCGCCACGGGAGATATTGGGATGGCATCAGCTGCTAGTTTGTATCAGTCGGTCGTCGGGACTTGCATCTTGTTAGCCACCAATGCGATTGTTCGTCGTATGGATCCCGATGCGGCCTTGTTCTAGGAGGAAAACATGGAGAAAAAGAAAAAAGTCAAAAAGGTTAATGTTAGAACTTTTGATCGAAAAACCAATGCTATCTTTAATATTCTGATTGGTCTTTTTGCCATCTCTTGTATCATTCCTTTTATCTTTGTGATTATTATTTCGTTTACAGATGAAAGTTACTTGATTAACCATGGTTATAGTTTTTTTCCGACAGCTTGGTCCACAGACGCTTACCATTATATTTTACAAGGGGCCATGTCACAGAGGATTATGAAATCATTTGGGGTATCTGTTTTTATCACAGTGGTGGGAACCTTTATTAACACAACCATGACCTCAACCTATGCTTATGCTATTTCAAGGCCTTATTTCCCTTATAGACGCTTTTTCACGGTCTATGCTCTCATTACCATGCTGTTTGCACCAGGGCTGGTTGCCAATTACTTGGTGGTCAGCAATTTACTGCAATTGAAAGATACGGTTTGGGCTTTGATTTTACCAATGGCTCTGGGGCCATTTGGCATTTTGGTCATGAGAACCTTCTTTAAAAAGACGGTTCCAGATAGTATTATTGAATCAGCTCGTATGGATGGGGCTAGTGAATGGATGATTTTTATGAAAATTGTTCTGCCCTTGGCTGTTCCAGGGATTGCCACCATCAGTTTATTTTCTGCCTTGACTTATTGGAATGACTGGTTCAATGCTTTGTTGTATGTGCAAAGTGAGAGTCTTTACCCAATGCAATACTTGTTAATGAAAATTCAGAGCAACTTACAGGCCTTGGCACAAAATGCCGGTATGAGTGCACAGATGGCAGATAGCCTAGCATCCTTGCCAAAAGAATCTGTTCGCATGGCTATTGTGGTCATTGCAACCTTACCAATTGCCCTAACGTATCCTTTTTTCCAAAAATATTTTGTCGGTGGTTTGACCATTGGTGGGGTAAAGGAATAGGACTTAAGAAACTGGTCACAAGACCAGCTCTTATCGAATCATTAGTAACAAAAGAAAAAATTTTTTAGGAGGCTTCACTTATGAAAAAGTGGCAAAAAATCGTGTGTGTGACTGGGACTGTCCTTGCGGCATCTAGTTTAGCAGCCTGCGGAAGCAAATCAGCATCGAAGGACAGTGATGTCAAATTATTGATGTACCAAGTAGGTGAAAAACCTGATAACTTCGATGAATTGATGACAATCGCTAACAAGCGTATCAAGGAAAAAACAGGCGCAACGGTTGACCTTCAGTACATTGGTTGGGGCGACTGGGACGATAAAATGAGTACTATCATTGCCTCTGGTGAAAACTACGACATTGCTTTTGCCAATAACTATGTGGTCAATGCTCAAAAAGGAGCCTTTGCTGATTTGACAACATTAATGCCAAAATATGCGAAGAAAACTTATAAAAACTTAGACCCAGCCTACATTAAAGGAAATACGATTGACGGCAAACTTTATGCCTTCCCAGTAGATGCCAACGTCTATGCCCAACAAATGTTGTCTTTCAATAAAGAATTAGTGGATAAATATGGCCTTGATATTTCAAATATCAACTCCTATGCTGAGGCTGAAAATGTCTTGAAACAATTCCACGAAAAAGAACCAAACACAGCAGCTTTTGCCATTGGTCAAGTCTTTAGCATGTCAGGTGATTACGATTACCCATTGACTAAAAATCAGCCGTTCGCGGTTAAAATTGATGAAGGTAAGCCAACCATCATTAATCAATATGAAGATGAATCCTTTAAAGATAACCTCCGCTTGATGCACAAATGGTATCAAGAAGGTTTGATTCCAACAGATGCAGCGACCAATACAGAAGGCTACCCTCTAGAAGGAAACACTTGGTTCATGCGTGAAGAAACCCAAGGTCCTATGGACTACGGCGATACTATCTTGACTAATGCTGCTGGTAAAGACATTGTGTCTCGGCCATTGACTAAACCGTTAAAAACCACATCACAAGCCCAAATGGCAAACTTTGTAGTGTCAAACGTGTCTAAAAATAAGGAAAAAGCAGTTGAAGTCCTTTCTCTTCTTAATAGTGATCCTGAATTACTCAATGGCCTTGTTTACGGTGTTGAGGGCAAAGCTTGGGAAAAAACAGGCGACAAGAAAATCAAATTGCTTGATGGCTACCAACCAAAAATGCACATGGGTGCTTGGAACACTGGTAACAACAAAATTCTTTATACTCAAGAATCCATCACAGATGATATGATTACCAAACGTGACCAATCGATTAAAGATGCTAAAGAATCTCCAATCCTTGGGTTCACGGTTAATACTAAATCTATCAAAACTGAGTTGTCAAATATCTCAAACGTAATGAACCGTTATAAAGCAAGTATCAATACTGGTACAGTGGATCCTGACGAAGCCCTTCCAAAACTTCTTGCAGACCTCAAAGGTGCTGGTTGGGACAAGGTGCAAAAAGAAGTTCAAAAACAATTGGACGATTTTGTAGCTAAAGACAAGTAAGGAATCCGTTTTCCTGATTATAAGTTGAGGGCTGAGGGAGTGACCCTTGGCCCTTTTTATCTGAAAGGTAGCTTGTTAAAAGAGACTAATAATGACAAGTAGCAGAGTTAGTGCTAGCTTGATTAAATGATTAAAGCGGTTTCCCAAAGTTTACAAATTATGCTATATTAAGAGAGTCTAATCTATTAGTCAGAAGAACAGTGCCTAAGTAGCTAAAACTAGTCTTGTAACTGTTAGTAAGAAGAGGAAGATCTTATGAATGGAATTGAAAAAGCCTGTTTTCTAATTTGGAAAATGATTCAACTGACCCTCATTTTTCATCTTTTGTCCTTAGCTGGACTGATTATGTTTGGGGTGGGGCCTGCCTGGCAAACTATTGTCACCCTCTTTTTAGAAACTAGTCAAGAGGAGAAACACTATTCCTTAAGACGGGCTTTTCATCTTTGGAAGTCCTCTTTTAAACAAGCCAACATCAGCTTTTGGCTTTTTGGAGTTAGTCTCGCTTTTTTAAGTACCAATTTGCATTGGGCGGTGCAATTTCAATCCCTTTTTTGGTTTATCATTTCATTTCTGATTTTGATAGCCATGATTTGGTTGAGCATGACCTATTGCTACATGACCTTTTACGAGGTTATTTATGCCATTCGGTTGTGGGAAAACATCAAATTAGCCTTTATCAGTGTTTTCCTTAGTTTTAAAGATTTTTTGCTGATGTTTGCAGTTTTACTGGGAACTGCCTTAGTGACATGGCAATACAAGGGGTTATTTCTTTTTTTAAGCTTTGGCGCTCTGGTCTTTTTATTGGATCTTGTGACCAGATCCAATCGTCAGTTGGTAGATGGAGTGATTGATGACCATTAAAACGTTGGGAAAGTATGTGACCGACTATTTTAAGCAAGGCTTTTTGATTAATCGGCTGATGACATTATATAGCCTGTTAATTGTAAGTTTTTTCACTTTGGCAGCTATTGGCTTGAGCAGTTATTCTATCAGTAATACGTATAAAAGAGTGGATACTGAGGCGCAGATGCGACTGGAGGATACTTTAAGCAAGTTGCAGTCCCAAAATTATATTACCCTACGGGTTTTAGAGCAGTTGGTTGGCCGTTCAGAAGATTATCGTAACCTCTATCAATACATGATGTTAACCCCAAACCAGTATTTTTCAAAAGTTTTTGAAGACTGGGAAAAAGGAAAAGACACGGTCCTATTTTCAGAAGAGGTGAGACGACTCTTTGACTTGTACCCTGATTTGATTTCCATAAGCTTGTTGCTAGATGACAGTAGTGCTTACCTGTACGCTGATAGGGCCATTAAGACAGGGCGTCTCCTGTATGGCAAACCAGATAAGTTAAGAGGCAATTTTCTGGTTCGTTCTATTCGAAACCCTGAGTCAGGAGATGTGACTGGCCGTCTTTACCTGACTTTTAATGAGCCAACTACTGTCATAAGGCCGCAAGAAAATCATTATTTAGCTAGTTTTGCCTTTGATTATTATGGCCGTAAACTTTTTTGTCAAGGGGGCAAGGGATTCCCCCATTTGGAAGCAGATATGAGGCAGGCCATTAAGGCTGAACAAGCAATCGATCTGAGTAGTCTTAATAAGGCCTATAAGATTCAATACAACCGTTCAGGGGACTTACTTGCCTATGTGGCCATCAAGAAGTCTTACTTGTTACTGGAAGCTGTCCGAACAGTTTTAATGTACAGCTGTTGTTCACTGTTATTGGCTTGGTTATTATTACAACTCCTCTTTAGAGTTTTTCGAAATTACATCAAGCAGGTTTCTGAGATTACAGATACCATTGAAATGGTTGCAGCAGGAGACCTGTCTTTAACCATCGACAACAGCCATATGGAATTGGAATTGTACCATATTTCGGAAGCCATTAATCAGATGTTGGCCAGTATTAAAGCTTATATTGATGAGGTTTACGTGTTAGAGGTGGAGCAGCGAAATGCCCAAATGAGAGCCCTGCAATCTCAAATAAACCCTCACTTTTTATACAATACCCTAGAATATATTCGGATGTACGCCCTTAGTTGCCAACAAGAAGAGCTGGCAGATGTCATCTATGCTTTTGCTAGTTTGCTGCGTAACAATATCAGTCAGGACAAGATGACAACTCTTAAAGAAGAATTGGCTTTTTGTGAAAAATACATTTACCTCTACCAAATGCGTTACCCAGATAGCTTTGCCTACCATGTCAAAATTGATGAAAGTCTTGCTAACATAGAAATTCCTAAATTTGTCATTCAACCTCTCGTTGAAAATTATTTTGTTCATGGCATTGATTATAACCGTCACGATAATGCCTTGAGCATCAAGGCTTTGGATGAAACAGACCATTTCTTGATACAGATTCTTGATAATGGACGCGGGATTAGCCAAGAGCGTTTGCTAGCTCTAGAAAAAAACCTACAAGAGCAAAAAACAACAGGCAATAGCTCTATTGGCTTGCAAAATGTTTATCTCCGTCTTTTCCATCATTTTCGAGATAGGGTTTCTTGGTCCATGGCAGGGGGGTCAACTGGTGGCTTTATCATTCAAATTAGGATTAGAAAGGACACTTGATGTATAAGGTACTATTAGTTGACGATGAATACATGATTTTACAAGGGCTCACCATGATTATTGATTGGCAGGCACTTGGATTTGAAGTGGTTCAAACAGCAAAATCAGGTAAGGAGGCTCTCTCTTATTTGGCTCAAAACCCTGTGGATGTCATGATTTCAGATGTCAATATGCCTGGAATGACAGGTTTGGACTTAATTGAAGCAGCTAAAACCTATCACCCCCAGCTACAAACCTTGATTTTATCAGGCTATCAGGAATTTTCCTATGTGCAAAAGGCTATGGAATTAGAGACCAAGGGGTATTTGTTAAAACCTGTGGATAAGGCAGAATTACAGGCTAAGATGAAACAATTTAAGGACTTATTGGATGCGCAACAGGCAGAGTCGCTGCGTCAAGAAGCCTATCATGACAGCCTTTTGACCCTTTGGCTTACAGATGAATTGAATGAGAAAGAATTTCAGCAATTAAGTCAAGGATTGCCAGCAGCTGCTTTAACTGGTTTTACAGTGCTGTATTTGGACTGTCAAGAGTGGCAAACAGCCATTGACACTTATTTTAAACAAGAAGGACAGCCTTTTTACCTCAAAAAAGAGGAAGACAAAAAGCTTTATCTAGCTGTCTTACTTGGGAAAGCCAGCCGTGCCAAGGCTTTTACCAATGAGTTGCAAGTCCGATTGGCAAGGACCATTAACCAAATCATTTTGGGGGAAACAGTTGATGATTGGGAAAATGTTTATGAAAGCTACAATCAGGTGCGCAAGAGCCTTTTTTACAACAGTAAAATGTCATCGGCTAGAATAAAGGGGGGTCAAAAAATTGAACTTCCGGAGTCTCGTTTGCAGTTTTTTGCCTTTAACAAGGCGTTGATGATAGGGGACGAACCTACAATCTTGTCTAAATTAGAAGCCATTTTTGATGAGATGAAGACTTTGAATTTTTCACCAGAGGATGTCAAACACGTTTCCTTTTTACTCTTTTCTGACATTTACCGTCAATTTCCAATTTTGGATAAAATGACCTATCTGTCCATGGTAAAAACCATTCATGACAGTCAATCCATTGATCGCATTTTGACTGAGCTAAAAAAAGTATTGGATCTCACCAATCAGAGTCATTCTCCTGAAAAACGCTACTCCGACTTAGTCAGTGAAACCATTGATTGTATTCGCAAAGAATACCATCAAGAGTTGACCCTTAAAGCTATCGCAGATAGGTTACATGTCAATGGAGTTTATTTAGGACAATGTTTTAAAAACGAAACCGAACGCAGTTTTGCCCAATACCTAAATCACGTTAGAATTCAAAAAGCGCAGCAGTTATTGCTTTACACCAACAAAACTATCAATGAAATTGCTTATGAAACAGGCTATAATACCAATCATTATTTTATCAAGATGTTTAAAAAGTTGAATGGTTTATCGCCAAAAGAATTTCGAGACCGTTATAAGGATAACTACCAAGCCATTAAAGGCGACCAGTAACTTCAAACAGGAGACTTTTATGAGACAAGCTAGCCAAGGAAAGTTAGTCAGAACCTATCAGTTTCACTATCTTTATCAAGAGGGGCGCAGGCAGCGATTTAACCAAGGCTGGCGTTTTCTTATGTCAGATGTGACGTGTGCTCAGAACCCTTCCTTTGATGATTCGGACTGGCAGGAAATCAATTTACCGCATGATTTCAGTCTTACGCAGCCTTACACAAGAAATGGTGAGGCTGAAAGTGCCTATAAACTAGGTGGTGTCGGTTGGTATCGCAACTATTTTGTGATAGATGATAGCTTGAGTTGTCGGCCTATCGAACTCACCTTTGAAGGGGCCTATATGGAAACTGAGGTCTATGTTAATGGGCACTTTGTAGGCAAACACCTCAATGGTTATCAGGAATTTAGCTATGACATATCACAGTTTGTAAGAGTTGGGGCTGAAAATCTTCTCGCTGTTCGGGTTGAAAACAAGGTTCCAAGTTCGCGTTGGTATTCAGGTAGTGGTCTTTATCGTGAAGTGAGTTTATCTGTCCTTCCCCAGCTTCATTTTGTGGCAGACCAGGTATCATTGACCTTGGCTAATACTGCTGTGCAGGAGAAGACACAAAAGAAAGTTGATTTACGCTTTGCTCTTAATCAGTCTATTCAGACTTTTCACTACCAACTGAGTCTCTGTTTATGGGAACAATCACATCACTCCAAAAACAGGAAGCTCCTTTATCAACTGACAGAAGTATCTCTAGATGAATTGGCTTTATCAAAACAGTATGGCCTTACACTGACTTTGGAAGAGCTCCAATTGTGGTCGCCAGATAATCCTCAACTCTACGATTTAGAACTCACTCTTTGCTATCAAGGTCAGGTCATTGATCGCTTTTCCCTTGAAACTGGTTTTCGTCAGCTTGCTTTTACGGCTAATCAGGGGCTTTTTGTGAACGGCAGAGCTGTCAAATTAAAGGGGGTCTGTCTGCATCATGACCAAGGAGGTCTAGGAGCCTGTGCTTACGAAGATGCCTTAGCTAGACAATTAGTCCTGTTGAAAGACATGGGGGCTAATACCATTCGTAGCACCCATAACCCAAGTAGTCCCAAACTTAGGCAATTAGCCAATCGTCTTGGTTTTTTTGTGATTGAAGAAGCCTTTGACACTTGGACCTATGCCAAAAATGGAAATGTTAATGACTTTTCAAACTATTTTCATCAGGCTATAGGAACTGAAAATGCAAGCTATCTCCAAAGAGTGAGGTCACCTGAAACGAGTTGGGCCCAGTATAGTATTGAGGCCATGGTCTGGTCCGCAAAGAATGACCCGTCAGTGTTGATGTGGTCTATTGGTAATGAATTGATGGAAGGTTTTTCAGCCGATGTCAGTCATTACCCAGAGATAACAAGGCAAATTTGCCAATGGATTGCTGCTATTGACACCTCACGTCCCATTACCTTTGGGGATAATAAATTAAAAGATCCTAACTTCTGTTGGCATGAGGAAGTGTTGCAAATGGCAACGATTCTTAGTCGATTAGACCATCCTCAGGGACTAATTGGGTTAAACTATGCTAATGGAGAAGACTATGATAGGCTTCATGAGGAACACCCTGACTGGCTTTTGTATGGCTCTGAAACAGCCTCAGCCATTACTAGCAGGGCTTATTATAAAGAGAAACAAAAAGTTCTTGACTCAAGTTACCACTTGACCTCCTATGATCATGCTAAGGTTGACTGGGGTGCCTTTGCTAGCCAAGCTTGGTATGATACTATTACCCGTGATTTTGTTGCTGGCGAATGTGTTTGGACAGGCTTTGATTATTTAGGGGAGCCTACGCCTTGGAATAAGATTGACAGCGGTGCTGTAGGTCTTTGGCCCTCTCCTAAAAATGCCTATTTTGGTATTTTAGACACAGCAGGTTTTCCAAAAGATAGCTATTATTTTTACCAAAGTCAGTGGGCGCAGGGGCAGACCACCTTGCACCTGTTACCAATCTGGCGGAAGGAACAGCTCTGTTTTGATGAGCAGGGATTGGTGGAGGTTGTGGTTTATAGCAATGCTGCTAGTGTTCAACTGATGTTTGAAGATGAGCAGGGCAACTTAACAGATTATGGGACAAAGGCATTTCAGACTCATAGCACCCCAACGGGGCATACTTATCAACTTTACCAAGGAGCTGACGCTGCTAAGAATCCTCATGAGAACCTTTACCTTACTTGGCGAGTGCCCTATCAAAAAGGGTTGCTGAGGGCAGTAGCCTATGACATTTCTGGAAAAAATATTTCCAAAACCAGTGGACGTTCTCAAGTTAGAACTTATGGGTCAGTGGCGCAGCTATCTTGGCAAGCTTTTGAACCACCTATTGACTCCCCTCAGGAATTGCTTTATTTGGACTTATCACTCTTGGATAGCCGAGGTGAGTTGGTCAGCCATGCTCAAGATTGGCTACAGGTTCAGGTAGAAGGACCAGCCCGTTTGTTGGCTCTTGATAACGGTAATCCTGCTGACCACACTCCTTATCAAGAGCTTCTGCGTCAGGCATATGGAGGAAAATTACTAGCCATTCTAGCCCTCACTGGAGAGGCAGGACGCATTAAGGTCACTGCAAAGGGGCCGCAGCAACTTAGCAGTGTTTTTCAAACACAAGTAGCCTACCGTGCCCCCCAAGAACGTGTATTGACACTACCTTTAGAGAAATATCAGTTTAAAAAGCGCCGACTGACAAGTCAACAAGGAGTTGGTCAATCTCGTCTAAAAAGCACACAATCCCTTTCCTATTTGGAGAACAAAAAAGACCAACAGAAAGCAGATAAGGTTGGGACCCCGCACATTCTTGTCACCAGTTACCAACACTATTTATCTCTGCCTTTGCAGGTTTGTCCTCAGGCATTTGACTTTAAAAAAGGCGACGACATCTTCTTGCCTCAGTGGCTCCAAGTCAAAGATGCTCAAGGCTCTCTTGTAAAAAAAGCTTTTCCAGTGACATGGTGCCTAAAAGAGAAAACCTTTACCAAGCCTATTGTTGTCACGGGTTATGTTTCTTGTTTTGGTCAATCAATGCCAGTTGAGGCAAGGCTTAACCTAGCACAAGCAGGCAAAAGACGGCACCAGAATCTCAGTTTAGTCGCCAAGCAATCCCTGATTACCACAAGTCAACAAAAGCTAACGTATTGCTACCAATATGATACGGTACAAGCCATAGGAGCCATGAGCTTGCAAAATCACACAGGCACCCCTCTTAGTGTGTCCGTGACAATCAGCTATGGGAGTCAGAGCTCTATTAAGCAAGAAACCTTGATGCTAGCTGATAGCCACTTGAGTCAGTTAGAAGAGGTTATTTTCTTCGATGATATGTTGACTGTTTTGTATCTGGCAGTGACTCTTGAAGTCATTGAAGGACCTGACTTAACTGAAGACAGTATTCAAATTGGCCTTTGGGATTTGGCATAAGTAGAAGAAAACTTCTTTGGCACCAAGTCTGATGAATTCTGTAAAAAAAGGTATAATAAAAAACAAAAAGGCGTGCTTTATTATGTGAAAGGCGCCTTTAAAAGGTTGAAATGGAAGGTGAAATTACCAAATGTCAGAACGCTTATCAGGCCACACTCTGCTGGTCTCTTTGCTTGCTACTCCTATTCGTCATAGTTTGTCTCCCAAAATGCACAACGAAGCCTATGCTAAACTGGGGCTGGATTATGCCTACCTTGCTTTTGAAGTGGGGACAGAGCAATTAGCAGATGCCGTGCAAGGGATTCGTGCCTTAGGAATCCGAGGTTCCAATGTGTCTATGCCCAATAAGGAAGCTATTTTGCCCTTATTGGATGACTTATCGCCAGCTGCTGAGCTGGTCGGTGCGGTCAATACGGTTGTCAATAAGGATGGTAAAGGACATCTCGTGGGACATATTACAGACGGTATAGGAGCGGTAAGAGCCTTGGCTGACGAAGGGGTGTCGGTGAAGAACAAAATCGTTACCTTAGCAGGGGCCGGTGGGGCAGGAAAAGCTATTGCTGTCCAGCTAGCTTTTGACGGCGCCAAAGAGGTTCGTTTGTTTAACCGACAAGCTGCTCGTCTGAGTAGCGTTCAAAAACTTGTGACAAAACTGAACCAGCTAACAAGGACCAAAGTAAGCCTTCAAGATTTGGGAAATCAGACCGCCTTTAAGGAGGCCATCAGGGAATCTCATCTATTTATTGATGCTACAAGTGTAGGAATGAAGCCTTTAGAAGATCTAAGTTTGATTACCGAGCCGGAGCTCATTCGCCCAGACTTGGTTGTCTTTGACATCGTCTATAGCCCAGTAGAAACCAAGTTACTAGCCTTTGCCCGTCAACATGGCGCCCAAAAAGTCATTAATGGGCTGGGCATGGTGCTTTATCAAGGAGCAGAAGCCTTTAAATTAATCACAGGTCAAGACATGCCAGTCGGCGCTATCAAAGCCCTGCTTTTTGAAGATTATTTCCCTAAGTCATGACAACTAATCGTAGCATAACTGAACAGCTCCCTGTCTATTTGACAGGGAGCTGTTCAGTTTGATCGTTCAAAGTAAATAGTCTAAAGTGTTAACAAATGCTTGATCATCTTTGTTAATGGCGAGGGTGGTAAAACCAGTTTCTGTGGGTAATATAAAGATAATATGCTGGTCAGAATTCTTCTTATCTGTTTTAAGGACATCAAAGAGGGGTTGCGCAGAGACATCAGCTCTTTCAAGTGTTGTTGGTAACTGGTAACGTTCAAAAGCTTGAACGAGGCTATTTAAGTCCTCTTTTGGCAAGAGCTTTTTAGAAGCAGCTAGCTTAGCATCAATCACCATACCAATGGCAATCGCTTCACCATGATGGTAAAAATCATGATGACAGAGTGACTCAATTGCATGACCCAAGGTGTGACCAAAGTTTAAGGACATGCGCAAGCCATTTTCAAATTCATCTTGCTCCACAATCCGTTTTTTATTGGAAATGGATTGGTAAATGAGATCTTCAAATTCCTGCTCATTGTTTTCTTTCTGAAAATCAAGTAATTGCTGAAAAAGTGGTCTATCATGGATAAAACCAATTTTGAGCATCTCACTGATACCGCAGGAAAACTCACGTTGAGGAAGGGTATTTAAGAAGGTTGTGGAAATGAGAATAACTTCTGGAGGGTAAATGCTGCCAATCATATTGGTCAAACCTTTAAAATGGACTCCAACTTTACCCCCGATACTGCTATCCACCTGACTAAGTAAGGTTGTTGGAATTTGAATGTAAGGAATACCACGGTAAAAGGTTGCAGCGACAAAACCACCTAGATCTCCAATAACACCGCCACCAATAGTGATTATCATGTCCCTTTTAGAGAAATTTTCAGCGATGAGCTGGTCGTAAATAGCACTGGCACGTTCCAGAGACTTAGATTGCCCTCCCGGTGGACAGATATGGACAAAAGCAGTGTACTGCTGACTTAAGTCCTCAAAGAGAGGCTGATACAAGTCATAGACCGTTTGATCGGTAATAAACAAGAGTTTACGCTGCTTGCGCTCACCAAGGCAATCTGCCAAAGTTTTTAAAACATCATTGGTAAACAGGATATCGTAATCCTTAACTCGAGAATGGACATGAAGTGTTTGTGGCATAAGCATTCCTTTCGTCAGTACTAGGCAAGAGAGATAAGGTCGTGCTGTTCAGGGATTAATCTTGCCAAAGATCCTGCCCCAATTTTTCTAATTGTTTGTAATCAATTTGCTGGGCGGCGTCTGACAGCGCGTGGTCGGGATTAGGATGAACCTCCATCATAATGCCATTGGCGCCGACAGCTTTAGCTACTTTGGACGCAGGCAAGAGCAAATCTCGTCTGCCTGTCGAATGGGAGACGTCCACAATAATCGGTAAATCTGTCTTTTGTTGGATAATAGGAACTGCCATAATATCAAGCATATTTCTGGTTTCCACATCGTAGCCACGAATACCACGCTCGCATAAGATAATATTGGATTTTCCAGTATCTTGTAAGTAGGAAAGAGCCCCCAAGAATTCCTCGATAGTAGCCATCAGGCCCCGTTTAAACAAAATCGGTTTGTCAATGTGTGACAAGGTTTTTAAAAACTCAAAATTTTGCATGTTGCGGGCACCAACCTGAATGACATCCAGATAGTCATAGGCTTCTTCTAATTGGTGCTCGGACATGATTTCGCTGACCGATCGTAAGCCAAATTCCTGACAAACCTCATGCAAGTAACGAATTCCTTGCAGGCCAAGGCCTTGAAAAGAGGCAGCAGATGTCCTAGGTTTATAGGCGCCTCCTCTAAAATAGTTGTAGCCAAGTTTTTTGGCACTGGCAGCTGATAATCTAATCTGATCATAAGATTCAATGGAACAAGGCCCAACAATAAAATTATTCTTAGAGCAGGTCTTATTTTGAAAGTCAGACATAATGTCATTCATTCGTTTGATTCCTTTACTAATGCATCACTAATCACTAAGCAAGTATCTGCTAGGACATTTTCGGATGATGTGAGATAAGTTAAAAGTAGGTTAACTGGTTAGCTCTTTAGCTTTGACAGCCTTGCTATGTTAAAAAAACAAGCACCTACAACCTGTGAAATGATACCATAAACAAGGTGAAATAGCAAGTAACCACTAGGGTTTTCAAGCTTGAAGAACTTCCTTGAATTAGAGGAGAAAGACTCTCTTCCTCATTAAGGTTAAATCATCAGGAAGAACAATTCGACGTTTTTGGGGCAATCCTATTGAGACCATGTTAAAGAGTTAGTTGGAACAAATCATTCTTTAGGGAATCTGTAATTTCTATCAAGAAACTCAGGAGAAAACCACTTGTTGCCTTGTGGACTATTTTGGAAATAGCCATGGTTATCCTGCTGATGGTAGCAGTTGGGAGCTTTTTCCTAGATCAAGTTATTTACCTAAATAGGCTTAAGCTCCTTGCTTTCCTTATTATTGTCTTGATTGTGGCTCTATGCCGCAATGTTCACTATATGGTTAAATACCCCTAGCTATTCTCGATACGTGTGGTGGATTCTTCAACTTTGATATTAGTTTGATATTAGTTTGATATTAGAATGAAGAGCGGCATAGCCTTAATCCCATGAAAATAGAAAAGTCTGAAAGTGATCTTAAATAATTGATTGTTCAAAAAATAAAAAAATACCCAAAAAAAGAGCTTGTATATATATAATTGTTTTCTAATCAAAAAATAATTATATAAAAAGTGAGGTATAGTTAATTTAATGAACAAACTAAAAGGAAAATTTAGAACATGGAAATCGGGTAAGCACTGGATGTATGCCGGGGCAATGGTGATACTTGCTACAGGAATGTGTACAGGTAAAGTTACTTTAGCTGAAACCTGTTTTTTAGAGAGTCAGATAACCAATAGTGATAGTGGAACCTATTTAGATAGGGAGGAAGAAACTCATCATTCTCAATTTGCTCAGGGCAGTCAAGATGGGTACGATGATGCTAAGAATAATAAAGAAAGAAAACCAAAGCAATCTGAAGATGATTACACTTTAGGTTATGATTATGGTTATGATTATGGTCAAAAAGATAAAGCTAAGTCAGAAGCCTATGAGGCAGGCTTTGGGGACGGACTTGCAGGACGAGACATGGCCTTGTCACCAGACCTACCACGCGATCTTCAAGAAGCCTATCGTGACGCGTACTTAGAAGGTCAAAAAGAGCGCGCTAAACAAGAAGCACGTAAAGAAGCCTTGGAAGATGAAGAGGCAGAAGAGCTAGATCGCGTTGACGTTCAATTTGAAGAAGCCTATGAGGCAGGCTTTGAGGACGGACTTGCAGGACGAGACATGGCCTTGTCTCCAGACCTACCACGCGATCTTCAAGAAGCCTATCGTGACGCGTACTTAGAAGGTCAAAAAGAGCGCGCTAAACAAGAAGCACGTAAAGAAGCCTTGGAAGATGAAGAGGCAGAAGAGCTAGATCGCGTTGACGTTCAATTTGAAGAAGCCTATGAGGCAGGCTTTGGGGACGGACTTGCAGGACGAGACATGGCCTTGTCTCCAGATCTACCACGCGATCTTCAAGAAGCCTATCGTGATGCGTACTTAGAAGGTCAAAAAGAGCGCGCAAAACAAGAAGCACGTAAAGAAGCCTTGGAAGATGAAGACTAGTATTAGTTATCTCAGACTGTAGGCAAAATAGATGAGTGGCGGTTGAGCAAGGTCGCTATTTCAGATAAGCTTAGTCTCTGAGTTAGATAAATAAGAATACGTTTTCTCTCTTCTAATAGTAGAATAATGATAGCTCATAGGGTTTTCTTCCGTAAGATGTTTGTTCAAAACTATTTTACTAGAAAATCTTATGAGTTTTTATTGTGCACTTATATTGAAAACTTAAGAGTTAATCATGTCTTTACTGTTGCTTACAGACGTAACACTTAAAAGTCATTCATTAGTGTACGTTGCTGCATAGCAGAAAATGTATCAAATGGATAAGGATAAAGGAAAGGTCTTCCTACTAAAGCAGAGTTCAGTAATGGTTTATTAATGACAAAACTATTTTTCTTCTTTTTGTCTAATTTATTATTTTTTATAATAAAAACGTCATTTTATATTTACTTATAAGTTTTATTGGTGTATAATATTAGTATAAAAAAAGAAAGGTTTTTACATAATATGAAAAATTATAAAAAATATATTCGTAATTCGTTACTAGCAGCTACTATGGGATTGATGCTATTTAGTTCATATAATCCGGTCTATGCTCATGATAATATTGACCATGAAGGTAAAGTTCATCTTTATTGGCAAGGTAATTATGATGTAACGAATTATGTAGATTATACAAAAAAATTATCTGATGACGGTAAAAGTATAGAATGGGTCGTGAGTTTTAACTCTGCTCAAGAAAAGTGGGTTTATCCTGATTTCTCTGTCTTCTTGCCTAAAGGTGTTAAGGCACCTACTCAAGTAATTTACGAGCATCATTACTGGAATGGCACAGTTCGTTCTGAAACTCGAAATAATACACAATGGCATTATGATTGGAATAGCCAACAGACAAATTTTAATCAGGAATTTGATAAGTTCCCTGGTTATACTGGATGGAGTAATTCTTTAGATAAATTTTACAAACTAAAAAATGATGGTAAATTTTCCCATGTTTTAGTTGATACTTATGGTCGTCATTCACATACTTATTTTTCTTATAAACTTGTTTGGAAATTTAAAACTGAGTTAGAAGAGGGCTATAAAGATAAATGGAATAAACTGCCATTTTTAGCAGGTATTAAGCAGAATAATCCACTAGCAGCTTCCTTCCCAAGTTATAAAGGCGAATTTGGCGAATAAGCAAGTAGCTTATAGGATTTCACTTTAAATGATGAAACCAGAGCCTGAGTTAAGCATGTCTTGGGCTCTTTTTAAGGATTTTTATTTATTATAGTTAAAGTGATACGAATGTTATTTTGGAATTTTGTTAAACATTAAAATGTAATCATATTATAAATATAAGAGAGGTTTCTATGAAAAAAAGATATTATTCTTTTTCAACCGCTATTTTGACAGCAGCAACAATCTTTAGTTTAATGGGAAGTCATAATGTTCTTGCTGACAACATCGATCGCAATCAGATCACTACATACTCTGAAGCAACTCCGTCCCATATCACGTCAATTTGGACTAAAGGAGTTACCCCTCCGACGAATTTTATTGAAGGCACAGACGGGAGTCATGCTCCCTATATAGCAAATCAAGGGTGGTATGATATTACCAAAACGTTTAATGGTAAGGATGACCTTCTTTGTGCGGCGGCTACCGCAGGAAATATGCTTCACTGGTGGTTTGACCAAAATAAAAATCAAATTGAAGGTTATTTGACAGAGCACCCCGAAAAACAAGCAATCATCTTCAATGGTGAACAGATGTTTGATGTCAAAGAGGCCATTAGTACTAAAGATCGCCAGTTAGATAGTAAATTATTTGAATATTTCAAAGAAAAAGCCTTTCCAACATTATCTGCTAGACGTAGAGGAGTTTTCCCTGATCATGTGATTGATATGTTTATTAACGGCTATCGTTTGAGTTTAGATAACTATGATAAAACCCCAGTAAAAGAAGGAAATAAAGATCTTAGAGGGGGGATTTTTGATCAGGTATTTACAAGAGGAGACCAAAGTAAACTATTAACTAACCGATATAATTTAAGGACCAAAACAATTAATGAAATTAGTCAGCTCATTAAACAGGAGTTGATAGCAGGTAAAGCTCTTGCCATTTCACATACTTATAACAATATAGGGATTAGTCATGTTATTAACTTATGGGGAGCCGATTTTAATTCTGAGGGAAATCTTGAAGCCATTTATGTAACAGACTCTGACAGCAATGCCTCTATTGGAATGAAAAAATATTATGTCGGAGTTAACTCAGCCGGAGAAGTTGCCGTTTCTTCTAAAAAAATAGACAGTGAGCATCTAGGTGCTGCAGCACTGGGACTTTATACACTTTCGGCAGGTCAAGGTATATGGCATCAAACTAACTAAATTAGCTTTTGAGTAAATTAGGGAGGATTCCTATCCCTCAAAAAATGCTGGACTTAGGCATTAAAGTGAATAAGGACCTACGTAAATAAAAACTCATTTTTATAGTTTTTATTGCTGAGTTCAATAATATGAGAATATAATAAAGTGCGTTTCCAAGATATGGAAGCGCACTTTATTATATCCAGTTTACAGTTAAAGAATTCCAAAATCTGGAAGTGGAAGAAAAGGGAAATAGTTCCATTATGCATACTAATCATATTATCGTATGCTTCAATGACTTTGTTCTAGCATCTCATAAGTAGGTCATCTTTAAGACGGATAGATATGAATATGTGAGGCAATCAGATACTACTTATCAATACACTTTAAAGAGTACCTCTGATATGCGTACTAACTATGAGGTGTAGAAAAACAAAACCCTCGAGGGTCAATATTCAATTAGACACGCCTAGTAAGAAAAGTAATAATCATATTATGGCTCGTGTTACCCTTAGCTTCACTTTATCACCTAAAATGTTAGCAGTAATGAGGCGATATTATCAGGTGTCAATGTATGCAAATAAAACGAAATTGGTGGACCACTAAAGATTAGCTAGATTGATTGACTAAGATGTTCTGATAATGACGCGGTTTCCAAAAAAATGGGATGTACCTCTTTTATTGCACAAGCCTAGCTTGAAATTTTTAAAATACATTGAGTCTTACTACAAGCCTAAACGCCTGCATTCATCTTTAGGGTTATCAATCGCTTTTAGAATTTGAAGGAAAGAACTATTAATTCTCTTAACCTTGTGTCTATTTTTTTCTTGACATATCGACTTCCTCAAAAATCACAAATTCAAACTAAAAAAGATGTCTTATCAACTCTAACAAGAGGATTAACAGTTATTTTAGTTGGGAATATTTGCCTTTTGCTTACTATATTGGCTTAAGCTTTTCTTTATATTCCAGTGGGCTAATTCCCACTATTTTTTTAAACGTTCTTGAAAAATTAGAAGAAGTGGAAAATCCAAGTAAATTGGAAACCTCTTCTACTTTCTTATTTTCGTCTAGTAACTGTTTAGCAGTTTCGATTTTTAAGTTTAAAAAATATTGATGAATAGTGATGTGTTTTTCTTGCTTAAATAGTTTTCGTAGTTTCGATTCACTCATGTGACATGCTTTGGCTATTTCTTCTGTTTTAACAAAGCGATTTAGATTATTTTCAAGATATTGAATCACTGTGAGAATAGTTTGAGAATGAGGGGTTACGATGTGTTTATTTAAAGAGTTAACTTGTTGAGTATAAAATAAGATGGCAGTATCACGTAATTTTAAAACTTCATTGAGACTTATAATTGACTCGGTTTCTTTTATAAAACGATCTCGTGCTCGATAAGCTGTTTCAATATCAAGCCCTACTTGAATGGTGGCCTGTGAGAGACGATCATAAATAATGATGGAGTAGTTTTTTTCAGATCGCAGTTCGTCTCCACTGATTATAGGGACGATAGCATTGCTGAAGTGTTCTACTGTTTCTTTCAAAAGGGACTCACTACCTGATTTGACAGCTTTTAGAATATTATTTTCAAAACGATACTGATATTTGTAAGAACTCAAATTCTGATTAGAAAATTGCCTAATTTTATCTAGATCAAAGGAGCTACTCCATCCTTTTGTGTAGTAATGTAAAGGTTCTGATAATTTATCTTTCACAACCCCAGTTAGACAATAATTGGTTACTATTAGTAATTCTCGAATTTGATTAAGTGAGAAAAAAGGTAATTGGGATAGTCTATCAATAAAGTAGTCTTGTTCACTAGCATTGATTTTTGTTTCAGTCAGCTTTTTCTTAAGAAATAAAGGGTCAATAGCATTACTACGCCAAGGACCAATGATAATATAATATTGTTGAATATGGTGGACAAGGAAAAGTTCTCCTAAGGAGCCATAATGAAATAAAAAATCCTGTTGAGTTTTACTAAAGTTACTTAAAATAAAGTAATGATTGTAAAAAAGTGAAATAGTTTTATCGGATTTATACTCTTTGATCACAGAAAAACTTTGATCACAAACAGTAATAGTTAGACCTAGAAGGCTGTGTAGTGACTTCAACAATAAAAAATCAATCATATGAGTTACCACCTTTGATTTGATATGCTATCTATTTTAGAGAAGATTTCTTTAAAGTCAATAGAATAATTAGAAAGTCGGTAAACTTAACCAAATCTGATTCAAAAAACCTCCAAAAATGAAATTAGAAAAAAAAAAAAAACAGATTAGATTCAATAAAAAAAGATAGATATTCTAATATTTGTTGTTTAAGCCTATACTTTACTATGTATAGAATTATACAGAATAAAGCAAGGGAGAATGCTATGTTTAGAAGGTCAAAAAATAATAATTATGATACTTCACAGACGAAACAACGGTTTTCAATTAAGAAGTTTAAATTTGGTGCAGCTTCTGTACTAATTGGCATTAGTTTTTTAGGAGGTTTTACTCAAGGCCAATTTAATATTTCTACAGATACTGTATTTGCGGCTGAGATGATTCCAGGAAGTGCTGCTACATTAAATACAAGTATCACTAAAAACATGCAGAACGGAAACGCCTACATAGATTTATATGATGTAAAATTAGGTAAAATAGATCCATTACAACTAATTGTTTTAAAACAGGGCTTTACAGCAACGTATGTTATTAAACAAGGTACTCAATACTATGGGGATGTTTCTCAGTTGCAGAGTACAGGAGGAGCTAGGGTTACCTATAATATATTTAGTGAAAATGGACAACCACACGTTAAGGATGATGGACAGACTGATATAGTAAGTGTTAGTTTGACGGTATATGATACTACTATTCTAAGAGAAAAACTAGACGATTTAAAAAAGAAAGCTGAGGATCCCAAGTGGTCGGAAAATTCTAGAAACGAAGTTTTAGAAGGAGTTCATACTATTACTGAAGACCTCGATAATAATCCACAGACCGAGACAGCTATCAATGATAAGATAACATCAGTTGATGAATTAGATAAAAAATTGGTTACACCTACTATTACAGATGCAGAGAAGAATGATCCAACAGGCAAGGATCAAACCGTTAATGTGGGTGAACAACCAGATCCATCGCAATCTCTAACAGATGTTCCAGCTGGAAGTACAGTAGCTTACAAAGATCCAGTTGATACTAAGACACCAGGAGAAAAAGACGCTGTTGTTGTTGTGACTTATCCAGATAAGTCAACAGATGAAGTTCCTGTAAAAGTTACAGTGGTTGACCCACGTACAGATGCAGAGAAGAATGATCCAACAGGCAAGGATCAAACCGTTAATGTGGGTGAACAACCAGATCCATCGCAATCTCTAACAGATGTTCCAGCTGGAAGTACAGTAGCTTACAAAGATCCAGTTGATACTAAGACACCAGGAGAAAAAGACGCTGTTGTTGTTGTGACTTATCCAGATAAGTCAACAGATGAAGTTCCTGTAAAAGTTACAGTGGTTGACCCACGTACAGATGCAGAGAAGAATGATCCAACAGGCAAGGATCAAACCGTTAATGTGGGTGAACAACCAGATCCATCGCAATCTCTAACAGATGTTCCAGCTGGAAGTACAGTAGCTTACAAAGATCCAGTTGATACTAAGACACCAGGAGAAAAAGACGCTGTTGTTGTTGTGACTTATCCAGATAAGTCAACAGATGAAGTTCCTGTAAAAGTTACAGTGGTTGACCCACGTACAGATGCAGAGAAGAATGATCCAACAGGCAAGGATCAAACCGTTAATGTGGGTGAACAACCAGATCCATCGCAATCTCTAACAGATGTTCCAGCTGGAAGTACAGTAGCTTACAAAGATCCAGTTGATACTAAGACACCAGGAGAAAAAGACGCTGTTGTTGTTGTGACTTATCCAGATAAGTCAACAGATGAAGTTCCTGTAAAAGTTACAGTGGTTGACCCACGTACAGATGCAGAGAAGAATGATCCAACAGGCAAGGATCAAACCGTTAATGTGGGTGAACAACCAGATCCATCACAATCTCTAACAGATGTTCCAGCTGGAAGTACAGTAGCTTACAAAGATCCAGTTGATACTAAGACACCAGGAGAAAAAGACGCTGTTGTTGTTGTGACTTATCCAGATAAGTCAACAGATGAAGTTCCTGTAAAAGTTACAGTGGTTGACCCACGTACAGATGCAGAGAAGAATGATCCAACAGGCAAGGATCAAACCGTTAATGTGGGTGAACAACCAGATCCATCACAATCTCTAACAGATGTTCCAGCTGGAAGTACAGTAGCTTACAAAGATCCAGTTGATACTAAGACACCAGGAGAAAAAGACGCTGTTGTTGTTGTGACTTATCCAGATAAGTCAACAGATGAAGTTCCTGTAAAAGTTACAGTGGTTGACCCACGTACAGATGCAGAGAAGAATGATCCAACAGGTAAGGATCAGCAAGTCAATGGTAAAGGAAATAAACTACCAGCAACAGGTGAGAATGTAGCTCCGTTCTTTAATGTTGCAGCCTTGACAATTTTAGCATCAGTTGGTTTATTATCTGTTTCTAAGAAAAAAGAGGATTAATCTTTTGACCTAAAATGTCACTAAACTTTTCGCCATTTATTGGTGTGAACACTTTAATAAAGTTATGCATCTCTCTCCAACTTTAATAAAGTGTTTAGTTATTTTAAGATTGATTCTTAAACCAAACAAAAAGCAACCGTTTTGATGACGTTGCTTTTTGTTTTTATTATGTGGCTTTAAGCCCGTCTCGCTCCGATAGGTGCGAGACAAATAAACCACCCGCTATGCGGGTGCGCATCAGATGTTATACAAAAAAATCTCCAAACGCGATACAATAAGGGTGTTCAAGCCAACTGTAAAGCGAAAGGAGACAATAATATGGCACAAAAGGCACATAGTTTATCACACACAAAGTGGATGTGTAAATATCACATTGTGTTTACACCTAAGTATAGACGAAAAGTTATTTATAATCAATATAGAAACAGTTTAGGCGAGATATTTCGCCGATGATGCAGTTACAAAGGAGTGGAAATTATAGAAGGACATCTGATGCCAGACCATGTTCATATGTTAGTGAGCATTCCACCACGAATAAGTGTATCAAGTTTCATGGGGTATTTAAAAGGTAAAAGTGCTTTAATGATGTTTGATAAACACGCCAACTTAAAATACAAATTTGGGAATCGACATTTTTGGGCAGAGGGCTATTACGTGAGTACAGTTGGTCTCAATGAAGCCACCATAAAGAAATATATTCAAGAGCAGGAAAAACATGATATAGCACTTGATAAGTTGAGTGTGAAAGAATATGAGGATCCCTTTAGGGATAGTGGCAAGTAGTACAACTGCCTCTTTAAGAGGCTAGTGACGAGTCAAGAGCAGCGAGGCTTGAACAAAGTGAAAGCCAGCATCTTTAGGCGCTGGCTGGTGATGTGGGCTTATAGCCCCGGTTCAAACCACCCGTCTAACGGGTGGTCATGATTATCAAGAACAAAAAGAAAAGAAACCCTATAACAATAAGGTTTCACTCATATATTTTCTGCCACCACCGAGAATCGAACTCGGAACGAAGCATTACCATTGCTTTATTATACCATTTAACTATAGCGGCTACCTTTCTATAATACTATAACTTATGAGTTGATGCAAGTCTTTCTTTAAAAAAAATAGATTTTAAAAGCCACTTTTTAGGCGGCTTTGTATCTCATCAGCCATCAACCCGCAAATCATGTGGCATGCGATTAAATTCTCGTTTGAGGAAAGTTAGAGCAGTAATAAAAGCGATGACATCTGAAATAGGACCAGCAAACATCACACCTTCAACCCCCAAGAAATGCGGTAAGATAAACAAGAGGGGTAAGAGAAAAATAATTTGTTTGGTAAGGGAGAGGAAGGCTCCGATGCTGGCTTTACCAATGGCTTGGAAAAAGGTGGTTGAGGCGATCTGTACACCATTAAGCATTACAAAGAAAAGGAAGACACGGACGTATTTTATACCAAATTGGAAGTAGAGGGCGGAGCCGTGACCAAATAAGGTTAAAAAGGGTTTTGGAAAGAGTTCAAAAGCCAAGAAAGCCACCAGAGAAATGATAATAGCTGTTTTTAGCATAAGAGCAGTGGTTGCCTTGACACGGTCTAACTGACGTGCCCCGTAGTTAAACCCGACGATTGGCTGAGCCCCTTGAACAAGTCCGATAATAACCGCAATAAAAAGCGAATTGATTTTCATAACAATCCCTGCTACAGCAATGGCAATATCACTACCATAGATGGATTCAGCCCCGTATTTGCGTAGCATATTATTGGTGACAATCTGAATCAGCATGGTGGATGATTGAAAAATGAAAGAAGACGAGCCAACGCTAACGATGCTTTTAATCACATCACTATCCAATCGGAAGTCACTACTTTTAAGGTGAATGGACTTGAATCGCCTAAAGTAAAATCCTAAGAAAAGGGCAGAGATGATTTGGCTGATAAGGGTAGCAAAGGCAGCTCCCTTAATTCCCCATTGAAAGCCAAAAATAAAAATAGGGTCTAAGATTGTATTTAAAATAGCACCAACAACAATGGCCATCATGGAATAAGTCGGGCTACCATCTGCTCTAACCAAGGGGTTGAGGCTCATGGTGAACATTAAAAATGGAATCCCAAAAGCTGTAATACCTGTGTAATCCATGGCATATACTAGAGTGGCGTCTGTTGCCCCAAATAAAATGAGCAGTGGTTTTAAACAAAGGAGAATCCCGGCTCCGATGATTACTCCTAGAGCCAAAGACAAGAAAATGGCGTTGCCAATAACCTGTCCTGCCCTTTCTTTTTGGCCCCGACCAAGAGATAAATTAAAATTAGAAGCTCCTCCGAGACCCAAGGTCAAACCAAAGGCTAAACAGATGATGGTTAGTGGAAAGGCAACGCTGGTTGCGGCATTTCCCAAGTATCCAACTCCGTGTCCAATGAAAATTTGATCCACAATATTATAGAGGGAATTGACGAGATTGGCGATGATGGCAGGCATAGCCATAGCGGCTAACAATTTTGGAATAGGGGCTGTTTGTAATTTATTGGTCTGCATGATGTCCTTTCTTTGAGTGTAGTGTATTGGGATTGCTGTCAATTAGGGCTAATAGGAGCTGTTTTAAAGTCGCTTGCTCCTCTTTAGAAAGTGCCTGGGTAAAGTGGTCTTCAATGAGTTTGCTTTTTTGCAAATAATCCTCTGCTTTCAAGCTAGCGCTCTCACTTAATCTAATGATATTACAACGTTTATCTTGGGGATGATGGTGCCTTTCAATCATCCCCTTTTTTTCTAAATTTTGGAGTAAACCAGTGACTGTTGGATTGGACATTTTGAAGAAGGTTTCTAAATCAATTTGTCTGGTCAGTTGGTCTTGGTGAGCACTTAGGTATTTAAGTAGTTTAAATTGGCTGGGGGTCAAGTTATAATCACTCAATAATTGACTGGCAGTTCGATCAAAGGCTAAACTGGCTATTTTAATTAAAATACCGATAGGGTTATCTGTCATGCCATTATCCTTTCTAAAAACATCGTTTCCTATGGAATAACATTATAACATAGCTTCCTATCTTTTTCTAGACTTATTCAGTAGAAAATGTGCTTCAATGAAAAAATAAGCCAGTAAATCTAAAAAAGTCTTAATCAAGAATTCATTTGTTAACAAAATAGCACAAGAAGCTTGCCTTGTGGTATAATGGTAAGGATAATTTCAGAAAGAGGAAGCTCAACATGTCTTATGAAGAAGAATTTTTAAGGGATTTTGAAGCTTGGGTCAAAACCCAGATTCAGGTCAATCAACTAGCCATGTCAACCAGTCAGCAAGTAGCTCAAGAAGATGGTGATGAAAGAGCTAAAGAGGCTTTTATTCGTTATGAAAGCAAGTTAGATGCTTATGAGTTTTTACTGGGAAAGTTTGACAATTACAAAAATGGCAAAGCCTTTCATGATATTCCAGATGATTTATTTGGAGCCAGACATTATTAAGGAATAAGGAGATGAGAAAAAGTGGCAAAACAAAAAAATCGTAAAAAAGTATTGAAATTAGAAATGAAACGTAAAGGATTGTTGAAAAAGGCGAGCCAGGTCTTTCATAAAGCTGTGGCAAGTGTCGAAACAGTTGTGGACAAAAGTATATCTGCTGGTAAAGACCTTGTGGAAAAAGGCAGCCAAGCACTGGAAACGGTTACTGCAAGTCAAGCAACCCTCTCTCTTGATGAGTTTTCAGCCTTAGCAGTCGTAGAAGGTATCCGTTCAGATCTTGTTGAAACCCTGTATGCCGAAGGCATTCATTCAGCACAAGCTTTTAAGGAGTGGACAGAAAAAGACCTCCTTGCTCTTAAAGGGATTGGTCCAGCAACGGTTAAGAAATTGGTCGAAAATGGGGCAAACTTGAAAAAATAGCCATCTTCTCGTTGCTTAATGGCTATAAATTTGTTAGAATATTAGCAATCAGAGGTGCATTGAGTTTGTCTGTTACAGAGAGCGGTGGGGTTGAGAAATCCGCACAGATGTCAAGGCTGGTAGCTGAGGTTTCCAAGTTAAAGAGATAAAGTGGCAGATTCTTTTTGTAATCTGAAACAGTGGTGGTACCGCGGAAATCGTAACACGAAATTCGTCCCTGTCTAGTGTAACTAGGCAGGGATTTTGATGTTTTGGGAAAATTATTATCGAATTTTTGTCAAAACTAATGTATGGAATAGGAAAAGTCCACTAGAAATTTTTGTTGAGATAGGCAGTTTTAAAAGGAGGAAATCATGTTACATCATGTTGAGGTTTATGTATCTAACCTAGCAAAGTCACGTGAATTTTATGAACCACTTTTGATTAAACTAGGCTATTATCCCTATCAAGAATGGGAGAATGGATTCTCTTTCAAAAAGTCAGAACACTACATCGTTTTTGTCCAAACACCAGCTGAGTTCCTTGAAGTAGGCTACCATCGTTGCCGAATAGGCCTCAATCACCTAGCTTTTTATGGTGGCAGTCGTAAACAAATTGACCAACTGAGAAAAGACTTGATTACTAGAAGTGTCAATCTCCTCTACGAGGACCGCTATCCCTACGCAGGAGGAGAGAATCACTATGCTCTCTATTTTGAAGACCCGGATGGAATCAAAATAGAGGTGGTGGGGAATTGAAAGAAGGTGATGGGGTATCGTGAAGATGTTAGAAGAATATAATGGAAAAGCTTTGCCTGATGTGGCAACAGAACGGCTGCTCTTACGTCAACGAAAATTGGAGGATGCCAAGGCCATATTTGCCTTTGCCAAACTGGCTGAGGTTAGTTATCCTGCTGGTTTTCCACCCGTCAAAAGCTTAGCAGATGAAATTGCCTATCTTCAAGACATTTACCCAGCTAATCTTGAAAAAGAGGGACTGCCTTCTGGTTATGCCATTACCTTAAAAGGTAATGATAAGGTTATTGGTTCTGTGGATTTTAACCATCGAAGGGCGGACGATGGTTTTGAAATGGGCTACCTGCTCCATCCTGATTATTGGGGACAGGGCATTGTTCCAGAAGCGGCTGCCGCCCTGATTGAGATTGGCTTTACCTTGCTTGATTTGCATAAAATTGAGCTGGGTTGCTATGATGACAACAAGCAAAGTCAGGCAGTGGCTCGCAAACTAGGCTTTACCTTAGAAGCCAACGTCCGTGACCGCAAGGACGTTCAAGGTCGCCGCTGTGGCGACATGCGTTTTGGCTTACTAAAAAGTGAGTGGGAGGTATGGAAAAGGAAATGAACCTTATTATCATTGGTGCTCAAGCGTCGGGCAAGATGACCATTGGGCAGGAAATTGCCAAGCAGACAGGTATGACCTTGTTTCATAATCATGATTCTATTGATTTTGTGTTGCGCTTTATGCCATGGTCTCAAGAGAGCACAGCCTTGATTGAGCGTCTTCGGTTTAACTTTTTTGAGACTTTTGCCAAGATTGGCCAAGAAATGATTTTCACCATCGTGATTGATTTCAATGATCCAAATGATGTGGCATTTCTTGAAAAGAGTCAAGCGGTTTTTCAGTCTTATGACCAAGAGGTTCTCTTTGTTGAATTGGAAACAGATGTCAATGAACGCCTCAAGCGCAATCGCACAGAAAATCGCCTCAAATACAAACCTCTTAAGCGCAACATTGAGTGGTCAGAACAAGATATTCGGTCAACCATGGATTACGCTTTGTTCAATCCTTCAGAACCACCTCACATGCTCACTCATTACCATAAAATTAATAATAGTCACCTCACAGCTGCAGAAACAGCGCAGCTCATTATTCAAAAAATGACTCATATCAAGGAGAATTAAAATGACAGAGCTATCACCAAAATACAATCCTGCCGAGGTTGAGGCAGGTCGCTATCAAAAGTGGCTTGATGCCGATGTTTTTAAGCCATCTGGAGATCAAAAGGCCAAGCCTTATTCTATCGTGATTCCACCACCAAATGTGACTGGTAAGTTGCACTTGGGACATGCTTGGGACACAACGCTTCAAGATATTATCATTCGCCAAAAACGCATGCAGGGTTTTGATACCCTTTGGTTGCCAGGAATGGACCATGCAGGGATTGCGACACAGGCTAAAGTCGAAGAACGCTTGCGTGGTCAAGGGGTTACCCGTTATGATCTTGGTCGTGAAAAATTTTTGGACAAGGTCTGGGAATGGAAAGACGAATATGCCACTACGATTAAGGAACAGTGGGGTAAAATGGGGCTTTCTGTGGATTACAGCCGTGAGCGTTTCACGCTTGACGAGGGCTTGTCAAAAGCCGTTCGCAAGGTTTTCGTTGACCTCTACAAAAAAGGATGGATTTACCGCGGCGAATTTATCATCAACTGGGATCCTGCTGCCAGAACAGCCCTTTCCGACATCGAAGTTATCCACAAGGACGTTGAGGGTGCTTTCTACCATATGAACTATATGTTGGAAGATGGCTCACGCGCCCTTCAAGTGGCAACCACGCGACCAGAAACCATGTTTGGAGACGTTGCCGTTGCCGTAAACCCAGAAGACCCTCGTTACAAAGATTTGATTGGCAAACATGTTATTTTACCAATCGTGAATAAATTGATTCCAATCGTGGGTGATGAGCATGCGGATCCTGAATTTGGGACTGGGGTAGTTAAAATCACGCCTGCTCATGATCCGAACGACTTTGAGGTTGGTCAACGCCATAATCTGCCACAAGTTAATGTCATGAATGATGACGGAACCATGAATGAACGAGCTGGTGAATTTGCTGGCATGGACCGTTTTGAAGCCCGTAAAGCAACCGTTGCTAAACTTGAAGAACTTGGTGCTCTCGTTAATATTGAAAAACGGGTGCATTCTGTTGGTCACTCAGAACGGACAGGTGTTGTGGTCGAGCCACGTTTGTCAACGCAGTGGTTTGTTAAAATGGACCAGCTAGCCAAAAACGCGATGGCTAACCAAGAAACAGATGACCGAGTAGATTTCTACCCACCACGTTTCAACGATACCTTCCTCCAATGGATGGAAAATGTCCATGATTGGGTAATTTCTCGCCAATTATGGTGGGGGCATCAAATTCCAGCTTGGTACAATGCAGAAGGTGAGATTTATGTTGGCGAAGAAGCACCAGAAGGTGACGGATGGAAACAAGACGAAGATGTCCTTGACACTTGGTTCTCATCTGCCCTTTGGCCATTCTCAACTATGGGCTGGCCTGACACAGATTCAGAAGATTTCAAACGTTATTTCCCAACGTCAACCTTAGTAACAGGTTATGACATCATTTTCTTCTGGGTGTCTCGTATGATTTTCCAATCGCTTGAATTTACAGGGCGTCAGCCATTCCAAAACGTTCTTATCCATGGTCTTATCCGTGACGAAGAAGGACGTAAAATGTCTAAATCATTGGGTAACGGCATTGATCCGATGGACGTCATTGAAAAATATGGTGCGGATGCCCTTCGTTGGTTCCTCTCAAACGGTTCTGCGCCAGGTCAGGATGTCCGTTTCAGCTATGAAAAAATGGATGCGTCTTGGAACTTCATTAACAAAATTTGGAACATTTCCCGTTATATCCTCATGAATAATGAAGGATTGACCTTGGAAGAAGCTGAAAGCAATGTGGCTAAGGTAGCTGCCTCAGAAGCTGGAAATATGACTGACCAGTGGATTCTTCACAACCTCAATGAAACCATTGCTAAGGTTACAGAAAACTTTGACAAGTTTGAGTTTGGTGTGGCAGGACACATTCTTTACAACTTCATCTGGGAAGCATTTGCCAACTGGTACGTGGAATTGACCAAGGAAGTGCTATACAGCGACAACGAAGCTGAGAAAGTTATCACGCGCTCTGTCCTTCTTTATACTTTGGACAAAATCTTGCGTCTCCTTCACCCAATCATGCCATTTGTGACCGAAGAAATCTTCGGTCAATATGCAGACGGTTCTATCGTGACGGCGGACTATCCTGTAGTTAACCCAGCTTTTGAAAATGAAGCTGCGCACAAAGGTGTGGAAAGTCTGAAAGACCTTATTCGTGCTGTCCGAAATGCGCGTGCGGAAGTTAACGTGGCGCCATCAAAACCAATCACCATCTTGATTAAGACAGCAGATAGTGAATTGGAAGACTTCTTCAATGGCAATATCAACTACATCAAACGCTTCACCAACCCTGAAAAATTAGAAATCAGCTCAGCCATTGCTGCGCCAGAACTGGCTATGACCAGCATCATCACAGGAGCCGAAATCTACTTGCCACTAGCAGATTTGCTTAACGTGGAAGAAGAACTCGCTCGCCTAGATAAAGAACTGGCTAAATGGCAAAAAGAACTGGACATGGTCGGCAAAAAACTCGGCAACGAACGCTTCGTTGCCAACGCCAAACCAGAAGTCGTCCAAAAAGAAAAAGACAAACAAGCCGACTACCAAGCCAAATACGACGCCACCCAAGAACGGATTGCAGAGATGCAGAAGTTGGTGGGGTAATTAACGAAACTCTGTCTTAATAGGGCGCCTCAACCTTCAATTAAGTTAAGTTTAAGTTTCCTAAGCAAATCTATTCTTAGTCGAAAAAATCATTTCCATTTACAGAACACCTAACAAGAGACTGGGGCAAAAGCTCAACGTCAAATAAAAAAAGCGAACGAAACATAATTCTGATTGTCAGGAATCTAGTTTTGTTCGCTTTTTTGTTTAATGATGAATTTATTAGCTCTGATGATAAAGAATTTCAAAAATAGAAATCTTTTTGTCACAGACTCTTGTTTTTTCGGCAACTCAATTAAAGGCTTTTTGGGAACTAGTTGACCTTGTATCCGTTTACAATTTCTTTCAAAAATGTTAAAATGTTAACGTATTATTAAGAGATATGAGTTAGGAATAAGGGAGAGAGTGATGACTAAAGAAAAGTTGGCGCATTATCAAAAGAATACAGAACAAGAATCTGAAAAAAAGCAGTCTTTAGATGAGCACTTATGGCATGTGGCTTGTTCCAGTCGACAAGAAGCGTCTATAATTGGTCAGGGAGATGTGCTTTTTTTAATTGGTCTTTACCATGACCTAGGCAAAGCTGATAGAGCCTTTCAAGATAAACTTTTAAATAATCCAAATCGGCATGTTGATCACTCTTATGCAGGAGCAAAATACTTATGCTCTATTATTGGGCCTCATCTAAAAAGCCGCGGGGTTGATAAAAATGAGAGAATGACATTCAATGAAATGGTGGGTTATGTCATCTCGGCTCATCATGGGATGTATGATTTTTGCTACTATTCTGACGATGCTGAATATTATGGCTTTAATAAATTTAAAAACCGTATCAACAGAGACTTAGATGATTATCACTATCACGAAGATATTAAAGGGTACGCTATAAAATTAGAAGAAAAATTGTGTAATTATGGCTACAAAGATTTAGGGGAGCTTATTGATCAAGCTTTTGATAATTACCAAAAAGCTATGTCTTCCTTAAACTGGCAAGATAAGAGTGAGTGGGATTATTATCAGTCCTGTATGGTGAGACTTTACTTGTCGCTCTTAAAAAACGCTGATATTTTGGACACAGTAAATGCCTATGGTCTTAAAATAAGTCCTATGGATAAAACAGAGCGATTCTCTCTAAAACACTCTTATTTAGCGGCCATTGAACAAAAATATGCTAACTTTGGGCGGCCAAACAATCAGTTGAATACTATTCGGACAGAAATCGCTGAGCGTGTTAAAGAAAGAGGTAAACGGGATTCTAAGGGAATTTATCGCTTAGATTTACCGACAGGAGCTGGCAAGACTAATCTTAGTATGCGCTATGCGTTTCACCAATTAGTTCATCACGACAAATCAAGATTTTTTTACATAACGCCCTTTCTTTCGGTTCTTGAGCAAAATGCTTCCGAAATTAGAAAAGTTACCGGTGACCTTGGCGTTCTAGAACACCATTCCAATGTGGTGAAACAGGCTAATGAAGATGACGATGACAAGAACAATTTACTGTCAGCTTATCTTAGTGATAGCTGGGATAGTCAAGTAGTCTTGACTTCTATGGTTCAATTTTTCCAAACACTTTTTAAAACAAAATCAGCTAATCTGAGACGTTTTTCAAGTTTGATTAATAGTGTTGTGATTCTAGATGAAGTTCAGTCCCTGCCTATTGAAGTCACAAGTTTGTTTAATTTAACGATGAATTTTTTAAATAAAGTTATGGACACAACCATTATTCTTTGTACAGCAACACAACCTGCTTATGATTCTTCAGAGATTGACCATCGTATCTGTTATGGAGGAGACTTAGGAGAATTAGCTGAAATAGTTGAGTTAACGATTGAAGAAAAACAAGTGTTTTCAAGGACAGAGCTTAGAAAATTTGATGATAGTGATCAGAAAGTTTATTTGACTGATGTTATTAATCTTATTTTAGGAGAGGAAAACTCAGTTCTTGCTATTTTTAACACGAAAAAAACGGTTCATAACTGCTACACTATGCTCAAAGACATGACTGATAGACCGGTCTATCAGCTTTCGACGAATATGTGCGCGCAGCATAGGCTTGACTTGATTGCTAAGATCAAAACGGAGTTACAAAATAATACCCCTATTATTTGTATTAGCACACAATTAATAGAAGCAGGTGTAGATGTTGACTTTCATCGTGTCATTCGTTCCTATTCAGGGATTGATTCTATTGTTCAGGCTGCTGGACGATGTAATCGAGAAGGCAAACGAGATAAAGGTCAGGTCACTCTTGTCAATCTGACCAATGAAGAGGAAAATATTTCTAGGCTGACAGAAATAAAAGCTAAAAAAGAAGCCACAGAATCTATTCTTTATAAGATTGGGTCTCCAATCGATATCTCAACTTTAAACCGTGACTTTTTTGAGTATTATTATGCCAATAATCGGGGACTGATGGATTATCCTTTGGAAGACAACATATCAATCTATGACTATTTAAGCCTTAATACTTATCAGACGGCAAATAAAAAGTTCAAAGGTAAGTTAAAACAAGCTTTTAAAACAGCAGGAGCCAAAATGAACCTCATCAATAATGACATGATAGGAATTCTTGTATCTTATGGTGTTGCTAAGAAAAAGTTAGCTTATTTAGAAGCATTAGGTGCGTCACATTGCTATTTTGAATAAAACCAGTAATGGGCGGATTGCTTTAAAATATTTTCGTCAGCTTCAAGCGTCCCAATTACTCACCAATCTTAACAAGTGGCAGGAAAAATACAGTTGGGAATCGCGATCTAAGTCTGGGAAAAGTCGCTTAAGAACCCCTACTTTTCATGACATCCTTAATGTTTCCTACGGGGTTGACAGGGATCGCTTCCTTGAATTAGACAATGATAACTTCAAAAGTGATCAAGTTCAAAAGTTAGTGACAAGTTTGATTGATGGTAAACCGATGCCACAGTCCATTGTCAAAAAGTTGAGTAACAATGTCAAAGAACGACACCGTTACCGTAAGCACTGGTACCAAGTTGAGCAGGTCTGCTTAGCAATTTTACACAAACAAAATGGGGAGGAATTTTCACCGATGCTAGATCATACCAATCAAAATCGTTCCTATCTTTTCGGGCGATTATTAGCAATTTTTGAATTAACCGAGACGTTGCGTTATGGCTTGGATGGAAACGATAGTGATCGTATTACCAATGCGGAACGTTATTGGACAGCCTATACTGGACAGCCAACAAAATTGATGATGTTATTGGAGAATAAAATTAAGCCTTACGAAGAACCATTGAAATTAAATCGTCGTGGCAGTTGGAAGAAATTAGAAAAAGAAAAAGAAGAAATTTTGGAACTGTTAAATCCTCTGTTAGGAACAGAAACAATGGAGAAACCGTTAGATTACCGCTTTATTTTTGGGTATTATGCTGAGAAAAACTATTACTATACAAAACAAAACACTGAAGTAACAGAAAGTGAGGAGTAAAAAGATGTTGGAACACAAAATTGATTTTATGGTAACCCTTGAAGTAAAAGAAGCAAATGCAAATGGTGATCCCTTAAATGGAAACATGCCTCGTACAGATGCCAAAGGATACGGTGTGATGAGTGATGTCTCCATTAAACGTAAGATTCGTAATCGTCTGCAAGATATGGGGAAACCTATTTTTGTGCAAGCTAATGAACGCATTGAAGATGATTTTCGTTCACTCGAAAAACGCTTTTCACAACATTTTACAGCTAAGACACCTGATACAGAAATTGAAGAAAAAGCAAATGCATTATGGTTTGATGTTCGTGCCTTTGGACAAGTTTTTACTTATCTGAAAAAATCAATTGGGGTGCGTGGACCAGTCTCCATCAGTATGGCTAAGTCCTTGGAGCCAATTGTCATTTCCAGTCTTCAAATTACGCGTAGTACCAATGGTATGGAAGCTAAGAATGAGAGTGGTCGCTCTTCTGATACGATGGGGACAAAACATTTTGTAGATTATGGTGTGTATGTACTTAAAGGTTCTATCAATGCTTATTTTGCTGAAAAGACTGGATTTTCTCAGGAAGATGCCGACGCCATTAAAGAGGTTTTGGTTAGCTTGTTTGAAAATGATGCGTCGTCTGCACGTCCGGAAGGTTCTATGCGAGTTCGTGAAGTCTTTTGGTTTACGCATTCAAGCAAATTGGGGAATGTTTCAAGTGCGCGTGTCTTTGATTTGTTAGAGTATCATCAATCAATAGAAGAGAAAAGTACTTATGACGCTTATCAGATTCATCTAAATCAAGAAAAATTGGCTAAATATGAAGCGAAAGGTTTAACGGTTGAAATCCTAGAAGGACTCTAGTATGGTCTATTCCGAAGATGATTATTTAATGCTATCAGGTATTCAGCATTTCCAATTTTGTAAACGTCAATGGGCGTTGATTCATATTGAGCAACAATGGCTTGATAATGAAGCGACAGCGCATGGGCAGATTCTACATACTAAAGCAGATAACCCTTACATTAAAGAAAAGCGAAAAGATCTTTTGGTCTCACGTGCTATGCCAATTTCTTCTGCAGAACTTGGACTTTCAGGAATTATGGATGTTGTGGAATTTTATAAAGATGATCAAGGTGTGTCGTTGAGGGGAAAACGAGGGAAATGGTTGCCAAAAGTTGTGGAATACAAGCGCGGAAAACCTAAAAAAGATACAAGGGATATGGTCCAGTTGGTGGCTCAGACCATGTGTTTAGAAGAAACGCTAGGCTGTCACATTAACGAAGGTTGTCTTTATTACCATAGTGTCAATCAAAGAGTGACTGTTGAAATGACATCAGATTTGCGTCAAGAGGTGAGGGAGTTAGCCACAGAGATGCATGAGGTTTATCAGAGTCGACTGTTACCTAAGGCGGCTTATTTTAAAAACTGTCAGCTTTGTTCTTTAGTCGATATTTGTAAGCCCAGATTGAGTAAAAAAACAAGGAGCGTGTCACGTTACATCAATGAGGCTATGACCAAGGAGGAGATGAACCTATGAAAAAACTGCTGAATACCTTGTATTTGACGCAAGAAGACTTTTATGTCACCAAAGAGGGTGATAATATTGTCATTAAGCAAGAAGGGAAGGTTCTCAAACGGTTTCCGTTTCGGATTATTGACGGCATTGTCTGTTTTTCTTATTTAGGGGTGTCACCTGCTTTGGTAAAATTATGTACGGAAAATCAGATTAATTTATCATTTCATACGCCACAAGGCCGTTTCTGTGGTCGCTATATTGGTTCAACCAATGGGAATGTGTTATTGCGTAGAGAACATTATCGTTTATCTGATCGTGAGGAATCTTTGGAATATGCGAAGCGATTTATTTTGGCTAAAATTTCCAACTCAAGGAAATACTTGCTGCGCTTTAAACGAGATCATCGTCAACAGATTGATACCACGCTTTTTGAGGCTGTTAATGACGAATTGATATGGGCCTTAGAGATGGTTCAGGCTGCAGATAATAAAGACTCTTTGAGAGGGATTGAAGGCCAAGCTGCTAATCAGTATTTTCGTATTTTTAATGATTTGGTGCTGACGGATAAAAAAACATTTCACTTCCAAGGTCGGAGTAAGCGACCGCCCTTAGACTGTGTTAATGCCCTTTTGTCTTTTGGTTACAGTTTACTGACCTTTGAATGTCAATCTGCCTTGGAAGCTGTCGGTTTAGATAGTTACGTTGGTTTCTTTCACACAGATCGTCCTGGGCGTGCCAGTTTAGCGCTTGATTTAGTTGAAGAGTTCCGCTCATATATTGTTGATCGTTTTGTCTTTTCATTGATTAATAAAGGACAACTTCAGAGAAAACACTTTGAGGTTAAAGAAAATGGTAGCATTTTATTGACGGAAAATGGCAGAGCTATTTTTATTGATTTGTGGCAGAAGCGTAAGCATACTGAGGTAGAACATCCTTTTACAAAAGAAAAAGTAAAACTGATGCTATTACCCTATGTGCAAGCGCAGCTTTTAGCTAAGGCCATACGAGGAGATTTAGAAAGCTATCCACCTTTTATGGTTTAGGAGATGTTATATGATGGTTTTAGTTACTTATGATGTAAATACTGAGACATCGGCTGGTAGGAAAAGATTACGTCATGTTGCCAAACTCTGTGTGGACTATGGGCAACGTGTTCAAAATTCTGTTTTTGAATGTTCTGTGACACCCGCAGAATTTGTGGATATAAAACACCGCTTAACACAGATTATTGATGGGGAAACTGATAGTATTCGCTTTTATTTATTGGGTAAGAATTGGCAGAGGCGTGTGGAAACACTTGGTCGCTCAGACAGCTATGACCCAGATAAAGGTGTCTTATTATTGTAAAAACGTTTAGTGCGACTCGAGGTTTCACAGAAAAACCTAGCTTGCTCGCGCAAAAATAACTTAAAAAAGAATCGAAATGGAGATAAAAAGGTTTAAAATGCCTCTGTATTCTCCAGCCGTTTCTCTATAAACTGTGTCATTTGGCGCAGTCTCACCCTTCATGGGTGAGTGGATTGAAATGCTGAGCAGGCACAAAATAATGCCGTTTCTTATGTCGTCTCACCCTTCATGGGTGAGTGGATTGAAATAAATGATGCCTTAAAAAATCACGTTGATAGTGATGTCTCACCCTTCATGGGTGAGTGGATTGAAATTTGCTATTTTGATAGTACTATAATAACATGTAAAGTCTCACCCTTCATGGGTGAGTGGATTGAAATTCTTACAACTACTACGACCACGCAGCTTCCGCTGGTCTCATCCTTCATGGGTGAGTGGATTGAAATTTTTTGTTTTGATTACATTCTCGGTATGTCTATCCGTCTCATCCTTCATGGGTGAGTGGATTGAAATTGCGTATTTTACCGTGCTTTTTTGCCTTCTGTCGGGGTCTCACCCTTCATGGGTGAGTGGATTGAAATATCAGTTGTTGTGCTACCTTTTGGTGCAGAAGCCTGTCTCATCCGTCATGGGTGAGACGATAGACTCCTATGTTTTTGGCAGTTCTGTTTTGTGATTTTCTCTGTTCACAAGTTTCCAACTGTTTTGTCTCTACTTTTTCTGTCCTATATGCTATAATATGCCTAAATAACTATGGTAAAGGAGTTAGGATGACTAAGGTTCGGTATGGGATTGTGTCGACAGCGCAGGTGGCCCCTCGTTTTATTGAGGGTGTACGCTTTTCGGGCAATGGCGAGGTTGTGGCGGTGTCTAGTCGGTCACTTGATAAGGCAAAGGCTTTTGCGGCAGCGCATCAGTTACCTAAGGCTTATGGTAGTCTTGATGACATGTTGCTGGATACGTCGATTGATGCTATTTATGTGGCAAGTATCAATCAGGATCATTTTCCTACAGCTAGGAAGGCTTTGCTGGCAGACAAGCATGTTCTCGTGGAAAAACCGTTTACCTTGACAACCGCTCAGGCTGAAGAGCTCTTTGCCTTAGCGCAGGAGCGTGGCTTATTTTTGATGGAAGCTCAGAAGGCTGTCTTTATTCCCATGACACAGCATGTAAAATCCCTCATTGCTGCTGGGGAATTGGGTGATATTGTATCGGTTTCATCAACAACGGCCTACCCAAATATTGATCATGTGACTTGGTTTAGAGATTTGGAAAAAGGAGGTGGAACGGTACATTTTATGGCTCCTTATGCCCTTTCTTACTTATCTTATCTCTTTGATGCTGATATTGTGTCGGCTAGTGGGGTGGCTCATTTTCCCGAAGGGCAAAGCGATAGCCAATCCAAGCTGGTTTTGGCCTTATCCAATGGGATTTTAGTGGATATTTTTCTGACTACTCATCTCAACTTACCCCATGAGTTGGTGATTTATGGGACCAAGGGGCGGTTGGAAATTTCTCATTTTTGGAAAGCTACGCATGCCACCTTGATCAGACCGGATGGCAGTCGTACCGTTATTGAAGAGACCATGTCTAGTGACTTTGAAGCAGAAGCTTATCATGTTAGTCAGATGATTTTAGAAGGTCAATTGACTAGTCCAGTGATGACCAAAGACTTGACCTTATCAGGTATTCGACTGATTGAAGAACTTTACCATTCTTGGGGGAAATAATGAATCAGTTCTGAAAATGCTTCGATCATCTGACTTGTTTATTTCTGCTGTTTGAACCATAAGAGGTATAAGATACCCAACGGAGATTTGCCCTGTCAAAACTGTCTCACACGCCAATTCGGCTATCACATTAATCAATCTTGAGCACCTTACAGAGCAAGACAAGGAAAAACTTATTTCAGAAGGTCTCTTTGACGCTGAGGTCTTTGATCATGCCAGAGATAAAAATGAACTGTCTTTTATGGAGGAATCCTAAGGTAAGTTAACGGTTGTTTTTCAGATTTTAGATGAGCAAAAAAGCCGTCCCTCCCAACTATAATTCCACGTATTCTTTCTATTCCTTTCTTTCTAAGCGACAAAGCGCTTTATCTGTTAGAGCAACAATGAAGCATGTCTTTAATAGAAAATCTTGTTGAGCAGCATTCTCTTAAATACCCGGTTTTCCAATTATTAACAGCATTTATCAAGCAATATGATTCTTTGCTGGATAAGATAGCGCAGCAGAGGGGTAAGCCCATTGAGTCGTACGTCAAAAAACCAATAAGACCAATCTTGAAAGGCTGGCTAATTCGCAAAGTGGAACGGTTTATATTTTGATGGAAGCTAAGCAAAAGGAACAAATGTTGGCAGAATTAAAAGACATGCCTGGCTAACAGAATCTGCAAGAAGATGACGCAGAGCTGCTCCGTGATGCCATGATTGAGGCTAGGCAGCTGTCCAATATCTGTGATTTAAATACACGAGTGTTCAATGAAATTTCTTCTTTATGTAAAATGTTCTGAGTAATAATTTGGACAATAATGTGACCAGTTTGTCGATTTTTCGATAGCCATTTCCATCACTGCCATGGTTACGAGTTTTTATGGCATGAATGTGAAGTTTCCCTTTGCTAAAGTGGATAGCGTCTGGCTTCGGAGTGTACTGGCTACTAGCCTAATTGCCTTGCTCATTATGGTATCGTGTACTGGTACGTGCACAAAAGGAATCACAATGCTTTTAAGCGAGTTTAAGGTGTCACCTACTCTACTCTGGTGGTATTGCCATCGACGGCAGTGTTAACGATAAAGGATAGCATCAAACAACTTTAGGGAGTTTCTAAGGTTGTTTTTTTCTTTTTATAAAATAGCGTATCAAATTCAAGTTTTTGCATGTGTCAGTCTATGGTTTGCTGTCTTGGTTTCAAGTAAACTAAAAGTAACTTAAGAGAGGAGTTGCTTATGACACTATCACTTGTATTAATGGCATCGGTTTTTGCGGCAGGGTTGTTATCTTTTTTCTCTCCTTGTATCTTCCCAGTTCTCCCAGTCTATTTAGGCATTCTACTGGACGCAGATGATTCGAGAGCCATAACTATCTTTGGAAAAAAACTCTATTGGTATGGCATTGTCAAAACCTTGGCCTTTATTTTTGGTTTATCTACTATTTTTGTGATTTTAGGTTATGGGGCCGGTTTTTTAGGAAATATCCTCTATGCTGCCTGGTTTCGCTATGTGTTGGGAGCCTTAGTCATTATCTTGGGGATTCATCAGATGGGTCTTATTACCATTAAGAGTTTGCAATTTCAAAAATCATTGACTTTCCACAATAATAAGAACCGTAATGGTTTGTTAAATGCTTTTATCCTTGGTTTGACTTTTAGTTTTGGCTGGACGCCTTGTGTGGGACCTGTTTTGAGTTCTGTCCTAGCTTTGGTGGCGTCAGGGGGAAATGGAGCCTGGCAAGGCGGTGTTTTGATGATTATTTACACCCTTGGATTGGGAATTCCTTTCTTGCTCATCTCTTTTGCATCAGGCATTGTCTTGAAACATTTTAACAAACTCAAACCCCACATGCTTTTACTGAAAAAAGTGGGTGGGGCTCTGATTATAGTCATGGGAATCTTGCTCATGACGGGAACATTAAATAACTTAGCACAATTTTTTGGATAAAGGAGAAACGTAATGAAAAAAGGACTATTAGTAACAACTGGTTTGGCTTGTCTTGGTTTGTTGACTGCTTGCTCAAGCCAAGACAATATGGCTAAAAAAGAAATGACTCATGATAAAATGAGCATGGCAGCTAAAGAGAAAGATAAGATGTCCATGTCAAAGGACAAGTCCATGATGACAGACAAACCATCTGATAAGAAAATGATCAATGATGGCTCTATGGCACCTGATTTTGAACTCAAAGGCATAGATGGCAAAACCTATCGATTATCAGACTTCAAAGGTAAAAAAGTTTATTTGAAATTTTGGGCGTCTTGGTGTTCAATCTGTCTGTCAACCTTAGCAGATACCGAAGATCTTGCTAAAATGTCAGATAAAGACTATGTGGTCTTAACAGTCGTCTCACCAGGTCATCAAGGGGAAAAATCAGAAGCAGACTTTAAAAAATGGTTCCAAGGAACAGACTACAAGGACCTACCAGTCCTCTTAGACCCAGATGGCAAACTATTGAAAGCTTACGGTGTCAGATCTTACCCAACAGAAGTCTTTATTGGAAGCGATGGGGTTCTTGCTAAGAAACATATTGGTTATGCCAAAAAATCAGACATCGAAAAGACCCTTAAAGGCATTCATTGAGGAGGACTAGCTGATAGGCATTAGAAAAAGGAGTTGATGGTATGGAACACAAATGGAGATTATTGCTATTTATCGTTGGAGTGGTCTTGTTAATAGGCGGAGCTTCTGTTCTCATTCAGAGAGGTCAAGCCAAGGCTTTTAGTCAAGGTAAGCCTCAATTACCAGCCAAAAAGGTCAAAGCTTCTCAAATGGATCCCAATGCTCCTGTTGATCAAAAAGTGATTTACCTTGCGGGTGGCTGTTTCTGGGGCGTTGAAGAATACTTCTCCCAAGTTGATGGTGTCCTAGATGCGGTGTCAGGCTATGCCAATGGTAGAGGAGATACCACTAATTACCAGTTAATTCATCAGACCGGTCATGCGGAAACTGTCGAAGTGACTTACAATGCAAACCGTATTAGCTTGAAAGAATTATTGCTACATTACTTTAGAATCATTGACCCAACTAGTATTAATAAACAAGGAAATGACCGCGGCAGTCAATACCGAACTGGGATTTACTACACTGACAAAGCAGATTTAGCTGTTATTGATGAAGTGTTCAAAGAAAAAGCTAAGGATTACAAGAAGAAAATTGTGGTTGAAAAAGCGCCATTGAAACACTTTATTAAGGCTGAAGACTACCATCAAGATTACCTCAAGAAAAATCCAAATGGCTACTGCCACATTGACATCAATCAAGCGACTTATCCTGTGATTGATGAAAGCAAGTACCCAAAACCAAGTGCCGCAGAGATTAAGGCCAAGCTATCTGCAGACGAGTACCGAGTGACACAAAAAAATGAAACAGAAAGAGCCTTTTCAAACCGCTACTGGGATTCTTTCGAAGCAGGGATTTATGTTGACGTTGTGACTGGTGAGCCACTTTTTTCTTCAAAAGACAAATTTGAATCAGGTTGCGGTTGGCCAAGCTTTAGCCGTCCGATCAGTCCAGATGTTGTCCGCTACAAGGAAGATAAGAGTTTCAATATGACAAGAACAGAAGTGCGCAGCCGTTCAGGGAATTCTCATCTAGGGCATGTCTTTACTGACGGACCTAAAGATCAGGGAGGTCTTCGTTACTGTATCAATAGCTTATCTATTACTTTTATTCCAAAAGCTGATATGGAAGCTAAAGGCTATGGCTATTTATTAACAGTAGTGGAGTAGGAGGGATCCTAAAAATCTGATATAATGAAAGAAGAAATAGTATGAAAGGGTCATGCAAGACCCTTCAAAAAGATAAGGAGATACCGTGTGTACTCATTGTTAATTGTAGAAGACGAATACCTTGTGCGTCAGGGTATTCGTTCTTTGGTTGATTTTAGCCAGTTCAAGATTGGTCGAGTCAGCGAAGCAGAAAATGGTCAGTTGGCCTGGGACTTGTTTCAAAAAGAGCCCTATGATATTGTCTTGACGGACATCAATATGCCAAAATTAAATGGCATTCAATTGGCGGAGTTGATTAAAGAGCATACACCTCAAACTCATTTGGTTTTTTTGACCGGCTATGATGAGTTTAACTATGCCTTATCAGCCTTGAAATTAGGTGCTGATGATTACTTGCTTAAACCCTTTTCCAAGTCAGATGTGGAAGACATGCTAGGAAAAATCCAGCAAAAGTTAGAACTTTCCCAAAAAACGGAGACTATTCAGGGATTGGTCGAGCAGCCTCCAAAAGAGGTGTCTGAACTAGCCATGGCTATTCATGAGCGATTGGCAGATTCTGATTTGACCCTAAAAAGTTTGGCTCAGCAGCTTGGTTTTAGCCCTAATTATCTTAGTGTGCTGATTAAAAAGGATTTAGGGATGCCCTTCCAAGACTATCTGGTACAAGCACGGTTGAAAAAGGCCAAACTTCTCTTGTTAACCAGTGACCTGAAAATCTATGAAATTGCATGGCAAGTCGGTTTTGAGGACATGAATTATTTTTCACAGCGCTTTAAGCAACTGGTAGGCGTTACCCCAAGTCAGTATAAAAAAGGAGGACGGTCATGAAGCGTTATCCCCTGCTGGTCCAGTTGATTTCTTATGTCTTTGTGATAGTAATTGCCCTCATTACCACACTTGGTTTGCTTTACTACCAGACTAGTTCTCGTAATATTAGGCAATTGATTGAGCGTGATACCCGGCAGAGCATTCGGCAAAGTTCCCAATTTATTGACGCTTACATCAAGCCACTCAAAGAAACGACTTCGGTGCTAGCGAAACATTCAGCGATTCAATCCTTTGCTAGTCAGGCGTATCAAAAAAATGACGAACAGGTTCTTCAGCTCATGAAAATGGTTCTAGCAACCAATTCTGACTTGCAGGCCGCCGTTCTCGTGACCAAAGATGGGCGAACCGTGTCCACCAATCCTCAGTTGACCATGAAAACCTCTAGTGATATGATGGCAGAAACTTGGTACAAATCAGCTATTGACCGTCAGGCTATGCCAGTCTTGACTTCAGCCCGTCAGTCATCTCTTTCCTCTAAAAAAGAATGGGTAGTTTCTGTGACCCAAGAGGTGGTGGATACTGCTGGTCATAATTTAGGGGTGCTAAGACTTGATATTGCTTATCCGACTATTAAAGCGTCTTTAGACCAGCTTCAGCTAGGTCATCAAGGCTTTGCCTTTATTGTGAATGATAAGCATGAATTTGTTTATCATCCCCAAAAGAGTGTTTACAGTTCCTCTAGAGAAATGGCTGCGATGAAACCTTATTTGGCAATAAAAAATGGCTACGCCAAGGACAAATCATCCTTTGTTTATCAAAGGGTTATTCCCAACAGTCAATGGACCTTGGTTGGAGTCGCTTCATTGGATCAACTACACCGCGTACAGCGTCAGATTTTTTGGTCCTTTCTTGGGATAGGTTTGCTGGCCTGTCTGATTTGTGGCTTTGCGACTGTTTTAGTCTTACGGAAGTGGATTCGTCCGATTCGACAATTGCAACAGGTTATTCTTGCTATTCAAAAAGGAGACCGTCAGTTGCGCGCCCAAGAAACAGGTTCCCCAGAATTGACAGACCTTGCCCAACAATTTAATGCTCTCTTGGATCAAATTGATCATCTTATGATTGCCGTTGCGGATAAGGAAAAGGCGATTGGTCAGTACCGATTACAAGCTTTGGCTAGTCAGATTAACCCACATTTTCTCTATAATACCTTGGACACTATTATTTGGATGGCTGAATTTAACGACAGTAAGCGTGTGGTGGAAGTGACCAAGTCTCTCGCTAAGTATTTTCGTTTGGCCCTTAATCAGGGGAATGAATACATTCGTTTGGCAGATGAATTGGATCATGTTAGCCAATACCTTTTTATTCAAAAACAGCGCTACGGAGATAAGTTAACTTATGAAGTGCAGGGCTTGGAGGCCTATTCAGACCTCCTTATTCCTAAGCTTATCTTGCAACCCTTAGTGGAAAATGCTATCTACCACGGTATTAAAGAAGTTGATCGCAAGGGAATGATCAAGGTAGTTGTCTCTGAAACGGCTCAAGATTTAATGCTAAGTGTCTGGGATAATGGTAAAGGCATTGAAGATCCTTCACTGACCAATAGTCAGAGTTTGCTGGCTAGGGGAGGGGTGGGCCTTAAGAATGTTGATCAGCGGTTGAAGCTTCACTATGGTGAAGGCTATCACATGACTATTAATAGCCGACCAAACCAGTTCACAGAGATTGGTCTGCTTATTCCAAAAAGTAAGGACTTAAGAGCAGATGCTAGACCAGAAAGAATGTCGACATAAAATGAGTAACTGAAAGCCGTTAGTCTATTAGTTAGTGAGGATAAGCATAAGCGAGAAAGGATAAGATGAGTTTAGCTTCTGAATATTTTAGCCAGCAAGTTCCCCTAGTGGATAAGCTTTTGGATTATGGTTTTGAGAAACAAGGCGGCCATTACTTCTATAAAGAATGTTTTATGGAAGGAGAATTTGAGGCACAAATTTGGATTGATGAGGCTGGTAACATCTGGGACCGAGTTATTGATTGTGATTTGAATGATGATTACCTCCCTTTACAGCAGGCGAGCAGGCACAGCACTTATACTGGACAAGTTAGGGCTGCCTATCTGGAACTGTTGGCGTGTTTATCAACCTTCTGCTTTGAGGCCAGTCCTTTCCAATCAGCTCAGGCTAATAGTCTGGCGGAGAGGATTAACAAGGAATGGTCAGATCCAATGGACTATCCTTTTGATGGTTATCCTGACTTTGCAACTTATCGAGTGGCAGGCAAATGGTATGTGATGATTTTTCCACTCTTGGCTGATAAATTAGACCAGGTTCCAGAACAGGTAAAGGGAAAAATGGTGAATGTGATCAATGTGAAAGTTAATCCCAAAGCCCTGCCAAATTTAATGGAGCAAGAAGGAATTTTCCCAGCATACCACATGTCAAAGAACAACTGGATTAGTATTATCTTGGATGACAAGGTCACTGATGACAAGCTTTGGGCGTTAGTCAGTCAAAGTCGTCAGCTGGTTAATCCCAATGGTCTTTCTAATCCTAATGGCCCTGATTATTGGGTAATTCCAGCCAATCTCAAGTATTATGACATTGATGTGGAATTTGCCGCTAATGATGAGATTTTATGGACTCAAAAAGCTGGTATTGCTTCTGGAGATTTTGTTTTCATATACATTACAGCTCCAGTCAAATCCATTCGTTACGCCTGTCAGGTTTTAGAGGCTGACATTCCTAACCAGGGTTATCGTAAAAATCCTAAGATAGATAAATTAATGCGATTGCGCAAATGTAACCAGTATAAAGATGGTCTGTTGTCATTTGATGTGATGAAGGCATACGGGATTGCTGCAGTGAGAGGACCAAGACGATTAAGCCCTCAATTAATTGCATTTTTAAAGGAAAAAGAGTATCTTAAAGGAAACAATAAAGGAACCAAAGGAGAATAAGAGATGGTTCAATTTATAGCAGATCAAACGTTTTGGGAACTTTTTCCTGATGCCAAACTAGGTGTGGTTCTATTGAAGGATTATCAAAACCAGAGTGAATCACCAGAAACTATTAAACAGCTCTTAGCTGATAGCCATGTTGCAGCAAAAGCTTATTTAACAGCGGATAACTTTAGCGATAATGACGTGGTTCAAGTTTACCGTAGAGCCTATCAACGGTTTAAAACGAAAAAAGGGGCGCGCTCTAGCATTGAAGCTCTTCTCAAACGAGTGGCCAACGGTCGAACCATTCCATCTATAAATCCGCTAGTGGATATCTATAATGCTGCTAGCCTACGTTTTGGCCTGCCAGTAGGAGCAGAAGATAGTGATCGTTTTGTTGGGGATTTGCGTCTTACTGTTACAGATGGCGGAGATGATTTTTTACTAATTGGCGATGAGAAAAATAACCCAACCTTACCAAATGAACTTTGTTATAAAGATGACATTGGAGCAGTTTGCCGTTGCCTCAACTGGCGAGATGGCGAACGGACCATGGTGACGGAGCACACCAAAAATGCCTTTTTAATTATCGAAGCCTTAGACCCAGAAGGTCAAAAGCGCTTACAAGAAGCCCTTGCGTTTATTGAGGGCAGTGCGAAAATGTACCTTGGTGCGATTACTTCAGTTCAGATATTGGATAAAGAAACCCCTCATATAACCTTGTAACAATATGAAAAGCCCCCGCTTGTTTAAGGAAGCGGGGTTAAGTGTCGTCTTTTGAATTTGTCAAGAAAACAGATGACTCTCCTTAGAGAAAGTAGATACTGATTGAAGACGTCAAAAAAGGCTGGGACAAAGAAGTCCACAACCTTTAGGGTGGCTTGGTAATCTCATGCCTACCAATAGTGGTTGACAGGAGTTGAAAGCCCTAATTTCTGAAAAGCTGGACGCTACAAGCTTATAACAGGTGCGTCTTATTTATTACTAAAGAAGAATGGCGGTGTATAATGGCTAAGGGTCTCGTAGCAAGCTTTAGCCTGCTCATTATCTTCACAGACAATCAAGCAAGTGTCGTCTCCGCAAACGGTCGCCACGATTTCTGGAATTTGCATGGCATCTAAAATGGAACCAAAGGATTGGGCTAGTCCTGGCAAGGTTTTTAAAATAATCTGGTGTTGAACGACTTTTAACATGACCAGGGCATCTTCCATATAAAAGCGTAGGCGATGTTCCCAACGAGTTTGTGAAATGGCCAAGGCTTCGTAATGCGTGTCGTTTCCGGATGTCACTTTGACTAGATTTAATTCTTTCATGTCACGCGACAAGGTAGCCTGTGTGATTGTAATCCCATTTTTCTGCAAACGCTCTTGCAGTTCCTGCTGAGTATGTATGGTTGTCTCAGAGATGAGGGAACGTATCAGTTGATGGCGCGTCTCTTTCTTATTCATTTTTTGTAATATTCCTTTAACGTAATTTCTAACAAATCGAGTATAACAAAAAGAAGATAAGGTGTAAAGTTTTTAATGAACCGCTTACACAAATGACTATTTTGTGGTAAAATGTAGATGATGTTTAGAAAAGGAGACTTACGTGATTCGAAGAGAAGATTATCAATACCTTAGAAAACTAAAAGATTTTCGTCACTTTTCTATTGAACAATTTGACAAGATTGTCGGACAGATGGAATTCCGAAAAGCCAAGAAAGATCATATTCTTTTTTTTGAGGGGGACAAAAGGGACAAGCTTTTCTTAGTGACGTCGGGTCATTTTAAGGTCGAGCAGTCTGATCAGTCAGGAACTTTTATCTATACTGATTTTATTAGGCATGGTACGATTTTTCCCTATGGTGGCTTGTTTACAGACGACTATTACCATTTTTCAGTGGTTGCGATGACAGACGTCACCTATTTTTACCTACCTGTTGAGCTGTTTGAGGAATATTCCCTCCAAAATCGTCAGCAGATGAAACACCTCTATGGTAAAATGTCTAAACTTTTGGAATTACATGAGTTGAAGGTCCGAAATTTGATTACTTCAAGTGCCAGCTCACGAGTGATTCAATCTTTAGCCATTTTGCTGGTTGAAATGGGTAAAGACAGTGATACCTTACCTTTTCAATTAACCACGACGGATATTGCTCAGATGAGTGGTACTACAAGAGAAACAGTTAGTCATGTTCTCAGGGATTTGAAAAAGCAACAATTGATTACCATGAAAGGTAAGTACTTGACTTATCTTGACAAGGCTTATTTTTTACAATATACAAATTGAACTAAGGGTCAGAAAAACTTATTTTAAAAGTTTTTTTGACTTTTTTTAATTTATAACTATAAGTTTTTGCGTCAAAATGTAAAAAACATACAAGTAAACGGATACAAATTTATAAAAACATATTTTTTGACAAAAAACTGTAAACGATTACACAAGGTGAACGTGAGCAATATCCCATTTTTATCCTTGTTAAAGAGTACACTAGAGATGTAAGCAAGAGTTAAGAATCTTGACGGTGAATTCACAAAAACCAATTAGAAAGAGGTAATTCTTATGACTGCTCAAACACCAATTCATGTTTATTCTGAAATTGGCAAATTGAAAAAAGTTTTGCTCCACAGGCCTGGCAAGGAAATTGAAAATCTCATGCCAGATTACTTGGAACGTTTGTTGTTTGACGACATTCCATTTTTGGAAGATGCCCAAAAAGAACACGATGCTTTTGCCCAAGCTTTACGTGATGAAGGCGTTGAAGTATTGTACCTTGAAACCTTAGCTGCTGAATCTCTTGTCACACCAGAAATTCGTGAAGCTTTCATCGATGAATATTTAAGCGAAGCTAACATTCGTGGAAGAGCTACTAAAAAAGCTATCCGTGAATTGTTGATGTCTATCGAAGATAATCAAGAATTGATTGAAAAAACCATGGCAGGGGTTCAAAAATCTGAACTTCCAGAAATTCCAGCTGCTGAAAAAGGCTTGACTGACTTGGTCGAATCCAATTATCCATTTGCCATTGACCCAATGCCAAACCTTTATTTCACCCGTGACCCATTTGCGACTATTGGTACAGGAGTTTCTCTCAACCACATGTTCTCAGAAACTCGTAACCGTGAAACCCTTTATGGTAAATACATTTTCACACATCACCCAATTTATGGTGGTGGCAAAGTGCCTATGGTTTATGACCGTAATGAAACCACTCGTATTGAAGGTGGGGATGAACTCGTTCTTTCAAAAGATGTGCTTGCTGTTGGTATTTCTCAACGTACAGATGCTGCTTCTATTGAAAAATTGTTGGTTAACATCTTTAAACAAAACCTTGGTTTCAAGAAAGTGTTGGCCTTTGAGTTTGCAAACAACCGTAAATTCATGCACTTAGACACTGTCTTTACCATGGTTGACTATGACAAATTTACCATTCACCCAGAAATTGAAGGCGATCTTCGCGTTTACTCTGTTACTTATGACAACGAAAAACTTCATATCGTTGAAGAAAAAGGTGATTTGGCAGAACTTCTTGCTGCTAATCTTGGTGTTGAAAAAGTTGACCTTATCCGTTGTGGTGGTGACAACTTAGTAGCAGCAGGTCGTGAACAATGGAACGATGGTTCTAATACCCTTACTATCGCACCAGGTGTAGTTGTGGTTTACAATCGTAACACCATTACCAATGCCATTCTTGAATCTAAAGGATTGAAATTGATCAAGATTCACGGAAGTGAATTGGTTCGCGGTCGTGGTGGACCTCGTTGTATGTCAATGCCATTTGAGCGTGAAGATATTTAATAAGCTATGGTAAAGGTGATTGTAGGCCAGGAGCCTTTTCAAAGGGCAGCTAGTCTTTATCTTCGCTTCTGTGTCTTTGTTCTTGAACGAAATATTGCTATGGCAGATGAATTTGATGCCAATGATGAAAAAGGGACGGTCTATGCAGTCGTTTATGAAAAAGACCAACCTGTTTCTACAGGACGATTTTTAGCTGAAACGAAAACAGAAGCACGATTAACACGCATTGCAACCTTAAAAGACTATCGAGGGCGAGGCTACGGTGCTAAAGTGATTGAGGCACTGGAAGCCTATGCCAAAGATAAAGGCTTTCACCAACTAACCATTCACAGTGAATTAACAGCACAAACCTTTTATGAAAGCCTAGGTTATCAAGCCTTTGGTTCCAAGTATTTAGAAGATGGTGAGTATTGTCAATCACTTGTAAAAACCATTGCTTAATGGGAGAAGAATATGGACATAGCAATGCTAATTGCGATTGTTGGTGGTCTATTAGGCTGCTATCTCTATCTCACAAAAAATAATTAACCAAAACAGATTACAGTTAACACTTGAAGGAGACAATAGATGACACAAGTATTTCAAGGACGTAGCTTCCTAGCAGAAAAAGATTTTACACGCGCTGAATTAGAATATCTTATTGATTTTTCAGCTCATTTGAAAGATTTGAAAAAACGTGGTGTGCCTCATCACTACTTAGAAGGTAAAAATATTGCCCTCTTATTTGAAAAAACATCAACTCGTACGCGTGCAGCTTTTACAACAGCAGCCATTGACCTAGGTGCTCACCCAGAATACCTTGGTGCCAATGACATCCAACTTGGTAAAAAAGAATCAACTGAAGACACTGCCAAAGTATTGGGTCGTATGTTTGATGGGATTGAATTCCGTGGCTTTAGCCAACGCATGGTTGAAGAATTGGCAGAATTCTCAGGTGTGCCAGTTTGGAATGGCTTGACTGATGAGTGGCACCCAACCCAAATGCTTGCTGACTATTTAACAGTGAAAGAAAACTTTGGTAAACTTGAAGGCCTTACCCTTGTTTACTGTGGTGATGGACGTAACAATGTTGCCAATTCCCTTCTTGTGACTGGTGCTATCCTTGGTGTTAACGTTCATATCTTCTCACCAAAAGAACTCTTCCCAGCAGAAGACATTGTAACATTGGCTGAAGGTTATGCTAAAGAAAGCGGCGCTCGTATCCTCATCACAGAAGACGCTGATGAAGCTGTTAAAGGCGCAGACGTGCTTTACACAGACGTTTGGGTATCAATGGGTGAAGAAGACAAATTCAAAGAACGTGTTGAATTGCTTCAACCATATCAAGTCAACATGGATCTTGTTAAAAAAGCAGGAAATGACAACCTTATCTTCTTGCACTGCTTGCCAGCTTTCCATGACACAAACACCGTTTATGGTAAAGATGTTGCTGAAAAATTCGGCGTCAAAGAAATGGAAGTCACTGACGAAGTCTTCCGCAGCAAATACGCTCGTCATTTTGACCAAGCTGAAAACCGTATGCACACCATCAAAGCGGTTATGGCAGCAACGCTTGGTAACCTCTTTATTCCAAAAGTGTAATAAGGATTGGTACTCCTTAATATAATCCTTTCACATGTCAATGTGACCCCTTTAATTTAACAATTTAACTACTTAAAAACGTACTTTAACTACATGACAAGTCGTTCTGGTTCTCGTGTCCTTGACCGGAACTGGGACGGCTTATTTTTATGAAAAGGTAAGAGGTAATCATTATGACAGAAGAAAAAAAACGAGGGTTTAGAATCCCTTCTTCTTACACCGTTCTTTTTATCATTATTGCCATTATGGCAGTATTAACCTGGTTTATTCCAGCTGGTGCCTATGAAACTGCCAAAGACGGTAGCGTTATTTCAGGCACTTACAAAACGGTAGCATCTAATCCTCAAGGATTTTTTGATATTTTGATGGCTCCTGTTCGAGGCATGTTAGGTGTTGAAGGTACTGATGGCGCTATTCAAGTGTCTTTCTTTATCTTAATGGTTGGTGGCTTTTTAGGAGTTGTCAACAAAACAGGTGCCCTTGACACGGGGATTGCGTCAGTGGTTCGTAAAAATAAGGGCAGAGAAAAACTATTGATTGCTATTTTGATTCCTTTATTTGCCCTAGGTGGAACTACCTATGGTATGGGGGAAGAAACCATGGCTTTCTACCCACTTTTAATTCCCGTGATGATTGCGGTTGGTTTTGATAGTATTGTTGCAGTGGCTATTATCTTGATTGGTTCTCAAATTGGGTGTTTGGCTTCTACTATTAACCCATTTGCAACTGGTGTAGCAGCCGATGCTGCTGGTGTCAGCATCGCAGACGGAATGATTTGGCGGATTATTCAATGGTTTATCCTTGTCGGCATGTCCATTTGGTTTGTTTATAATTACGCTAGTAAGATTGAAAAGGATCCAAGTAAATCATTGGTCGCAGACAAGGCAGAAGAGCATAAGGAATTCTTCCAATTGCAAAACTCTGGAGAAGACTTAAACAAACGCCAACGAAACGTTTTGACCATTTTTGCCTTGACCTTTGTCATTATGATTCTTAGTTTGATTCCTTGGGAAGATTTTGGTATCAAACTCTTTACTAATATCAATACTTGGTTAACCACAATGCCTATCTTAGGGGGAGCTATTGGGAAAACCATGGGAGCATTTGGTACTTGGTACTTCCCAGAAATCACCATGCTCTTTATCATGATGGGTGTCTTGGTTGCTATTGTTTATCGTATGAGTGAAGATGATTTCCTTAGTTCATTCTTGACTGGTGCAGGTGAATTCTTAGGTGTTGCCATGATCTGTGCTATTGCGCGTGGTATTCAAGTTATCATGAACGGTGGTATGATTACAGCAACTATTCTTCACTGGGGCGAAACTGGACTCTCAGGATTGTCTTCTCAAGTCTTTATTATTCTTGCCTATATCTTCTACCTCCCAATGTCCTTTTTGATTCCATCAACGTCAGGACTTGCTGGGGCAACAATGGGTATTATGGCACCGCTCGGACAATTCTCAAATGTTCCTGCCCACCTTGTTATCACTGCCTTCCAGTCAGCTTCTGGTATTTTGAACATGATTTCCCCAACCTCAGCAATCGTTATGGGAGCTCTTGCACTTGGTCGAGTTGACCTTGGTACTTGGTGGAAATTTATCGGTAAATTTATTGTAATGGTTATGCTTGTGAGCGTGCTATTACTTGTAGTTGCAACATTCTTTTAACGGATAGGAGGTTCCTATGGAATCCTATATCAAACCTCAACATCAAGAGGCCTGTGTGGCAGCCATTAAAAAGATTGTTTCTTATCCTTCTGTTTGTCATGAAGGGGAAAACGGCACACCTTTTGGACAGGCTATTCAAGATGTCCTTGAAGCCACATTAGACTTATGTCAAGGTCTTGGCTTCCATACTTATATCGATCCAAAAGGTTATTATGGTTACGCCGAATTAGGGGATCAAAAAGACATTTTAGCTGTTCTTTGCCATTTGGACGTTGTTCCAGAAGGAGATCGCAAATTATGGCAGACAGATCCTTTTGACTGCGTTGAAGTAGACGGTTGTTTATTTGGTCGAGGTACTCAAGATGACAAAGGACCGACCATGATGGCACTTTTTGCCACCAAAGCTTTGATAGATGCAGGTGTTACCTTTAATAAACGCATTCGCTTTATTTTCGGGACAGATGAAGAAACCTTGTGGCGATGTATGAATCGCTACAATGACATAGAAGAAAAAGCGACCTTTGGTTTTGCTCCTGACTCAAGTTTCCCTTTGACTTATGCTGAAAAAGGTCTACTTCAGGCAAAATTAGTGGGTCAAGGTTCTGATAAGCTGTTACTTGAGATTGGACAAGCCTACAATGTTGTTCCTGCCAGAGCGTCTTATCAAGGAGACAAGCTAACCGCTTTGCAAAAAGAACTAGATAAGCTTGGCTTTGAGTACGTGGTTAAAGAGGGAGAGTTAACGGTTTATGGTCTCGCCCAACATGCTAAAGATGCTCCAGATGGGATTAATGCCCTGATTAGACTTGCCAAAGCATTAGTGGTCCTTGAACCTAATACAACTCTTGATTTCCTTGCCAATGTCGTTGATGAAGATGGCAGAGCACTCAATATTTTTGGACCAATTGAAGATGAACCTTCTGGCAAATTGAGTTTTAACGCCGCAGGGCTTACCCTAACTAAAGACAAGGCAGAAATCCGCTTAGACATTCGGATTCCAGTTTTGGCGGATAAGGAAAAATTAGTCCAACAATTAAGCCAAAAAGCACAAGAGTACGGTCTAACCTATGAAGAATTTGATTATTTGGCACCTTTATATGTGCCATTAGATAGTGAATTGGTAAGGACCCTATTAGCAGTCTATCGGGAAAAAACAGGTGATCAACGGCCTGCCCAATCATCAGGTGGTGCCACTTTTGCTAGAACAATGGACAACTGTGTTGCCTTTGGAGCGCTTTTCCCTGATGCAGATCAAACGGAACACCAAGAAAATGAACATATTGTTTTAGCCGATGCTTACCGTGCTATGGATATTTATGCGGAAACTATTTACCGACTAACGCGATAACAACAGATGAGGAGACGTTTGAAAACATCAAAGTTAACTGATTTATTGCTTACCCTAATGTCGAGCGTACTAAAGAGAGGTTTTGAAATCTGATTTTTGCCATTCAGCAACACAGAATCCATGTTGTTGTGCAAAACAAACAGCGTCTTGAACAGACAGTGTGTTATCAGAATTTCTGATTTCGGTCAGTCCCTGTCAAACAGGCTTGTAACAGTCTTGCTTTACAGAGAACTTGGTAACTAAAAACGAGTAATCTGCGACAGATAGCGATAATCGTTTTTCGGTGTCCACGTCGTTTCTTGAATTTGAGATACTTGTTTCTCAGTTCTGGGTGCTTGTTAGCCTTGACAACAGCGTTTGCGATTTGAACAAGGAATGGTAGGTATTGTCCTTCTTTAGGAATACGAGTAGAAAACGTTTCCCAGCGCTTTCATTGTGAGCAGGGATAAGTCCAAAGTTTTCCAACTGAAATAAAGACAGTTATATCACACCCAATGTCTGACGAGTTGTTTATTCAAGGATATGTTTATGTGCTCTTGGTCACAGTTAGTTGTGCTTGAGGAAATGGGCTACCCCTATAAATATGCGAGCTAGTGGCTCTGCCTCTCACTTACTCTTTTCCCCGTGATTTGTAGTAGTGATAGGTCTTCTCATTTATATTATAGAACAAAAGAAAGAGCGCAACACTTTTTCATTCAGTGTTGTGCCTTGAGTAAAACGAAAGGAATGAATGATAATGATGACAAAACAAAAAATCGTAGTCGCACTTGGAGGAAATGCTATTCTTTCAACAGATGCATCAGCAAAAGCCCAACAAGAAGCCTTGGTTTCAACATCAAAATCATTGGTTAAATTAATCAAAGAAGGTCATGAAGTTATCGTGACCCACGGAAATGGTCCACAAGTTGGTAATCTTTTATTACAACAGGCAGCAGCAGATTCTGAAAAAAATCCAGCTATGCCTTTAGACACTTGTGTTGCCATGACAGAAGGCAGTATCGGTTTTTGGTTAGTCAATGCTCTTGACAATGAATTGCAAGCCCAAGGCATTCAAAAAGAAGTGGCAGCTGTTGTCACTCAAGTGATCGTGGATGCCAAAGACCCGGCTTTTGAAAACCCAACAAAACCAATTGGGCCTTTCCTTACAGAAGAAGATGCTAAAAAACAAATGGCAGAGTCAAAAGCAAGCTTCAAAGAAGATGCCGGTCGCGGCTGGCGTAAGGTTGTGCCATCACCAAAACCAGTTGGCATTAAAGAAGCTAATGTCATCAGAAGTCTCGTTGATTCTGGCGTTGTTGTGGTCAGTGCTGGTGGTGGTGGTGTGCCCGTTGTGGAAGATGCTACTAGCAAGACACTTACTGGTGTGGAAGCTGTTATTGACAAGGACTTTGCTAGCCAAACCCTTTCAGAATTGGTGGACGCAGACCTCTTTATCGTTTTGACAGGAGTTGACAATGTTTACATCAATTTCAATAAACCTGACCAAACAAAATTGGAAGAAGTAACGGTTTCTCAAATGAAAGAGTACATTACACAAGATCAGTTTGCTCCAGGTAGTATGCTGCCTAAAGTGGAAGCTGCTATTGCTTTTGTGGAAAACAAACCAAATGCTAAAGCCATTATCACATCGCTAGAAAATATTGACAATGTGCTATCAGCAAATGCTGGGACACAAATTATCGCAGGGTGAACAAGAGGATTTTCAGACAAGTCATTAACTAGCCAGACAATACAGTCGAAAACGACGAATCATTTGTTCTTGATGATGTTACGACTTGATTCTTATAACGCTTTCAAATCTACTTGTTGCTTGGTTGATGAGAATCGCTACAAAATCATGACCACCTGTCTAACGGGTGGTTTGAACCGGGGCTATAAGCCCACATCACCAGCCAGCGCCTAAAGACGCTGGCTTTCACTTTGTTCAAGCCTCGCTGCTCTTGACTCGTCACTAGCCTCTTAAAGAGGCAGTTGTACTACTTGCCACTATCCCTAAAGGGATCCTCATATTCTTTCACACTCAACTTATCAAGTGCTATATCATGTTTTTCCTGCTCTTGAATATATTTCTTTATGGTGGCTTCATTGAGACCAACTGTACTCACGTAATAGCCCTCTGCCCAAAAATGTCGATTCCCAAATTTGTATTTTAAGTTGGCGTGTTTATCAAACATCATTAAAGCACTTTTACCTTTTAAATACCCCATGAAACTTGATACACTTATTCGTGGTGGAATGCTCACTAACATATGAACATGGTCTGGCATCAGATGTCCTTCTATAATTTCCACTCCTTTGTAACTGCATCATCGGCGAAATATCTCGCCTAAACTGTTTCTATATTGATTATAAATAACTTTTCGTCTATACTTAGGTGTAAACACAATGTGATATTTACACATCCACTTTGTGTGTGATAAACTATGTGCCTTTTGTGCCATATTATTGTCTCCTTTCGCTTTACAGTTGGCTTGAACACCCTTATTGTATCGCGTTTGGAGATTTTTTGTATAACATCTGATGCGCACCCGCATAGCGGGTGGTTTATTTGTCTCGCACCTATCGGAGCGAGACGGGCTTAAAGCCACATAAAACAGAAAGAAAAGGCTAAATTTCAATGAAATTAGTCTTTTCTTTTACTTTTAATAAGTGTATAATAATCATGCTATTTTTTATTTTTCAAAAATAACAAGCAAAATAGGAATAGGCTAGCTACTAGTAAACAATAGAATTGCTAGGGCTATTAGATGCTATGAAATCACTAAAACAGAAGGAGGAGCTATGAAGAAAAGTTTTATTTATCAACAAGAAGAGATTTCCTTTGTTAAAAATACATTTACACAGTATTTGATTGCTAAACTTGATGTTGTTGAAGTGCAAGGCCCCATTTTAAGTCGGGTCGGGGACGGTATGCAGGATAATTTGTCTGGTATTGAAAATCCAGTATCTGTCAAAGTTTTGAACATTCCCCATGCAACTTTTGAAGTCGTGCATTCGTTAGCAAAATGGAAACGTCACACCTTGGCCCGTTTTGGCTTCAATGAAGGCGAAGGTCTTGTTGTTAATATGAAGGCTCTCCGACCTGATGAGGATTCACTTGACCAAACGCATTCAGTCTATGTTGACCAGTGGGATTGGGAAAAAGTGATTCCTGATGGCAAGCGCAACCTAGCCTATCTCAAAGAAACAGTTGAAACCATTTACAAGGTTATTCGGCTAACCGAATTAGCTGTGGAAGCTCGTTATGATATTGAAGCTGTTTTACCAAAGAAAATTACCTTCATTCACACTGAAGAATTGGTAGCTAAATACCCCGATTTGACGCCCAAAGAACGCGAAAATGCTATTACCAAAGAATTTGGTGCGGTCTTCTTGATTGGTATTGGTGGTGTTCTGTCAGACGGCAAGCCACATGATGGTCGGGCTCCTGACTACGATGATTGGACAAGTGAATCTGAAAATGGCTATCATGGTCTCAATGGTGATATCTTGGTTTGGAATAACCAGCTTGAATCGGCCTTTGAATTATCCTCAATGGGGATTCGTGTAGACGAGGAAGCTCTGAAACGTCAAGTAGAAATTACTGGTGACCAAGATCGTTTAGCCTTTGATTGGCACAAATCCTTGTTGAATGGTCTTTTTCCGCTCTCTATTGGTGGAGGGATTGGCCAATCACGCATGGCCATGTTTTTATTGCGCAAAAAACATATTGGAGAGGTTCAGACGTCTGTTTGGCCTCAAGAAGTTCGTGATAGCTACGATAATATCTTGTAAGCTAAGAGCAATCTCTCTTGGTTTAAAGTCATAGACCCGTTGGTATTTCTCTATTCTTAGTGGGGCTCATTTTTGACATTAGTAAAGGCTTGGGGTATTTGTCCTGGTCTTTTTTGACGTCAGGTGTTAAGAATTTTGAAAAAAGAGATTATTTTTAGGGTCTGCCCCTAGAAATTTGCTATAATGAATGGTATGAGAATTGTATCAGGTGAATTTGGCGGGCGTCCCTTGAAGACGCTAGATGGAAAAACAACGCGCCCCACGTCAGATAAGGTTAGAGGGGCCATTTTTAACATGATTGGCCCTTACTTTGATGGTGGTCGTGTGTTAGACTTATTTGCAGGTTCAGGTGGATTGTCTATCGAGGCTATTTCTCGTGGCATGTCGGCTGCTGTTTTAGTGGAACGAGATCGCAGGGCGCAAGCCATTATTCAAGAAAATATTAAGATGACCAAATCTGAGGATCAGTTTGCCTTATTCAAAATGGAAGCTGACCGTGCCATCGCACAGTTGACTGGCCAATTTGACTTGGTCTTTTTAGACCCTCCTTATGCCAAGGAAACCATCGTGGCTACGATTGAAGCTTTAGTGGCCAATAACTTACTAAGTGAAGAGGTTATGGTTGTTTGTGAAACGGACAAAAGTGTTGTTTTACCCGAAGAAATTGGAAACCTTGGGATTTGGAAAGAAAAAACTTATGGAATTAGTAAGGTAACCGTGTATGTCAACTAAAATAGGACTTTATACAGGATCCTTTGACCCTGTCACAAACGGGCATTTGGATATTATTAAGCGAGCTAGCCACTTATGTGACCAGCTCTATGTTGGGATTTTTTATAATCCCACAAAAGAAGGCTTTTTTAAACCTGAAATTCGTCAGCTTATGCTGACTCAAGCCTTAGAAACTTTTTCTGATGTGACGGTGGTGATGGCAGAAAATCGCCTAGCTGTTGATGTGGCCAAAGAATTGCAGGTAACTCACTTGATTAGAGGGTTACGAAATGCAGCTGACTTTGATTACGAAGCCAATTTGGAGTATTTTAATCATATGTTAGCCCCAACTCTTGAGACCGTTTATTTTATTTCAAAAAATGAATGGCAGCCGCTTAGTTCTAGTCGAGTAAGAGAATTGATCCATTTCCAGTCTTCCTTAGAAGGCTTGGTTCCTCAATCAGTTATCGCTCAAGTGGAGAAAATGAATGAAAATAATTAAAAAAATCAAATGGTGGCTGGTTAGCCTTTTTGCTCTAGTAGCTTTGCTGATTACCCTCTTTTTCCCTCTACCTTATTACGTTGAAATGCCTGGCGGCGCTTATGATATTCGCTCTGTTTTACAAGTTAATGGAAAAGAAGATAAAGGGAAGGGATCTTATCAATTTGTAGCCGTTAGCCTTAGCCGCGCCAGTTTGGCACAGTTATTGTATGCTTGGTTAACCCCTTTTACCGAAATCAGTTCCGTTGAAGACACTACGGGTGGTTACAGTGATGCTGATTATATCCGCATTAACCAATTCTACATGGAAACCTCGCAAAATGCAGCGATCTATCAGGCATTAACCTTGGCGAACAAACCCGTTACGTTGGATTACAAAGGGGTTTACGTATTAGATGTTAGCAAAGACTCAACCTTCAAAGGTGCCTTGAATTTAGCAGATACTGTCACTGGTGTGAATGACAAGCAATTTAAGAGTTCGACAGAGCTTGTGGACTATGTTTCTCATTTAAAACTTGGGGATAAAGTAACTGTTCAGTTTATGAGTGATAGTCAGCCCAAGTCTGAGACAGGCCGTATTATTAAACTTAAAAACGGTAAAAATGGTATTGGGATTGCTCTTACAGACCATACTAAAGTTAGGTCAGAGGATAAGATCGCGTTTAGCACGCAAGGTGTTGGTGGTCCCAGTGCTGGTTTGATGTTTACCCTTGATATTTATGACCAAATTGTCAAGGAGGATCTTCGTAAAGGTCGTATCATCGCAGGTACAGGAACGATTGGCAAACATGGCGAAGTGGGAGATATTGGTGGCGCAGGCCTTAAAGTTGTGGCTGCCGCAGATGCTGGTGCTGAAATATTCTTTGTTCCTAACAATCCTGTGGACAAGGCCTTAAAAAAAACGCATCCCAAAGCCATCAGCAACTATGAAGAAGCTAAGCGAGCAGCTAAGCAATTAAAAACTAAAATGAAGATTGTGCCTGTGACCAATGTTCAGGAAGCTTTGGCTTATCTTCGGAAATGACAGTGTGATGAGAATCCGTAAAAGGAAACAGTAAAAATAAGTGAACCAGTTAGAGGAGTGCTAAACGAATCTTTCGGGTTCTTTTTTATGCTTGGAAGTTATAGGACATGAGGCAGGGGAGGACTAATCAAAGCATTTCTCATAAAAACCCATTTTCTTTATTAGGCACCTCGTCAAAAGGCTGATAGTTAGGGGTTAATTCTTTTTATTAAACTAATAGAAAATAGTTGACAAGGAAAAAGAAAACGATTACAATAACTAGTGTGAGAACGGTTCCACAAAAGAGGATTAAGGAGGAAAGGCTGTGGCAACAATCAAACAAGTCGCTCAAGAAGCAGGGCTATCTAAGTCAACAGTTTCCAGATATATTTCTCAAAAGGGCTATGTTTCAGATGAGGCGAGGGATAAAATTAAGGCAGCCATAGCTAAGTTACATTATAGCCCAAACGTTTTGGCTCAGTCATTGAAAACCAAAAAAAACCAATTGGTTGGCCTACTCCTGCCAGACATCTCTAACCCCTTCTTTCCTCGTTTGGCAAGGGGGGCAGAAGAGTATTTAAAGGAAAAAGGCTACCGTGTCATGCTAGGAAATATTTCGGACAGCGAAGCCCTCGAAGAAGAATATGTCCATGTCCTTCTTCAAAGCAATGCGGCCGGTATTATTACGACCCATGACTTTACCAAGCGTTATCCCGACTTGCCCATTCCAGTTGTTGTCGTTGACCGTGTTGATCAAGAAACCCAGTACGGTGTCTTTTCAGATAATAGGGCAGGTGGCTTATTGGCGGCTCAGACTGTCTGGCGGGCAGGGGCAAAAGAAGTTCTGCTAATTAGAGGTCCGCTGGACAATGCTGAAAATATTAATGAGCGGTTTGAAGCTAGTCTTTCTTATCTTCAGAACAAAGAAGTGACCCTACGCATCTGTGACAGTCACAGTTTTGACTTTGAAAGCATTCAGTTGGAGGCTAACGGTAATCTCAATCGTTATCCAACGATTGATAGTATTATTGCACCATCAGATATTCATGCCATTGCTTATATTCATGACCTGCATTCGCGTGGAAAAAGAATTCCTCAGGATGTTCAGGTGATGGGCTATGATGACATCTTGATGAGTCAATTTATTTACCCTTCCCTATCAACCATCCATCAATCTTCTTATTTGATGGGACATTATGCAGCTGAGTTAGTGTATCATATTGCTAATCAATTGCCAGTGGAAGCCAATCGCATAAAATTACCTGTTCACTATGTGGAACGTGAGACGATAAGGAGAAAAGATGAGTAATATTGTTATTGTTGGTAGTATCTCCATGGATCTTGTCATGAAGACCCATCGTATCGCCCAAGAAGGAGAGACGGTTTTTGGAGATAGTTTTGCCATGGTTCCTGGTGGAAAAGGAGCCAACCAAGCAGTTGCTGTGGGACGATTAGCGTCAGAGCAAGATAAAATTACCATGTTAGGAGCTGTTGGTGAGGATTCCTTTGGCTCTCTCTTGTTAACCAATTTAACAGAAAATGGGGTTAACACAAGCTTTGTGGAAACGGTACCATCTTCATCTGGTATTGCTCAAATCACCATTTTTAATCACGACAATCGCATCATCTACTGTCCTGGTGCGAACGGTCAAGTGGATACTACTCTTTGGGAAAAAGAGTGGGCGGTATTGGAAGCTGCTGATTTGGTGATTCTTCAAAATGAAATTCCTCATCAGGCTAATGTAGCCATAGCTCAATTTTGTCATGATAAAGACATCAAGGTGCTCTATAATCCAGCCCCTGCCAGAGAAACAGATAAAGAAATGCTAGATTTGGTAACCTATCTCACACCCAACCAGCATGAAGTTCAAGAACTCTTCCCAGATAAAGAGTTGGATACTATTGTTGAGGCCTATCCAAACCGTCTCATTGTCACTTTGGGAACAAAAGGGTCAACTTATTTTGATGGGCAAGTGATTCAGTTAATTCCAGCTATTAGAACTGAAGCGGTTGACACAACAGGAGCAGGAGATACTTTTAATGGGGCCTTTGGATTTGCTATCACAAAAGGTTTAGAAATGCGTGAGGCTTTACAATTTGCGACCCTGGCATCACATTTATCTGTTCAACAATTTGGCGCTCAAGGTGGCATGCCAAGCTTATCAGAAATGAAGGAGCATAAAGCTTATGAAAAAACATGGGATTTTAAATAGCAATCTGGCTAAATTAGCAGATGATTTAGGGCATACCGACCGTGTCTGTGTTGGAGATTTAGGTCTTCCTGTTCCAGATGGGGTAGCTAAAATTGACTTAGCGCTTAAACCTGGTCAGCCTAATTTCCAAGAAGTTTTAGAGGTGTATCTGGAGCATATCTTGGTTGAAAAAATCATCTTGGCTGAGGAAATAAAAAGCCAAAACCCTGACCAACTCGAACAGTTGTTGGCAAAACTAGATGCTTCTGTCACCGTTGAATATGTCAGTCATGACGACTTAAAACAGCTAACAAAATCAGTGAAGGCTGTGGTTAGAACAGGTGAAAACACGCCGTATTCCAATGCCGTCTTACAGTCAGGGGTGATTATTTAGAAAGGAACCAATAGCATGAAAATTGACATGAGAGGGATTTCCAAAACTTTTGGGACTAACAAAGTGTTAGAAAAAATTGACTTGGTTCTAACATCTGGAGAAGTCCATGCCCTAATGGGAGAGAATGGTGCAGGTAAGTCTACCTTGATGAACATTTTGACGGGTCTTTTTCCTGCAAGTTCTGGAAGCATTTTGATTGATGGTAAGGAAATGACCTTTGCTAATCCTCAAGAAGCAGAAGCCTTCGGTATTAGTTTTATTCATCAGGAAATGAATACCTGGCCAGATATGACTGTCTTAGAAAACTTGTTTTTGGGGCGGGAATTAAAAAAAGCTTTTGGCTTGTTAGATGACAAGGCCATGCGTGACAAAGCAAAGGCTGCCTTTAAACGTTTGGGAGTGTCTATTCCTCTGGACAAACGCATTGGAGACTTATCAGTTGGCCAACAACAAATGATTGAAATTGCTAAAAGCCTATTGTCAGAAGTCTCCTTACTGATTATGGATGAGCCAACAGCTGCTTTAACAGATCGTGAAACAGAGAATCTTTTTAAAATTATTCGGAGCTTAAAAGCAGAAGGTGTTGGTATTGTTTATATTTCGCACCGCATGGAAGAGATTTTTAAAATCACGGATGTGGTAACGGTTATGCGAGATGGCATTGTGGTTGACACGAAAGCTACTCAAACAACCAACCCAGAAGAACTGGTCAAAAAAATGGTCGGGCGTGACATTGAGGATTATTATCCAGAAAAGACGGCTACCCTTGGGGCGGTCGCTCTTGAGGTTAAGAATTTGTCCAGTCAGGCATTTGAAGGGGTTTCTTTCCAAGTTAGGCAGGGAGAGATACTTGGTTTTTCTGGCTTAATGGGATCTGGTCGCACAGAAATCATGCGAGCCATTTTTGGTTTAGATTCTAAACAGTCAGGACAAGTGATGATTGATGGTACCCCAGTAACCATTCACAGCCCAGCCCAAGCCATTAAACAGGGAATCGGATTTTTAACTGAAGACCGAAAAGAAGAAGGCTTGATTCTTGATTTCAGCATCAAAGACAATATGACCTTACCAAGCACCAAGGATTTCAGTAAGAATGGTTTCTTCGATGACAAAACAAGTACAACCTTTGTTGACCAATTGATTAATCGCTTGCGCATTAAATCTGGGACACCAAGTTTACCGGTGGGAAATCTTTCTGGTGGTAACCAACAAAAGGTTGTTCTGGCAAAATGGATTGGCATTGCGCCAAAAGTTCTGATTTTAGATGAGCCTACTAGAGGAGTGGATGTTGGTGCCAAACGTGAGATCTATCAATTAATGAATGAATTGGCAGAAAGAGGTGTGCCTATCATTATGGTTTCTTCAGACTTACCTGAAGTATTAGGTGTCAGTGATCGCATTATAGTCATGCATGAAGGCAAAATTGCTGGCCAGCTAAGCCGTGAAGAAGCTACTCAAGAAAAAGTCATGCAATTGGCAACAGGAGGAAATTAAGGTGAAACAGGTAATGAAATACATGTCAGAGTTAACCACTCTGGTCGCACTCGTTGGGTTAATGATTGTCATCACGCTGATTAATCCTAACTTTTTAACCACAAACAATTTATTGAACTTGCTTTTGCAAGTTACTGCTAATGGCTTTATTGCTTTTGGGATGACCTTTGTCATTTTAACTGGTGGTATTGATTTATCAGTTGGATCGATTTTGGCTCTTTCCAGTGCGCTTTCGGCAGGGTTTATAGCCTCTGGTGTTCCCGTGCCATTAGCCATCTTACTGGCAATCCTTATGGGGGGGCTGTTTGGCATGCTAAATGGTTTCTTTATTTCCCATGGGAAACTAGCTCCTTTTATCGTGACCTTGGCGACCATGACCATTTTCCGTGGGGCAACGCTTGTTTACACCAATGGGAATCCGATTACCAAGGGACTGTCTGATTCCTTCTTTTTCCAATTTTTAGGACAAGGTTACATTGTTGGCATTCCTTTCCCTGTTATTCTCATGTTTATCGTCTTTCTTATTTTGTATGTGCTTTTGCACAAAACAGCCTTTGGGAAATCCGTTTACGCGCTAGGAGGCAATGAAAAAGCAGCCTATATCTCAGGTGTTAAACTCAATAAAGTCAAACTTATTATTTATACCATTTCAGGAATGATGGCTGCTATTTCTGGGCTAATCATTACCTCTCGTTTGAGCTCTGCTCAGCCAACGGCTGGTAGCAGTTATGAAATGGATGCTATTGCAGCAGTTGTTCTTGGAGGAACTTCTTTATCAGGAGGTAAAGGGCGTATCCTAGGAACATTGATTGGTGCCTTGATTATTGGGGTCCTTAATAACGGGTTAAACATTATTGGTGTATCAGCCTTTTGGCAACAAGTGGTAAAAGGGATTGTTATTTTGATTGCTGTGTTACTGGACCGCTTGAAAGTGGCAAAATAAAGAAGGATTGTTATTGCTAGCATGCTTTGACATGCTCCGTCTTATATTAATCATTTTTCTTAAAAAGGAGACATCATGAAATTTACAAAAAAACTTGGCTTTTTTGCCCTACTTATGTCAGTACTTCTTATTTTAGGAGCTTGTGGAAAAACTGGCTTGGGGAATTCTTCAGGAACAAATAAAGAAGTCACTAAAAAGTCAGCCAAAGACTTGAAACTAGGTGTGTCTATCTCAACCACCAATAATCCTTATTTTGTCGCTATGAAAGATGGTTTGGACAAATATGCTGACAAAAAGGACGTCAACTTAAAAGTAGCTGATGCTCAAGATGATGCTGCACGCCAAGCAGACGATGTGCAAAACTTTATCAGCCAAAATGTAGATGCCATTTTGATTAATCCAGTGGATTCAGATGCCATTGTGCCAGCTATTAAAGCTGCTAACAATGCCAATATTCCCGTTATTCTCATTGACCGTGGTAGCAACGGTGGTGATGTTCTCACAACAGTTGCTTCTGATAATGTTGAAGCAGGTAAGATGGCTGCTGACTATATTGTGAAAGAGCTTGGTGAAAAAGCAAAAGCCTTTGAATTGTCAGGCGTTCCAGGAGCTTCAGCAACTGTCGATCGTGGGAATGGTTTTAACAAAGTAGCCAAAGAAAAATTAGACGTTTTATCAAGTCAGTCAGCTAATTTTGATCGAGCTAAGGCTTTGAACACTGCCCAAAACATGATTCAAGGAAACAAAGACGTTCAAGTTATTTTTGCTCAAAATGATGAAATGGCACTAGGAGCTGCTCAAGCTGTTAAATCAGCAGGCCTTCAAAATGTTTTAATCATTGGTATTGATGGTCAGCCAGATGCCCACCAAGCTATTGAAAAAGGAGACATTACTGCAACAATTGCCCAACAACCAGCTAAGATGGGAGAAATTGCTATCCAAGCAGCTATTGATCACTACAATGGTAAAAAAGTGGATAAAGAAACCGTATCACCAATTTACCTTGTGACCAAAGAAAATGTTGACAAGTACAATTGGTAAGTCATTTTCACGTTGCCCTTAAGCTTAGGTTTAAGGGCTTTTTTGGAGCAATGATTAGCCTAAAAACCAAAGATGATATAGTGGCGGTACATAGAAATCCTAAGGTCTACAGTTTAAGAATGAAGAAGTAAAGGAGAGACCAGATGACCTATTTAGCCATTGTAACGCTACTGACTAGCAAGGTGGTGGCTTTTTCCTCTACTTACAAAAATTAAAAAATTGTGTATAATAAAAGAGTTACGGGTAATATCGCTGATTTCCTGTAAGCTTGCTTAAATAGGGTTGATGACTGGCATCATTAACTCTGGTGACAGTAGGAAGCAGCAGTTCCCACTAAGAGAGTGATTCATAACACACATAAATGGATTCTTAAGAAAGGAGTCGCATGAAAAAAGACATTTCACCAGAAATGTATAACTACAATAAATTTCCTGGGCCAACATTTAGTCACTTTGACCAACAGGTTAAGGCAGAAGGGATTGACCTAGTACTACTTGAGAATGTTAAAAATGCCTTTGACACCACTAGTTTTGGTCAACGTTATACAGAGATTTTACTAAAGTACGATTACATTGTTGGAGATTGGGGCAATGAACAACTCCGTCTCAAGGGGTTTTACAAGGACAGCAACGATGTCAAGAAAACAAACCGCATTTCACGCTTAGAAGATTATATAAAAGAATTTTGCAATTTTGGCTGTGCCTATTTTGTTTTGGAAAATCCTAATCCCAAAGAAATCACCTTCGAAGTAGAGCGTCAGCCAAGGCGGAAGAAATCGTCTAAACCAAAATCAAATCGTCGCAAGCCAAACTCACCAAGCCAACAGACAGCCGCCTCAAAAGGTAAATCAAAGCGGCCACCAAAAGAAAAGCAGTCCGAAAGCCAAGCCTTTACTAGTAAGAAACGTCGGGAAATCAGCAAGGAGAAAAGCAAACCTAAACGCAGTCAGGCTAATCAGCTTAATGCTAAATCCGATCACTTTATCATCAGAAAGAAGGATCATTAATCCATGAAACCATCCATTTACAGCTTGACCCGTGACCAATTAATCGCCTGGGCGATTGAACACGGTCAAAAGAAATTTAGAGCTACTCAAATTTGGGACTGGCTTTATAAAAAACGTGTCCACTCGTTTGAGGAAATGACCAATATTTCCAAAGATTTTATTGCTATCTTAACAGAGAACTTTTGTGTCAATCCTTTGAAGCAACGTATCGTTCAAGAATCAGCTGATGGGACTGTCAAGTATTTATTTGAGCTACCAGATGGTATGCTGATTGAAACAGTTTTGATGCGTCAGCATTATGGGCATTCTGTTTGTGTAACAACTCAGGTGGGTTGTAACATTGGTTGCACCTTTTGCGCCAGCGGCTTAGTTAAAAAGCAGCGCGATTTAAATAGTGGAGAAATCACTGCTCAAATCATGTTGGTTCAAAAATATTTTGATGAACGTGGTCAAGACGAACGTGTCAGTCATGTGGTTGTTATGGGGATTGGTGAACCTTTTGACAATTACCAAAATGTGATGACCTTCCTTCGTACCATTAATGATGACAACGGACTCGCTATTGGTGCCCGTCATATTACAGTGTCAACATCAGGTTTGGCTCACAAGATTCGTGAGTTTGCCAATGAAGGGGTGCAAGTTAATTTAGCGGTCTCACTTCATGCACCAAATAATGATTTGCGGTCAAGTATTATGCGAATCAATCGTTCTTTCTCACTTGAGAAACTTTTTGCAGCCATTGAGTATTATATTGAAACAACTAATCGTCGTGTGACCTTTGAATACATTATGCTAAATGAGGTCAATGATGGTATTGAGCAGGCTCAAGAATTGGCAGATTTGACCAAGAATATCCGTAAGCTATCTTACGTCAACTTGATTCCCTACAATCCTGTTTCAGAACATGACCAGTACAGCAGAAGTCCTAAAGAACGCGTTTCAGCCTTTTACGATGTGTTGAAGAAAAATGGTGTCAACTGCGTCGTCCGTCAGGAACATGGTACAGATATTGATGCGGCTTGTGGACAATTACGTTCCAATACCATGAAAAAAGACCGTCAAAAGGTCGCAGCCGTGAAATAAAAGGATGATGAGCCAAGTATTTGAACAGAATGAACTTGTCAAAGGAAACTGGCGACGGGTCTTGCTGTTAGCTTTATGGGGTTATGGTCTGGCAGTAATGGTCATGTGTTTTATCCCGCAGCCGCACCTCTTTGGCAATATCCACACCCCAAATGTTATGGCTATTGGTCGTTTTCGTTTGCTGTTGATTCCTTTAAATAGCCTGTGGTCTTTACCCCAATTAACAAGACCTCTAGCACTTATTTGGGTTATCGGGCAAAACATCATGAATGGTTTTTTGCTCTATCCATTAGTGTTTCTGATGCATTGCCTTTGGAAGAATTGGCAGAGCCCTAGAAAAAGTTTATGGTTAGGCTTTCGGCTTAGCTTAGCTATTGAGTTAACACAATTGTTCTTGGACATGTTAATTGACGCCAATCGGGTATTTGAAGTGGATGATTTGTGGACAAATAGTCTGGGTGCCTTATTAGCGTTTTATAGTTATCGGTGGTTGAGTCATCGGTTATGGTTAAAGTGATACAATGATTTTCTCTCCGCTGGAGAGACTTTTTGTTAGCGATATAAGATTAGATTAAATGACATATTAATCTTGGAAGGAGGGAAAATGTCGATAGTAAAAAACTTATGGTGGTTTTTTAAGCAAGAAAAGAAGCCCTATCTTATTGGTATTGTATCTTTAAGTTTGGTTGCTTTTTTGAATTTAATACCACCCAAAATTATGGGGATTGTGATTGATAGGATTACTAGCCAGCAATTAACAAAAAGCCAGTTGCTCTGGTATTTGCTTTGGTTAATTTTGGCTGCGCTAGCTATGTATGGACTACGTTATGTGTGGCGTATTTGTATTTTTGGAACCTCTTATCATTTGGGACGCATTATGCGGTTTCACCTATTTGAACATTTTACTAAGATGTCGCCGTCTTTTTACCAGCGGTATCGAACTGGAGATTTAATGGCGCATGCTACCAATGATATTAACTCGTTAACTCGGTTGGCAGGTGGAGGTGTCATGTCTGCCGTTGATGCGTCTATAACTGCTATTGTTACCCTACTAACCATGCTTTTGACAATTTCTTGGCAAATGACAGTCATTGCAGTTTTGCCTCTGCCGTTGATGGCTTATACCACTAGTCGTTTAGGGCGCAAAACCCACAAGGCTTTTGGAGACTCTCAGGCAGCTTTTTCTGAATTGAATAACAAGGTTCAAGAAAGTGTCGCTGGTATTAAAGTGACCAAATCTTTCGGCTATCAGGCAGAAGAATTGGCTTCCTTTCAGGAAATCAATCAAATGACTTTTAAGAAAAACATGACTACTATGTTTTATGATGTCATGTTTGATCCCTTGGTTCTTTTGTTTATCGGTTTGTCTTATGTCTTAACTTTGCTGGTTGGAGCCTTTATGATCAAGGCTAGTCAGGTGTCAATCGGGAATTTAGTGACCTTTATGACCTATCTTGATATGCTTGTTTGGCCTCTAATGGCAGTCGGTTTTTTATTTAACATGGTTCAGCGTGGTAGTGTTTCTTATGAACGGATCAGTCAGTTGTTAGAGGAACATTCGGATGTTAAAGAGAGCAGGCATCCTCTAGCGACGATTGCCAATGGTCCCTTGACTTATGACCTCAATCATTTTTTTTACGCCAAGGAAGAAACCTTGACGGACATTCATTTTAGATTGGAAAAGGGACAAACCCTAGGATTGGTTGGACAGACTGGATCTGGAAAGACAAGTCTTATAAAACTCTTGTTACGAGAATATGATGTGACTGATGGGGCTATTTGCTTGAATGGGCACAATATTAAAGACTATCGTCTCAAGGATTTACGTCATTTAATGGGCTATGTGCCTCAAGATCAATTTTTATTTGCAACCAGTATTTTAGAAAATGTTCGCTTTGGCAATCCTCAGCTATCATATGAAGATGTGAAAGAAGCGACACGGCTATCACAAGTTTATGATGATATTATGGATATGCCCCAAAGGTTTGACACAATGATTGGTGAAAAAGGTGTTTCTCTTTCTGGTGGACAAAAACAGCGGATTGCCATGAGCCGTGCCATGATTTTAAATCCAGATATTTTGATTTTAGATGATTCCTTATCAGCTGTGGATGCTAAGACGGAGCATACTATTATTGAAAATCTGAAACAAACAAGGAAGGATAAGACAACCATTATCACAGCCCATCGTTTGAGCGCTGTTGTTCATGCCGATGTCATTTTGGTCTTGCAAGAGGGACGTGTTATTGAGCGTGGTCGCCATGAAGAGTTGGTAGTAGCAGGTGGTTGGTATGCCAAGACCTATGCCTCTCAACAGTTAGAAATGGAGGTGAAAGACCATGAGGACAACTAACCAGTGGCAAGTTTTCAAACGTCTCCTATCTTATTTGAAACCCTACAAATGGTTGACTCTGTTTGCTCTAATGTTGTTATTGTTAGCTACCGTGGTTAGGAGCCTTATTCCCTTAATTGCTTCCCGCTTTATTGACAACTATTTGACAGCCTTCAATCAGCCAGCTTTTTTACTTTTGCTAGGCTACTACGGCATGTATTTGGTTCAGAGTATGATGCAATACTTAGGAAATTTCTTTTTTGCTCGTGTTTCCTATAGCATTGTCAGAGATATTAGACGTGATGCCTTTGCTAAAATGGAAAACTTGGGCATGTCTTATTTTGATAAAACACCGGCTGGGTCCATTGTTTCTCGAATCACTAACGATACCGAAGCTATCAGTGATATGTTTTCAGGGATTTTATCAAGCTTTATTTCAGCGATATTCATTTTTTCTGTAACCCTCTATACCATGTTGGTCCTAGATATTACCTTGACGACCTTGGTTGTGATCTTTCTCCCTTTTATTGTCATTTTGGTCAATCTCTATCGGAAACAATCCATGCAAGTTATTGATAAAACAAGAAGTTTACTTAGTGATATTAATAGTAAACTGGCGGAAAGCATAGAAGGTATTCGCATTATACAGGCCTTTGGACAAGAAGAGCGGTTGAAAGGTGAATTTGAAATTATCAATCAAGAACATGTGCGTTATGCCAATAAATCGGTGGCTTTAGACAGTATTTTCTTGCGTCCAGCCATGTCTCTTTTGAAATTATTAGCTTATGCTGTGTTGATGGCTTATTTTGGTTTCAAGGGCATGAATGATGTGATTACAACTGGAATGATGTATGCTTTTATCCAGTACATTAACCGCTTATTTGATCCTTTAATTGAAGTTACTCAAAACTTTTCAACCTTGCAAACCTCAATGGTGTCAGCAGGTCGTGTTTTCAAATTGATTGACGAAGAGGCCTATGAACCGAAGCAAGCTGATCAGTCACTTAAAGTCACCCAAGGAAATATTGCCTTTAAAAATGTGTCCTTCTCTTATGATGGCAAGCAAAAGGTTTTGGATAATATTTCCTTTGAGGTTAACAAAGGAGAGACCATTGCTTTTGTAGGAGCAACAGGTTCTGGCAAGTCTTCCATTATGAATGTTTTTATGCGCTTTTATGACTTTCAAGCGGGACAAGTATTGCTTGATGGTCATGACATCCGTGATTATTCTCAAGAGGAATTGCGACAGTCTATCGGACTTGTTTTGCAGGATCCCTTCTTGTATCATGGAACAATTGCCTCCAATATTCGGATGTACCAAGACCTTAGTGATGAAGAGATTAAGGCGGCTGCTGAGTTTGTTGATGCTGATCAGTTTATTCAAAAATTACCAGACCAGTATCAAGCACCTGTCAGCGAAAGAGGCTCCAGCTTTTCAACAGGTCAGCGTCAGTTATTGGCATTTGCAAGAACCGTAGCCAGCAAACCTAAAATTTTAATTCTCGATGAAGCAACTGCCAATATTGATTCTGAAACAGAAGCTATCGTGCAAAATTCCCTTGCTAAAATGCGAAAAGGGCGCACAACCATTGCCATTGCTCACCGTCTATCAACTATTCAAGATGCTAATTGCATCTATGTGCTTGATAAAGGAAAAATTATTGAGCATGGTCGTCACGAAGAACTGCTCAACCAAAAAGGCACCTATTATAAAATGTATCAATTACAAGCAGGTATGTTATAACTCCTTAACCCTAGTCATTCTGGTGACTAGGGTTTTTCAGTAGATTAAGTAGCTTTCAAGAAAAATAATACAGAGTAAACCGAAGGTTAAGTAAGGTATAAAAGGAATACGTTTGACACCTAATAGCAGACAAGCCAGAATACCTGCCAAGCAAGCCAGTTGAACTAGCCAAATGAGCGATATGAGCTTCAATACCAATCCTAAGCTAGCGAGATAAAGAAAATCTCCTGAGCCAATTGAAAAAGGATAGAAATGCGCTACTAGACCAACTAACAGGAAAAAAAGGGACAAGTGATTCAGAGGATAAAATAGGAGTAAACTTCCAAAATGAAGGAGCCACAAAAGGAAAGGGTATTCCTGTGACCGCCAATCAAATAAGCTAAGTAATAGGGAAAAGAGTAGCAAGTAGCAGTGGATTGTACTAATCCAACCCATCGTGGTTGCTATTAGGAGTCCACTTAAGCTTATTTCTAAACTAAAATAGAATCGATAGCTATCTTGTAAATGACTGGTCAATGATAAATAACCTCGCTGCAACCTTCTTTTGTGGGTTTCTGAAAGGTTTGCTAGGCAAATCGTTTCCTCTTGGCTGGCATCAGGAAATAAATGGAGCAAGTAGCGCAATAACAGGCTTAATAAAAAGCCACAACAGATACTAAAAAAGACTTTCATACTTATTTATTCGAAAATAAATTAAATGCTTGCAATCTTTTCTCAATCGTTGTAGAATATAGATATAAAACGAGAATGATTCTAATTAAGTATCTAATCACTCAATTTGGATTAATCCGTTATTGTCGAATAGGATTAGGTTCGTAACCCTTTCTTATGTTTATCAAGTTAGGGTTAGTTCCCCCTCCATTCTTGCCCTTTAAGCCGAAAAAGTAAGGAGATGTTATTATGACAAACACACTCGTTGAAAATATTTATGCTTCAGTAACTCACAATATTTCTAAAAAAGAAGCGTCAAAAAATGAAAAAACAAAAGCTGTTTTAAACCAAGCTGTCGCTGACTTATCTGTTGCAGCATCTATTGTGCACCAAGTTCACTGGTATATGCGTGGTCCAGGTTTCTTGTACCTTCACCCAAAAATGGATGAGTTACTGGACAGTTTGAACGCTAATTTAGATGAAATGAGCGAACGCTTGATTACCATTGGCGGAGCGCCTTATTCTACCTTAGCTGAGTTTTCTAAACACTCTAAATTGGACGAAACAACAGGTACTTACGATAAAACAGTTGCTCAACATTTAGCGAGATTGGTAGAAGTTTACCTTTACCTAAGTAGCCTTTACCAAGTTGGTTTGGATATTACTGATGAAGAAGGCGATGCAGGAACCAATGATTTGTTTACGGCAGCTAAAACAGATGCTGAAAAAACCATTTGGATGCTTCAAGCGGAGCGTGGACAAGGTCCAGCCCTTTAATTAATGATGCCTTAGGACGGAAAGAAGCTGATTGTAAAGATTGGCTTCTTTTTTGCTCCGAGAGAATACTCAGATCATTTTCAGGAACTTAGAAAGCGATTGCATGATTGCCTTGAAATCTGCCTTAGAATTTGCTAAAATCATACTTATATGAAAACACTATATGATGTGCAACAATTATTGAAAAATTTTGGCATTTTTATTTATCTGGGAAAACGCCTTTACGATATTGAGATGATGAAGATTGAACTTCAGCGTCTCTACGATAGTGGTTTGTTGGATAAGGATGACTATTTCAATGCTGAATTAATTTTGCGACGCGAGCACAGATTAGAATTGGAAAAAGAAGGACAGGCAAATGAGTCAAAAATTATTGGGGATTGATTTAGGTGGGACGACCATTAAATTTGGGATTTTAACAGCAGCAGGGGAAGTGCAAGAAAAATGGGCGATTGAGACTAATATATTAGAAGGGGGCAAACATATTGTTCCAGATATTGTAGCCTCTATCAAACATCGCCTAGACTTGTACGGTCTAAGCAGTGCTGATTTCGTAGGTATTGGTATGGGGTCTCCAGGAGCTGTTAACCGTGATACTAATACAGTAACTGGGGCATTCAACCTTAATTGGAAGGAAACTCAAGAAGTTGGTTCCGTTATTGAAAAAGAATTAGGTATTCCTTTTGCCATTGACAATGATGCTAATGTTGCTGCTCTTGGTGAACGTTGGGTAGGTGCTGGTGAAAATAACCCAGATGTGGTCTTCATGACACTTGGAACAGGTGTCGGTGGAGGCATTATTGCTGATGGTAACCTGATTCATGGTGTTGCAGGAGCAGGTGGTGAAATCGGCCACATGATTGTTGAGCCAGAAAATGGTTTTGCCTGTACTTGTGGGTCACATGGTTGTCTAGAAACAGTGGCTTCAGCAACAGGAGTTGTCAAGGTGGCACGCTTATTGGCAGAAGCCTACGAAGGAGATTCAGCTATCAAAGCAGCCATTGACAATGGCGAAGGTGTTACCAGTAAAGATATTTTCATGGCAGCTGAAGCAGGGGATTCCTTTGCTGATTCTGTTGTGGAAAAGGTTGGTTACTACCTTGGTCTTGCGTCAGCAAATATTTCCAATATCTTGAATCCAGATTCAGTGGTTATCGGTGGAGGTGTGTCAGCAGCAGGAGAATTTCTACGCTCACGCATTGAAAAATACTTTGTGACCTTCACCTTCCCACAAGTGAAACATTCAACGAAAATTAAAATTGCAGAGCTTGGCAACGATGCTGGAATTATTGGTGCAGCTAGCCTTGCTCGACAATTTATCACAGAATAGGAGGGGGATATGTCTCCAATCACACTTATCTTATGGTTACTCCTTGTAGGCATTATTGGTTACTACACATGGAATTATTTCGCTTTTCGGAGAATGGCAAAGCAGGTCGATAATGATACCTTCAAAGACTTGATACGTCAAGGTCAATTGATTGACCTAAGAGAGCCTGCAGCCTTTAGAACGAAACATATTCTAGGAGCTAGGAATTTTCCAGCGCAACAATTTGATGCTGCTATTAAGGGCTTACGCAAGGACAAACCTGTTCTAATTTACGAAAACATGCGTCCCCAATACCGTGTGCGTGCGGTCAAAAAACTTAAAAAAGCTGGCTTTGAGGCTATCTATGTCTTGAAAGACGGTATTGATTACTGGGATGGCAAAGTTAAATAAACAACTGAGTTAATCATAAAGTGGAGTTAAGGGAAATAAAGGCAATCATTGTCTGGGGACCCTTAGCTCTTTTTTGGGATATAGGCACTTGCTGAAAGTCTGAAAACATTTACAATTGATTAAAACCAGTTTTTTAAAACATTTTGTGTTATACTTGTTTAGTTAAAATATATTTACTTAGAGGAACAAATGACTAACTTAAGAAACGATATCCGTAACGTAGCGATTATTGCCCACGTTGACCATGGAAAAACAACACTTGTTGACGAATTATTAAAACAATCTCATACTCTTGATGAGCGTAAAGAACTTCAAGAGCGTGCTATGGATTCCAATGACCTTGAAAAAGAACGCGGGATTACAATCCTTGCGAAAAATACGGCAGTAGCCTACAATGATGTTCGCATTAACATCATGGATACTCCGGGACACGCGGACTTCGGTGGCGAAGTTGAACGTATTATGAAGATGGTTGACGGGGTTGTTCTTGTTGTGGATGCCTACGAAGGAACCATGCCTCAGACACGTTTCGTATTGAAAAAGGCGCTTGAGCAAAACCTTATTCCGATCGTTGTTGTGAACAAGATTGACAAACCCTCAGCTCGTCCAGCAGAAGTTGTAGATGAAGTTCTTGAGTTGTTTATCGAACTTGGTGCCGATGATGAGCAGTTGGAATTCCCAGTTGTTTACGCGTCAGCTATTAATGGCACGTCATCATTATCAGATGATCCTGCTGACCAAGAGCATACCATGGCACCTATCTTTGACACCATCATTGATCATATTCCAGCCCCAGTTGATAATTCAGATGAGCCTTTACAGTTCCAAGTGTCTCTTCTTGATTACAATGACTTTGTTGGTCGTATTGGTATTGGACGTGTTTTCCGTGGTACTGTTAAAGTTGGTGACCAAGTTACCCTTTCAAAACTTGATGGTACCACTAAAAACTTCCGTGTGACAAAACTGTTTGGTTTCTTCGGTTTGGAACGTCGTGAAATCCAAGAAGCTAAAGCAGGTGACTTAATTGCTGTCTCAGGTATGGAAGACATCTTTGTCGGAGAAACCATTACGCCTACTGACTGTGTGGAAGCTCTGCCAATTCTTCGTATTGACGAGCCAACGCTTCAGATGACTTTCTTGGTCAATAACTCTCCTTTTGCAGGACGCGAAGGCAAATGGATTACATCTCGTAAGGTTGAAGAACGCTTGTTGGCAGAATTGCAAACAGACGTTTCACTTCGTGTTGACCCAACGGATTCTCCAGATAAATGGACTGTTTCAGGTCGTGGTGAATTGCACTTGTCTATCCTTATCGAAACCATGCGTCGTGAAGGCTATGAACTTCAAGTATCACGTCCAGAAGTTATCATCAAAGAAATTGATGGTGTCAAATGTGAACCCTTCGAACGTGTGCAAATTGATACACCAGAAGAATACCAAGGTGCAATCATCCAGTCTCTTTCAGAACGTAAAGGGGATATGCTTGATATGCAAATGGTCGGCAATGGCCAAACTCGCTTGATTTTCTTGATTCCTGCTCGTGGTTTGATTGGTTATTCAACAGAATTTCTATCAATGACACGTGGCTATGGTATCATGAACCATACTTTTGACCAATACATGCCTGTTGTTGCAGGTGAAATTGGTGGTCGTCACCGTGGAGCTCTTGTTTCTATTGATAATGGTAAGGCAACGACGTATTCCATCATGCGTATTGAAGAACGTGGAACAATCTTTGTCAACCCAGGAACAGAAGTTTACGAGGGGATGATTGTTGGCGAAAATTCACGTGACAATGACCTTGGGGTTAACATTACAACGGCTAAACAAATGACAAACGTGCGTTCAGCAACCAAAGATCAAACGGCTGTGATTAAAACACCTCGTATTCTGACGCTTGAAGAATCATTAGAGTTCTTGAATGATGACGAATACATGGAAGTAACACCAGAATCTATTCGTTTGCGTAAACAAATCTTGAATAAGGCTGCGCGTGATAAAGCTAATAAAAAGAAAAAATCAGCCGAATAAATAGTTAGTTAAACGAATTACCTTTTAAAAAGATGTTTAGAGAAGATGATTTTCTAAAGATCTTTTCGCGTCTAAAAGGAGATGCAGATGTTTTATCTTATTATTGCTGTTTTAATCATTTCTTATTACTTATTTATGGCACCTAAAAGTGTCCGTAATACCCTTGCTATGATTGGTTTAGTTGGCTTGGTTGCTCTGCTTATTGTTTTAGCGGGCTTGAGTTTTATCAAAATCATGCAAACCCCACCTGAATTTTTTGTGGGGCTAGGCATGATAGTATTGGGATACTTCGCACTCAAAGACTTATTTAAAATGCCTGAAAAACCAAGAGTTAAATAAGGTAATCCAGACAGGCTTTGTTTCTTGTTGCTTTAAACAAGGAGAAAATCATCGGGTATCTTTAGTCGTTAGTCATTAACAAAATAAAAAGATTGTGCTCTGTCTAAAGTAGAACACAATCTTTTATTTTGTTTTCTTGGCGATTAGAGCTAGAACAAGAAGTGATGGAAACCTATTGAAGTTAAGAGATAAATTCTAATGTCATTAAGATATTCTATCCGATACCTTTTAGTAGCATTATCAAAATGAGTTAGGCATGAAAAAATTTACATTTTCTAAAAAAAGTAATATAATCCTATTGGGGATGGATGACATAAAAAGGAGGGCTAGCTATGAAAAAAATGCTATGTCAATTAGGGATAGTGGCACTATCAACTTGTTTTTTAGTGACACCACTAAATGTTAAAGCTGATACTAAGCCATTAAGTGCGGTATCTAGCGAATTGGATCGAAAAGATCAACGGTCGCAAACAGACCGTCTTGAAAAAGTAAGTGTTAGCACAGCACAAGTTGCCAAAGAGCTTGTTCAAGAAAGAGATGGCGACCAACTCACAGATTTAAATGCCTATGTGTTAGGAACAGGAGACTCTTTTCGAGTTTGGCCATTTGAAATGGAACGAAACTTAACTGATTACTTGGGTCCAGATTATAGTTCACAATATGACTTTGTCAAAATCAATCATAAGTGGGTTAGTGGGGGAGACACGCTTTTATTAATAAAGAAAACAGGTTATGTTCTGAATAACTTAGAAGAATACAATGCACTTATTCGCAAAACTATTCAAGATTTTGATTTGACAGAGAAACTAGTGGTTGCTAGTTTTGCTTTAAACGAAAGTATTCCTTTAAAATTATTGTTAGCTAATGCAGGATTAGCCATTGGTCAGCAGTCACAACCTGTCACTATCGGTTCTCAAACGCTTTACTCACGAGATATTCGCATGATGAATTATGTTGAAGGCGTTGGCAGTGGTGTTATTGGAGGCTATGAAAACGCAAATGCTGGTTTAGACCGCTACCTTGCGAATGATGAGAAAATCAAAGCCTTGATTGAAAAGTCGGGGGCAATGAGAGAGACCACTGAAAAAGAAAGGCTACGTAAATGGTGTCTTTATGTCACAAATGCCTTTGATTATGATTTAGAAGGCAGTAGCTTGGATAATAAACAGGCTTATTACAGGGCCTCCGATATTTTTTCAGTGACAGAACGTCAAAAAGCTGTTTGTGTTGGTTACAGTGCTGTTACCGCGAGAGCACTTAACCTGATGGGCATTAAAGCCTATGTCGTTGGAGGTGTCAATGATAGAGGTATTCCTCACCAAGTAACGAGGGTTTATTACGATGGGGCTTGGCATTATCTTGATACAACGAGTGGTAATCACTCAGGAAAAAAGGTTAACATAACCCATTTTGGAAGAAACTATAGGCCTGTGGACATGGCTGTTCGTGAGGCCAATGGTCTTAGAGAAATGGAATACAGTAAAGCTTTTGAAGACTGGATGATGCGAAGCAACCCTAGCGAATGGCTCGTTTATGGTCGTAACCTTCAGGGAGAAAAAGCAAGTGCAACGACTTATTTAGACAACCAAGCTTTTGCGGAACTGTTTAAAAACCAATTGGCAAAGACGATTCATACACCAAAAGTAAGTAATGGCTATGACCAGCCAGTTGGAGCAGAATATGATGAAGAAGTGTCAGTAACCAATCAAGGTACTGCTTTTAGCAGTCCAGCTACTTTTACTAGTGATGTGCCAGATGATAATAGATACAATAATTCAAAAAATGTTGTTCGTCAAGGAACTTGGTACCACAATGATCAAGGGCACTATCGTTATGCGGTTAATGGTTACTTTGTTCAAAATCAATGGGTAAAAGATAATGGTAACTATTTTTATTGCGGTAGCGATTGTAATGTGGTTACAGGCTGGCATTATATTGACGAGAAGTGGTACTTTTTTGATCAATTCGGACGTTTAACTTAAGCTATTAGGAAAATCTTGAGTGATAACGTCCTCAATTTTAGGTTGGGAGACTTACTTTAGTTACGTAGAAAAGACAAATGTCCTCAGTGATGTTTGTCTTTTTTGATACCCTCAACGAAGCCCCATGTGATTGGTTTTTGTCAACTGATGCTAAACTAGAAACCATCAGGTCCTTTTTTAAAATCTTGAAAAAGCATTTAAATAAGGGTAAAATAGAAACCAAATAGAATGGATAGTGTGGGCTCAGATGAAAGAAATCAGAGATTTTCAAAACAAAAAAGTATTAATATTGGGTTTAGCCAGATCTGGCGAGGCAGCAGCGAGACTTTTAGACAAACTTGGTGCTCTAGTTACGGTCAATGATGGGAAACCTTTTGAACAAAACCCAGCGGCACAAGCCTTGTTGGAAGAGGGAATTAAGGTGATTTGTGGTAGCCACCCAGTAGAATTATTAGATGAGGACTTTGAGTGTATGGTTAAAAATCCTGGGATTCCTTATGATAATCCTATGGTTAAGCGTGCCCTCGCAAAGAGAATTCCCATCTTGACTGAAGTGGAATTGGCTTATTTAGTATCTGAAGCCCCTATTATCGGGATTACAGGATCAAACGGGAAGACAACCACAACGACAATGATTGCGGATGTTTTAAATGCTGGTGGGCAATCTGCTCTCTTATCTGGTAATATTGGTTACCCTGCTTCAGAAGTTGTTCAAAAAGCAACTGCTGATGATACTTTGGTGATGGAATTGTCTTCTTTTCAATTAATGGGAGTAAATGCTTTTCACCCTCATATTGCTGTCATCACCAACTTAATGCCGACTCATCTGGACTATCATGGAAGTTTTGAGGATTATGTTGCTGCTAAATGGATGATTCAAGCTCAGATGACAGAATCAGACTACCTTATTTTAAATACTAATCAAGAAATCTCAGCAGCTCTAGCTAAGACCACCAAAGCAACAGTGATTCCTTTTTCAACTCAAAAAGTGGTTGATGGAGCTTATCTGAAAGATGGAATGCTCTATTTTAAAGAGCAAGCGATTATGGCTGCAACTGACTTAGGTGTCCCAGGTAGCCACAATATTGAAAATGCCTTAGCAACTATTGTAGTCGCCAAGCTATCTGGTATTGCTGATGATATTATTGCCCAGACCCTTTCACATTTTGGAGGCGTTAAACATCGTTTGCAACGGGTTGGTCAAATCAAAGACATCACTTTCTACAATGACAGTAAGTCAACCAATATCTTAGCCACTCAAAAAGCCTTGTCAGGTTTTGATAACAGTCGCTTGATTTTGATTGCTGGTGGTCTAGATCGTGGCAATGAATTTGATGATTTGGTGCCAGACCTTTTAGAACTTAAACAGATGATTATTTTGGGAGAATCAGCAGAGCGAATGAAACGAGCAGCAGATAAGGCAAATGTCCCATACTTGGAAGCGACAGATGTTGCAGCTGCGACAAAATTGGCTTTCAAAAAAGCCCAAGCAGGAGACACTATTTTACTTAGCCCAGCCAATGCTAGTTGGGATATGTACCCTAATTTTGAGGTTCGTGGAGATGAATTTTTGGCAACCTTTGAATGTTTAAAAGGAGATGCCAATGCCTAAGAAGATTTTATTTACAGGTGGTGGAACTGTTGGTCATGTCACCTTAAACCTCATTCTCATACCAAAATTTATCAAGGACGGTTGGGAAGTTCATTATATTGGTGATAAAAATGGCATTGAACATACAGAAATTGAAAAGTCGGGCCTTGACGTAACCTTTCATGGTATCGCAACAGGCAAGCTACGACGCTATTTTTCATGGCAAAATCTAGCTGATGTCTTTAAGGTTGCGCTTGGCCTCCTACAATCTCTCTTTATTATTGCCAAACTTCGCCCCCAAGCTCTTTTTTCAAAAGGTGGTTTTGTCTCAGTACCACCAGTTATGGCTGCTAAATTGCTTGGTAAACCAGTCTTTATTCATGAATCAGATCGGTCAATGGGACTAGCAAACAAGATTGCCTACAAATTTGCAACTACCATGTACACCACTTTTGATCAGGAAGACCAGTTGTCCAAAGCTAAGCACCTTGGAGCAGTGACAAAGGTTTCCAAAGAGGTCAACAAAATGCCTGAATCGACTCAATTAGAGGCGGTGAAAGAGTATTTTAGTAGAGACTTAAAAACTCTCTTGTTTATTGGCGGTTCGGCAGGGGCGCATGTGTTCAATCAGTTTATTAGTGACCATCCAGAATTGAAACAAGGTTACAACATTATCAATATTACAGGAGACCCTCACCTTAATGAACTAAGCCCTCATCTGTATCGAGTAGATTATGTAAGCGATCTTTACCAACCTTTGATGGCAATGGCTGACCTTGTGGTGACAAGAGGGGGTTCCAATACGCTTTTTGAGTTACTGGCAATGGCTAAACTGCACCTCATTGTTCCTCTTGGTAAAGAAGCTAGCCGTGGCGATCAGTTGGAAAATGCCACTTATTTTGAGAAGAGGGGCTATGCCAAACAATTACAGGAATCTGATTTAACTTTGGATAGTTTTGATCAGGCAATCGCTGATTTGTTTGAACATCAGGCTGATTATGAGGCTACTATGTTGGCAACTAAAGAGATTCAGTCACCCGACTTCTTTTATGACCTTTTGAGAGCCGATATTAGCTCCACGATTAAGGAGAAGTAAATGGCAAAAGATAAAGAGAAAAAAAGTGATGACAAGCTTGTTTTGACGGAGTGGCAAAAGCGTAACATTGAATTTTTAAAGAAAAAGAAACAGCAAGCTGAGGAAGAAAAAAAACTCAAAGAGAAACTATTGAGTGATAAAAAAGCGCAGCAGCAAGCTCAAACCACTCCTGAAGCAATTGAGTTTAAAGCTGACGAGAAAACTGATAATCAGGAAACTGAGTCAGAAACGACGTCAAAACCTAAAAAATCTAAAAAGGTTAGACAACCCAAGGAAAAAAGTGCTACACAAATTGCTTTTCAAAAATCCTTGCCTGTTCTTTTGGTGACGCTCTTACTCATGGTGGTGTCTATTTTTATGATCACTCCTTACAGTAAGCTCAAAGACTTTTCAGTAAAAGGCAATCACCGAACAAGCCTCGAGGAGCTGGTGAAGGCAAGTAAGGTTAAAGCATCTGATTATTGGCTGACGTTACTTGTTTCGCCTCAGCCCTATGAGCAAGCGATTCTTGCTACCAATCCGTGGGTCAAATCTGTAACCATGACTTATCACTTTCCAAATCATTTCCAGTTCAATGTGACCGAATTTGAGGTGATTGCTTACGCTCAGCTAGAGAATGGGTACCAGCCTATTTTGGAAAATGGGAAACGTGTTGAGACAGTCAATGCTTCTGAATTACCAAAATCTTTCTTAATTCTCAATTTGGAAGATGAACAGGCCGTTCAAGACTTGGTCAAACAATTAACTAGCCTGCCTAAAAAATTAGTCAGAAATATCAAGTCAGTTTCCTTGGCCAATTCTAAAACAACATCAGATTTATTAATCATTGAAATGCACGATGGCAATTTGGTCAGGGTACCGCAATCACAGCTGACTCTAAAACTCCCCTACTATCAAAAATTGAAAAAAAATCTTGAAAGTGGTAGTATAGTAGATATGGAAGTTGGGATTTATACAACAACAGCAGACATTGAAAATCAACCGGAAGTTCCTGTTGCTCCTGAACAAAATGCTGCTGATAAAGAAGGTGAAAAGCCTACTGAGCATCAGAATCAGACCGTAGAAGAGACACCTACCGAAGCAAGTCATGAACAAGCGACTAGCTCAACAGAGACAACAACAGAAAGTAGCACTAGCTCGTCTAGCGACTCCTAAAATAAGGCTGAAAAAGATTGTTAAAAGTCTTGAAAAAACCGATGAAATCAGTTCTTATTAAATTGACTAAAAAAATTAAGTTTATATAACAAAATGCGTAAAATGATAACATTTTACGTTTTTTTATGTTATAATATTCTCTGAATAATTCTGTTTTTTAGCAGTTTTTAGAATAGTAAAAGTTTGGAAAGTAAGTGAGGTCAAGTGAATGGCTAGAAATGGCTTTTTTACTGGTTTGGACATTGGAACAAGCTCGATAAAAGTTTTAGTAGCAGAATTTATTTCTGGGGAGATGAATGTCATTGGTGTGAGTAATGTTCCAAGTACCGGCGTAAAAGATGGCATAATAATTGATATTGAGGCAGCAGCGACTGCCATCAAAACTGCAGTAGACCAAGCAGAAGAAAAAGCAGGAATGACAATTGAAAAGGTGAACGTTGGCTTGCCAGCTAATCTCCTTCAAATCGAGCCAACACAAGGCATGATTCCTGTTCCCAGTGAATCAAAAGAAATCAAAGATGAAGACGTTGACAGTGTTGTTAAATCTGCCCTAACTAAGAGTATTACTCCAGAACGTGAAGTCATTTCTTTGGTTCCAGAAGAATTTATTGTTGATGGCTTCCAAGGTATTCGCGATCCACGTGGCATGATGGGTATTCGTTTAGAAATGCGTGGATTGATTTACACTGGACCAAGCACCATCTTACACAATTTGCGCAAGACGGTTGAACGTGCAGGTATCAAGGTGGAAAACATTATCATTTCACCTTTAGCCATGGCTAAAACTGTTTTAAATGAAGGTGAACGTGAATTTGGAGCTACTGTTATTGATATGGGTGGTGGTCAAACAACTGTTGCCTCTATGAGAGCTCAAGAATTACAATACACTAATATTTATGCTGAAGGTGGCGAATACATCACTAAAGATATTTCCAAAGTGTTAAAAACCTCCTTGTCTATCGCAGAAGCCTTGAAATATAATTTTGGTCGAGCAGATGTCGCTGAAGCTAGCCTGACAGAAACCGTTAAGGTAGATGTTGTTGGTAGTGAAGAACCTGTCGAAGTGACTGAGCGCTACTTATCTGAAATTATTTCAGCACGTATTCGTCATATTCTTGACCGTGTGAAACAAGATTTGGAGAGAGGACGTTTACTTGACCTACCTGGAGGTATCGTTCTGATTGGTGGTGGCGCTATTATGCCTGGAGTGGTTGAGGTAGCACAAGAAATCTTTGGCACGACTGTTAAATTGCATGTTCCTAACCAAGTTGGAATCAGAAATCCAATGTTTGCTAATGTGATTAGTTTAGTGGAGTATGTAGGCATGATGTCTGAAGTAGATGTTTTAGCACAAAATGCTGTTTCAGGTGAAGAACTCTTGAGACGTAAACCAATTGATTTTACGGGTCAGGAATCTTACTTGCCAGACTACAATGAGTTAAGAAGACCTGAGCCAACTGTCCGTTATGAGCAACAAGCACCCCAAGCAACTTACGAGCCACAGGCACCTGCTGAGCCTAAACAAAAAATTTCAGAACGCGTCCGTGGCATCTTTGGAAGCATGTTTGACTAAAAGTAATAAAGTGAGGAAATAAAATGGCATTTTCATTTGATACTGCATCAATTCAAGGTGCAATCATTAAAGTAATCGGTGTTGGTGGAGGTGGCGGAAACGCTATTAACCGTATGATTGATGAAGGTGTTGCAGGTGTTGAATTTATCGCTGCAAACACTGATATTCAAGCATTGAGTTCATCAAAAGCTGAAACGGTTATCCAACTTGGACCAAAATTAACACGCGGTCTAGGAGCTGGGGGTCAACCTGAAGTTGGTCGTAAAGCAGCTGAAGAAAGTGAAGAAGTTTTGAGTGAAGCTCTTACAGGTGCAGACATGGTCTTTATCACTGCTGGTATGGGTGGTGGATCTGGTACAGGGGCTGCACCAGTAATCGCACGCATTGCTAAAAGTCTAGGAGCTTTGACCGTAGCTGTCGTTACCCGTCCGTTTGGTTTTGAAGGTAATAAACGTGGCAACTTTGCTATTGAAGGTATCCAAGAATTACGTGAGCAAGTTGATACACTATTAATTATTTCAAACAATAACCTTCTTGAAATTGTTGATAAAAAGACACCGTTACTTGAAGCACTTAGTGAAGCAGATAATGTTTTACGTCAAGGTGTTCAAGGAATTACTGACTTGATCACAAGTCCAGGTCTTATTAACCTTGACTTTGCTGATGTGAAAACAGTTATGGCAAACAAAGGAAATGCCCTTATGGGTATCGGTATTGGTTCTGGTGAAGAACGTATCGTTGAGGCAGCTCGTAAGGCGATCTACTCACCACTCCTTGAAACCACTATTGATGGTGCAGAAGATGTTATTGTCAATGTTACAGGGGGACTTGACATGACTCTTACAGAAGCCGAAGAAGCTTCCGAAATTGTTGGTCAGGCAGCAGGTCAAGGGGTTAATATTTGGTTGGGAACATCTATCGATGACACCATGAAAGATGAAATCCGCGTGACTGTTGTTGCAACAGGTGTCCGTCAAGATAAGGCTGAACAAGTATCAGGTTTCCGTCAACCTCGTACCTTTACCCAAGCTAATGCTCAACAAGCAGCTGGTGCTCAATATGCTTCAGAACAAGTTAAACAACCTGTTCAACCAGGTTTTGATCGTCGCTCAAGCTTTGATTTTGATATGGGTGAAACACGTGAGATGCCAAACACCCAAACAGCGACACCTAATCACAATCAAAACCAAGGGTCAGCATTTGGCAACTGGGATTTGAGACGTGATAATATTGCTCGTCCAACTGAAGGTGAACTTGATAATCAATTAAACATGTCAACCTTCTCAGCTAATGATGACATTGATGACGAATTGGAAACACCACCATTTTTTAAAAACCGTTGATAATGGATTTACAAAAAAATAAAAGGATTGTTTTTGACAATGTCCGCTTAGCCACTGAGGCAGCTAATCGACCAGCAGACAGTGTTTCAGTCATAGCTGTGACAAAATATGTGGACAGTACAATTGCAGGTCAGCTTATTGATACCGGCATTGAGCATATTGCTGAAAATCGTGTGGATAAGTTTCTTGATAAATATGAGGCCTTAAAAGACAAGTCGGTGATATGGCACCTTATTGGGACCTTACAACGTCGTAAAGTAAAGGATGTTATCAACCTTGTTGATTACTTTCATGCCTTGGATTCTGTGAGGTTGGCTTCAGAAATTGAAAAGAGAGCTGATCATCCTGTAAAGTGTTTTCTACAAGTTAATATTTCAGAAGAAGACAGTAAGCATGGCTTTAAGGTCTCTGAAATTGATGCAGCGATTGAGGAGATAGACAAGATGGAAAACATCCAACTGGTTGGTCTGATGACCATGGCACCAGCAAATGCTAGTCAAGAAAGCGTTGCAGAGATTTTCCGAGAAGCCAATCAATTGAGAAAAAACTTGCAGTCAAAAAAAAGAAAGAATATGCCTTTTACAGAATTGAGTATGGGCATGAGTAGTGATTATACAATTGCTATTCAGGAAGGTTCAACCTTTGTTCGTATTGGCACATCTTTCTTTCACTAAAGGGAGAACAAGATGGCAATTAAAGACACATTTAATAAGATGATTTCTTATTTTGATACTGATGGGGTTAATGAAGTAGAAGAAGAAGCAACTGCTTCAACTGAGGAAACTACGCGCAGACCGCAGCAGACAGCTAAACCAAGTAGTCAGCCACAGCAAGCACCTAGAACGAGTCAGCCGCAACAGGCTCAACACAGGAGGCCTCAAGCGCAAGTTCAGGCAAGACCTCAGACTCAGACGCAATCAAGACAAAACCCTTCTGAGCGCCATTACCAGTCTCAAATGAGAGTTCCTCAAGAAGCAACTGAGAAAAGAACGAGTACAGCAGTGCCTACTGCTGCTAGTCGTCGCGAGCAATATCAACATTTAGCTCAATCGGATCAAACAACGATTGCTTTGAAGTATCCTCGTAAATATGAAGATGCTCAAGAAATTGTTGATTTATTGATTGTTAACGAGTGTGTCTTGATTGATTTTCAGTACATGCTAGATGCTCAAGCAAGACGTTGTTTGGACTTTATTGACGGTGCGAGCAAGGTTCTGTATGGAACTTTACAAAAAGTTGGGTCTTCGATGTATTTGTTGACCCCATCAAATGTATCTGTTAATATTGAAGAGATGAATATCCCAACTAATGGCCAAGATATTGGTTTTGATTTTGATATGAAGAGACGGTAAACATATGCTATTGATACTATCTATCCTTCTTCGACTAATCAGAGTTTACAGTTACTTACTAGTAGCTTACGCCCTATTATCATGGTTTCCTGGGGCATATAACTCTTGGTTTGGTCGCTTACTGAGTGGGATTGTTGAACCGGTCTTGAAACCCTTTAGAGCATTTAACTTACAATTTGCTGGCCTTGATTTTACCATTTTTATCATTATTATTGGGTTAAACTTTTTAGCTCAAATTTTGGTTAGAGTATTTATTTAATGGTTAGTCATAAAGAACTTTATCAACATTTTCATCAGGAGGAATATCCCTTTATTGAGAAGATGTCTGATATGATTAGCAGGGTGGATAGTCACTATCTTTTAGAAGTTACTGAGTTTTTAAATCCTAGAGAATAGCGATTCTAAAAAGTCTAGTGGCTTCAACTGATTTAAAGGTATTTGCCTCAACAGATTACTATCCGAGTGAGTATGGTCGTGTGATTATTGCACCAGAGTATTATGACTTGGATAAAAATGATTTTCAGATGGCTTTGGTAGAGGTTACTTATCAAGCAAAATTTAATCAGTTAACACACGGTCAAATTTTAGGAACCTTGATGAATGAGTTAGGAATTAGGCGAAGCTTGCTTGGTGATATTTTTATTGAAACAGGCTACGCACAGCTCATGATTAGTCAGCAGTTATTAAGTTACGTTTTAGGAACGATTACTAAGATAGCGAGAGCTAGTGTGACGTTAAAGGAAATTCCTTTTGACAGGCTCATCAAGCCCCATGATGATGTGCAAACTGTGGATATCATGGTTTCTAGCCTTCGTTTGGATCGCTTGTTGGCGACTGTCTTAAAACAATCTCGTGCACAGGCTCTGAAATTAATTGAGGCTGATAGGGTTAAAGTAAACTATCGACTGGTGAATAACGTCTCTGATAACTTAGCCATAGGAGATATGGTCAGTATCCGAGGTTACGGTCGATTTACCCTTCTAACAGATAATGGCTTGACCAAAAATGGGAAATACAAATTAACGCTTAGTAAAATGATGCATAAATAAGGAGACATAATGGCACTTACAGCACTAGAAATTAAAGATAAAACCTTTAAAACGAAATTTCGCGGATACAGTGAAGAGGAAGTCAATGAATTTCTCGATATTGTTGTTGATGATTACGAAGCTTTGGTTCGTAAAAATCGTGACAACGAAGCAAGAATTAAAGATCTTGAAGAAAAGTTATCTTATTTCGATGAAATGAAAGAATCGCTTAGCCAATCTGTTATTTTGGCGCAAGAGACAGCCGAAAAGGTAAAAGCAACTGCTAACGCAGAAGCAACCAACTTGGTGAGCAAGGCAACTTATGATGCCCAACAGTTGCTTGATGAATCTAAAGCGAAAGCAAACCAAATGTTGCGTGATGCAACTGATGAAGCTAAACGCGTTGCGATTGAGACAGAGGAATTGAAACGTCAAACACGTGTTTTCCATCAACGGTTGATTTCATCGATTGAGTCACAATTGAGCCTATCCAATTCACCTGAGTGGGATGAATTGTTACAGCCGACAGCAATTTACCTTCAAAATTCTGATGCAGCCTTCAAAGAAGTGGTCAAAACAGTTTTGAATGAAGATATTCCTGATTCAGATGATAGTGCTTCTTTTGATGCCACACGTCAATTCACTCCAGAAGAGTTGGAAGAGTTGCAACGTCGCGTTAATGAAAGCAACAAAGAATTAGAATCTCATCAGCTTGAGCACCACAATGAGCCTGTAGCTGAACCTGAAGTAAATCTCAGTGAGACACAAACCTTTAAATTGAATATTTAAGTCAAAGAAAAACACGATGGCTTGCTTATAATCACAGCAAGCGGGAGACGATGAGAGTCCCGCATTCCCTAAGCAGTAACATTATCATTTTCTGACATTTTCACTGAACTTGAGTAAGTGGAAAGGTTGGCTCACCTTACGAGCAAAGAGGGAATGGTAATGATTTTTACTGTTCTAAACTAAGGTGGTACCACGAGCTTTCGTCCTTTCTGAGACGGGGCTTTTTTATTATAATTGTAATATTGTTTAAAAGGAGTTTGATACAATGAAATTAAAAGAAACACTAAATTTAGGGAAAACAGCCTTTCCAATGCGTGCTGGGCTTCCTAATAAAGAGCCACAATGGCAAGCAGCTTGGGAGCAGGCAGAACTTTATAAAAAACGTCAAGAATTGAATGCAGGTAAGCCCGCCTTTCATCTTCATGATGGCCCTCCATACGCTAACGGAAATATTCACGTTGGACATGCCCTTAATAAAATTTCAAAAGACATCATTGTGCGTTCCAAGTCCATGTCTGGGTTTCAAGCTCCTTATGTTCCAGGTTGGGACACACATGGCCTTCCAATTGAACAAGTTTTGGCTAAACAAGGTGTCAAACGTAAGGAAATGGATTTGGCAGAATACCTTGAGATGTGTCGTCAATATGCTTTAAGCCAGGTTGATAAACAGCGAGATGATTTCAAACGGTTGGGTGTTTCGGCAGACTGGGAAAACCCTTATGTGACTTTGGACCCACAATTTGAAGCTGATCAAATTCGTGTTTTTGGAGCTATGGCTGACAAGGGGTATATCTATCGTGGAGCCAAGCCAGTTTACTGGTCGTGGTCTTCAGAATCCGCTTTAGCAGAAGCTGAGATTGAATACCATGACATTGATTCAACCTCTTTATACTATGCCAATAAAGTTAAAGATGGCAAGGGCATTCTTGACACCGATACTTATCTTGTTGTTTGGACCACAACACCATTTACTGTTACAGCATCACGTGGGTTGACAGTTGGGCCTGATATGGATTACCTTGTGGTGAAACCTGCTGGTTCAGATCGTCACTATGTTGTAGCAGAAGGTCTTTTGGATAGCCTTGCTGGAAAATTTGGTTGGGAATCTTTTGAAACTTTAGCTAGCCATAAAGGAGCTGACCTAGAGTATATTGTGACAGAACACCCATGGGATACTGACGTAGAAGAATTGGTTATCCTTGGTGACCATGTTACCCTTGAGTCAGGTACAGGGATTGTCCACACAGCGCCAGGTTTTGGTGAGGACGACTACAATGTTGGAACAAAATACAATTTGGAAGTTGCTGTGACAGTTGATGAACGTGGTTTAATGATGGAAAATGCAGGTCCAGATTTCCACGGACAATTTTATGACAAGGTAACGCCGATTGTTGTTGATAAACTTGGTGATCTCTTATTGGCACAAGAAGTGATCAATCACTCTTACCCATTTGATTGGCGTACTAAAAAACCAATTATCTGGCGTGCTGTACCTCAATGGTTTGCTTCTGTTTCTGATTTCCGTCAGGATATTTTAGATGAAATTGAAAAAACAACCTTCCAGCCATCATGGGGCAAAACACGTCTTTACAATATGATTCGTGATCGTGGCGATTGGGTTATTTCTCGTCAACGTGCTTGGGGAGTTCCCCTTCCTATCTTCTATGCTGAAGATGGCACTGCTATCATGACTAAAGAAGTGACAGACCATGTGGCTGATTTATTCCAAGAAAATGGGTCAATCATCTGGTGGCAAAAAGAAGCTAAGGACTTATTGCCAGAAGGCTTTACTCATCCAGGCTCACCAAATGGTGAATTTACAAAAGAGACTGATATCATGGACGTTTGGTTTGATTCAGGTTCTTCTTGGAATGGGGTCATGAATGCTAGAGAAAATCTTTCCTACCCAGCAGATCTCTACTTAGAAGGCTCTGACCAGTACCGTGGTTGGTTCAATTCATCATTAATTACGTCTGTAGCTGTCAATGGTCATGCTCCTTATAAGGCTATCTTATCTCAAGGCTTTGTTCTTGATGGTAAGGGTGAAAAAATGTCTAAATCAAAAGGAAATATTATTTCTCCAAATGATGTGGCTAAACAATACGGTGCCGACATTCTCCGCCTTTGGGTGGCCTCTGTGGATACCGACAATGATGTCCGTGTTTCCATGGAGATTCTTGGTCAAGTCTCTGAAACTTACCGTAAAATCCGTAACACCCTTCGTTTCTTGATCGCTAATACAGCTGATTTTAACCCTGCTACGGATGCAGTAGCCTATGCTGATCTTGGGGCTGTTGATAAGTACATGACAATTGTCTTTAATCAGTTGGTAGCAACCATTAATGACGCTTATGACCGTTATGATTTCATGACTATTTACAAAGCAGTTGTGAACTTTGTTACGGTTGATTTATCAGCCTTCTACCTTGATTTTGCGAAAGACGTTGTTTATATTGAAGCAGCCAATAGCCTAGAACGTCGTCGCATGCAGACTGTTTTCTATGATATTTTGGTCAAGATTACGAAATTATTGACGCCAATCTTACCTCACACCACTGAAGAAATCTGGTCCTATTTAGAGCATGAACCAGAAGCATTTGTTCAATTGGCAGAAATGCCATTGGCAGAAACTTTCTCAGGTCAAGAGGACATTTTGGAAGCTTGGTCAGCTTTCATGACCTTACGTACTCAAGCACAAAAAGCTTTGGAAGAAGCACGTAATGCTAAGCTTATTGGTAAATCATTGGAAGCCCATTTGACTATCTACGCTAGCGAAGAAGTGAAAACCTTATTGACTGCTTTGGACAGCGATATTGCCTTGCTTTTGATTGTGTCTCAATTAAGCATTGCTGATTTGGCAGATGCTCCTGCTGATGCGGTGACTTTTGAAGGTGTTGCCTTTACGGTTGAACATGCCGTAGGAGAAGTCTGTGAGCGTTCACGCCGCATTGATCCAACTACTCGCATGCGTTCTTATAATGCATTTGTCTGTGATCACAGCGCAAAAATCATTGAAGAAAACTTCCCAGAAGCTGTTGCTGAAGGGTTTGAAGACAGTGGCAAATAAGTCTAATCAGGACTTGAAGTGACACTGAGTAAGAAGAAAACCATCGGGTCTTAGGACCTGATGGTTTTTTGGAAGGAATGATTACCTCTATTAGTCAGTTTTAGCGAGAGACAAAGTAGTAGAACCTTCGAGTGCTTTTTTATCTCTTTTAAGAAAACTGCTGGCCTCATATAAGGAGATTTAAAATAAAGTTCACCTTTCGCTAATAAAAAAGAGGCTGGCTACTGTTTATACCGATGTTTGGAATGAAATTTCGATAAGATTGTTTGTGTGAAGGGTTTTTGATTTCCCAGGAATCACAATAGCAGGATCGATTTTACGTTTTAAGAAAAATTCACGGATGACGTCGAGTTCATCTTCTTTGATAGCACGGTATTTATTTGAAATGAGGAGTTCGTAATGTTTAGGTGCTTGTGTAAAGATGACATCTGTATTTCCTGCTGAATAAACCTCCACTAAATGGGCATCTGTATTTTGCAGTTGATTTCTGACGAGTTCTGGGTGACTGCTTGTTGTGTTTATGAGTCTCATAAATGTCCTCCTTAGTACTCCTGTACTTATTATAGCACTATTTAAAAGAGTTAGTTAGTAGAATGATGCTTTTTTTGCCATTCCTTAACACCCCATTGATGGCTGCCTCGTTTCAATTTAGTAATAGCTTCGTCGGTAGGAAACCAAGCCAAGTTGTTAAAATCTTCTAAGGGCTTGGAAACGGCTTGAAACGCAGTTACTTCATAAAGATAGGCAGGGTGATAGAAGTGGGTATCACGATGGCGAGAGTAGAAATATTCATCAGCTTGACCATAATAAAAGCCAAGCTTAGCTGTAAAACCAAGTTCTTCCATTAATTCACGGGCTAAAGCTTGGCTGTGATCTTCGCCAGCTTCAATTTCACCACCAGGTAAAAACCAAGCACCATTAGGGGCTTGTACAAGAATGATTTTTGTGTTGTCGTGATTAGGGATGATGGCATAGACACCATAGCGTGCCACGTAGGTTTCATGCTCATTGTGATTACCGAATGTTGGAATTGTCATCGTATCTCTCCTTTTTCTTATTATACTAAATTTTGAGTGATTATTCTTATAAAAATTGCTTCTTCTGTTAAAAAACTGACAAAGGGACAAAAAAGAGAGTTCCCTGATAGAAACTCTCTTTTAAGTTTAATGATTGTTGCCCTGTTCTTGGGTAGTAGGAACGGTTTCCCCTTTTTTAGCGGCTTTAATCATAATGTTCCCATTGCTTGTCATAACGGCACGCAAGTCTTTTTCAGTTGGATGTTCTAAATAGTAGTCTGTAATAGCATCTTCAATGTAATCTTGAATGGTGCGACGAAGAGGTCGAGCGCCCATTTTAGGATCATAGCCTAGGTCAACTAATTTTTCTTTGACCTTTTGTGTCACATCTAGGTCGATATTATTGTAAGCTAAGCGTTGATTAACATCAGCTAACATTAAATCAACGATGTGTAGGAGGTTATCCTTGCTCAAGGCCTTAAATTCGATAATACCATCAAAACGGTTCATGAATTCTGGGCTGAAGAAGTTGCTTAATTCACCTAGAACAGAATTTGTTCGTCCTTCTCTAGCCGCACCAAATCCGACAGAAGCTTCACTCTTGCCTGTTCCAGCATTGGAAGTCATGATAATAATGGTGTCCTTGAAGCTGACTGTTCGTCCTTGACCATCTGTTAAACGGCCATCATCAAGAACTTGCAAGAACATGTGCATGACGTCAGGATGGGCTTTTTCCACCTCATCTAAGAGAATAAGGGAATACGGATTGCGACGAACTTGTTCGGTTAACTGTCCGGCTTCTTCATAACCGACATAACCTGGAGGTGCTCCGACTAATTTGGCGACAGCGTGTTTTTCCATGTATTCGGACATGTCAAAGCGAATCATGTTGTCTGCCGAGCCAAAGAGTTCAATAGCCAGCTGTTTAGACAATTCCGTTTTACCGACCCCAGTCGGTCCAACAAAAAGGAAGGAACCGATTGGACGATTTGGCGTACCAAGTCCCACGCGGTTACGACGAATAGCCTTAGCAATTTTATCAACAGCATCGTCTTGTCCAATCACGTGTGCTTTTAGATCGTTGGCTAAATTTACAAGTTGAGACTGTTCTTTTTCTTTCAAGTCTCCAACTGGAATATTAGTTTTTTGCTCTACAATAGCTTCAATGTTTTTTTCAGTAATGATTGGAATATCTTGCTCATTGACTTTTTGAGCCTGCATTTCTTTGTATTTTGCAATTTGATCGCGGAAATAAGCGGCGCGTTCATAGTCTTCGTCTCGAGTAGCTTGGGCTTTGAGATTTTCTGCTTCAATAAGGCGTTTGTCAATCTCTTTCGGATCAACAAAGTTGAGGGTTAAATTCATTTTGGAACCAGCTTCGTCCAAGAGGTCAATAGCCTTATCTGGAAGAAAACGGTCTTGAATATAGCGGTTGGATAAATGAGCGGCAGCTTCAATAGCAGCTGGGCTATATTTGACATGATGGTAGTCTTCGTATTTGGGTTGGATACCTTTTAAAATCGTAATGGTTTCTTCTACAGAAGGTTCGTCAACTTTCACCGGCTGCATGCGTCGTTCTAAGGCGGCATCTTTTTCAATAATACGGTATTCATTTAAGGTGGTAGCACCGACGAGCTGTAATTCACCACGGGCTAAGGCTGGTTTTAAAATATTACCAGCATCCATATTGCCATCGCCAGCAGAACCGGCACCGACAATCTCATGAATTTCATCAATGAAGAGAATGACATCCTTGCGATTGCGAATTTCTTCCATTAATTTCTGCATGCGCTCTTCAAATTGACCACGGATACCTGTTCCCTGAACAAGACTAACCACATCAAGACGGATAACTTGTTTGCCCTGCAATTTATGAGGAACAGTACCATCAACAATTTTTTGAGCCAAACCTTCTACAACAGCAGTTTTACCAACTCCTGGCTCACCAATAAGCACAGGATTATTTTTGGTTCGGCGATTGAGGATTTCAATCACACGGGTGATTTCCTCATCACGGCCGATAACAGGGTCAATATCGCCATGCCTTGCAATATCGGTCACGTTAATGCCAAATTCTTCTAGTAGGCCTTTTGCTTGCTGATTTGGGGCTTGCGGCTGTGGTTGCCCTTGCCCATTATAATTGCCACCGTGACGTCCTCCTCCGTTGCCATTTTGGCCCGCTTGTGTAGGCGGTGTATTAGGAAGATTACCGAAGGCTCTAAAATTATTGAGGTCGCCGAAAAAGTCATCAAAGAAAGGATGTGAAGACCGATCTTGGGCTTTTTGTCCTCTGTTTAGGCCACCTAAAATAGGATTGGTTGGGTCTGTTTTCATGATTTGGTAACAGTTTTGACAAAGGTCAACCTGTCTTTGTTTTCCATTAACATTTGTGTAAAGATGAATGGTTGATTCGTTTAAATTACAATTTTGACAAAGCATAATATACCTCCGAGGGTTTATCTAAAAAGTCAAAGTCATTTAGTCAAAAATGGTCAAACTTTATACTCATATTATAGCACCACGGCTTGGGAAATCAAGTAAAAAGCTTATCATTTTAGCACTTTACTATGGAGAGTGATAAATTGGAGAATGCTCTGCCATTCTGCCAATAAGGTTAAGTGTCAGTGGTCACAAAAGGCGAAAAAACCGCAAAATGTTAAGAAAAATGCCACTTTTCTTGTTAGTTTCCCCTGATTTGTGTTAAAATAATAGGGATAAAAAACGAATAGGAGAAACGAAATGGAATCACATTTGGTGAGAATCATCAATCGTTTGGAATTGATGGTAACAGATGGCGGTAATCTCAAGCGAAATTTTGAACGTGATGGTGTTGTTGTTGCAGAAGTTGCCTTTTCAAATGACCCTGAAAATGGACCAGTTTTCACATTGCGTGATGTTGAAGCACGTGAGTCATATTCCTTTGATAGTATTGACTTGATTGCAATGGAAATCTACGATTTATTATATTAAGCATGACATAGTAAAGAGACTTGCCTGAGGCAGGTTTTTTTATTGTCAAAAAGTGTTGTATTAATATTCATCGAATGGTATAATTATCTTTATTATAATCAACCTAGGATTTATGAGGAGATATAGATGGATTTGTCATTCTTGCCCAAATACTGGGCCTACTTTAACTACGGTGTACTTGTCACCGTTATGATTTCTGTCAGCATTGTCTTTTTTGGCACCCTTATTGGTGTTTTGGTCACCTTGATTAAACGTAGTCAAGTGAAGCCGTTGACCTGGATCGCTAATCTTTACGTTTGGGTCTTTCGGGGAACACCTATGGTGGTTCAAATCATGATTGCCTTTGCTTGGATGCATTTTAACGATATGCCCACTATTAGTTTTGGGGTTTTGGACTTGGATTTTTCAAGACTCCTTCCTGGTATTATTATCATTTCATTGAATAGTGGCGCTTATATTTCAGAAATTGTTAGAGCAGGTATTGAGGCTGTGCCAAAAGGGCAATTAGAAGCGGCTTATTCACTAGGGATTCGTCCTCGAAATGCCATGCGTTATGTGATTTTGCCTCAGGCCTTTAAAAATATTTTGCCAGCCTTAGGAAATGAATTTATTACTATTATTAAGGATAGTGCTCTTTTACAAACCATTGGGGTGATGGAACTTTGGAATGGTGCCCAATCGGTGGTAACGGCTACTTATTCTCCCATTTCCCCCTTACTGGTGGCTGCTTTTTACTACTTAATGGTCACAACAGTGATGTCACAGTTATTGTCAGTATTAGAACGTCGCATGGCGCAAGGAGGTAATCATTAATGACTGAGGCTATTATTTCAATTAAAGACTTGCACAAGTATTATGATCACAATGAAGTGCTTAAAGGAATTGATTTAGACATCATGCCAGGAGAGGTTGTGGTGATTATCGGACCTTCTGGTTCTGGGAAATCAACCTTGCTTCGAACCATGAATCTTTTGGAAGTACCGACCAAGGGACAGATTAGTTTTGAAGGGGTTGATATTACCGATAAGAAGAATGATATTTTTAGCATGCGCGAAAAAATGGGAATGGTTTTCCAGCAGTTTAACCTCTTTTCCAATATGACTGTTTTAGAAAATATCACCTTATCGCCAATCAAAACCAAGGGAATGGCTAAAGCAGAGGCTGACAAAACAGCCTTGAACTTGTTGGACAAAGTTGGATTATCAGAAAAAGCCAAGGCTTATCCTGCTAGCCTTTCTGGTGGGCAGCAGCAGCGGATTGCCATTGCGCGTGGACTAGCTATGGATCCAGATGTTTTACTCTTTGATGAACCAACTTCAGCCCTTGATCCTGAAATGGTGGGCGAGGTCTTAGCAGTTATGCAGGATTTGGCTAAATCTGGGATGACCATGGTTATTGTGACTCATGAAATGGGCTTTGCCAAGGAAGTGGCTGACCGAGTCATCTTCATGGATGGTGGGGTTATTGTAGAAGAAGGCAACCCTAGCCAACTCTTTGACCAAACCAAAGAAGACCGGACCAAAGATTTTTTGAGCAAGGTTTTATAAGCGGCTTGATCTAGCTTGAGCATCCATTTGCTCAGGTTTTTTGATTGCAACAAGACTGAACGACTGTTAGCAAGAAAGTTTCTGTGTCAGATTGCCATTTCTTTTTAGAGTTATTCTTATATGAGATTAAAAAGGCAAAAAACTTAAAGCGAGATATGTTAGAGACAAGTGAATGTGTTATAATTAACACTGTCGTTAAAAGGAGTACGTATGATCAAATTATCTCATGCAAAAGTTGGAATAGCTTATCAGGTTGAGGGCATTGATTTGCCTCAGGGCCACCAGAAGCATCTGGCTCACCTTGGCATTACTAAAGGAAGTCAGGTGAAAGTGATGTCACAAACCAAACAGAGTGCGATTGTGATGGTCAAAACCAGTCGTCTAGCTTTTGATGATAGTATTCTAGAAACTATTATGGTTAGTGAGGTGATAGGTAAGGAGCAAAGCCTGCCCTTGTCTGAACTAGCTGTTTTAGATGTGGCTATTATTGATGGCATTTATGCTAGTAAAGAAACCAAGCGTCGTTTAATGGATATGGGGTTAATCAGAGGAACTCGTTTTCAGTTGCGTAAGCGGGCACCCCTAGGCGATCCCTTAGAAATTAGTCTGAGGGGTTATGGATTAAGCTTGTGCCAGTCTGAAGCCCAACTAATCTCTGGACGAAAGCTAGAAGATGAGGATACACTATGACAAAAATAGCCTTGATTGGCAATCCCAATAGTGGAAAATCCAGCCTGTTTAATTTATTGACGAGAACCAACCGACCAACGGGTGGGAAATTGGCCCGAAGTTTAGTATTGTTGGGACAGCCAGTTACCCGATGGATTGTTTTGGCTGGAGGGTGTGTATTAGCACTGGTTTATGTTATTGTGGAAAGGTCAACCCTAGACCCTAGTCAAGTGATTACCAGATCTCATCTTGAACGTATTCGTCAGGAGGAAAAAGTTAATGTCAACGCTTATTCTTGCAACCTTTATAGGAGTTTTAATCATTCTAAGTCTTACCCGTTACAATAACAAAAGGGATCTCGTGGGGATTGCAACTGTTCTTGTCCTGTGAGGGAAGATATGAAAAAGACCTATATGAATAAAACATAGTTCCTTAGAAAGGTTATGGAGATTGGGATCATTATTTTGCTTAGAGGCTGTTCTTGTGAACAGCCTCTTTTTGTATGTCAAAGAGTAGTTACTTGTCAGATAAAGGTTTAGGGGATAGAGCATCTTTGATAAAAAAAGAATCTCACTTACTCTGAAAATTTGTGATCTTTTTAACTTTTTATTGCAATCGTTTTCATAATGTATTATAATAGTTACCAAGGTAGCTACTAAATCTAATAAGGAGATTCTATGGAGTCATTGTTGCAAGCGATGAAGTATTTTGGATTTACTGAGATGGAAACCAAGGTTTATGTTTCGCTTTTAGAATTTGGACCCTCGACCGGATATGAAATTAGTAAGAAATCGGGTGTTCCCAGATCAAAAGTCTATAATATTTTGGAAAAATTAGTGAAAGAGGGAATTATTTTTGACAACCACGCTGATATAAAGCTCTACACTGCTCTGTCAGTGGAAGAAATGTTACTACGCATTGACAATAAAACGGAGAAACAATTTCAACAGATAGAACATTATTTAAGCCGTATTACAGAAAAGCAAAAGAGTTATGAACTCTGGAAAGTAGATCATTTGCAAAGTGTCATTGAAAAAGTTCATTTTTTAATTAATCACGCTAATGAAAGTTTACTTATCCAAATTTGGGAGCCTGATTTGACAGAAGAGATAGTTCAACTGTTGCAAAAGGCTGAGGAGAGGTTAAACGTTTTTATTTTAATTTTATTCAGCGATAATCACCATTACGATTTACCCCTGAAACATTACTATAAGCATGGTTTTGAACAAGCTAAAAGACATGATATGGGTGGTCGTTGGATTAATATTATTGCAGATGATGATTCGGTTCTTTTTGGAACCCTGGAGGATAACATCAATATTATTTGGACCCATCATCCAGCCATGCTATCACTGGCTAAAGAATACATTAAGCATGATGCTTATACCTTGAAAATTATTGAAGATCATCGAGAGATGCTTGAAAAAACTTATGGCCCTGATTTAGGTCAAATACGAGAAATCTAATTATTGAAAATGAAGGAGTACTACTATCATGTCCATTAAAAATATCTTATTGATTCTTGTTATTGCAGTGAATGCCTACTTTGCCTATATCCTAGTCAAGGATTTATTATCGCACAAGAAAGAAACAATGGCTGAAGCTGCACCAACAGCAGTTATGCCTTTTTCAAGTGCCATTATCTTTTTCTTATCAACTATTGGTATTTCGGACTTTGCCATCAGTACAAGTTTATACCCAAAATTAAACTGGACTAGTGTTAAAAAACTGCCAGGAACCTTGAATGCTCAGTGTACCATACCGGTCGCTGTGATGGCCTTGGCTTATATTCAGAGTATCAAAGTAGGCGTCTTAACCTTAGCGGTCTGCATTATCTGTCAAGTGATCGGATCTTATTTTGGTGCAAAATTTGCCATTAAATTGCCAGCAGAAAAAATTAAATATTACATCGGAGTTGGGATGATTATTGCTGCAATAATCATTGTTGGTGGTTTATTAGGAATGTTACCAAAAGGTGGTAATGCAACAGAATTAACAGGTTTGAAATTAGTCGTTGCTGGTATTCTCTTGTTTATTTTTGGAGCATTAAATAATATCGGTATTGGTTCATACGCTTTAACGATGGTAACTGTTTATCTTCTTGGAATGAGTCCAGCAGTTTCCTTCCCAATTATGATGGGAGCCGCAACCTTCTCTGTTCCAGTTGGTAGCGTACAATTTGTTAAATCTGGAGAATACAGTCGAAAAATTACTCTTTTCACCTCTACCTTTGGGGTGTTAGGTGTTTTAGCCGCCGTTCACTTTGTAACGTCATTAAATATTGATGCCTTGAAGTGGGTAGTAGCAGCTATTCTTATTTATAGTTCGTATGGTATGTTAAAAAAAGTTTAAGTTAAAGGAGCATGACCATGTTAGTATTAACAAAAGAAGATATTAAAGCCTGTTTTTCAATGTCAGACGCTATTAAGGCAAGTAAGGTCTCAGTCAAAGCATATTCTGCTGGGCAAGCAAAAGTTCCCTTACGTGTGAATTTACCAGTTAATCAGTTTAATGGCCAAAGTCTTTATATGCCTGCAGCTGTTGAAGGTGATATTAATGCTGTTGGGGTTAAGGTTGTTTCAGTTTATCCAGACAATATTGATAGAGGTTTGCCATCGGTACCTGCTTCGATGGTTGTGGTAGATGCTGAGACTGGTGTGGTATCAGCAATCATGGATGGAACTTTTTTAACTCAACTAAGAACTGGAGCAGTACAGGGGGCAGCTACTGATTTGTTAGCGCGAAAAGATGCTAAAATTGCTGCAATTATTGGTACAGGAGGCCAAGCCATTCAACAATCATTAGCGATGTTAACCGTCCGATCTATTGAAGAATTGCGTGTTTATGACATTAATTTAGAGCGTGCTCAAGCTTTCGCTAAAGAACTTGATGACGAATTTGGTAAACTATTCAACACTAAATTTATAGCAGTGTCGTCTCCAAAAGAAGCGGTTTCAGGTGCTGATATTATCACGTCAGTGACAACGTCAAAAAGACCGACATTCGACGCACAAGATATTAAACCAGGTACTCATGTTAATGGTGTGGGAGCATATACTTCAGAAATGATTGAACTTCCTGCAGAAATCTTTGCCAAGGCGGAAACCATTGTTTTTGATACTGTTGACGGTGTGGTTAATGAGGCAGGCGATGTCATGAATGCTCTGAACACAAAGGCTATTCAAGAAACAGATATTACAGGTGAACTTGGACAGCTAGTGCTCGGAAGTATTACTGGTCGGCAAAGCAAACAAGGTATAACACTCTTTAAAACGGTAGGATCTGCTGTCTTAGATGTTGTTACAGCTCAACTGATTGTTAAAAAGGCTCTTGAAAAAGGAATTGGAACAATCATTGATTTGTAATACCTTATGTTGAATTCAGGATAGGAATAAATGGATGTGATCTTTTGACGATAAGGCTGAATTTTACCTCTATGAGAGGTCAATCAGATTGTTCAAAATCACTTGTCCTTTGCTTTATAGGGACTTATTGATTCGCCTAACTGTTAGTTGATTAAATTGAGCTTGTTAATGGTGTGACACTAGCATTATTAGCAAGCTCTTTTTATTTAGTCACTTTTATCAGTAAGCGATGAGATTAGATTGAGACGCTTTAGGGTATAAAAGCAAGAAAATCTAATTTACCTTATTCATAAAGTCTCCCCTTACCTATGTATGGTCTGTTATTAACCATGCTGCGCAAGGCTTTAGGTTTATCGGAAAGTAGGAATAAGCAATCGAAAAAGTGCGAACGGAAGAGGGAACGTCCTAGGTTGCAGAAAATCAATATTAAGATAGGTTAAGTTATAAAATAAGTTGACTTTATAAATGTTATTTGTTACTATTCAGTTAGCTCCTTCAGGGGAAAAAATCTCTTGTCAGGAGAGTGATTTTTACCATTTGGTCTTAGAAGAGGATGAGTAATATGACTTACAAAGAGGTTTATCAAGAATGGCTACAAAATGATGCGCTTAGTGAAGACATTAAGGCAGATTTAGTGGCAATCAAGGATAATGAGACTGAGATTCAAGATCGTTTTTACAAGACACTTGAATTTGGAACAGCAGGGCTAAGAGGCAAACTCGGTGCAGGAACCAATCGCATGAATACTTATATGGTTGGTAAAGCTGCGCAAGCTTTAGCCAATACTATCATTGATTATGGTCCTGAGGCAGTTGCAAGAGGCATTGCAGTTAGCTATGATGTGCGCTACCAATCCCAAACATTTGCAGAGTTAACGTGCTCTATCATGGCGGCGAATGGTATCAAGGCTTATATCTATAAGGGCATTAGACCGACACCGATGTGTTCTTATGCTATTCGTGCCTTAGGTTGTATCTCAGGTGTCATGATTACCGCTAGTCATAATCCTCAAGCTTATAACGGTTACAAGGCTTATTGGCAAGAAGGCTCTCAAATTCTAGATGATATTGCAGACCAGATTTCAGACCACATGGCTGCCATCACTTGCTACGAAGACATTAAGCAGATACCTTTTGAGGAAGGCTTAGCTAGCGGTCTTATCAGCTATATTGATGACAGTATCGAAGAGGCTTACAAGCAAGAAGTGCTTGGTTTAACCATTAACGACACAGCTATTGATAAGTCTGTTCGTGTGGTCTATACGCCTCTTAATGGCGTTGGGAATTTACCAGTGCGTGAGGTCTTGATGCGTCGTGGTTTTGACAATGTTTATGTGGTCCCTGAGCAAGAATTACCAGACCCTGATTTTACAACAGTTGGCTACCCTAATCCTGAAGTTCCTAAAGCTTTTGCCTACTCGGAAAAATTAGGTAGGGAAGTTGATGCGGACATTTTGATTGCAACTGACCCTGACTGTGACCGTGTAGCCTTAGAAGTTAAAAATCCAGTTGGGGAATATGTTTTTTTAAATGGTAATAAAATTGGAGCACTCTTGTCTTATTACATTTTTTCACAGCGTGCAGCCTTAGGCAATTTGCCAGAGCGTCCTGTTTTGGTCAAGTCTATTGTGACAGGTGATTTGTCACGGGCTATTGCTAGCTATTATGGTATTGAAACTGTTGAAACCTTGACTGGTTTTAAAAATATTTGTGGCAAGGCAAATGAATATGAGGTGACCAAAGCCAAAACCTACCTCTTTGGTTATGAAGAAAGTATTGGTTTTTGTTATGGGACTTTTGTTCGGGATAAAGATGCTGTCAGTGCGTCAATGATGATTGTTGAAATGGCTGCCTATTATAAAGAAAGAGGTCAAACCTTACTGGATGTTTTAGAAACCATCTACACTACTTTTGGTTATTATAACGAACGTCAAATTGCCTTAGAATTAGAAGGTGTCGAAGGGCAAGAACGTATTGCCAGAATCATGGACGATTTTCGTCAAAGCCCTCTAGAAGCAGTGGCAGAGATGGCTTTGAAAAAAACCATTGATTTCATAGATGGTTATCAAGAGTTTCCAAAACAAAACTGCCTCAAATATTATTTTGACGAGGGTTCTTGGTATGCACTTAGACCCTCTGGCACAGAACCCAAAATCAAACTTTACCTTTATACCATTGGCCAAACACAAGCTGATAGCCTTGCTAAATTAGATGCTATTGAGGCAGCTTGCCGATTAAAAATGGAACAGGTTGACTAGCAACTAAACTAAGAAAGAGGCAAAAAAGTTACTAAGAGCACTGAGGTTCTTAGCTAAAATGATTCACCTAGGGCTGCAGAAACCTTTCTGACAGCTTGACTAGCAACTAAACTAAGAAAGAGGCAAAAAAGTTACTAAGAGCACTGAGGTTCTTAGCTAAAATGATTCACCTAGGGCTGCAGAAACCTTTCTGACAGCCTCTTTTTTGGTTTCCTGAAAAAGGCATACTAAGAGTAGGCAACCAGTAACAGTTTGCAAATAGAAGAGCAGATAATCAAATTTTTGATATAATAGAGAGATGAAAATGAAGGGGGAATGTTGATGACCGAGATAATCGATGGGAAGGCCCTAGCCCAAAAAATGCAAAGCGAACTAACGGCCAAGGTAAAACAATTAAAGCAAGAAAAGAATATTGTACCGGGTCTGGTTGTGATTCTTGTGGGGGATAATCCTGCCAGTCAAGTGTATGTGCGCAATAAAGAACGCGCAGCCCTTGCTGCTGGTTTCAAAAGTGAAACCGTTAGGTTGTCAGAATCTATTTGCCAAGAAGAATTGATTGCCGTCATTGAACGTTATAATGAAGATGAAACAATTCATGGTATCTTGGTCCAATTGCCCTTGCCAAATCACATCAATGATAAGAAAATTATCCTTGCTATCGATCCTAAAAAAGATGTGGATGGTTTTCACCCAATGAATACAGGTCACCTTTGGTCGGGTCGTTCCTTGATGGTTCCTTGTACGCCAGCAGGTATCATGGAAATATTGCGCGAATATGAGGTGGACCTTGAAGGGAAGCATGCGGTGATTATCGGAAGATCTAATATTGTAGGTAAACCAATGGCTCAGCTCTTGTTGGATAAAAATGCAACAGTAACCTTGACGCATTCTAAGACACGGCATTTAGAAGACGTTTGCCGTCATGCAGATGTCTTGATTGTGGCCATTGGACAAGGACATTTCGTCACCAAGAACTTTGTTAAAGAAGGAGCTATTGTCATTGATGTCGGCATGAACCGTGATGACAATGGCAAGTTAATTGGAGATGTGGCCTTTGATGAGGTGGCAGAAGTTGCGGCGAAAATCACTCCTGTACCAGGAGGTGTTGGTCCCATGACGATTACCATGCTATTGGAACAAACCTATCAAGCCGCGCTACGGAGTGTTAGTCGATGATTAGTGATTATAAATTGGCTAGAAAAGTAATTTTACCAAGGCAGAAAGAGACCCATAAAGGGTCCTATGGACGGCTATTGTTGATAGGTGGCTTAGCACCTTACGGTGGTGCTATCATTATGGCAGCTCTAGCTGCTTTAAAAAGTGGAGCAGGTTTAATCACTGTTGCGACTGACCAGACCAATATTTCAGCCTTGCACAGCCATTTACCAGAAGCGATGGCTTTTTCAGTAGATGATAAGCAACTCTTGCTGGCTCAACTTGAAGCAGCTGATCTTGTTTTAATCGGTCCAGGACTTTCTGAAAATAGCACAGCACACAGCTTATTTGAATTGGTCGTGTCTCACATCAAAGGTCATCAACTTTTGTTAGTTGATGGCTCTGCTTTAACAATTGCTGCCCAAAAAGAGTATTCCTTTCAACATTTGGCTGCGCCAGTGATATTGACCCCCCACCAGAAGGAGTGGGAACGTCTTTCGGGCTTGACAATTGAGCGACAGACCGTGACAAACAATCAAAAAGCACTGCAGCAATTTCCTCAAGGTACGATTTTGGTGGCTAAAAGTTCGGCAACAAAACTTTATCAAGATGAGCTGATTTATGAGTTAATTGTTGGAGGGCCTTATCAAGCAACTGGTGGTATGGGAGATACTTTGGCAGGTATGATTGCGGCAATGGCTGTTCAGTTTAAACAGGTTGATTTGTTTGATAGGGTAGCTTGTGCAACCTATCTTCACTCAGCCATTGCTGACCAATTAGCTCAAGAAGCTTATGTGGTTTTACCAACAGCCATTAGTGAAGAAATTCCGAAATGGATGAAGGCTATCAGTGAGGCTGATGAATAGGGCTGCAACAAGGCTAATAGGTGTTTAAAAGGGGAGCTCAGACGGCTCCTTTTTCTGGTTTTCTACTCACTATTTATTCTTAAAAATGGTATAATTGCATTAGTATGCAATGGGACTGAAACAGTTCTAAATAAGTGAAAGGTGGCTTGATGGCAGATTATTTAACCGTCACTCATTTGACGAAGTATTTAAAATTAAAATTTGACCGTGATCCCTATTTGGAACGGGTTTATCTGACTGGTCAAGTATCCAATTTTCGAAAACGACCAACTCATCAGTATTTTTCTTTAAAAGATGAAGGTGCTGTGATTCAGGCAACCATGTGGGCAGGTATTTATAAACAGTTAGGCTTTGAGCTTGAAGAAGGCATGAAGGTCAATGTTATTGGCCGTGTTCAACTTTATGAGCCAGGTGGTTCCTATTCTATCGTGATTGAAAAAGCAGAGCCAGATGGTATTGGTGCTTTGGCCTTGCAGTTTGAACAATTGAAGAAAAAATTAACAGCTGAAGGTTATTTTGAGCAAAAACATAAGCAGTCCTTACCGCAGTTTGTGTCCAAAATTGGGGTCATTACAAGTCCTAGTGGTGCTGTGATTAGAGATATTATCACGACGGTTTCTAGGCGTTTTCCAGGGGTTGAGATTTTATTATTCCCAACTAAAGTGCAAGGTGATGGAGCAGCCCAAGAAGTAGTGGCTAATATTGGCAGAGCTAATGAGCGAGAAGATCTGGATTTACTCATTGTCGGTCGTGGAGGTGGGTCGATAGAAGACCTTTGGGCTTTCAACGAGGAAGTGGTGGTTCAGGCAATTTTTGAATCGAAACTTCCAGTGATTTCAAGTGTGGGGCACGAAACAGATACAACCTTGGCGGATTTTGTGGCAGATCGCAGAGCAGCTACTCCAACAGCAGCAGCAGAACTAGCAACACCTGTTACGAAAACAGACCTTGTTTCTTGGATAGCAGAGCGGCAAAATCGATCTTATCAAGCTTGCTTACGGCGAATTAAGCAAAGGCAAGAATGGGTGGATAAACTGTCACAATCTGTTATTTTTAGGCAGCCAGAACGTTTGTATGATGCCTACCTGCAAAAAATTGATCGCCTTAGCCTGACCTTGGCAAGTACCATCAAAGACCGCTTACGAAGCGCCAAAGAAAGCAAGGTTCAGTTAGATCATGCTTTAGCAGGTCTTCAATTACCAGCAAAAATCGAGCGGTATCAAGACCGTGTTGATACCGCCAGTCGTTTGCTGATTGCCAATATGACTAGTCAATATGATAGTCAGCTGGCCCGCTTTGAAAAGGCTCAGGATACCCTTTTGTCACTAGATACCAGTCGTATTATTGCGCGTGGCTATGCGATGATTGAAAAAAATCACGAGCTGGTTGCCTCCGTAGAACAGATTAGGCAAGGAGATCAGTTGACAATTAACATGCGTGATGGACAATTAGATGTAGAGGTAAAAGATGTCAAAAACGAAAACATTTGAAGAAAACTTACAAGATTTAGAAACCATTGTGAACAAACTTGAAAATGGGGATGTCCCATTGGAAGAAGCCATTTCAGAATTTCAAAAAGGAATGCTTTTATCAAAAGAACTCCAAAAAACTTTACAGGAAGCTGAAAAAACATTGGTTAAGGTAATGCAAACTGATGGCACAGAAGTGGACATGGATGACTGATGGAAAAATTAGCTAGAATTGATGAGGCGATTCGTCGTTACTACAAATCAGGCGTTCAGTCTGTATCTGAAGAGCTTATTGAAGCTATTTTATATTCTGTTGATAGTGGCGGCAAGCGCATTCGACCACTTTTATTACTAGAAGTTATAGAAGGATTTGGCTTATCGTTAGTCGATGCTCATTTTGACTTAGCAGCTGCCCTTGAAATGATTCACACAGGAAGTCTTATTCATGATGACTTACCAGCTATGGACAATGATGATTACCGTCGTGGCAGGCTGACCAGCCACAAACAATTTGGCGAAACCACTGCTATTTTGGCAGGGGATAGTTTGTTCTTGGACCCCTTTGGTCTGATTGCTAAAGCTGATTTGAAAAATGACATCAAGCTTGCCTTGATTCAGGAGCTTTCCCTTGCTTCAGGCACTTTTGGCATGGTTGGTGGGCAAATGCTAGACATGAAAGGGGAAAATCAGGTGTTGACCGTGGCTCAGTTATCTGCTATCCACACTAATAAAACAGGAAAATTATTAGCTTTTCCCTTTATCGCAGCTGGTCTTGTGGCAGAACAGGCAGAAAGTATCTGTCAACAATTAGGCCAAGCAGGACGTCTGGTCGGACTTGCTTTTCAGGTTAGAGATGATATTTTAGATGTAACGGCTAGTTTTGAAGACCTTGGAAAGACCCCTCAAAAAGATTTAGTAGCTGACAAGGCCACTTATCCTAACTTGCTTGGTTTAGAGCAATCTTATCGTATTTTAAACGATAGTTTAGATCAAGCGCTGCTGATTTTTCAAGAACTAGAAACAGCAGTAGGCTTTAAAGCTCAAACCATTATGAAACTGATAGAAGGGTTGCGACTCAATGCCTAAAGAAAGAGTAGATGTATTAGCCTACAAGCAAGGCTTGTTTGAGACAAGAGAACAAGCCAAACGTGGTGTTATGGCAGGTTTGGTGGTCTCTGTGATTAATGGTCAACGCTATGACAAACCAGGAGAAAAAATTGACAAGAGCACTGAATTAAAACTCAAAGGCGAAAAACTCAAATACGTAAGCCGAGGTGGCTTGAAATTGGAGAAAGGCTTGCGGGTTTTTGACTTGTCGGTTGCTGATCAAATTGGTATTGATATTGGAGCTTCAACAGGTGGTTTCACAGATGTCATGTTGCAAGATGGGGCTAAACTGGTCTATGCCGTAGATGTTGGAACCAATCAGTTGGTTTGGAAACTCAGACAAGATCCGCGAGTGAGAAGCATGGAACAATATAATTTCCGTTATGCTCAGCCAGAGGACTTTAGCGAAGGTCAGCCTGTATTTGCCAGTATCGATGTGTCATTTATTTCCCTCCGCTTGATTTTGCCAGCTCTGCATAACGTTTTGTCAGATCAGGGGCATGTTGTTGCCTTAATTAAACCGCAATTTGAGGCCGGGCGCGAGCAGATTGGCAAAAAAGGGATTGTCAAAGACAAAGCTATTCATGAAAAAGTGATCCAAAAAGTAGTTGATTTTGCTCTAGATTACGGATTTACAGTTAAGGGACTTGATTTTTCTCCTATTCAAGGTGGTCATGGCAATATCGAGTTTTTAGCTTATCTTGTTAAATCGCAGAGGCCGGAAGGATTAGCCCCCCAGACTATTCAAGAAGTGATTACCAAAGCGCATAAGGAATTTGAGAAACATGAAAAAGAATGAACGACTTGAACTGATAAAAAAAATGGTCTTGACACATTCTATTGAAACTCAGCACGATTTATTGGCATTATTGGCTGAGCATGGACTAGAATTGACACAGGCCACCATTTCAAGAGATATGAATGAAATTGGGATTGTCAAAATCCCCTCTGGAAGTGGCCGTTATGTTTATGGGCTTTCTCAGGATAGTGGAAAAAAGGTTATCCAAGGTCCAGAATCCATAAAAAGTACTGTTTTAGAGATGTCTGACAAAATAGAAGGTCTTGAACAACATCTTTATTTGAAGGTAGTTCCGGGCAACAGTAAATTGATTAAACGTTACTTGCTAGCTGATTTTGCCGAGGCTATCTTTAGTTTGATTGCAGATGATGACAGCTTACTCTTAATTGCCAAATCAGCTGCAGATGCCGACAAGATTCGACAAGAAGTTTCGCGTTGGATGCAAGGATTAACTTAGAAATATGGGGAGAAAGTCATGTTATTAGAAATTTCCATTAAAAATTTTGCTATTATTGAGGAAATCTCCCTGAATTTTGAAAATGGTATGACAGTTTTAACGGGGGAAACAGGGGCTGGGAAATCCATCATTATTGATGCCATGAATATGATGTTGGGAGCACGTGCCAGCACAGAGGTTATTCGTCATGGCGCTAATAAAGCAGAAATTGAAGGCTTTTTTTCCGTAGATGCCAATCCAGCTCTTGCTGCTTGTTTGGAAGCATCTGGAATTGCTATGGAAGAGGATTTGATTATTCGCCGCGATATTTTTGCCAACGGTAGAAGCGTCAGCCGTATTAATGGTCAAATGGTTAATCTGGCAACTTTGAAGCAGGTTGGTCAATTTTTGGTGGATATTCACGGTCAACATGACCAAGAAGAATTAATGCGACCACAATTACACCAGCATATCTTGGATACCTTTGGTGACAAAGCTTTTGGACAATTGAAAGAGGCTTACCAGCTTATTTTTGACCGCTACAAGAACTTGCGCAAGCAGGTTCTTGACAAGCAAAGAAATGAAAAGGAACACAAAGAGCGTCTTGATATGTTGGCTTTTCAGATGGCAGAAATTGAGGCTGCTGCCTTGAGTCGAGGTGAAGACGAGCGGTTATATCAAGAGCGTGACCGCTTATTGAACCATAAAAAAATTGCCGATACCTTGACCAACGCTTATGTCATGTTAGATAATGACGATTTTTCAAGCCTATCCAATATTCGTTCTAGCATGAATGACTTGCTGTCTATTGAGCAGTTTGCCCCTGACTATAAAGCCATGTCAACCACAATTTCGGAAGCTTATTACATTTTGGAAGAAGTCAGTAAGCAGTTGTCTGATACCATTGATCAACTGGACTTTGATGGTGATCGCTTGCAAGAAATCGAATTCCGCTTGGATACCCTTAATAGTTTGACCCGTAAATATGGCGGGGATGTTACTGATGTTCTGGACTATTATGACAATATTGTCAAAGAATATCAACTATTAACAGGAGATGACCGTTCCTCAGGGGATTTAGAATCCGAATTAAAGGTTTTGGAAAAACAATTGGTAGCTGCAGCTACTGATTTGAGTGAGTATCGCCACCAACTGGCAAATCGGTTAGAAGCTGATATTAAAGCCGAACTTAGGGAACTTTACATGGAAAAAGCTGATTTTAAAGTGCAGTTTACTAAATCAAAGTTTAACCGTGAAGGTAATGAAAACCTAGAGTTCTATATTTCAACTAACCCAGGTGAAGGCTTCAAGCCACTGGTTAAAGTCGCTTCTGGGGGTGAACTATCTCGTTTGATGTTGGCCATCAAGGCTGCTATCTCTAAAAAAGAAGATAAAACCAGTATTGTTTTTGACGAGGTAGATACGGGTGTTTCTGGCCGTGTCGCTCAAGCGATTGCCCAGAAAATTTATAAAATTGGCTGTCATGGGCAAGTTCTTGCTATTTCTCATTTGCCACAGGTCATTGCCATAGCGGATTATCAGTATTTTATTTCTAAAGAAAGCAAAGAGGAATCAACCGTTTCTAAGGTCAGATTATTGACGTCAGAAGAACGTGTTGAGGAAATTGCTAAAATGATTGCTGGTGCAGATCTGACAGAAGCAGCACTTACTCAGGCGCGTGAACTGCTTGTCAAACATTAAAAAGAGGATAAGTTCCATTTAGTTGATGACACCTTTTAAAAGAAAAGTTGCTGAGCTTACTTGTTTGTAGTTCTAGGAATAACACTTCCTAAAGATTATCTAACATTCACTTTGGTGGCTTCTTTTTAGTGAACACTCTTGACAAACCCCTGATAAATAGTAGAATAGATAAGATAATTTCAATCTAGGAGCCATCAATGTCTAATAAAAAAGTATATTTATCAAGTATTATTGTATTAGCAACCTTGGTGTGTGGTCCTAACACTGTTACGGCTGAACAGTTTTCAACAGGTAAGGTTAGTAGTTATCAAGCAAGTCTTGTCGAAGGTGAGTTAACAGCTCAAGAAGCACTGAAACAACGGCAGCCCCAAGCAGGTGAATCTTCTAAAGCCAGTTTTGAGGATTTTCCAGAAGACTCTCAAACCCAAGAAGCTCCTCTTGATTCCAAAGTTGAATTCGAGCCTATTCCTGAGATAGCAGAGGTCGAGCCGATTTCTCTTGATTCTGGTCAGGTCTTCTGAGTCAGAGAAGTCGGAACTGAAGGCGCTACCAATAGTCCCCCGAAATGAGGAGATTAACTGGGCTGCTGCTGCGAACGCACGCTTACCTATCTCCGAAGAGGATTCCTTGAAGATTGACAATCCAAAACCACATGTCAGAAGCTTGCCAAGTCTGACCTTTCAGTATATGGTAGCCAAACACAATTTGAATCAAAAAAAGGATGCTCTCAACCAAGCAACGAAAAAGTTAGCCCTCTTAATGACACAAAAGCCTGACTTGACTACTCAGGTTTATACGATTGGTCATACTTTTGGAGAAGTGTTGGCAGCTCACTACGAAAAGAAAACAGTCTATAAATCAAAGCCATCTAATCAGACCGTTGGTACGCCAAGTGCAGTTATAGATGAATTGAGAAAACTGATTTCTCACATTGGTGATTCTAAACAAGAGATTAAGGTGCCTTATAATCGAAAAATTAGCATGATTACCGTTAAGAAAAAGGTCAGCCTACCAGCAACGGGTGGCAAAGTTTCTCTTTCACTTACCTTACTTGGTTTAGCCTCCTTAATAACAGCACCTGCTATGGCATTAAGACATACTAACAAGTTGGGGAACTTTGATTAATCAAGCCACTTATGTTCATTAGTAAAGATGATCAGACAGAAAGTCAACTTATTAAAGGTTGGTCTTCTGTCTTTTTTATCTTTCTTCATATGGATAAATTTCCCATTCATCGGTAAGTGATTGCTGTACTTGAAAAAACGTTTTTCCAAGCTTTATATCATAAGTATTCCTAATTTTGATTTATTTGCTAAGGAGTGATAAAATAAGATGATGAGAAACTAGTCTAGAATGGAAAAATACATGGGAACTATTAAAATTGTTACAGATTCATCAATAACCATTGAACCAGAACTAATTGAGGCACTCGATATTACAGTAGTGCCCCTATCTGTTATGGTTGATAGTAAATTATATTCTGATAATGACTTAAAAGAAGAAGGCTATTTTTTAAGCCTTATGAAGGCTAGCAAATCCCTTCCTAAAACCAGTCAGCCACCAGTTGGTCTTTTTGCTGAAACTTACGAAAATTTGGTCAACAAAGGCGCAACTAACATTGTTGCTATTCATCTCTCGCCAGCCCTCTCAGGTACTATTGAAGCTTCACGACAAGGAGCCGAAATTGCTGAAGCACCAGTCGCGGTTTTGGATTCTGGCTTTACAGACCAAGCCATGAAATTTCAGGTGGTTGAGGCAGCAAAATTAGCACAAGCAGGGGCCAGTCTTGAAGAGATCTTGGCGGCTGTCCAAGCCATTAAGTCAAAGACAGAGCTCTATATCGGGGTTTCAACTTTAGAAAATCTAGTAAAGGGTGGACGAATTGGTCGTGTTACTGGTGTCCTTAGTTCCTTACTCAATGTTAGGGTGGTTATGGAACTTAAAAATGATGAGTTGAAAACACTTGTCAAAGGTCGGGGGAATAAAACCTTTATCAAATGGCTAGACAGTTATTTGGCAGCTAACAATGATCGTTCAATTGCAGAAGTGGCTATTTCTTATGCGGGAGAAGCTGACTTGGCTATGGCTCTAAAAGAAAAAATTGCAATCCAATATGATGGGTCTATCCCTGTTTTAGAAACAGGCTCTATTATCCAAACCCACACGGGTGAGGGAGCTTTTGCGGTCATGGTTCGCTATGAATAATCGTCGATTTCTTAGCGGTCTTCTCTTCTTCCTTGTTAGTCTAGGTTTTGCCTTTTTGCTTCTAAATATCCTGATTCCTAAGTCAGATTCACGCTTGAAGAAAAGTGATTTTTTAAAAAGCGAGCAAGTGGCGATTAACTATGTTGCTATCGGTGATTCACTCACTGAGGGAGTGGGGGATTTGACCAACCAAGGTGGTTTTGTACCTTTATTGTCAAGTGACATGGGAGAGTATTTTAGAGCCAAGGTCAGCCACCAAAATTATGGGGTGTCTGGCAACACCAGTCAACAAATTCTGGATAGGATGACCAAGGAAAAGGAGATCAAGACAGCTTTAAAAGAGGCTGACGTAATGACCCTAACCGTTGGAGGCAATGATGTCATGGCGGTGATTAGAAAACATCTAGCTGATCTGCAAGTTTCCAGTTTTAAAAAGCCAGCTCGTCAATATCAAGAGCGCTTACGAAAGATACTGGATTTGGCTAGAAAAGATAATAAAGACCTTCCTATCTTTGTTATCGGCATCTATAATCCCTTCTATTTGAATTTTCCAGAATTAACCGACATGCAAAAGGTTATTGATGATTGGAACGACAAAACCAAAGAAGTCCTGGAAGAGTATGATCATGTTTATTTTGTTCCTATTAATGACCTTTTGTATAAAGGTGTCAATGGACAAGAAGGTATTGTTCAATCCTCAGGGGATCAAACCACAGTTGTTAACGATGCCTTGTTTACTGGGGACCATTTTCACCCCAATAATACCGGCTATCAAATCATGTCAGATGCAGTAATGGAGAAAATCAGAAAGCATGAAAAAGACTTTAACCCTTAATTGGTGGAAATGGGGCTTTTTGCTCTTACTAGCTTTTAATACCGCCTTCTTACTGGTGATTGGAAGTCGCCTTATCCAAGTAAGAGAACCTGAATCAGAATTAATCGCTCAAAAGGCGACTAAGGATGTTAAAATTGGCACATTTACCACTACAAGAGAACAACTTAATGAAACCGTCGCTAGTTATCTTAAAGATTATCAATCTGAAAAGATGCACTATAAGTTTTACGCCACCTCTTCTTCTATTTTATTTGAAGGCACCTATCAGCTTTTAGGCTATGAGGTACCTCTATACATTTATTTTCAACCCCATCGGCTAGATAGTGGAGCTATCCAATTACAGGTTATCTCCTTTTCGGTAGGAACCTTACCTTTACCCGAAAAAGACGTGTTGCAGTATCTGAAATCAAGCTATCAATTGCCAAAATTTGTGAAGGTGATGCCACAGCAATCAGCAATAGTAGTAAATTTACAAGAGATAAGAAATGATGCTAAGGTCTATTTAAAAGCCAAGAAAATCGATTTATTTAAAGATGAAATCAGTTTCAATATTTACAAGAAATAAGCTCAAATAACGTTAAATACTTGACCTAAGCGCTTTTTTTAGATATGATAATATCTGTTAAAGCATTACGCTTACTAATTATTTGGAGGATTTGTTAAATGGCTAACAAACAAGATTTAATCGCGAAAGTTGCAGAAGCAACTGAACTTACAAAAAAAGATTCAGCAGCAGCAGTTGATGCCGTATTTTCTGCAATCGAAGCTTTTCTTGCTGAAGGTGAAAAAGTACAATTAATCGGCTTTGGTAACTTCGAAGTGCGCGAACGTGCAGCTCGTAAAGGTCGTAACCCACAAACTGGTGCAGAAATTGAAATCGCAGCTTCAAAAGTTCCAGCATTCAAAGCTGGTAAAGCTCTTAAAGACGCTGTTAAATAATAAATTTTTAAAAAGCCCGTCATATCAAGCTTTCTAGCTTGTGTGATGGGCTTTTTTCTGTGTTTTGGGGCATTTTTGGGGCATAAAGCAAATTTGTTCTGTTTTTTTGAAGTCAGAAGCCATATCCATAAATTCTTTCACTTCGACATGCATCCTATCTAAGGCTACTAAAAACTTATTGAGGGAAATATCTGACTGCCCTCGTTCAAAGCGTGATAATTGGGACAAGGAAATAGAGTCTCCTGCAATTTGTTGTAAGGAAAGGTTTTGATTTCATCTTAATTCACGAAGGGTTTCTCCTAATGGTTTTGCCATGCTGTAAATCCTCCTTTTATCAGTATATCATTTCCTTAGTTAGGGATAAGTTTTTCTCATATTTGCAAATAGTAGATGTAGAGATTTTTGAAAAAACAAGTCTGTAAAAAAGCTTAGTTAGAATCGCTCTAAATTACTTGACTTATTTATTTAGAATTATTACAATTAATATATCTTAAAGATTGAGATAACTTTTAATTGTGAGGGAACTAAAAATGACAATCAGAGCATGGATGACAGACCATCTTCATTTAATGGAGACTTTAGCCTGTCTGGTATTCATAATAATCGGACTAACCTTTTTACACCCATTTCCACAAGTTGCTTCCGCTATTTTCATTATAGCCTTCTTGATTGGAGGATATGAATCAGCCAAAGCAGGCTTGCTCGATTTGGTGAAGAACAAACACTTGTCAGTGGATATTTTGATGATTTTGGCAGCTATTGGTGCTGGAATTATTGGCTATTGGCTGGAGGGTGCTCTGCTTATTTTTATCTTTTCCTTGTCCAATACGCTTGAAGAAATGGCCATGGAAAAAAGTAAGGATGCTATTTCTGCCTTGATGTCCTTAACGCCAGATACTGCTCGTCGCTATCAAGAAGGTGGTCGTATTTTAGAAGTTGAGACCAAGACCTTGAGTGTTGGTGATCGTTTACAAGTTCGTAAGGGGGAAACTGTTCCAATTGACGGACAGTTACTTAGTCCTTTTGGTCAATTTGATGAATCTATGGTCACTGGTGAGCCTATCACAGTCGATAAGGCAGAAGGTCAGAATCTTATCGGGGGAACCATTAACCAGGGACAAGCCATAGACATGTTGGTTACCGTTGAAAATGAGAATACCCTCTTTGCCAAGATTGTTAATCTGGTGGAATCTGCCCAAGGACAAAAAAGTAAAACAGCTACCTTTATTGAAAGGTTGGAAGATAGTTACGTCAAGTTTGTCCTCGTCCTCGTTCCAACCTTTATTTTCTTTAGCCACTTAGTCCTTGCTTGGACTTGGTTGGATGCTTTTTACCGAGGCATGATTCTCTTAACGGTGGCTTCTCCTTGTGCGTTGATTGCAAGTTCTACCCCTGCAAGTCTTTCAGCTATTTCTCGTGCAGCCCGTAAGGGATTGATTATCAAAGGTGGAGATATTATTGATAATATGGGAGATATTAAGGCTGTTGTGATGGATAAAACGGGGACATTGACCCAAGGAAAGCCTTCTGTGGTGAATGCTCACTATTTGGAAGATGAGTTGCTCGTGAATAGACTGGTAAAAGGAGCAGAGGCTGCTAGTATCCACCCTATTTCTAAAGCCCTTCTTGACTACACTGAAAAATTGGAGCCACTTACCTTTGACCAATTAGAAGAAATTTCTGGGAAAGGTTTTCAGGGCTTCTATCAAGGGCAAGAATGGCGAATTGGTAAAAAATCCTTTATTTTGGAAAAGGTTCAAGACCTATCAGCTTTTGAAAAAACTATTCAAGAGGAAGAAAATCAAGGGAAGACGTTGATCTTTGTGTCCTGTGACCATCAATTGATAGCTTACTATGTCCTATTAGATGACATCAAAATAGAATCACAACGTGCTATTGAGACCCTCCATGCCATGGGAATTAAAACAGTCATGTTAACAGGAGATCAAGAACGGACCGCTAATTATGTGGCTCAAAAACTTGGTATTGATGAAGTGGTAGCCAACTGTATGCCTCAAGATAAGGTGGCTAAGTTAGCGGAATTAAAGACTAAATATGGTTTTGTTGCCATGGTAGGAGATGGTATTAATGATGCGCCTGCTTTAGCGCAAGCAGATGTGTCCTATGCTATTGGGTCAGGAACAGATATTGCCATGGAAAGTGCAGATAGTGTGATCATGGACGACTTGACCCGTATTCCATTTTCGATTCAACTTTCCCGCAAAATGAAAACCATTGTCAAACAAAATATCGTTTTGGCCTTATCTGTAATTACCTTATTGATTTTAGCCAATGTTTTTCAGGTAGTTAACTTGCCACTTGGTGTTGTTGGACACGAAGGCTCAACGATTTTAGTTATTTTGAATGGCTTGCGCTTACTTTCTTTTAAATAACTTAGAAACTTGCTTGATTTCTTGAATACGATTATAATAATAGTGAGACTTATGAAGGCAGAATTACTTTTATGGTTACTATTATTATCGTTGGTTTAGCTATATTTTCAATGATCAAAATAATGCTATTTTTCTATTACTATCGAAAATTTGAGCAAAAGCAAAAGAAGAAATTGGATTTCCAAAACCAGCAAAGACATTCAGATGAGACTACTGACGTGTCTCCAAAGGACTTTCCATTACAAAGTAAAGAAGTCTAGGATGATGTATCGCCCTCTAAAGAGTTAGAATGGTTATCTAACGTTAGGAGAATATACCTTATCATTCTAGACTTCTTTTTTGGTCTTAGTTCATATAGTTCAACTGCCCACGAAAATCTTCTAGGGATTGGTAGCCTTTTTCAGCCATAATCGTTTTTAGTTCCTTAGTGACCCGTTCAAAGATAGCTGGTCCTTCCTGATGGAGGGCTGTGCCAATTTGGACCATGCTTGCTCCACAAAGAATGTGCTCAAAAGCATCACGTCCAGTTTTGACCCCACCTGTACCAATGATTTTGATAGAAGGTTTTAAGCGTTGGTAAAAGGCGTGGACGTTGGCAAGAGCAGTAGGTTTAATGTAATCGCCACCAATACCACCAAATCCATTTTTAGGCTTGATGACCACTTGCTCATCCTCAATGACTAGCCCATTGCCAATAGAATTGACACAATTAACAAAGGTCAGTGGGTATTTGTTGAAGATGGCAGCAGCTTGATCAAAATGCACAATGTCAAAATAAGGAGGCAATTTAACCCCGAGGGGCTTGGTGTAATAAGCAAAAATGCTTTCAAGTAGCTGATCGGTAGTTTCAAAGTCATAGGCAATTTGTGGTTTGCCTGGGACATTTGGACAAGAAAGGTTCAACTCCACAAGTCCTTCATAATCAGAAGCCATAATGGTTTTTAAGATGGTTTGTGTCTCGACAGGAGATAGTCCGACCACAGACAGGAAATGGGGCTTGGCTTGGTCAGATTTAGCAAGATCACTGACAATGTCTAGATAATATTGAAAACCATGGTTGGGAAGGCCCATTGAATTGATAGAACCAAGGCTAGTATCTGCGTAGCGAGGTTCTGGATTACCTTGACGAGCTTCTAGGGTTCCTGTTTTGGTGATAAAGGAAGCTGCTTGGGAGTTTTCAATCTCTAGAAGTTCCTCTTTTGTCATACAATAAATGCCAGCAGCGTTCATCAAACAGTTATCAAAAGTAAAAATACCAATTTGTGTAGCAGTAGAAACCATTATTTCCTCCATATTTTAGACAAATTTTTTCTATTCTACCACTAGACCTGAATAATAGCAAGCTGTTTTTTAGAAAAGTTTGGGTTTAGGGTGGTTATTTCCGAATTTTGATTATTTTCATGATATTCACAAAAGGATTTTCAATAAAAAGGGGAATAGACTAGCTTTTTTACCCTATTTTTTGTAAAATAGAAGTTATAAAAAGGTAGCAACCTTTAAATTAAAAGGAGATATTAACTAATGGTAAAATTGGTTTTCGCTCGCCACGGTGAGTCAGAATGGAACAAAGCTAACCTCTTCACTGGTTGGGCAGATGTTGATCTTTCAGAAAAAGGAACACAACAAGCGATTGATGCAGGTAAATTAATCAAAGAAGCAGGCATCGAATTTGACCTTGCTTTCACTTCAGTATTGACACGTGCCATCAAGACAACTAATCTTGCTCTTGAAAATGCAGGTCAATTGTGGGTTCCAACTGAAAAATCATGGCGCTTAAACGAGCGTCACTATGGTGCTTTGACTGGTAAAAACAAAGCAGAAGCTGCTGAACAATTTGGTGATGAGCAAGTTCACATCTGGCGTCGTTCATACGATGTCTTGCCACCAGCTATGGCTAAAGATGATGAGTATTCAGCACACAAAGATCGTCGTTATGCTGACCTTGACCCAGCCCTTATTCCAGATGCTGAAAACTTAAAAGTAACCCTTGAACGCGCTATGCCTTATTGGGAAGAAAAAATTGCTCCAGCTCTTCTTGACGGTAAAAACGTATTTGTTGGTGCACACGGTAACTCAATCCGTGCTCTTGTGAAACACATTAAAGGTCTTTCAGATGATGAAATCATGAATGTGGAAATTCCAAACTTCCCACCACTTGTTTTCGAACTTGATGAAAAACTTAACATTGTTAAAGAATACTACCTCGGTGGTGAATAATTTTGAAACCAGACTTCGGTTTGGTTTTTTTGTTGCTCTGTTTGGGGAAGAAAGAAAGTTCTGCTTAAAAATATGATATGATAGAACTAACTTGAAAAAAGGATAGATTATGAAAGCAGAAGAACGCCGTCAAAAAATTATTGAGTACTTAACTGGCGAACAAGAGGCCTTGTCCGCTACTTATTTAGCTAAGTTATTAGGGGTTAGTCGTCAGGTGATTGTTGGAGATGTTGCCTTACTTCGAGCCCAACAGATTGATATTATTTCAACTCCTAAGGGCTATATTATGTCAACTGCTCTGTTTAGCCACCAATATTGTGCACGTATTGTCTGTCAACACGGGTTGGCAGAAACAGAAAAAGAATTGGAAATCATTTTAGCTCATCAGGGAATTATCACAACGGTGGAAGTGGAGCATCCTATTTATGGCATGATTACAGCACCTCTAAACATTAAAAGTCAGTCTGATATGACTAATTTTATGACCAAATTGAATCAGTCTAAAGCAGAATTGCTATCTTCTTTGACAGAAGGTTTGCACAGTCACTTGATTTCTTGCCCTAATCAAGAAACGTTTATAGCTATTAAGGAAGATTTGGAAGCAGCAGGTATTCTTTACACAGAGTTATAGGGGGAATGGCAGAGCTAGTGGGATAAGAGGCAGTTTCTTTTAAAATGATATTGGTTTAACAGGTGTCTTGACACCTGTTAATTATTAAGTTATACTGTCTCTGAAAGGAGATATAATGACTAAAAAACCAACACAACTAATTGCCTATGCCTCCATCTTAGCGGCTTTTGGCATTTTAATTCCGATGATTATGCCCCTCAAACTGATTATTGGCCCTGCTTCCTTTACTTTAGCTAGCCATGTTCCCTTATTCCTAGCTGTCTTCATATCTGTTCCCGTTGCTATTTTAGTGGCTATTGGGACAGGTCTAGGTTTTTTACTGGCGGGCTTTCCCTTAGTCATTGTCTTAAGAGCTTTTTCCCATATCTTATTTGTTGTTTTGGCGGCTTGGTGGTTAAGTCGCTACCCTCAAACGTTAAAGTCACCAGCGAAAATCTTTTGCTTTGCCTTTTTTGTTAATATCATTCATGGCTTGGCAGAATTTCTGGTGGTTTATGCTTTGACAGCAACCGTAGGCACGTCTATGTCTTATTTTTGGTCAATGCTAGGTTTGATTGGACTAGGATCTCTTGTTCATGGCATGTTAGATTTTTACCTAGCCTTAGTGTTCTGGCGCTTTTTAGTGGAAAAACTAGACTTGTCGATTGCTAAAGATTGATTAGGAGAGCCAATAATCTTTTCTTATGTGATTCTAAAAAGAAGTCCTTTCTTAATGGAAGGGCTTGCATTTTTCAAAAAAATTGATATACTAAAAAGTGCATTTGTGAATACGGTAACAAAAGGAGTTAAGATGAAAACACCGGAACAGATTTTAGAGTCAACCATTCATATTGGAGAACATAAAATTGCCAAGTCTCTCCCTGCTAAGGCTATTCTAGGCTTTATTGGTGGAGCAATGATTAGTTTGGGTTACCTCTTGTATGTTAGAATTGCTGCTAGTGGCTTGGAAACCTTTGGCGCTTTCGCAAGTATTCTAGGAGCCTGCGCTTTTCCAATCGGTTTGATTATTATCTTGATGGCTGGTGGAGAATTAATTACAGGAAACATGATGGCAGTTTCTGCAGCTTTGTTGGCCAAAAAAATTAAGTTTAGCGAACTTGCCAAGAATTGGCTCATTATTACCTTGTTTAATGTAATTGGAGCTATTTTTGTAGCCTTTGTATTCGGTCATTTTCTAGGTTTGACATCAGCTGGTATTTTTAAAGAAGAAGTGATTGAAGTGGCCCATGCTAAAATAGCAGCGACCCCTTTGCAGGCGATTGTATCAGGAATTGGTTGTAACTGGTTTGTTGGATTGGCCTTGTGGCTGTGCTATGGGGCAAATGATGCTACTGGTAAACTTCTTGGTACTTGGTTTCCTGTCATGACCTTTGTAGCCCTTGGCTTTCAACACAGTGTGGCAAATGCTTTTGTTATTCCCGCTGCTATTTTTGAGGGCGGAGCTACCTGGCTAGACTTTATTCTAAACTTTACCTTTGTTTATACCGGTAACATTATTGGCGGAGCTGTTTTTGTTAGTCTTTTCTATTTCAAAGCTTATGATCACCCAGAAAAGGCATAAATCAATAAGAAAAATTTTTAGACTGGGAGGACCTTATTCCCGGTCTTCTTTTTGTAATTTGTGATAAAATAAGAAGCGAAGTTTAAAAAAAGGAGGGATTGACTTGTCAAAAAAGACACCACTTATCAAAAAACAAAAAGCAAGCGTTGCAAGACGTCTTCATCTCCTTTTTTTGATTATTGTTTTGTTATTTGTGGGGCTTGTTTTACGGCTGGCCTACATGCAAATTTATAACAAGGCTTTTTATGTGAGTAAACTAAAATCGTCGACCGTTTACAAGATTAAGGTTGCTCAGCCACGTGGCAAGATTTTTGATTATAGTGGCAAGCCCCTTGTCTCAAATACCATCAAGGATGTTGTGACTTATACAAGAAGTCCCAAAGCAAGCGCCAAGGAATTAAAAACTTTAGCAGAGCATCTTGCGACTTATGTTTCTTATCCTGAGGCTAGGGTAACAAGCCAAGCTAAAAAAGATTTTTATTTGGCTGACCCAGAAGTATATGCTAAGGTGGTCAAAAAGCTTCCTAAAAAAGCTACTTTGGATCGCTTTGGCAACCGATTAACCGAGGCTACTATTTATGCTAATGCTGTTGCCTCTTTAAAAGAAAGTGATCTCGCTTACTCAGCCGATGAGTTAAAAGTAATCGCTATTTTTAACCAAATGAATGGTGCTGCTGTTTTTACAACAGTCAACTTAAGGACGAACCCCTTAAGTGAACAGGCTATTGCAATGATTTTGGCAAATAAAGCAAAATTACCAGGTATTTCCATTGGAACGGATTGGGAGCGGCATGTGGAAAATACTAGTCTCGCGTCTATTATGGGCAAAGTTTCTAGTGAGGAAGCGGGACTTCCCAAAGAAGAAGTAGAACAGTACCTCAAAAAAGGGTATGCCTTAAATGATCGTGTGGGAACCTCTTACTTGGAAAAAGAATATGAATCTGTTCTCCAAGGTAGCCACGACATTAAAGAAATCAAGACTAATAAGGCTGGCAAAATCATTTCAGAACGCCAACTTGATAAAGGAGAACAAGGAAAAAATGTAGCATTGACGATTCCCTTGGACTACCAACAAGCTGTAGATGAGATGATGAAGCGCTACTATGATGCTGAAATAGCTAACGGGCAAGCAGCCTACTCTGAGGGAATCTATGCCGTTGCTTTAAATCCCAAAACAGGTGCTATTTTAGCCATGTCAGGTTTATCTCATGATAAGGAAACTGGACACATTCAAAGTGATTCTTTGGGAACAATCACAGATGTGTTCACGCCGGGATCTGTTGTCAAAGGGGCAACCTTGGCAGCTGGTTGGCAGGCAGGTGTGATTGAGGGCAATCAGGTCCTTACTGACCAAGCTATTCAATTTGGTGGTTCCAAACCAATTAATTCTTGGTTTACTGTAGGCTCATTGCCAATAACAGCCAGTCAGGCTTTAGAATATTCTTCAAATACCTACATGGTTCAACTAGCTTTGAAAATGATGGGCCAAGATTATTATCCAGGAATGACCTTGACGACCTCCGGTATGAAAAAAACCATGTCAGCCCTGCGTGCAGCCTATGCTGAATTTGGAATGGGGGGCCCAACAGGTATTGATTTACCAGGAGAATCAACTGGCTACTTAACCGATAATTACACCGTTTCAAATGTCCTGACCGAATCTTTTGGCCAGTTTGATAATTATACCACCATGCAGTTGGCTCAATATGTCGCAACCATTGCGAATGGTGGCAATCGTTTGGCTCCTCACATTGTTCAGGGAATTTATGAGGATGACGGTAGCCAAGGCCCGGGTCAGTTGAGCAAGGCTATCGAGACCAGTATTCTTAATAAGGTTCAGTTATCGGGCGACCAATTGGCGATTATTCAAGATGGTTTTTATCAAGTGGTTAATAGTGGAAGTGCCTACGCCACAGGACGAGCATTAGCTGGTGGTCCGATCACTATTAGTGCTAAAACAGGAACGGCTGAAACCTATGCTATCGATAAAAATGGTCAAACCTTAGCCACTTACAATTTAAATGTCGTGGCTTACGGGCCAAGTGCTGATGCTGACATTGCAGTAGCTGTCATGTATCCACATGCTACCAATTCATTAGCTAAGGCACAACAACTGATCGCTAAAGACATGATTACACTCTACATGACAATGTATGGAAATCAATAAAGGAGAACTGAGTGCTTTACCCAACCCCTATTGCAAAATTAATTGAAAGTTATTCCAAACTCCCAGGAATCGGGGTTAAAACGGCAACCAGACTTGCCTTTTACACGATTGGAATGTCTAATGAAGACGTTAATGATTTTGCTAAAAATTTATTGGCCGCTAAGAGAGAACTGACCTATTGTTCGATTTGTGGAAACCTTACCGATGACGATCCTTGTCACATTTGCACAGACACGAGCCGTGATCAGACGACCATTCTGGTAGTAGAAGATGCTAAAGATGTTTCTGCTATGGAAAAAATCCAAGAGTATCATGGCTATTATCATGTGCTTCACGGCTTAATTTCGCCCATGAATGGTGTGGGGCCAGATGACATCAATCTTAAACGTTTAATTACCCGTTTAATGGATGGTAAGGTGACCGAAGTTATCGTAGCTACCAATGCTACAGCTGATGGGGAGGCAACGTCCATGTATATCTCACGGGTCTTGAAGCCAGCAGGAATCAAGGTAACCCGCTTAGCAAGAGGTCTCGCTGTTGGCTCAGATATTGAGTATGCTGATGAAGTGACCCTACTAAGAGCTATTGAAAATCGGACAGAGCTTTAATGAATAGAAACAAGTGGTTATTCTTACTTAGGTTAAGGTTCAGAAAAACTCATTCACAGTTTTAGATCGAGATGACCAAACAGAGACAACTGTTGTCAGAAGATTTTGAAAAGCCCTCTTCTTTTTGCTATAATAAGGAAGCATTTAATTCAGTTAGGAAAGGTTAGCTATGTCTAAACAAACGTTAGTGTTATTATATGGAGGTCGCTCTGCAGAACGTGAAGTCTCTGTGCTTTCAGCAGAAAGTGTCATGCGAGCAGTTAACTATGATAAGTTTTTAGTGAAAACTTATTTTATTAGTCAGACAGGACAATTCATCAAAACTCAGGAATTTTTAGAAAGACCAGCGGCCACAGAACGCTTGATGACTAATGAGACTATCCAACTTGATCAACAAATCAAGCCAAGTGACATTTATGACGATAAGGCAGTTGTCTTTCCAGTTTTGCATGGACCTATGGGAGAAGACGGTTCTATCCAAGGTTTCTTAGAAGTGTTAGGAATGCCTTATGTAGGAACGAATATCCTCTCCTCGAGTGTGGCCATGGATAAAATTACGACCAAGCGCGTCTTAGAGTCAGCCGGTATTCCTCAGGTAGCTTACACTGTTTATATTGATGGGCAGGATCTAGAAGCTTGTCTGACAAAGACCTTAGCCACCCTATCTTTTCCTATTTTTGTCAAGCCAGCTAATATGGGATCGTCAGTAGGGATTTCCAAAGCCCAAACAAAAGCAGAATTAAAAGAAGCCATTCAATTAGCGCTAACCTATGACAGTCGTGTCTTGATTGAACAAGGCGTGGTTGCCAGAGAAATTGAAGTTGGTCTCCTTGGGAATACAGAAGTCAAGTCAACCTTACCAGGTGAAGTCGTCAAGGATGTTGATTTTTACGACTATCAAGCCAAGTATATTGACAACAAGATCACCATGGCTATCCCAGCAGAAATTGATCCAGAGATTATGGCAACCATGCGGGTTTATGCTGAGTCAGCCTTCAAAGCCTTGGGTGGTTGTGGGTTGTCTCGTTGTGACTTTTTCTTGAGCCAAGACGGGCAGGTTTACCTTAACGAATTAAACACCATGCCAGGCTTTACTCAATGGTCTATGTACCCGCTTTTATGGGAGAATATGGGCTTGGCTTATCCAGATTTGATTGAAGAGCTGGTGATACTGGCACAAGAAATGTTTGACCAGCGTGAGAGCCACCTGATTTAAACCTACGATGTTGAGTATCATTTACTTGGATGGAACGGCAAACATCGCCAAGATGTGACGTTCGTCCTTTTTTGTTGCTCTTTTAGGAAGAATAGCAGAGCTATTAAGGGAGTTTGACATTTTAGACAATTTTCTGATATTTTATGCTATAATAGAAGGGAAATTGTAAAAAACAAGTGTTCTTAGAAGGAAAGCAAAATGAAATTAACCTTACACGAAGTGGCCAAAATTGTTGATGCACAAAACAATGTGTCTGACTTGGACGACGTTCCTCTGAATCAGATTGAGTTTGATAGCCGAAAGATTACAGAAGGAGACCTCTTTTTACCCTTAAAAGGTCAAAGGGATGGTCATGAGTTTATTGATTTAGCCTTTCAAAATGGCGCTGTCGCTACTTTTTCAGAAAAAGAATTACCGGGGAAACCCCATCTTCTTGTTGACGACTGCCTAAAAGCTTTTCAAAAGCTAGCCCATTATTATCTTGATAAGATGCGCGTGGATGTTATTGCTGTGACAGGCTCAAATGGCAAAACATCCACCAAGGATATGATAGGAGCTGTCCTATCAACCACTTACAAAACCTATAAAACGCAAGGAAATTACAATAATGAGATCGGCTTGCCTTATACCGTTCTCCACATGCCTGAAGATACCGAGAAAATTGTCCTTGAAATGGGGCAGGATCACATGGGAGATATTCATCTCCTATCTGAAATTGCAAGACCCCGTATTGCAGTTTTGACCTTAGTCGGCGAAGCTCATTTAGAATATTTTGGAAGCCGAGACAAGATAGCTCAAGGCAAAATGCAGATTGTTGACGGCATGAATTCAGATGGGATTTTAATTGCTCCGGGAGATCCTATTATTGACCCATATCTTCCCAAAAATCAGATGGTTATCCGTTTTGGAGATCAACAAGAAATTGATGTTACTGATATTCAAGAAGACAAAGATAGCCTGACCTTTAAGACGAATGTTTTGGCAGAGCCAGTGACCCTGCCCTTATCAGGGAAATACAATGCTATCAACGCAATGGTTGCGGCCTATGTTGGAAAATTATTGGCAGTAACAGATGAGGATATTATCGAAGCGCTTGAATCTGTTCAGTTAACAGGTAACCGTACGGAGTGGAAAAAGGCAGCCAATGGTGCTGATATTTTATCAGATGTTTACAATGCTAATCCAACAGCCATGCGTCTGATTTTACAAACATTTGCCAGCATTTCAACAAATCCAGAAGGCAAAAAAATGGCAGTGCTAGCAGATATGAAAGAACTAGGAGAAGACTCTGTTGCTTTGCATTCACAATTAATCCAACAGTTGTCACCTGATAGCATTGCTCAGCTTGTTTTTTATGGGGACGATATCCAAGAACTGGCACAATTAGCTAGTCACCTTTATCCTGCCGGGAAAGTACGCTTTTTTCCTAAGAATCAACAGGAAGACCAGTTTGAAGCTATGCAAGAGCATGTCCAAGCTATTCTCAATCCTTCTGATCAAATCCTCTTAAAAGGAAGTAACTCGATGGGCTTGGCTAGGTTGGTTGACGATTTAGTAGGCAAGAAGGGGGAAGAGAGCCATTAGCCTTAGTTTTTAGAAAAAACACAGAGAAGGGGCTTGTTCTCTCATGAAGATTAAGGTATAATGAAAAAACATAGAAAGGTATGGTTATGGATTTTTTTGCAACTGACCCCATTGGGTTACCTCACACCTCGCTTGTTTTTTACTTGTCATCACTTTTGATAGCATCTTTGCTAGTCTTTTTAACCCTTCAATCTTATAAATCAAGACCGTATCGCTATTTTTTCTTGGCTTTGCAGTTGTCACAAGTGATAGGCTTATACACTTGGTATGCTTTGAGAGGATTTCCCCTAAGCGAATCCTTACCCTTGTATCATTGTCGTATTGCCATGCTGGCTGTCTTTTTCCTACCAGACCGTAATAGCTTCAAGCAGCTGTTTATGGTGTTGGGGATAGGTGGGACTTTCTTGGCACTTTTATCGCCAGACCTTTATCCTTTCAAGCTATGGCATGTGGCGAATGTCGCCTTTTACCTGGGTCACTACGCCCTATTGGTTAATGGTTTGATTTACCTCTTGCGTTTCTACAACTCAAGTCAATTAAAATTCGCTCTAGTGTTACGTTATTTTGCAACGGTCAACTTTATTCTTCTCTTGGTTAGTTTGGCCACCAAGGGAAATTATGGTTTTGTGATAGATATTCCAGTGATTCACACTCATCACTTGCTCTTGAACTTTGTGATTGTCACCGGAGGATTGACGCTCATGGTCAAATTAATCGAGTGGGCTTATCTCAAATTTGGAGAAGTACAAGCCTTGGAGTTGGCCTTTTCTAAAGAAAAGTAAGCCGTTGAAAAAGCACCTAAAATCAGCTATAATAAGAAGGGTCTGGGATGATTTCCAGACTCGCTTTTTTTAGAAAAAAACAATAGCAATTAGCTAAAGATAAGCTAACCGTAAGCCTCTTAACATTTTTAAGGGCCAATCAACTGTGGAGAATGACCAGTCTAGCACAAGCCTTTTATATCAACGAGAATGTCATTAAAGCTAGGACTCATAGGAAAGCTCTGCTATTTTAACAAACAAGGAAAAAAAGAATGTCACTTATAGAAGAAATTAAAAAGCGTCGCACCTTCGCTATTATCAGTCACCCAGATGCGGGGAAAACAACAATTACCGAACAACTTCTCTACTTTGGTGGAGAGATTCGTGAAGCCGGGACGGTGAAAGGAAAGAAATCAGGTCAGTTTGCCAAGTCAGACTGGATGGATATTGAAAAGCAACGTGGGATTTCCGTTACCTCATCCGTGATGCAATTTGATTATGCTGGCAAACGGGTTAATATCCTAGACACACCAGGACACGAAGACTTTTCTGAGGATACTTACCGAACCCTGATGGCGGTGGATGCTGCTGTTATGGTTGTTGACTCTGCCAAAGGGATTGAAGCTCAGACGAAAAAGTTATTTGAAGTTGTCAAACACCGTAATATTCCTGTTTTTACCTTTATCAACAAGTTAGACCGTGATGGCCGTGAGCCCTTGGAACTCTTAGAAGAGTTAGAAGAAGTTCTAGGTATTGCTTCTTACCCAATGAATTGGCCCATTGGTATGGGACGCGCCTTTGAGGGCCTATATGATTTGCACAATAAACGTTTAGAACTTTACAAAGGTGACCAGCGATTTGCTGATTTTGAAGAAGGGGCAGTTCTTTTTGCGAAAAATCCTTTCTATGAGCAAGCTTTGGAAGATATTGAATTACTGGAAGAAGCTGGTAATGATTTTTCGGAACAAGCTGTTTTAGATGGTAAACTTACCCCTGTTTTCTTTGGCTCAGCCTTGACCAATTTCGGTGTGCAGACCTTTCTAGATACTTTCTTGGAATTTGCTCCAGAACCTCATGGTCACAAAACGACTGAAGATGTCATGATTGACCCTCTGGATAAAGATTTTTCTGGCTTTGTCTTTAAAATCCAAGCCAATATGGACCCTAAACACCGTGACCGCATTGCCTTTGTCCGTATTGTTTCAGGTGAATTTCAAAAAGGAATGGCTGTTAACTTAACCCGAACTGGCAAAGGAGCGAAATTATCCAACGTCACCCAGTTTATGGCAGAATCTCGTGAAAATGTTCAGAATGCTGTGGCCGGAGATATTATTGGGGTTTATGATACAGGTACCTATCAAGTTGGTGATACCTTGACTGTTGGTAAACGTAAGTTTGAATTTGAACCACTGCCAACCTTTACCCCAGAGATTTTCATGAAAGTTTCCCCGAAAAATGTCATGAAGCAAAAATCATTCCACAAGGGAATGGAGCAGTTGGTGCAAGAAGGAGCTGTTCAGCTTTACAAAAATTACCAGACTGGTGAATACATGTTGGGAGCTGTTGGGCAGCTGCAATTTGAAGTCTTTAAGCACCGTATGGAAGGTGAATACAAGGCTGAAGTTGTAATGACACCGATGGGGAAAAAGACTGTTCGCTGGATTTCAGAAGATGATTTGGATCAACGCATGTCGTCAAGTCGAAACATTCTGGCTAAAGACCGTTTTGATCAACCTGTTTTCCTATTCGAAAATGAATTTGCCCTCCGCTGGTTTGCAGACAAATACCCAGATGTCACCTTAGAAGAAAAAATGTAATGCCTATTGAGATTGAAACAATAAGACCTAGTTGCTTTCTAGCTAGATTGAGTTGCCTCAGTCTCTTTTTTGTTAGAACTGACGACATTTAGAAATTATGGTATAGTAAGAAAAAGGAGGATTACTTATGGGACTTTTATCAGGACTATTAGGAAATGCATCACAGCAGGATAATCAAAAGATTGAAGCGCAGCTAGCAGATGTTTTAGTAACTGGAGAACAAGTAGAACTAGCTTTTTCCTTGATTAGGGATTTGCTTGTCTTCACTGAAAAACGCTTGATTTTAGTGGACAAACAAGGGGTGACGGGTAAGAAAGTGACTTACAAATCGATTCCTTATCGCTCTATTTCTCGATTTAGTGTGGAAACCTCAGGTCATTTTGATTTAGATGCGGAGTTAAAGATTTGGATTTCATCTGCTATGGAGCCAGCCGAAAGCTTGCAGTTTAAGAGCGATCAAAGTGTTATTGCCATTCAACAGGCCTTGGCAGCAGCTGTTTTAGGAGAATGACATACGATTATTAAGATAAAACATGGCCACTGTTTCAGTAGAGAGGGTCATGTTTTTTGTTTCCAAAAAGAGGTAGTTTGCCATTATCAAAAAGGAATGTACTTTAAAATTAGTGTGATGCCAAGAGAATTCAAATAAGTCATTTTGATTTCTAAGCAAAGTTTTTGAAAAGGCTATATATTTTTGATAGGATAAGTTTTTGAGGAGCATTAAATAATGATAATAGAATTAAAAAATGTTGGTAAGGTCTTCCCCGAGTCACATTTCCAGTTGGAGGGAATTTCCTTTGCTATTGAAGAAGGAGAAATCGTTGGCTTAATTGGTTCAAATGGAACTGGGAAAAGTACGATTTTGAAGATGATGAATGGTTTGATTCCTTACGATAAAGGTTGTGTTCGCTACAAAGAACGAGAGTTAAACAGCTTATCTGCTAGTCAATTGCGACACATGCGTAAAGATATTGCCTATATTTTTCAGCACCATAACCTTTTGCCAGGTGAAACGGTTTTTTACCACCTTTCTCTTGTTTACAAATTGAATCATCAGAAAATAGATGACAGAGCTATTGATGACATTCTGGATTTTTTAGGTTTAACAAGGGTGAAACAGGTTAAATGCCATAGTTTAAGTGGCGGCCAGCAGCAAAAAGTGGCCATTGCCATGGCTATTTTACAAAAACCGAGATTGATTTTATGTGATGAAATCAGTTCAGCCTTGGATACCAATAGTGAAAAAGAGATTTTTGATTTATTAGCTAGTTTACGTGAGAAATACGGTATTTCTATCCTAATGATTGCCCATCATCTATCTGTTTTAAAACAATACTGTGATCGTGTGATGATTTTAGATGGACAGGCTATCGCAGAGACTGTGATTCCTGTAAAGTCAAGAATTGATCAACTGACAACAGATTACGTGACCCAAGTAAAGGAGTTTTTATTACATGACTGATATTTTGGCAAAACATGGTGAAGGGATTCTCAAATCTTTTTGGGATACTAATCTGATGCTAGGACTTACTTTAGCTTTGTGTTTTCTGATTGCTTTCCCCACAGGTATCTTGCTCTTTTCTCTGAAAAAATCGTATCTAATCAGGCATCCTTTGGCTTATCAATTTCTAAACCTTCTACTTGGAAGTCTGCGCAGCGTTCCCTTCCTTATCTTCATCTTTGTGCTCATTCCCCTCAATCGTTTACTTTTTGGAACATCTTTTGGAACCATAGCAGCCATTTTACCACTGACCCTCGTATCGGTGAGTTTGTATGCGCGTTACGTCGAACAGGCCTTGCTAAATGTTCCACAAATTGTTGTGGATAGGGCACTTAGTCTAGGGGCTAGTAAAGGACAGCTCATTCGTTATTTTTTAATTCCCTCCATCAAGATGGACCTTGTTTTGTCTTTTACAGCAACGGCAATCAGTGTTCTAGGGTATTCCACAGTTATGGGGGTCATTGGGGCAGGAGGCTTAGGAGAGTACGCCTATCGTTTTGGCTACCAAGAGTATGATTACCCAGTTATGTATTTGATTGTTTTCTTATTTATTATGTACGTCTTTATCTTGCAAAGTCTCGGTTATTTTTTAGCCAACCGCTATGCAAAGAAATAATCAAAAGCAAAGAGAAGTTATGAAAAAAAGTACTTCCCCTAGTCTGTTTCCTGATAGTATCAGTTTTCTTATGAAAGCGTGTTATTAATGAGGTTAACCTTATTTCCTATCTTTTTATTTCTAATTGTGTTACACTAGTTAGGTTGTTAATCAAACGACAAAATTAAAAGGCTTATAAGGCAGCTTCGCACTGCCTTTTTAGAAAAGAGAAACAATTGAAATTTACAGAATTTAACTTATCAGAAGACATCCAATCAGCTGTGGTCACAGCCGGTTTTGAGAAAGCATCTCCTATTCAGGAAATGACGATTCCTCTCGCATTAGAAGGAAAGGATGTTATTGGTCAGGCACAAACAGGAACCGGTAAAACAGCAGCTTTTGGTCTTCCAACCTTGAATAAGATTCGTACCAAAGACAATATTATTCAGGCTTTGGTCATTGCACCAACGCGTGAATTGGCTGTGCAAAGTCAAGAAGAATTGTTCCGTTTTGGGCGTGATAAAGGGGTTAAGGTTCGCTCTGTTTATGGCGGATCAAGCATTGAAAAACAAATCAAGGCCCTCAAATCAGGTGCCCATATTGTTGTGGGAACACCAGGTCGTTTATTAGACTTGATTAAGCGTAAGGCCCTTGTTTTAGAGCATGTTGAAACCTTAATCTTAGACGAAGCAGATGAGATGCTTAACATGGGATTCTTGGAAGACATTGAAGCTATTATTAGTCGTGTTCCAGCAGACCGTCAAACCTTGCTCTTCTCCGCAACAATGCCAGCACCAATTAAACAAATTGGGGTTAAATTCATGAAAGACCCTGAACATGTTCAAATTAAGAACAAAGAACTAACAAATGTCAATGTTGATCAATACTATGTACGTGTTAAGGAACAAGAAAAATTTAATACCATGACCCGTTTGATGGACGTTAACCAGCCAGAATTATCTATTGTTTTTGGTCGTACCAAACGCCGTGTCGATGAAATTACACGTGGTCTAAAATTACGTGGTTTCCGTGCTGAAGGAATCCATGGTGATCTTGACCAAAATAAACGCTTACGCGTTATCCGTGATTTCAAAAACGACCAAATTGATATTCTTGTAGCCACTGATGTAGCAGCGCGTGGTCTTGATATTTCAGGGGTTACCCACGTTTATAACTACGATATTACCCAAGATCCAGAAAGTTATGTTCACCGTATTGGTCGTACTGGTCGTGCGGGTAAATCAGGAGAGTCCATTACTTTTGTCTCACCAAATGAGATGGGCTACCTTTCAATGATTGAGAACCTAACGAAAAAACAGATGAAACCTCTTCGCCCAGCAACTGCGGAAGAGGCATTCCAAGCCAAGAAAAAAGTAGCCCTTAAAAAAATTGAACGTGATTTTGCAGATGATGCTATTCGTTCTAACTTTGACAAATTCAAAGGAGATGCTATCCAATTAGCAGCTGAATTCACTCCAGAAGAGTTGGCATTGTATATTTTGAGCTTAACGGTTCAAGATCCAGATAGCTTACCAGAAGTGGAAATTGCGCGTGAAAAACCATTACCATTCAAGTATGTGGGTGGTGGCCATGGCAATAAAAATGGCAAAGGTGGTCGTGGACGTGACAACCGTAACCGCGGAGATCACCGTGGTGGCTATCGTGGCGACCGTAACAGAGATGAGCGTAATGGTGATCGTCGTCGTCAAAAACGTGATAAACGTGACGGTCATGATGGCAGTGGCAATCGTGATTTCAAACGTAAACCAAAACGTAATGCTAAAGATTTTTTCAATAAAGAAAAGAAATCAAGCCCTAAAAACACTGGATTTGTGATTCGTCACAAAGGTGAATAGGATTAAAGAGAGTCGATTCCCATCGACTTTCTTTAATTTTCTGAAAAAGTTGCTTTTATTATTGAATCTGTTATAATGGTTTCAGTCATTTTATGGCACTTTTTTAAAAATTAGGAGGAAGATTGGGATGTCTGATGCCCATCATGCTGCCTTTGATAAAGCATCAAAAGCAGGTTTTATTATTGCTTTAGGTATTGTCTATGGAGATATTGGAACAAGTCCTCTCTACACGATGCAGTCTTTGGTTGAAAATCAAGGAGGTATTGCTCAGGTTTCTGACCCCTTTATTTTAGGGTCTGTGTCCTTGATTATTTGGACGCTGACCTTAATCACGACGATTAAGTACGTTTTGATTGCCCTAAAAGCTGACAACCATCATGAAGGTGGGATTTTTTCTTTATTCACCTTGGTTCGTAAAATGTCGTCATGGCTGATTATTCCAGCTATGATTGGTGGAGCAACGCTCTTATCTGACGGTGCCCTTACCCCTGCTGTAACTGTCACTTCTGCCATTGAAGGACTAAAAGCTGTCCCTGGTCTTAGCCAGATTTACCAGAATCAAACCAATGTCATTATCACGACTTTAGTTATTTTGATGGCTCTCTTTGGGATACAGCGGTTTGGAACGGGATTTGTTGGTAAAATATTTGGACCGGTCATGTTTCTTTGGTTTAGTTTTCTAGGTATTAGTGGCTTTTTAAACACGCTGGGGCATTTGGAAATTTTCAAAGCCCTCAATCCTTACTATGCCTTGCACTTGCTGTTTAGTCCTGAAAACCATCGAGGTATTTTTATTCTCGGCTCGATTTTCTTGGCAACGACAGGGGCAGAAGCCCTTTATTCGGACTTGGGTCACGTTGGTAGAGGGAATATTTATGTGAGCTGGCCCTTTGTTAAGATTTGTATTGTTCTATCTTACTGTGGCCAGGCTGCTTGGATTTTAGCGAATAAAAACTCAGGTATTGAACTAAACCCCTTCTTTGCCAGTGTGCCGTCTCAATTAAGGGTTTATTTTGTTATTTTGGCAACCTTGGCAGCTATTATTGCTTCACAGGCTCTTATTTCAGGATCCTTTACCCTAGCATCAGAAGCCATGCGCTTGAAAATTTTCCCTTTGTTTCGTGTGACTTACCCAGGTACTAATTTGGGTCAATTATACATTCCTGTCATTAACTGGATTTTATTTGCAGTAACCTCTTGTACCGTTTTGTATTTTAGAACATCAGCCCACATGGAGGCAGCTTATGGCCTTGCCATTACCGTTACCATGTTGATGACAACAATCCTCTTAAATTATTATTTAATCAAGGAAGGAATAGCCCCCTTCTTGGTTCACTTAGTGATGACTTTCTTTGCTGTGGTTGAATCTATTTTCTTTTTGGCTTCAGCTGTCAAATTCATGCACGGTGGCTATGTGGTTGTTATCTTGGCACTTACAATTGTCTTTGTCATGTTTATTTGGCATGCTGGCACCACTATTGTGTTTAAGTATGTGAAATCATTGGATTTAAATGACTATAAGGATCAAATCAAGCAGCTTCGAGATGATTTACGTTTTGACCTGTACCAAACAAATGTTGTTTACTTGTCTAATCGGATGAATAAGCAGATGATTGACCGTTCGATTTTGTACTCTATTTTGGACAAACGTCCAAAACGAGCTCAAGTTTATTGGTTTGTTAATGTAAGGGTTACTGACGAACCTTATACCGCTAAATATAAGGTTGACATGATGGGAACAGATTATATGGTTCGGGTAGAACTTTATCTTGGTTTCAGAATGCCACAAGCTGTGCCTAGATACTTAAGAACCATTGTTCATGATTTGATGGAAAGTGGCCGTTTACCAAAACAAGAACAAACATATACCATCACACCGGGCCGTGATGTGGGCGATTTCCGTTTTGTTTTAATTGAAGAACGGGTGTCAAACGCACGTCAATTAAGTGGCTTTGAACGCTTTATCATGCAGACTAAGGCAAGCATTAAACATGTTACCGCTAGTCCAATGCGCTGGTTTGGGCTTCAATATTCGGAAGTCACCCTTGAAATCGTTCCCTTGATTTTATCAGATGTTTTGAAGCTGCCAATTAAAGAATTGGTGCCCGTAGAAGATAGCAATGCCTAAAAAACCATTGAGATTTGGGATCTCAATGGTCAGTACGTAGACAAAGTCTATTTTTAGAAGGTGTCAATGGAAATGATTTAATGATCATAATGTCAACTAACTCTTGAAACGCTTATGTTATTGTGGTTCAGGAGTTTTTCTTTTCTTGCTGCTGGCTAGCGATATAGGCTAACTTTTGGCCCCTTGTTTTTCGTTTTTTGAAGAGTGCTTCAGCACTCATGGCTGCCTCCTTACTATCAAACACTTCGTAATAGAGCAAGGAGACAGGTAAGCGGTGGCGGGTATATTTGGCTCCTTTGCCGGCATTGTGTGTTTTTAAGCGTTTTTCTAAATCAGTTGTATAGCCGGTATAGAGGGTTTTATCAGCACATTCTAACACATACATATAGGCTTTTTTATGAGTCATGGCGAGGATTTCCTTGAGAAGTATTTCCAAAATAAATGTCAAAAATGCTGTCGGTATAATCACCATTTTCCTTATGAACAATTAATGGTGGTAAAATGTTGAGCCCTTCAATGGAACCGTCTTTAATTGCTTCGATGAGTAACATATTGGCATCTTTCCCCAATTTAGGGTAAACAAACTGTACCCTTTTAGGGGCAAGGCCATGAGCCCTAAGGCTGTCAATAATTTCCAAGAAGCGATCGGGTCGATGGACCATGGCTAAACGACCATTAGATTTGAGAGCATGGCGAGCCACCTGACAAATTTCTTCTAGATTGGTTGTGATTTCATGACGGGCTAATAAATAGTGTTTTGAAATATTTTTCTTGGAACTCGCATGGCTTTTGAAATAGGGAGGATTGCAGAGCATCAAGTCAACTCCCGAACGTGGCACATGATGAAGCAGGTTTTTTAAATCATCACAAATCATGGTCACTTGGTTTTCAAGCTGATTGAGCTGGATGGAGCGTTGTCCCATATCGGCAAGGCGTTCTTGCAATTCCACTTCGATAATAGACGCCTTGGTTCTAGTACTGGCAAATAAGCCAACGGCACCATTTCCAGCACACAGATCAACAATTAACCCTCTTGAGGGCACTTTGGGAAAACGGGATAAAAGGACGCTGTCAATGGAATAACTGAAGACAGCCTTGTTTTGAATAATGCGAACATCTGTTGAAAAGAGTTGGTCAATGCGTTCGCCTTCTTTTAAAAGTGATTCTATCATACCTGCTATTTTAACACAAAATGCTCCTAAGGTGAATGATATAAAAGGGATTTTGACTTCCGAAAAGTCTGTTTTCATGGTACAATGAATAGGATTATTGTAATAAAGGAGACGCTTGTGTTTTACGCTTATTTACGTGGTTTAGTTGTCTTTTTATTGTGGGTAGTCAATGGCAATGCCCACTACCACAACGAAGATAAGATATTAGATGCTTCTGAAAATTATATTTTAGTAGCACCCCATAGAACGTTTTGGGATCCTGTATACATGGCTTTTGCAGCTCGTCCTAAGCAGTTTATTTTTATGGCTAAAAAAGAATTATTTACCAATCGCCTGTTTGCTTGGTGGATAAAAATGTGTGGTGCCTTTCCAATTGACCGTGACAAACCAAGTTCAGATGCTATTCGTTACCCTGTTAATATGCTTAAAAAGAGTAATCGTTCTCTAGTCATGTTTCCAAGTGGTAGCCGTCATTCTCAAGAGGTCAAAGGAGGCGTCGCTGTGATTGCCAAAATGGCCAAAGTAAAGATTATGCCAGCTGCCTATCAAGGGCCTATGACAATCAAAGGATTATTGGCAGGGCAACGAGTAGACATGACCTTTGGCAATTCCATTGATGTATCTGACATTAAACGCATGAATGACGAAGGAATTACGGAAGTGGCTCGTCGTATTCAGGCAGAGTTTGATCGAATGGACCAAGAACTGGCTCCTTTTCAATCTGGTAAAGTAAGAAACCCTCTAAGCTATCTTTATCGTTTACCATTGGGATTGGTTTTGGTAGTGGTATTATTATTGACCATGTTGTTCTCTTATATAGCTAGTTTTGTTTGGGATCCAGATAAGCACCGTCATTAAAAATATAAGATAAGGAATCATCATTTCAAAGGGCTCAAGCTTAGTGTTTCTGCGTGGCAGATTACAGAAGCTTGGCTTTTTTGCTTGTTGAAAGGGAAATAAGAAGGGAACTATCGATTAAATCTTAGTCAGTTTAGAGGTTGACGGGTTAATTGTTGCTATTTTTTAAACTCATTTACGAATAAAAAGATGAGGTGAAAAAATGTTAGATGAATTATTAACTAAAGGAAAAAACTTGTTGAGGGAGAGGTACTCTCTTCCAGCTTTACTCAGCCTTTTATTTGGTCTTTTTCTGATACTAGGCTTAAGTCTTTTGTTCTGGGGAAATAGGCAGAGCAAGACAGATATTCCTGCTTTGAGAGAAATATCGTCTGTAAAACAGCAAGTCAGTGAGGAAAAAAAGGAAATTCAAGAAGATAGCAGTATTTTAGTGGATTTAAAAGGCGCCGTACAAAAGGAGGGAGTTTATAAGCTTGCTGCTAGCAGCCGTGTGCGAGATATCATTGAACTAGCTGGAGGCCTAACTTCAGAAGCTGATAAACATGCTATTAATCTTGCAGAAAAACTAGTTGATGAGCAGGTTGTTTATGTACCTAAGCAAGGAGAAGAGATTTCTGTGCTACCAACAGCATCAGTTTCTGGAAAAAAAGAAACTGCCAGCAAGGATCAGGTAAAGGTTCATATTAATAAGGCTAGCTTAGAAGAACTACAACATATCCCAGGTATTGGTGCTAAAAAAGCTCAGGATATTATCGATATGAGAGACAAGTTAGGTGGCTTTAAAGCGTTAGAAGATCTTCGTCAAGTTTCGGGTATTGGCGAAAAAACGCTTGAGAAATTAAAAGATGACATTTTCTTGGACTAAGCTATTGCCCCTGCCAAAGATTCAATTAGCTTTTTTGGTTTTGGTTCTCTTTTATCACATTTATAGTCCTAGCTGGTTAACTTCTCTTCTTAGTCTTGGTTTGATTTGCTTACTTGTAAAGCGTTTGTCTAAAAGAGAATTTCTCAGTGTTTTTGCCCTCCTTAGTTTATGTGCTTTGTTCTTACTCTATCAGAAACAACAGCTGACCCAAGAACTGGACATTCAGCCAGTACAAATAACCTCTGTAGAATTGATTCCTGATAGTATTCGGATTAATGGTGATCAATTAGCTGTTATTGGACGTCATGGGAAACACTCCTATCAGTTATTTTACCGTTTGAAAAGCCAAGCAGAAGCCCAATTGTTCAAAAAAGAACACCGTTGGTTAGTGCTGCACGCAAAAGTGACCTTGGAAAAAGCTGAGGAGGTTCGCAATTTTAAAGGATTTAATTACCAGACTTTTTTGGCTTATCAGGGAATTTACAGGATAGGGAAGGTAGAGCAAATGGAACAGCTTGAAGTGAGCTCTCCAAAGTCAGTGTTTGATTACTTGTCTTCCTTAAGACGGCAGGCCATTGTCCATTGTCAACAGCATTTTCCTAAACCCATGTCTCACTACCTGACAGGTCTCCTTTTTGGTTATTTAGATAAGTCGTTTGGTGAGATGACAGATTATTATAGCCAGCTGGGCATCATTCATCTCTTTGCCTTATCAGGGATGCAGGTTGGTTTCTTTCTCACTTATTTTAGAAGGTTGTTGCTATTACTAGCAGTTCCTTTGGAATGGATAAAATGGATAGAGCTTCCTTTTGCTTGCTTTTATGCCGCGCTGACAGGTTATAGTATTTCTGTTATTCGAAGCCTCGTGCAGTCGCAGTTGCGTCATTTAGGCATAAAAGGTTTAGACAATCTCGCTTGTACTTTTTTACTTGTCTTTTTATGGGATGCCCATTTCTTAATGACTGTTGGTGGGGTATTAACATTTAGCTATGCTTTTATGTTAACAATAGTTACTGTTGAAGAATTATCAGGAGCTAAAAGACAGTTGGTACAAGCGCTAATTATCTCCTTAGGAATGTTACCGTTACTGCTGTTTTATTTTTCCAGTTTTAATCCGATGTCAATAATATTAACAGGTCTCTTGTCTTACCTCTTTGACGTTTTGATTTTGCCTCTTCTTTGTCTGGTTTTCTGTCTATCCCCTTTGGTGACTGTCTCAGTATGCAATCATCTCTTTCTTTTATTAGAAAAGGGGATTCAATTTCTTGGAAATACTGTCAATACTTCCCTTGTTTTTGGAAGTCCAACTAGTTGGCAATTACTTCTTATAGTGCTCAGCTTTGCGATTCTTTATGACTATCGACAGGTGCGACAAAGGGTCTTCGCTTGTGGATTGGTCATAGCATTGACCTTACTGTCTGTCAAATACCCTTTGACAAATGAAGTCACTATCGTTGATATTGGACAAGGAGATAGTATTTTGATAAGGGATTGGCGAGGAAAGACACTCTTGATAGACGTTGGAGGACGTCCAACCTTTTCTAAAAAGGAGAAATGGCGCAGCGGTTATCAGACGGCGAATGCCCAAAAAACCTTAATCCCTTATTTAAAAAGCAGAGGCATTCATAAAATTGATCAGTTATTACTAACTCATACGGATGCTGATCACATGGGAGATATGGAAGTGGTTGCCAAAGCCGTTCGAGTGAAGGAAGTGTTAACTAGCCAAGGTAGTTTAACGAACCCAAGTGCTGTGCAACGTTTAAACCGTTTAAAATGTCAGGTTAAGGTTGTTAAAGCTGGCGACCAGTTGTCCATTATGGGAAGCACCTTGCAGGTCCTCTATCCTTGGAAACTAGGAGATGGAAAAAATAATGATTCTTTGGTCCTCTATGGCAAGCTATTAAATCGAACTTTTCTTTTCACAGGGGACTTGGAAAAAGAAGGAGAAGTTGAGATTATCAAACGTTATCCCCAGTTAAGGGTGGATTATTTGAAAGCTGGCCATCATGGGTCAAATACTTCTTCAAGTGCAGTTTTTTTAGACCATCTTCAGCCCAAGCTTGCTTTTATTTCTGCAGGAAAGAATAATCGGTACCACCATCCTAGTAAAGAGACCTTAACACGTTTGGAAGACAGACAAATCACGTATTATCGAACTGATACTCAAGGAGCTATTCGTTTGACTGGTTGGACCAGCTGGCATCTTGAAACGGTCCGTTAGTTGAAATTCCAATTTGACAAAGAGACAGGTGAAACAGGCAGTCGCTTTCCTTTTAGGAGAAAGATGATATAATAAAAGCATGATTGCGATAGAAAAGATTGATAAACTGAGGAAAGAGAGTTTGGGCCTTATAACCCTTGTCACAGGAGATGATATTGGCCAATATAGCCAGTTGAAATCCCGTTTGATGGAGCAGATTGCTTTTGATAAGGATGATTTGGCCTATTCTTACTTTGACATGTCTGAGGTGGCTTATCAGGATGCGGAAATGGATCTAGTGAGCCTACCCTTCTTTGCTGAGCAAAAAATTGTTATTTTTGATGACCTATTAGACCTCACCACCAGTAAAAAGAATTTTCTAAAGGAAAAGGAATTAAAGGCTTTTGAGGCCTACTTAGAAAAACCTTTAGAAAGTACCCGACTTATTATTTTTGCCCCGGGGAAATTGGATAGTAAGAGACGGCTTGTTAAGCTCTTGAAACGTGATGCCCTTGTTTTGGAAGCCAATCCTCTGAAGGAAGCAGAGCTAAGAACCTATTTTCAAAAATACAGTCATCAACTGGGCTTGGGATTTGAGAGCGGCGCTTTCGAGCAACTACTTTTAAAATCAAACGATGATTTTAGTCAAATCATGAAAAACATGGCCTTTTTAAAAGCCTATAAAAAAACAGGAAATATTAGCCTAGCTGATATTGAGCAAGCCATTCCTAAAAGTTTACAAGATAATATTTTTGATCTGACTAGACTTGTACTAGAAGGGAAAGTTGATGCGGCTAGAGACTTGATTCATGATTTACGGTTATCAGGGGAAGATGATATTAAATTAATCGCTATTATGCTAGGCCAATTTCGCTTGTTTTTGCAGCTGGCTATTCTTGCTAGAGATGGAAAAAACGAACAACAGCTAGTGATTAGTTTATCAGATATTCTTGGGCGGCGGGTCAATCCTTATCAGGTCAAGTATGCGTTGAAGGATTCTAGGACCTTGTCCCTTGCCTTTCTAACAGAAGCGGTGAAAACCTTGCTTGAGACAGATTACCAGATCAAAACAGGACGTTATGAGAAGAGTTATCTAGTTGATATTGCCCTCTTAAAAATCATGACTCGCTCTCAAAAATAGGCGTTGAAACGCTTTCCAAGAGATAATCAAATTAGTTGAAAGCTCCTATTTTTTGCGATAAGATAGACTTATCATAAAGGAAAAGAGGACAGGAAAATGGCTATTATTTTACCAGAACTTCCATACGCGTATGATGCTCTTGAACCACAGTTTGATGCGGAGACAATGACTCTTCATCATGATAAACACCATGCCACTTATGTCGCTAATGCCAATGCGGCTTTAGAAAAACACCCAGAAATCGGAGAAAATCTGAAAGAATTATTGGCAGATGTCACTAAGATTCCAGCTGATATTCGTCAAGCTTTGATTAATAATGGTGGTGGACACTTAAATCATGCACTTTTCTGGGAACTATTATCACCAGAAAAACAAGAGATTACTGCTGATGTTGCTCAAGCCATTGATGAGGCTTTTGGGTCATTTGATGCCTTTAAAGAACAATTTACAGCGGCTGCCACTGGACGTTTTGGTTCAGGTTGGGCCTGGTTAGTTGTCAATAAGGAAGGACAACTTGAAATCACATCAACTGCTAATCAAGATACTCCAATTTCAGAAGGCAAAAAACCTATTCTAGCTCTTGATGTGTGGGAACATGCTTACTACTTGAATTATCGTAATGTACGTCCAAATTACATCAAAGCTTTCTTTGAAATTATTAATTGGAAAAAAGTATCAGAACTTTACCAAGCTGCTAAATAAGAAATGGTTACCAATCTCAAAAGGAGATTGGTTTTTTAAGTACTTTTACGAATATTATAGTGAGGACATCATTTCTTAGGAAAGATAAAAATAGTTTGTCTTTTTAATGTAACACCTTGATTTTTAACCAAATTTAGCTAGAATAGAATGGATAGGAGAGTTTAGGTGTTAAGAGAGAAGAAAAAGACGACTGTATGGCTTACTTTAGGAGTGATGATAGTGACTTTGCTGGTCGGCTGTTTGGCTGGTAAAAAGAAAAGCCTTCTTGTCCAATCAGGAGAGCAGCAACAGCAAATCACTTACTTAAAAAAGAAAAGTAAGTCTAGAAAAGCTAATCAAAAACCATTCCCTGAAAAATCAAAAGAAGCTAAGCAAGCTGTTATGGATGCCGATTTAGCGCAAATGGATGCCTTAGGGCTTTATTATGATTACAACCACTTGAGTTTGGCTGATACGGTCAAGGCTTATTTAAAGGAATTTGGCATTGATGAATCCCAAATTGCCTTCTCCTACAAAGATCTTAATTCGGGTAAGACTGCAGCCATGAATGACCATCAGCCAATGACAGCAGGGAGTACTTATAAGTTACCTTTGAACATGCTTGTAGTGGATGAGGTGGAAAAGGGTAAATTATCCATGACAGAGCGTTTTGACATTACAGGGACTGACTATGAATATGACCAGGAACATAATGCCTATGTTGTTCAATTCAACGGTGCCATGTCTATTCCCGATATGCAAGAGTATTCCTTGGTTTATTCAGAAAATACACCTGCCTACGCTTTGGCAGAACGATTGGGTGGCATGAATAAGGCTTACCAATTATTTGGACGCTACGGTAAGGTATCTGGGGCTATTCCGACCATTGATCGTAATGATAATAAAACCACAACGGCTTACTATGTGCAAGTCTTGGATTACTTGTGGCGACATCAGGATAAATACAAGGATATCTTGTATTACATTGGAGAATCCTTTCCTGGTTTGTATTACAAGACTTATTTGCCTCATGTAAAGGTTTATCAAAAACCAGGTTATGTCAGAGAATCCTTAAACGTAGGTGCCATTGTTTGCGAAGAGTCTCCTTATTTGATTGCTCTTTATTCATCTGGTTTGGGTGGAGCAACAGAAGCATCAGAAGAAGTCAATGACCTTGGTTATGCGCAGCTTGTTAATTTAACTTATGTGATCAATGAGTGGCATAGGGTCAATCACAATATGGCCTAATCATAAGTTGACATTGGTCTGATAGTAGAAATACTTACTGATAACTGTCACTAAAATAAGTTTTTGCTCATTAAAAAAACTTGACCTGAGGAAACAGGGCAAGCTTTTTGGGGTTAATGCTGTGTTTGTGAGGTTTTTTCGTTATTCCTTGCTTCTTGGTAACGGTGAAGCAATTTTTTAAATTTTTTAACAGCAGCGCGTGTCAGCTGCTTAGATGATTTGCCATTTCTGCTGTAAATAGGATTGTACTTATCCCCTTGTTGTTCTAAATCGGGAACTAGAAAAGGCGCATCAGGACTATTAGTTGCTTCTTCGATAAAAGCTGGTTCAAAAAGCAGAATAGGATCAATATCAAGCAGGCGATGTAAGTCATCGTTTTGGTTGCCATAATTGAAAGAAGAACCATTGACAATACTATTTCGCGTTAGGTTATCGGGATCTAGCGCTACTAAAAATTGTCCTGATTCCGATAAAATAAACTCTGAGTGAAAATGAATCAAAATCTTATAGTTGGATTGAGGAATATTGTCTGTATAGACTGGCTGATGATTGCCATTAGCATCTAAAATACTGGCAACCTTATTATGGTATCTAGAAGATTCATAAAGATCATAATCGTCATCTTCTAAAGTGGCCAAATATTTGGCTAAGGCCTCTGCATCGGTTAGCTGTTTTTTTCCGTAATGCGAGCGAACCCACTCAATTTGCTGGGTTGATATGAGGTAACGAAGTTGATGAATTTTCCGATTAAAGTGGCTATAAGGAATGTGTTCGAGATTAACATAACAAGTCTGAATCAGAGCAGATAATTGGTCCCAAAAAGGATCTGTTGGCGATAGATTTGGACTTAATTGTGCCAATACTTGCTGTGTCTGTCTTGAGTGTCCTGTCAACTCGTCTGGCATCTTTAAATATGCCATGAGCAGTTGTAGTCGCTTTTTAGCTTGCTGAGGTGTTTGTGCCATTTCTTCTTTTTGCCATAAATGTTGAAAGGCAGGTGTGCCTACAATTCGTATCTCCTGGTAGGTTTGCTCAAAATTGTAAGACTTTCCCTTGACTTTCAGTTGTGCCAAATAACCTTTTTGGATAGCATGATATGACCAACCATCGTGGTTAAGTTTTTTGGCATAGTAGAGCAAATCATGTCGTAGTTGAAAACTTTCCGAAAAGTTGCCTTGCTGAGATTTAGGGTGTTTCTGATAGAAAGGAGCCACTAAATCTTGGTAAGGTTTATGACTTTTTTCGAAGGCGAGTCGCTGATAGTCTTTCTGCCAAAAGCTGACGCAAAACATCAGAAACATCAAGAAGAATAACCATTTTCCAAGTAGTTTCATAGTCTGTTAATTAACAAACATGGCATCGCCAAAACTAAAGAAACGATACTTTTCATCAACCGCGTGTTTGTAAGCTTCAAGGACAAATTCACGCCCTGCAAAGGCTGATACTAGCATCACAAGGGTTGATTTTGGCAGGTGAAAATTAGTTGAAAAAGCATCAACGACCTTGAATTGGTAGCCAGGTTTGATGAAAATATTGGTCCAACCTGAATCAGCTCTAATTTCCCCATTGAATTTGCTACCGATAGTTTCTAAGGTACGGATAGACGTTGTTCCTACAGCAATGACCCGACCGCCAGCTTGTTTGACTTCTCGGAGGGTTTGCGCCGCTTCTTCTGAGAGGGAATAAAATTCTGAATGCATGTCATGATCATCGAGATTATCCACGGAAACAGGTCTAAAAGTCCCAAGACCTACATGTAAGGTCAAATAAACCAAATGTACCCCTTTGGCTTGGATTTTTTTGAGCAAGTCTGTTGTGAAGTGGAGACCAGCAGTTGGGGCGGCCGCAGAGCCATTTTCTTTAGCATAAACGGTTTGGTATCGCTCAGCATCCTCTAATTTTTCATGAATGTAAGGAGGCAATGGCATTTCGCCGAGACTCTCTAAAACTTCTAAGAAAATCCCATCATAGCTGAATTCAACAATACGTCCACCATGTTCGAGTTCATCGATAATGGTTGCTTTGAGACGACCATCTCCAAAACTGACTTGGCTACCAACCTTGAGCCGTTTGGCTGGCTTGGCTAAAACTTCCCATTGATCTCCTTGCGTATTTTTAAGCAAAAGCAATTCCACATGACCATGGGTATCGGGTTTTTCTCCATAAAGTCTGGCAGGTAAGACACGAGTGTTATTCATAACGAGGGCATCCCCTGGGTTTAATTGATCAATGATATGGTCAAAATGGCTATCAACCATGGTTTTTTGACGGTGATCAATAATCAATAGTTTTGAACTATCCCTTTTTTCGAGTGGGGTTTGGGCAATCAATTCTTCTGGTAAATCAAAATCGAAATCGTTTGTATTCATTGAAACTCCTCTAGGCCTGCTAAAGGGTATCGCATTCTAGCAGCCATCTCTTGTAAGTTAAATCTTTTCTATTATATCACTTGTGGTCAAAGCCGTCATCTCTAATCTTTTTTAGAAAAGCAGGCGCATTGGCTTGACAAAAATTGGTATATACCATATAATAAAAACACAAAAGGTCTATACCAATTAGAAAAGGAGAATCACATGAAAGTTATTCGTGTTCAAGATCAACTAGAGGGTGGCAAAATTGCTTTTACCCTACTAAAAGAAAGTCTAGCCAAAGGTGCTAAAACCTTGGGTTTGGCAACAGGAAGTTCCCCTCTTAGCTTTTATCAGGAAATGGTAAAAAGCCCTTTGGATTTTTCAGACTTAACCAGTATTAACTTGGACGAATATGTCGGTCTTCCAGTAGAGAGCGATCAAAGCTATGATTATTTTATGCGCCAAAACCTGTTTAACGCGAAGCCTTTTAAAAAGAACTACTTGCCTAATGGTTTAGCAACTGACATTGAAGCTGAAGCCAAACGTTATGACAAAATCATTGCAGAGCATCCCATTGATTTCCAAGTACTTGGGATTGGACGTAATGGTCATATTGGTTTTAACGAACCTGGGACTTCTTTTGAAGAAGAGACCCATGTGGTTGAGCTTCAGGAATCAACTATCGAAGCCAATAGTCGCTTTTTTAGCAGTATTGAAGATGTTCCAAAACAAGCTATCTCTATGGGAATTGCTTCCATCATGAAGTCCAAAATGATTGTTCTTCTTGCCTTTGGAGAAGACAAAGCTGCTGCGATTAAGGGAATGGTTTCTGGCCCAATCACAGAAGACCTTCCAGCAAGTGTCCTCCAAAAACATGATAATGTTGTGGTCATTGTGGATGAAGCTGCTGCTTCAAAATTAGACTAAGTTAATTGGTTCTTAATCAGGAGATATTAACAGTAGGAAGAATGTTAAAACCTTTGTAAGGTAGCACATCTTCCTATTTTTTCTTTTGTCATAATAAATTTATGTTACACTACTAATATGCGTTTAGATAAATTATTAGAAGGTGCAAAAGTTGGCTCTAGAAGTCAGGTGAAGAAGCTAATTAAGGCTCAAGAGGTTTGGGTTGATCACATGGCTGTTAGGAATGGCCGACAAAATGTTGATCCTGGTTTGCAGCTGATTGAAGTGGCTGGACAGCGAGTGACTCATCCTAAGCATTCCTACATTATCCTCAACAAGCCAGAGGGGGTCATCTCGGCTAAGAAAGATACCAAACAGTTAACCGTTATTGACCAGCTTGCTGAAAAGGATAGAAATCCAGGCTTGTATCCTGTTGGCAGATTGGATAAGGATACCGAAGGTTTGGTTTTACTTACGGATAATGGTCCCCTAGGGTTTCGAATGTTGCACCCTAGTCATCATGTTTCTAAAACGTATCTTGTAACCGTTAATGGCTTGTTAGCAGCAGATGCCCCAGACTTTTTTGCAGCTGGTATTTGTTTTCCAACAGGTGAAAAGTGCCAACCAGCTCAACTGACTATTCTTAAGGCCGATACAGATCAATCACAGGCTAGTTTGACCATTTCAGAAGGAAAATTTCATCAAGTCAAAAAAATGTTTTTGACCTATGGTTTGAAAGTGACTTCTCTGAAACGGACGCACTTTGCAGGGCTGGAACTCGGACATCTTGCCAGCGGAGAGTATCGTTATCTAACAGAGTCAGAAAAGCGACTCATTAAAACTTATTTGGACTGAGCAAAACATATTTTCAAAAAGACGCTATTCTTGCTTAACCAACAAAGTGTCTATATACTGGAACAGTATCTTAGTTAAAGGAGATTCTTCATGAAAACAAAACTGCCAACCAAAATGGCAATGCTGTCTATTTCCCTTTTTTTAATGTCACATTTAGCGATTGCACCAGCTATTCCCAAACTTTATGCCCTCTATCACGGGCAAAATCCTAACATTGGCTTAGCTTCTGTTGAAAGTTTAGTGACCATTCCAGCCATGATGATTACTATTTTTGTCATGCTTAGTAATCTTGTCGTTGCAACATTAGGCAAGAAAAAAACAGTTCAATTGGGTCTGGTCTTAATATTACTATCAGGAATAATACCCTTTTTAACCAAGCAATTTGCAGTGGCTCTGCTTTGCCGTCTTTTGCTTGGAGTGGGAATTGGACTTTATAATTCCCTTTCCATTAGCATTATTAGTGACTATTATGAAGGCGACGAGCGTGCCAGCATGATTGGTTTTAGAACGGCAACGCTTAATATTGGGAAAGCCTTAACCACTTTTATTGTAGGCTTGGCTCTACTGGTTGGGGTTAATTATACTTATTTAGTTTATCTTCTGGTCATTCCAGTCTATGTTTTCTTTAGCAAATATGTCCCGGAAACTAGCAGTGGTAGTCTATCGCTTAAAAAGGCAACTTATTTTAATCAGGCTGTTCTTTACCTAATGTTAATCACTTTCTTCGTGGGCATTTCTTATATTGGAGCAACAATAAAAATCCCCTCTCTTTTGGTCAATAAATACCATTATTCAAGTTTTTATGCCAGCAACTTATTGACTATTTTAGCCTTTAGTGGCATCTTAATCGGTCTCGTTTTTGGTCAGCTGACCAAGTATCTTAAAGACAAAACCTTGGCTGCTATGATTTTTCTCATGGGGCTTGGCAATCTTATCTTTACCTTTGCCACCCATAGTGCCTTCTTCATTTTGGCTGCTCTTTTAATTGGGGCAAGTTTTGTGGGAACTATGTCTTCTGTCTTTGATTATATTGCCAAGCATTTCAAAAAGGAACATAACCATTTTGTGACCAGTTTGGCTATTACGGCAGGGAATATTGGGGTTATTCTGACACCAGTCTTACTAACCAAATTGCCAGCACAATTCCAATTAGAAATGTTTATCACCCCTTTTTACATGACTAGTGGTTTCATGCTGGTTAATCTTATCCTGTATGGGTTACTCGTTAAAAAAACATCACAAGAAAAAAGTTAGGCCACTGCATGCCTGCTTTTTTCTTGCACAGAGTCAGTAATGATTGGGCTAAAAAGATGACGTAACTTCTTTTTTGTCATTGATTTACGAATAATAAAGTAGAAGGACAAAAGGAGGTGACAAGGATACTAACCGCTTTAGATGATAAGAATCAGCTTATTTCGCTAGTGACTCAGCCTATTTCTTCAAAAACGCCTTTTCGTTGCCCAGCCTGCCAGTCCCCTGTTCACTTGCGTCAAGGAACAATTAGACGACCTCATTTTGCCCATGTGCAACTAGCTCATTGTCAATTTCAAGCAGAAAATGAATCTGAGGAACATTTGACATTGAAAGCAAAACTTTATACCAGTTTAGTCCGAACAGAAGCCGTTTGTATTGAAAAATATCTACCTGAGCTGCAGCAGATCGCAGACCTTTTGGTTAATGATGGCTTGGCGTTAGAAATTCAATGTAGCCCCTTGCCAGTTGAGCGCCTAAAGGAACGCACCAAAGCCTATCAAGAACAAGGCTATCAGGTACGATGGTTACTAGGAAGGAAATTGTGGCTTAAAGCTCATTTAACTGCTTTGCAAAAACAGTTTCTTTACTTTTCATCTAGTTTAGGCTTTCATTTGTGGGAGCTGGATGCAGCTACAAATCTGCTGCGTCTAAAATATTTAATCCATGAAGACTTATTTGGCAAGGTGAGCTACCTAACCAAAACCATTTCTTTAGACAACGATATCATGGGACTGTTTCGGTTACCTTATCAGCAAGAAATCCTCTATTCTTATCAGAAATCAATGGTCGATAACCTTTCTATAAAAATTCAAAGAGCGCTGCTAGCTAGACAGCCTAAATGGCTACGACGACAAGAAAAGGCTTACTTAGCAGGACATAATTTACTCACATTAGCAACTGATGCTTTTTATCCCCAATGGAGACCAGTTCAATCTTCTAGCGGTTTTTGTCAAATTAAAGGAAATCTTCGTCCTTATTATGAAAGTTTTAAAGCCTATTACAAAAAAGAAAAGGATAAGAAGGTGCAAACGCTTTTTTCACCAAAATATTATGTTAAAATAGATAGTAATAGAAAATGAGGAGGAGATGTTATGACTGATAATCGTAGCCACTTAGAAAAAAAGTACACTTGGGATTTGAGCACTATTTTTGCAACTGATGAGATGTGGGAAGCAGAGGTGAGCCAATTAACTACTGATGTTGAGGCTTCTAAAGAGTTTGCTGGTCATTTGCTGGATTCTAGTGCTAATTTGTTAAAGATTACAAAGACGTATTTAGAATTGGCTCGTCGTGTGGAGAAAGTTTATGTTTATGCTCACATGAAAAATGATCAAGACACTACCGTTGCCAAGTATCAAGAATACCAAGCTAAGGCTTCAGGTTTGTATGCCAAATTTAGTGAGGTCTTTTCATTCTATGATCCAGAAGTAATGACGCTTAGTCAAGAGGATTACCAAACTTTCCTTACGGAAACCCCTGAGTTGAAAGGGTATAATCATTTCTTTGACAAATTATTCCAAGCACGCGAACATGTTCTCAGTCAAGCGGAAGAGGAATTATTAGCAGGGGCTCAAGAAATTTTTAATGGTGCGGAAGAAACCTTTAGTATTCTTGATAATGCAGACATTGTTTTTCCGACGGTCAAAAATGATAAAGGAGAAGATGTTGAATTAACCCATGGTAATTTCATTAGCTTAATGGAATCTAAAGACCGTAGCGTTCGTCAAGCTGCTTATGAGGCAATGTATAGTACTTATGAACAGTTCCAGCATACTTATGCAAAAACCTTACAGACAAATGTGAAGGTTCAAAACTACAAGGCGCGTGTTCATAAATATAATTCAGCCCGTCAGGCTGCCATGGCTGCTAACTTTATTCCAGAAGCTGTTTATGATACCTTGTTAGAAACGGTTAATAAACATTTGCCGCTGTTACATCATTATTTGAAATTGCGTCAAGAGGTTCTTGGTTTAGATGAATTGAAGATGTATGATGTTTACACACCGCTATCTGAAACAGATTTGGCTATTGGTTATGATGAGGCTTTGGAAAAGGCAGAGAAGGTTTTGGCCGTTTTTGGTAAAGATTATGCAGACCGTGTGCACCGTGCTTTTACTGAACGCTGGATTGATGTTCATGTCAATAAAGGAAAACGTTCTGGAGCTTACTCAGGAGGTTCTTATGACACCAATGCCTTTATGCTATTAAACTGGCAAGATACCTTGGATAATCTCTACACATTAGTTCATGAGACTGGTCACAGTTTGCATTCTACTTTTACGCGTGAAACACAGCCTTATGTGTATGGGGATTACAGTATTTTCTTGGCAGAAATTGCTTCAACGACGAATGAAAATATTATGACAGAAGCTCTCTTAAACGAAGTTCAAGATGAGAAAGAACGTTTTGCGATTTTAAACCATTACCTTGATGGTTTCCGTGGAACAGTTTTCCGTCAAACCCAATTTGCTGAGTTTGAACATGCTATTCACCAAGCTGATCAAAAAGGAGAAGTGTTAACAAGCGAATACCTTAACCAATTATACGCTGATTTAAATGAAAAATATTATGGTTTAAGTAAAGAGGATAATCATTTTATTCAGTATGAGTGGGCACGTATTCCTCACTTCTATTACAATTATTATGTTTACCAATATGCAACAGGTTTTGCAGCCGCAAGCTATTTAGCAGATAAGATTGTTCACGGAACACAAGATGATATTGATCATTACTTGGCTTATCTCAAGTCAGGAAATTCTGATTACCCACTTGAAGTGATTGCTAAAGCAGGCGTTGATATGGCAAAAGGGGACTATTTGGAAGCTGCCTTTAAGGTCTTTGAAGAACGCTTAATAGAACTCGAAGCCCTCGTTGCAAAGGGTGTTCACCGTTAAGGAACTAGGCAAGAGATAGCTACTGAGCATATCTCTTGTTTTTTCGCTTTTTGGATTGCCGTTAACTAGTAATAAAAAACGATTTATTCACAAGGTGTGCCTATCAAAAACTCATTAGCAGGTTTGTGAACAAATGCTTTAGACTAACACAATCAGGTTAGCTGATAAAAACAAACAGAAACATCATTATGGTTAAAGGTCTTGTTTTTATTCTTGGTAGCTTACGCCAAGGTTCAAATTCTCCAAAAGTAGCAGCTGCTGTTGAAGTTTTATTCTCAGAGGACATGATTGTTAAGGAGATTCCTATTGCTGACTTACCCCTTTATCATCTAGACCTTGATGAAGGAGATGTGCCTGAAAGTTACACTCGTTTTTGTCAGGCTGTGAAAGAACAAGATTATCACAGCAGAATATCATTGCAGCTCACCAGAAGCAATGAAAATACCATTGATATGGGCTCTCGTCCTCTAGTAGATGGTGTTTTTGATGGCAAACCAAACCTTATTGTGTCCCACTCTACTGGGAATGTCTTAGGTTTTGGTGCCAATCACCAATTGCGTCAAAGTTTGGTTTTCTTAAATGTCCCTGTCTTAGCGCAACCAGAATGCTACTTGGTACAAGCTGGTTAGTTATTTGATGAGCAGGGACTATTATCTGACGAAGACACAAAGGGATTTTTATAAAATGTGGTTGATGCCTACCTTGCTTTTGCTAAACGGTTTGAAGATTAGACTTAAGGCAAAAGAATTAGTATTGCTCATTTCATAAGTAGTGATGGTTTGGATTGACTCACAGGTCCATTCTATCCCTGTTTTTTATGTTATAATGGGAACATTTAAGGAGGTTTTACCATGGTAATACGTCGCATTCAGTTAAGTGACCAAGCAGCTTTTGAAAAGTTTCAAGCTATGTTATTAGCAGAAAAAGCTGCTGGAAATCCTTTTGTTGAAACTAAAAAGGTCGTTGATTTTCCAGCTTTTGTTGCTAAATCTAAACGGTTTGAAACGCAAACAGATCATCCGGATTGGTCTACTAGTACGAATTATTATTATTTTCTAGATGATGAGTTGGTGGCTCGTATTGGTTGCCGCTGGCAGTTGGAAAAGGGAGATTTGGAAAGGTTTGGAGGACATATTGGTTACGTGACACGACCAGATTACCGTGGACAGGGAATTATGACAGAGTTACTACTCTTTGCATTAGAATGTTATCGGAAAAGAGGGATTTTGCGAGTCCTTATCACGGCAAACCGTTATAATATCGCTAGTCGGCGAACCATTGAAAAAGTAGGAGGTATCTTAGAAGATATTGTTCAGGTACCTATGGATTACAACGTGTCATCACTGGCAGGTCAAGAACTTGCCCGTTATTGGATTATGTTAGGAGAAAAGTAGTGACTGTTCATTTTATTTGGGATTTTGATGGAACTTTAGTGGAGTCTAGTCAAGCGATTAGAGAAGTGTTAGCTTTGCTTTATCAGACCTATCATTTGCCTTTTGATGAGGATTGGGTCATGACCTTCATTATCCAAGAATCGATTGGGGATTTATTGCAGAAATTGGCAAGAGAAGAAGGCCTATCTGCTAAGGACTTGTTGGCTTTTTTCAATCGAGAACAAGAAGCGCGTGATGATATGATTAGGGCAATGCCAGGTGCCAAAGCCGTTTTGGAAAAAACGTCTCAAAATGGTATCAAGCATTATGTTCTGACGCATAAAGGAGCAACGACCTCTCCTGTTTTAGAGCGTTTAGGAATAGCAGCCTATTTTGAGGAAGTGGTGACAGCTGCAAATGGGTTTAAACGTAAACCAGATCCAGAGGCTCTCCATTACCTGATTGAAAAGTATCAGATGACTAAAGCGCACACCTACTACATTGGGGATAGACCTTTGGATCAGCAGGCTGCCGAAAATGCAGGCATACAATCTTTGAATCTGTCTTGTCCAAGTAATCACATCAACCAGCACATTGATGACTTGATGGCTATTTTAGATCTTTTGCCAGACATGCTTGATGTCTCAACGGAGTCTTTGGAGAGCTTGACTGTTAGGTAGCAGCAGGAGGAAGGGAAATGATTCAAGTCATTATTTTTAACATGGATGGGGTCATTGTTGACTCAGAATACACCTTTTTGTCAAGTAAAACATAGCTGAGCACCGTTTTTGACATTAACTGTCAGGTATAATAAACTAAAAACCTAACATTGATTAATCGAACGCAATAAATGTTCGTTAAATAGAAAGAGGTTTTTTGTGAAAAAAACAAACCGTTATGTGGTTGCGACAGCAGGTGTTCTGCTTCATTTAATGCTAGGATCAACCTATGCTTGGAGTGTTTATCGAAATCCAATTATGCAAGAAACAGGTTGGGATCAAGCAACTGTTGCTTTTGCTTTTTCTCTGGCCATTTTTTGTTTAGGCTTGTCAGCGGCTTTTATGGGCACCTTAGTTGAAAAATTTGGTCCTCGTGTAACAGGAAGTTTGTCTGCTGTTCTCTATGCGTCAGGAAATATATTGACTGGTTTAGCTATTGATCGTCAAGAAGTTTGGCTTTTATATCTGGGCTATGGAATTATTGGAGGTCTGGGTCTCGGGGCTGGCTATATTACACCAGTATCCACTATCATCAAATGGTTTCCAGATAAAAGAGGTTTGGCAACTGGTTTAGCGATTATGGGATTTGGTTTTGCCTCATTGCTGACGAGTCCAGTTGCACAATGGCTGATTGTTAGTAAAGGACTAGTGACTGCTTTTTATGGATTAGGTGTCGTTTATCTTGTGGTGATGTTGCTAGCCTCTCAGTTTATTAAAAAACCAACAGATTGTGAATTAGCAAGCCTGATGGCGCAAAGCACAAGGAGCAACAATGATTTGACCAAGGGAATGACTGCTAAAGAGGCTCTAAAAACCAAGTTCTTTTACCTTCTTTGGGCGATTTTATTTATTAATATTGCTTGTGGACTAGGTCTGATTTCAGTTGTTGCACCAATGGCTCAAGACCTAGCTGGCATGAGTCCAGAAACAGCAGCTGTTGTGGTAGGGCTGATGGGAATCTTTAATGGGGTTGGTCGCCTTTTGTGGGCTGGTCTATCAGATTATATCGGACGTCCCTTAACGGTTGCGCTCTTATTTTTGGTCAATATCGCCATGACAAGCTGCCTTATTTTTCTTCACCAGCCCTTCTTTTTTGTTGTGGCTATGGCAATACTGATGACTTGTTATGGTGCGGGCTTCTCTTTGATTCCGCCCTATCTTAGTGATCTGTTTGGCGCTAAAGAGCTGGCAACATTACACGGTTATATTTTGACTGCCTGGGCAATGGCTGCGCTGATTGGCCCTATGTTATTATCATTGACGTTTGAATGGACTCAAAGTTACCTTTTTACCTTACAGGTCTTCATTCTCCTATATGTACTGGCTTTAGGTTTAACCATCTGGTTGAAAAGGTCAACCAATCACTAAGAATTTTAACCGAAACTCTAGCCATGCCTAGAGTTTTTTTATATAATTAATTCCATGGTTAAATCATATAGTAAAAATGCAAATCACAACATGCGTCGTCCTGTGGTGAAAGAAGAAATTGTTCATTATATGCGGACACGTCAGAAACAAACTACAGGCTTTTTAGCAGAATTGGAGCAATTTGCCAGACAAGAAAATATTCCCATTATCCAACATGAAGTAGTGGCTTATTTTAGATTTTTATTGCAGAGCCTGCAGCCAAAACACATTTTGGAGATTGGGACAGCTATTGGCTTTTCTGCGCTTTTGATGGCTGAAAATGCACCAGATGCCACTATTGTGACCATTGATCGAAATCCTGAAATGATTGGCTTTGCTAAGGAAAATTTTGCCAAATATGACAGTCGCCAGCAAATTAGCTTGCTGGAAGGAGATGCAGCGGATATTTTATCCACCCTTGAAGGAAGCTTTGATTTTGTGTTTATGGATTCTGCTAAGTCAAAATACATTGTTTTTCTTCCAGAGATTTTAAAGCGGTTAAGAGTGGGTGGGGTGATTGTGTTAGATGATATTTTCCAAGGCGGTGATATTGCTAAGCCTATTGAAGAAATCCGTCGTGGGCAGCGTACCATTTACCGTGGGTTGCAAGCCTTGTTTGATGCAACCTTAGATCATCCTGATTTGACTGCAAGCCTCGTCCCCCTTAGCGATGGCCTTTTGATGATTCGTAAAAATCAAGCAAATATTACTTTATCGGATTAAGTTACGTTTAAGAATTTGTGATATAATATATTAGTTAATGATAAAAAGGAGTTCAGAAGTAAATGAAAAAATCAAATAGACTTGTTGCTGGTATCGTAACCTTAGCATCAGTAATGACTTTAGCGGCTTGTCAATCAACTAACGATAATACCAAAGTCATCTCAATGAAAGGTGATACTATTAGTGTTAGTGACTTCTACAATGAAACCAAGCACACAGAAGTTTCTCAAAAAGCCATGTTAAATCTTGTGATTAGTCGTGTTTTTGAAGCGCAATATGGCGATAAAGTTTCTAATAAAGAAGTTGAAAAAGCTTATAATAAAACTGCTGATCAGTATGCAAGTTCTTTCTCTGCCGCATTGGCTCAGTCTGGTTTAACACCAGAGTCTTATAAAGGTCAGATTCGATCATCAAAATTAGTGGAGTATGCTGTGCGAGAAGCAGCTAAAAAAGAATTAACCACTGAAGAATACAAAAAAGCTTACGAGTCATATACCCCGACCATGACAGCAGAAGTGGTTACCCTTGACAGTGAAGAAAAAGCTAAGTCTGTCTTGGAAGAACTAAAAGCTGAAGGTGCAGATTTTGCTGCGATTGCTAAAGAAAAAACAACAGCTGCTGAGAAAAAGGTTGTCTACAAATTTGATTCAGGAGCTACAACTTTACCAGAGGACGTTGTTAAGGCAGCTTCAGGTCTAAAAGAAGGTGACATGTCAGAAGTTATTTCTGTCTTGGACCCTACCACTTATCAAAGTAAATTCTACATTGTTAAAGTGACCAAGAAAGCTGAGAAAAAAGCTAACTGGAAAGTTTATAAAAAACGTTTGAAAGCTATCATTTTAGCTGAAAAAACAAGAGACATAAACTTCCAAAACAAAATTATCGCTAAAGCTTTAGACAAAGCTAATGTTAAAATTAAGGACAGAGCCTTTGCTAATATCTTAGCGCAATACGCTAATCTTGATAAAAAAGCAAAATCATCAAGTTCCAACTCAGCAACTCCAAAACCATCAGAAGAAAAACCTGCTTCAGAATCAACAGAAACTAGTCAGCCACAAGAAGAACAATCTGAAGCAACACCAGCCGAAGGAACTACTGATTCTCAAACAAGCGAATCAGCCGCTCAATAATAAGTTTTCATTGACTAATCTGTCAAAAAAACTTATAATGATTTAGTTAAGAATTGTTTATTAAGGATTGGATTCAGAAAAGTGACGGTTGCTGCAAGTCATGGACAATTAGATAGACATGCTACTTAACTTTATGACAATTGCTATAACAAAATAAGAATGACAAGTTCATTGAATAGAGGTGGTACCGCGGTTTTCGCCCTCTGTGAGATGGACTTGTTTTATTTTGATAACCATTTGAAATCAACGAAAGGAATAGAGTAGCCTAAAGAATACGCCTTTGTGGGTGGTGATTTAGGCGAAAAAGGAACTGTGTAAATTTCTGTGATTACATAGAAACACTTGTTTAATGACAGTTTGCCTTACTCTTTGTATCTTATTTTTATGAAACACTTATCATCTGCTGAAATTCGTCAAATGTGGTTAGATTTTTGGCAATCAAAAGGCCATTCGGTTGAACCATCAGCTAACCTTGTTCCTGTGAACGACCCCACTCTGCTTTGGATTAATTCTGGTGTGGCTACCCTCAAAAAATATTTTGATGGCTCTGTTATTCCTGAGAATCCTCGGATTACCAATGCGCAAAAATCAATTCGGACCAATGACATTGAAAATGTAGGTAAAACAGCCCGTCACCACACCATGTTTGAAATGCTTGGAAACTTCTCTATTGGAGACTATTTCCGTGATGAAGCAATTGAGTGGGGCTTTGAATTGCTAACAAGTCCAGAGTGGTTTGATTTTCCAAAAGAAAAACTGTACATGACCTACTATCCAGAAGATAAGGATTCTTACAACCGTTGGTTGGCTCTTGGCGTTGAGCCAAGTCACCTCATCCCTTTAGAAGAAAATTTCTGGGAAATTGGTGCGGGTCCTTCAGGTCCTGATACGGAGATTTTCTTTGACCGTGGCCCTGCTTTTGACCCAGAAAACCTTGGCATTCGTCTGCTCGAAGAAGACTTGGAAAATGATCGCTACATTGAAATCTGGAACATTGTTTTATCCCAATTCAATGCAGACCCGGAAGTACCACGGTCAGAATACAAAGAATTACCAAATAAAAACATTGATACGGGTGCTGGTTTAGAACGTCTGGTGGCAGTGATGCAAGGGGCTAAAACAAACTTTGAAACAGACCTCTTTATGCCGATTATTAAGGAAGTCGAAAAATTGTCTGGTCAAACTTACGATCAAGACGGAGACAACATGAGCTTTAAGGTCATTGCAGACCATATTCGTGCTCTATCATTTGCGATCGGTGACGGCGCTCTTCCAGGTAATGAAGGTCGCGGCTATGTGCTTCGCCGTTTGCTTCGTCGTGCGGTCATGCATGGACGTAAACTTGGTATCAAAGAAACCTTCCTTTACAAACTGGTTCAGACTGTAGGGGAAATCATGGCTTCCTACTATTCAGAAATCCTTGAAAAACGTGATTTCATTGAGAAAATTGTTAAACGTGAAGAAGAAACTTTTGCTCGTACCATTGATGCAGGTTCAGGTCATTTGGACCAATTGCTAGCGCAGTTAAAAGAAGCTGGTAAAGATACCCTAGAGGGTAAAGACATCTTTAAATTGTACGATACTTACGGATTCCCTGTGGAATTGACCGAGGAAATGGCAGAAGAAGCTGGTTACAAAATTGATCATGATGGTTTCCAAGTTGCCATGAAAGAACAGCAGGACCGTGCCCGTGCAGCTGTTGTTAAAGGTGGCTCAATGGGGATGCAAAATGAAACCCTTGCTGGAATTACTGAGTCATCAACGTTCTTGTATGAAACCGAAACTGTTGATGCTCGTCTAGCCGTTATTATTGTCGATAACGAACGTAGTGAAGTCGTCTCAGAAGGTCAAGCGCTACTCGTCTTTGACCAAACACCATTCTATGCTGAAATGGGTGGACAAGTTGCTGACCATGGGGTCATTAAAAATGCTAACGGGGATATTGTTGCTCGTGTAACAGATGTTCAAAAAGCACCAAATGGTCAAGCCTTGCATACAGTGGAGGTCTTAGCTAGCTTAGCCCTTGATACTATCTACACCCTTGATATTGATCACAAGCGTCGTTATGCTGTTGAGAAAAATCACACAGCAACTCACTTGTTGCACGCAGCCCTTCACCGCATTATCGGTGAGCATGCGACCCAAGCTGGTTCTTTAAACGAAGAAGAATTCTTGCGTTTTGACTTCACCCATTTTGAAGCTGTAACAGCAGAAGAACTTCGTCGCATCGAAGAAGAAGTCAACCAACAAATTTGGAAAGCACTTGCCATCACCACAACTGAAACAGATGTAGAAACCGCTAAATCAATGGGAGCTATGGCCCTCTTTGGTGAAAAATACGGCAAAACTGTTCGTGTGGTTCAAATCGGTGATTACTCTGTCGAACTTTGTGGGGGTACTCATTTAAGCAATTCTTCAGAAATTGGTCTTTTCAAGATTCTTAAAGAAGAAGGTATTGGTTCAGGAACACGTCGTATTTTAGCTGTTACTGGTCAACAAGCTTTTGAAAGCTTCCGCAGGCAAGAAGATGCGTTGAAAGAGATTGCTCACACATTGAAAGTCCCACAAATGGATCAAGTTCCTGCTAAGGTCGTGAGCCTAAGCGAACAGCTCCGCGATTTGCAAAAAGAAAATGCAGAGCTTAAAGAAAAAGCAGCAGCAGCCCAAGCTGGTGATGTCTTTAAAGATGTCAAGGAAGTAAATGGCTTGCGCTATATTGCTAGTCAAGTTTCTGTATCTGATGCAGGTGCTCTACGTACCTTTGCTGATAATTGGAAACAAAAAGACTATTCAGACGTACTAGTTCTAGCAGCAGCAATTGGTGAGAAAGTTAATGTCCTCGTGGCAAGCAAGTCCAAAGAAGTTCACGCAGGTAATATGATTAAAGTGTTGGCACCTATTGTGTTAGGCCGCGGCGGTGGAAAACCAGATATGGCAATGGCTGGTGGATCAGATGCTTCTAAAATGACAGAACTTCTAGCAGCAGTGCCAGAAACATTGTAAATTGTTAACTAACCAAGTTTTAAAGAACTTGGTTTTTTTGTATTTGAAATGACTATTATCATAATATTTTTGACTATGATAGTTGTCAATAAGAAAAAGATGTGTTACAATAAGTGTGAAAGAAGAAGTAAAGGGGTTCTGAAAATATGAATCATCAGCTAAACCTTCAGTGTAGGAAAATCTGCTTTTGGACAAGTGTATTGACATTCTTTATTTTAAGCTACCATCTTATCAGGGTAATTTGGTTTGGCGTACCCTTGAGTTATTTGGTTTTGATTTGTACAGGGCTGACCTTAACATTGACTGTTTTTTCTTATTTTAGAAAATGAGCTAGAGGAGGGCAAAAGAGCTACCAATGGATGTTATTCTTAAAAATCGACTCAAAGAATTACGAGCCAGAGATGGTATTAATCAAACAGAAATGGCAAAACTTGCAGGTGTATCGAGACAGACCATCAGTCTCATTGAGCGTAACGAGTATACCCCATCAGTTGTAATTGCCATGAAAATTGCTAAGGTGTTTCAGGAATCAGTTGAAGAGGTATTTCGTCTAGTGGAGGTCGAGGGATGAAAAAGAAGCAAAATAGTTTTTTACGCTTGTTAAAAATGTTATTACTATCAAGTTTAGCGGGAGGGATTATAGGTGGCATGGTTGGAGCCTTTTTAGGTTACCATGGAGGGAGATTAGATCAGCTCACGTTCCTAAAAGACGATGTGATTAACCTGATTCTCTTATTAAACCGTCTGGTAGTCGTCACAGGATTCATACTCTCTTTTGTTTTTTTAACGCAATTGAAAAAAGAGACAGCTGTTTATAACACAATTGAAGAAGATGATTATTCTGAAAAAGGTTATCGTCAGCTGAATAAAAAGCATGCTTATGCCATGTTATTGATTGCGATAGCCTCTATTTTATCCATGTGTAATGTGCTACTTAGTTTGACCTTAACTATTGATTCATGGCATGCTCTGCTGGTCTTTCCTCTGCTGGATATCCTTTTATTACTAATGACCATTCCTTTCCAAGCTTTAGCCATGAAACGTTACAATGCCATTCGGGGAACCAATGTTCCATATTTTCCAAATTTGAAGGAAATACGACATAATGTTATGGCTCTAGATGAGGCAGAGCTACAAGCTTATCACAAGACATCGTTTGAAAGTGTGTTATCCCTAAATGGTTTCATTATCCCTTCCTTGTATGTGATTTTATTTTTTATCTATCTATTCACTGGTCAAGTGGAATTAACAGCTATCTTAGTATTGGTCTTAATTCAGCTCTATTTACTCGTAAAAAGTGCAACAATGACCAGGCAATTTTACCGTTAGCCAAAAAGGAGATTTTCTATGAAAATGTTTATGAATTGTTTAAAAATAGTAGCGCTTATTATTCTGGCTATGGTTTTCAATGCTTTTCCAATGATCTTATTGCAAAAGCAACATGATATTCCTACGGGCCTTAATTGGGGAATCGGTATTCTCTACTTAGTTATTGTTGGAGGTGTTATCATCGTCCTATGGCGTCTTTATCAAGCTAAACAGAAAGCCTCTATTAAACAAGAAAAAATGAGATTGGTTGACTGGGGTTATTTAGCATTATTTTGGCTAATAGGGCGTGTGATTGCCATTGTAGGAACTCTTTTTAACCAGCTATGGTCTGGTCAAGAAGTGAGTGCTAATGATGCTGCGATACAGACCTTAGCTGGTTTTATCAAGGGTGGTTTTCCGCTTTATACTGCCTTATTCGTACTTACGATTGCTTTTATCGCTCCGATTATGGAAGAATTAGTTTTTAGAGGATTTCCAACAACCTATCTTTTTAAAGGAAAATCTCTTAAAGTGGCAGGCCTATTAACCTCTCTCCTTTTTGCATTACCACATGCCACTAATTTAGTTGAATTTATCATGTACACCTGTATGGGACTTCTCCTTTTTGTTGCTTATCAAAGACGAGGAAATCTGAAGGATTCTATCTTGTTACATATTTTCAATAATTTACTACCGGCTATTATATTATTACTGACAGGCTTAGGTATCCTATAAGAAAAACGCTTCGACTGAATGGTCGGAGCGTTTAAGGTCATAAAGGCTATCTGAACGTTTTGAAGGATTTTAATGGTTTGATTAATATTTGACAGTAGTGATAACCGATATGAGCTGCTAGACTAGCAATGGCTAAAGGAATAAGAGTTAGTAGGGATTGGCCGGTAATCTCTACCAGAAAAAGTGGTGCAGCCAAAGGCATCTTATTGACAATACCTAAAAAGAGGGAGGCGCCAATCATAATGGCTAGCGTAGTTGATAGAGGTAGGGAAAAGAAATGTTGACTAAGGCTGGCTAAGAGCAAACTACTGGCTCCTCCTAGCATCATAGAGGGGGCAATTTTCCCACCCTTAGCTCCCGAAGCAAAAACGAGATAGATAGCGACAGCTTTGGCAACCAATAACCAGCTAATATAGCTAGGGTGCGGTTCTTCATGAAGGAAAAAGAGTAATCCAGCTTTGCCATTCCCCAAAATTTCTGGGAAGAAAATACTGAGTCCCGCAATGATGCTAAAGGCCAAGAGAACTTTAGGAATGAACCACTGACTTTTAGCATCAGGTTTAGGAAGATGTTCCAAAAGGTGCTTGTAGGCATGAGCCATGAGAGTAAGGAAAAGTCCAGCAAAAGTAGCCCAAAGAAGAGATGTCAGGGTCCAATCTTGTTGGGGCATTAAGTATTGAACCTCGTGCTTACCTTGTAATAGAGCAACCGTTTCTACCGCAACATAGCTCGTTAGGCAAGCAGCGTAAGCATTGTTTAGAGACCAACAGTTAAGAATAACTTCTAGAATAAAAATAATGGTGGCTAGGGGAGCATTGTAGACAGCTCCAAGAGCTGCTCCAGACGCGCAAGCCAATAAAAGCTTCTGATCTTTTTTAGAAAGATTGCACTTTTGACTCCAAAGAGATGTCATGGCAACAGCAACTTCCCGTGAGGCTCCTTCTCTGCCAACCGGTGCCCCCATGGAAACGGTGGTTAATTGTAACCAGCCATGCCAAAATTGTGTCCATGGACTAAATAGAGTATTGTCGTGAAGGGTTTGCTGAATGGATTGTATGACTTTGCCTTTTTTGGCTAGCCAGTGCCATCCAACGCCAGCTAGTAGCCCTGCCAATACAAGTGAGATAGCTCGTCGATATGGGGGAATACTAGCAATCATTGTGCTAAATGAACCCTGCTTAAACCCAAAGCTGAGTGTTTGAATCAGATGAATAGCCCCTGTTAAACAAAAGGCAACAAGTCCCGCGGTTATGCCTGTCAAAAAGAGATAACATGTCCAAAGTAAAAAATGTCGTTTCATAAAACTATTATAACAAAAGATAAAAAAAGAGACTGACCTATCCCCAGTCTCCTCAAAAGATTAGAGTCCGTAATTGTAATCGTCATCAGACATGGCTTCCACAGAACCAAGGAGATAGCCATTTCCGACCTGTGAGAAAAAATCATGATTAGACGTTCCTGTTGAAATACCATTCATCACAATTGGGTTGACATCATTGGCAGTATCTGGGAACAGAGGATCTTGTCCCAAATTCATTAAAGCCTTGTTAGCATTGTAACGAAGGAAAGTCATCACTTCCTCTGTCCAGCCGATACCGTCATAAAGGCTCTTAGTATAATTTTCTTCATTCTCATATAACTGATAAAGCAGGTCATACATCCAGTCACGGAAACTTTCTTGTTCAGCTTCTGACAACTCATTGAAACCAAGTTGGAATTTGTAACCAATATAGGTTCCGTGAACAGACTCGTCGCGGATAATCAGTTTAATGATTTCAGCGACATTTGCCAGTTTGTTATTACCAAGGTAGTAGAGAGGAGTGAAAAAGCCTGAATAGAAAAGGAAGGTTTCAAGAAAAGTAGAGGCCACTTTCTTTTGCAGCGCATCACCATGCTCGTAAATCTCATTGATGATTTGAGCTTTCTTTTGTAAAAATTCATTATTGTTGGTCCATTCAAAGATCTCTTCAATTTCTTTTTTAGTATTTAAGGTTGAGAAGATGGACGAGTAAGATTTAGCGTGAACCGATTCCATAAATTGAATATTATTCAGGACAGCTTCTTCGTGAGGTGTACGGACATCTTGACGAATGGCTTCGACACCAGATTCTGACTGCATGGTATCAAGGAGTGTAAGCCCCCCAAAGACCTTGCCGACCAAATCTTTTTCAAGGTCAGAAAGTTTACGCCAATCATCTAAATCGTTTGATAAGGGAATGCGAGTGTCAAGCCAGAATTGTTCCGTCAGCTTTTCCCAGGTTGACTTGTCAATGACATCTTCGATGTCATTCCAGTTAATTGCTTCATAATATGTTGTCATTCAGTATGTTCTCCTAAAGGGTAATCAAGATATAATTAATGATACCATAAGCCAGTCAGTCATTTTTGAGTGGACTACTGGCATTTTTTATTATCAATTCTGATACTGATGATTTAGTGAATAACCAGTATACTTGTATCAATCAAGTATCCTTCTCAATCAAATCACACAAGACTCACATTGATTAGCACCGACCTCTTCTCCGTCATCGGTAAAGGTACGGATATAGTAGATAGATTTAATGCCTTTATTGAAAGCGTAGTTTCGTAGAATGGATAAATCACGAGTGGTTTGCTTGCTTTCTGTTTTCCATTCATAGAGCTCCATTGGCAGCTCACTACGAAGGAAAAGGGTTAATGACAAGCCTTGATCCACATGCTCTGTTGCGGCAGCATAAACGTCAATAACTTTGCGCATGTCCATGTCATAAGCAGACGTGTAATAAGGAATGGTATCTGTGGACAACCCATTTGCTGGATAATAAATCTTCCCGATTTTCTTTTCCTGACGCTCTTCAATCCGTTGTGTGATTGGGTGAATGGAAGCAGAACAGTCATTGATATAAGAAATAGAACCATTTGGAGCAACTGCTAGACGGTTTTGGTGATAGAGCCCATCTTTCATAACAGCCGCACGAAGGGCTTCCCAGTCTGAAGCTTGAGGAATAAAATGATTCTTAAATAGATCTTTTACGAGTTCAGATTTTGGTACAAATTGACCTGTCACATACTTGTCAAAATAGGTACCGTCAGCGTATTTTGATTTGTCAAAACCAACAAAGGTGGTTTGGCGCTCACGAGCAATGTTATTGGATTCAACCAAGGTCCAATAATTCAGGAGCATAAAGTAAATATCAGTAAACTCGATAGACTCGGGACTACCGTATTCAATATGATGTTGAGCAAGGTAAGAATGCAGTCCCATAGCTCCCAAACCGAAAGTATGTGCCTGACTATTTCCATTTTTAATGGTTGGCACTGCTTCAATGTTTGATGAGTCAGTAACAAAGGTTAGGGCACGTGTCATGGCTTTAATAGAACGTCCAAAGTCTGGTGAGGTCATCATATTAAGGATATTAGTTGAACCTAAATTACATGAAATATCAGTTCCCATTTCTACAAACTCTTGAGCATCATTGATAAAGCTAGGTGTTTGTACCTGTAAAATTTCAGAACACAGGTTACTCATAATAATTTTACCATCAACTGGGTTAGCTCGATTGGCTGTGTCAATATTGATGATATAAGGGTAACCAGATTCTTGTTGTAATTTTGAAATTTCTGTTTCGAGATCACGAGCTTTAATTTTAGTTTTAGTGATTTTAGGATTAGCTACTAGCTCATCATACATCTCGGTAATGTCAAGATAGTTAAATGGAATACCATATTCTTTTTCAACATTATAAGGGCTAAAGAGATACATGTCCTCGTTTTTACGAGCCAATTCGTAAAATTTATCAGGAACAATAATCCCAAGTGACAAGGTTTTAACACGCACCTTTTCATCAGCATTTTCTTTTTTAGTAGATAAGAAAGCAATGATGTCGGGATGAAAAATATTAAGGTAAACAACTCCAGCTCCCTGACGTTGTCCAAGTTGGTTGGAATAAGAAAAACTATCTTCAAATAATTTCATGACAGGAACAACGCCAGAAGCCGCACCAGTATAGCCTTTGATTGGTGCACCAGCTTCACGCAGATTAGATAGGGTAATACCAACTCCCCCACCAATACGGGATAACTGCAAAGCAGAGTTGATTGAGCGTCCAATAGAATTCATGTCATCAGTCACTTGTATCAAGAAACAAGAAACTAATTCCCCACGACGACTTCGTCCAGCATTTAAAAAGGAAGGGGTAGCAGGTTGGTAACGTTGATTAATCATTTCAATGGCTAAGTCTTTTGCCAATTCCTCTTGCCCATCGGCAAAATAAAGAGCATTGAACATGACACGATCTTCAAGGCTTTCTAAATAATAATCCCCATCATTTGTTTTTAAAGCATATTGCTGGTAAAACTTGTAGGCTGCCATAAATGATTTAAAGCGGAAATTTTCTGCCTTGATTAAGTCAGCTAATTCAGTGATAAATTCAGGACGGTATTTCTGAATAAAATCTGATTCGATGTAGTCATTTGAGATTAAGTACTCAATTTTTTCAGTAATGGAGGCAAAGGGCATTGTGTTTGGCAGCACATTTTCGGTGAAAAAGGCTGTCAAAGCTTCTTTGTCTTTATGAAGTGGAATTTTACCATCAACAGGACGGTTAATTTCATTATTTAGGCGGAAATAAGAAATATTGCCAAGATCTTTTAGACTCATATTATTTTTCCTTGTCTTATTAAATCAGTTCTTTTAATTTTGCAGGTTGAAAGCCAGAAAACACGACATTGTCAGCTTCGATGACAGGAGCAGACGTGAAGCCAAGACTTTTCACATAATCCACTTTTTCGGGATGCTCATCAATATTAATTTCCTGGAAGTCAGCACCATGTTGTTCTAGAAACTTCTTGGTCATTTTGCACTGCATGCAATTATTTTTGGAATATACTGTAATCATGTCTTGTCCTTCTTAAAATTAGTCATGATTCCATTTACTTAAACGGAATTACTATAATAGCATATAAAAAATAGAAATAAAAAGCAAGCCATTTACCCCTAATAAAACACAACATATTGTGTTTATATAAAACTAAAAAAACAAAATATTGTGTTGCTGCTAACTTTCAATAACCTATAAAAGATTGGTTTTCAATAAATGAAAATGTTTGAAAATAGATAATTCTATGTTTTAAAATAAGTTTATAAAGGTTGAAAAATATAGCTGATAAGAAGATGAAAATAAAAGAAAAAAGTTTCAAGTTTTTCTGGCCTTCAGATATTTAATCTTGAAAATAAAAAAGCATTATGCTATAATCTGTTATTGTAAGGGTTATCATGTGATGGCTCAAAAATACACAACTTAAAAGGAGAACCATAATATGGCTTCAAAAGACTTTCACATCGTTGCAGAAACAGGTATTCATGCACGTCCAGCTACCTTGCTTGTTCAAACAGCTAGCAAATTTGCTTCAGATATCACACTTGACTATAAAGGTAAAGCAGTAAATCTTAAATCAATCATGGGTGTTATGAGTCTTGGTGTTGGCCAAGGTGCTGACGTGACGATCTCAGCTGAAGGTGCTGACGCTGAAGATGCAATCGCAGCAATCGAAGAAACTATGACTAAAGAAGGATTGGCATAAGACTATGACAGAAATGCTTAAAGGAATCGCAGCCTCTGATGGTGTTGCTGTTGCTAAAGCATATCTACTAGTTCAGCCGGATTTGTCATTTGAGACTGTAACAGTCGAAGATACAAATGCAGAAGAAGCTCGCCTTGATGTTGCACTCCAAGCTTCACAAGACGAGCTTTCTGTTATCCGCGAAAAGGCAGTAGAAAGCTTAGGCGAAGAAGCAGCAGCCGTTTTTGATGCACATTTGATGGTTCTTGCTGACCCAGAAATGATCAGCCAAATTAAAGAAACTATTCGCGCAAAACAAACAAATGCAGAAACAGGTCTTAAGGAAGTGACTGACATGTTCATCACCATCTTTGAAGGCATGGAAGACAACCCATACATGCAAGAGCGTGCAGCGGATATCCGCGATGTTGCTAAACGTGTGTTGGCTCACCTTTTAGGTGTAAAACTTCCAAATCCTGCGACTATCAATGAGGAATCAATCGTTATTGCACATGATTTGACACCTTCAGATACTGCTCAACTTAACAAACAATTTGTAAAAGCATTTGTTACAAATATCGGTGGTCGTACAAGTCACTCAGCTATCATGGCACGTACACTTGAGATCGCTGCGGTACTTGGAACAAATGATATTACAAAACGTGTTAAAGATGGTGATATGATTGCCGTTAACGGTATCACCGGTGAAGTTATTATCGACCCAAGTGAAGACCAAATCCTTGCTTTCAAAGAAGCTGGTGCTGCTTACGCAAAACAAAAAGCTGAGTGGGCTCTTCTTAAAGATGCTCATACTGAAACAGCTGATGGTAAACACTTTGAATTGGCAGCTAACATCGGTACCCCAAAAGATGTTGAAGGTGTTAATGATAATGGTGCAGAAGCAGTTGGTCTTTACCGTACTGAGTTCTTATACATGGATTCTCAAGACTTCCCAACGGAAGACGAGCAATACGAAGCTTACAAGGCAGTGCTTGAAGGCATGAATGGCAAGCCTGTTGTGGTTCGTACCATGGATATTGGTGGAGACAAGGAACTTCCTTACTTTGACCTTCCAAAAGAAATGAACCCATTCCTTGGTTTCCGTGCTCTTCGTATTTCCATCTCTGAAACTGGAGATGGCATGTTCCGTACACAGATTCGTGCGCTTCTTCGTGCATCTGTTCATGGTCAACTTCGCATCATGTTCCCAATGGTTGCCCTTCTTAAAGAATTCCGCGCTGCAAAAGCTGTCTTTGATGAAGAAAAAGCAAACTTGCTTGCAGAAGGTATTGCGGTTGCTGATGATATTCAAGTTGGTATCATGATTGAAATTCCTGCAGCTGCTATGCTTGCAGACCAATTCGCAAAAGAAGTTGACTTCTTCTCCATTGGAACAAATGATCTTATTCAATACACTATGGCAGCGGACCGTATGAACGAACAAGTCTCATACCTTTACCAACCATATAACCCATCAATCCTCCGTTTGATTAACAACGTTATTAAAGCAGCACACGCTGAAGGCAAATGGGCAGGTATGTGTGGTGAGATGGCAGGTGACCAACAAGCTGTTCCACTTCTTGTCGGAATGGGACTCGATGAGTTTTCTATGTCAGCAACATCTATTCTTCGTACACGTAGCTTAATGAAGAAACTTGATTCTGCTAAAATGGAAGAATACGCAAATCGGGCGCTTACAGAATGTTCAACTGCAGAAGAAGTTCTTGAACTTTCTAAAGAATACGTTTCTGAAGATTAACCACAAAAAGAGTTGGTGTTTTCCAGCTCTTTTTTTGTTTTTTCAGTAAAACAATTTGAAAACTCAAATAATTTGTCAAAATTTTCAGATAGTTTACATATCCAACTGTTGAAATATCATGGAAAAGTGATAGAATAAGATTACTATCGTAAAAGGAGATAAAACGTTGACAACACAATATAAAAATTTAGTGAACGGTGAATGGAAATTGTCAGAAAACGAGATTAAGATTTATGCACCAGCAACAGGTGAGGAATTAGGTAGTGTCCCTGCCATGTCTCGTGAAGAGGTTGATGCTGTTTACGGTGCTGCTCGTCAAGCCTTGGCAGGCTGGAGGGCTCTTTCTTATGTAGAACGTGCGGCCTTCCTTCATAAAGCTGCTGATATTTTAGTACGTGATGCTGAAAAGATCGGTGCAATTCTTTCAAAAGAAGTAGCCAAAGGTCACAAGGCAGCTGTTAGCGAAGTTATTCGTACCGCTGAAATCATTAACTATGCAGCAGAAGAAGGGCTTCGTATGGAAGGTGAAGTTCTTGAGGGTGGTAGCTTTGAAGCTGCTAGTAAGAAAAAAATTGCCATTGTTCGTCGTGAGCCAGTTGGTTTAGTTCTTGCCATCTCACCTTTTAACTATCCCGTTAACTTGGCAGGTTCTAAGATTGCTCCAGCTCTTATTGCAGGAAATGTGGTTGCCCTTAAACCACCTACACAAGGCTCTATTTCTGGCTTATTACTTGCAGAAGCTTTTGCGGAAGCTGGTATTCCAGGAGGAGTCTTTAATACAATTACTGGTCGTGGTTCTGTCATTGGTGACTATATCGTTGAGCACGAAGCGGTTAACTTTATAAACTTTACAGGTTCTACGCCAATTGGAGAGCGTATCGGAAAACTAGCTGGTATGCGTCCAATCATGCTAGAACTAGGGGGTAAAGATTCTGCTATCGTATTAGAAGATGCTGACCTTGATCTGGCAGCTAAAAATATTGTTGCGGGTGCGTTTGGGTATTCAGGACAACGTTGTACAGCGGTTAAACGTGTTCTTGTCATGGAAAGTGTTGCAGATGACTTGGTTGAAAAGATTCGGGATAAGGTTTTGCAATTGACAATTGGTAACCCGGAAGATAATGCAGACATCACACCACTTATTGACACATCAGCTGCTGATTTTGTTGAAGGATTAATCAAGGATGCAGTTGACAAGGGTGCAACGGCTCATACAGATATTAAACGAGAAGGTAATCTTATTTGTCCTATCCTCTTTGACCATGTAACAACTGACATGCGTTTGGCTTGGGAAGAGCCATTTGGTCCAGTATTACCAATTATTCGTGTAGCCTCTGTGGAAGAAGCTATCAAGATTTCTAATGAGTCTGAATATGGCTTGCAAGCTTCTATTTTTACAACTAATTTTCCACAAGCCTTTGGCATTGCAGAGCAACTAGAGGTTGGAACAGTTCATATTAATAATAAAACACAACGTGGAACAGATAATTTCCCATTCTTAGGAGCTAAAAAATCTGGTGCGGGTGTTCAAGGAGTGAAGTACTCTATTGAAGCGATGACAAGTGTTAAATCAGTCGTTTTTGATATTCAGTAAGCTAAAAAAGTTAGGTTAGCCTAACTTTTTTGGTTTATTTTTTAACTTGGCTGTGTTAAAATGGTAATACAAGTGGAGGCGACTATTGAAAAAATTAAATTTTATTCTTGTTAGTTTATTAAGTATTGCGATGTTGAGTCTGGTGCTAATCTCCATTAATCATTGGAAGACCAAAGAAGATAGTCAGCGTTTAGTATTAGCTGAAAAGAAAAAAAGCACATCAGACTTAACGATAAAAACAGTTAAGCATATTAAAAATGGTCAAAAAGACTATTACTATTTTTCACCGACTGCCAACGCAGATGATTTCTTTGTTAACAATTTGCCGGTTTCTATGTACCAGAATGAAGCGGTTGACAAGGCAGTTATTCTCTTAAAACCTAAACTTCAAGCATCACAGTTGAAGTCTGTTCAGAAATTAATCATTTCTAAGAAGGTCTATCAGAAAAAGTTATTTCATTTGACAAAACTATCAGAAAAAGTGGTTAGCTCCTATCATATCACAAAGGATTTTCAACCTTTTCACTTAAAGGATTTGGTATCGGGTCATTTAGAGCGCATTGAACAAGAGGTTGGTAAAAAATATCCAGATAAGCCCTTCCATATCACTGACTATGACAATTTGAGTGATCGTAATCATTTATTGAGTGATCATTTTGATGTCAATGAGGGGCAACTGACTCTGGGGAAAGAAATCACCATTTCCCTAGCAAGTTTATTTGATGTGATTAATCCAGATTTTCTAGAAGCAGCTGATAAGGTTGCCTATGATGAGTATTTGGCTAAGAAGAAGGCAGAGGAAGAAGCCCAGCATCCTAAAAAAATAGTTGCACTGACTTTTGATGATGGCCCAGACCCTGCCACAACACCTCAGGTTTTAGATATTCTAGCCAGATACCATGCTAAAGCAAGTTTCTTTATGATGGGATCAAAGGTAGTCAATAATGAGGCTTTGGTTAAACGAGTTAGCGAAGCTGGCCATGACATTGGTAATCATACTTGGGATCATCCTAACCTAACCAAGTTACCTGTGGATCAGATTCAGAGTGAGGTTAACAGGACCAATCAGGCCATTGAGAAAGCTTGTGGAAAGAAACCTCTCTACTTACGTCCTCCGTATGGAGCCACGAATGCAATGGTTCAACAGGCCTCAGGGTTGACACAAATGTTGTGGACAGTTGACACGAGAGATTGGGAAAACCACAGTACTGAGGGAATTATGGCTAATCTCAAAAAACAATTGCAACCTGGTGGTGTGGTGCTGATGCATGATATTCACCAAACAACAGTTGATGCTCTTCCAACAGTAATGGAGTATTTAAAAGCAGAAGGTTACCAATGTGTGACCCTGTCTGAACTTTATGACCATACCTAAAAGGTCATTTGTAGGCCTTAGACAGTTAATCTTTTCGGTAATAAAAAGTCGCCCAATTGCAATCAATAGCAGTTGGGCTGTTTTTTAACCATTGGTATAAAAAATAAACAAAAGAAACTCAAAGAACCTATCACAGCCAAGAAAAACGATGGTCAAGTGATAGGTAAACGGTTATAAACGAGGTGATTTTTAGGCATGGGTACGATAGTAACCTTCTAGGGCAAGATAAGTTCATCTTGTTACTAAGAGGTAGTTGTAGGCTTATCTATTGTGCATTGACTTCTTTATAGCCAGTTACTTTTTAGGGAGGAGTTGCTGATGCTTCAGTTGTATTTCGGAAACTTTGGCGAATTTTTTGAGTTTTTTGATGTCTTCAGGATGGTTAACCAAGGTAATCACGACACCAGATTTTCCCATTCGACCTGTTCGCCCAGCCCTGTGGGTATAATTTTCTTTATCACGGGCAAGGTCAAAATGAATCACGTAGTCTAAGTTATCAATATCAATCCCTCGAGCAACGAGGTCTGTGGCTAGTAGGAGGGATAGGTCATGGTTTTTAAATTTTTCAAGAATGATTTTGCGGTATTTGACGTTAATATCACTGGCTAAAGAAACAGCTGCGGCACCATTGTATTGTAGGCGTTCTTCAGCAGCTCCTAAATCAGACAAGCTATTAAAAAAGACCAAGGCACGGAAATTAGGGATATTAGCAAATTTTCGTAGTAAATCTGTTCGCTTGCGCTTGTCAACCATGAGGTAAAAATGCTGAATAGCATCGTTGGTTTGCCCTGAAAGATTGATGCAGAATGTATTTGGAGCTAAGGAAGTTTGGTCCACCTTATTAGTAGCGCTCATGTAAATCATTTGATGGTCACGAGGAACATGGCGACTGATTTTTTGAACAAAATCATACTGAGAATCACTTAATAATTCGTCGTATTCATCTAAAACAATGGTGTTGATAGACATCATCTTGATTTTTTTCACCTTAATCAGTTCAAAAATGCGTCCAGGGGTTCCAATCAGGATTTCTGGGCCTTTTTTGAGACGTTCGATTTGACGTTTTTGACTGGTTCCAGAAATAAAAAGTTGTGCAGTTAACCCTAGGGGCTCTGCCCATTCTTTAGCAACTTCAAAAATTTGACCAGCTAATTCGGTATTAGGTGCTAAAATGAGCAGTTGCTGGGATTTCTTAGGAGTCAACGATAGGAGGCTTGGAAAGAGATAGGCCAAGGTTTTGCCTGTTCCAGTAGGGCTGATGCCAAGGAGATTTTTGCCATCAAAAATGGGTTGAAAGGCCTGCTCTTGGATTGGCGTTAAATGGGTAAATGCGATTTGGTCAAGTTTTTCTTGCCATTGAGGGGGAAATTTAGTGATCATGTGTCTTCCTTTTACTATTTGTTTCTATAGTCATTATAGCATTATAGGCTTCAATTTGGTAAAATAGTGGGGAAGACTTTTTAGATTTGGAGTTTAAAATGCTTAAAAAACCGATTATTATTGGTGTAACTGGTGGTTCCGGTGGTGGTAAAACAAGTGTGTCACGCGCAATTTTGGACAGTTTTCCAAATGCTCGTATTGCGATGATTCAACATGATTCTTACTATAAAGATCAGTCGCACATGAGTTTTGAGGAGCGGGTCAAAACCAATTATGACCATCCTTTGGCTTTCGACACTGACTTTATGATTCAGCAGTTAAAAGAATTATTGGCGGGAAGACCGGTGGATATTCCTATTTACGACTACAAAGAGCACACTCGTAGTGATAAGACTTTTCGTCAAGATCCTCAGGATGTTATTATTGTCGAAGGTATATTGGTTCTGGAAGATGAACGTCTTCGCAACTTAATGGACATCAAATTATTCGTGGATACAGATGATGATATTCGTATTATTCGTCGAATTAAGCGTGATATGATGGAACGCGGCAGAAGTTTAGAAAGCATTATTGATCAGTACACAAGTGTGGTGAAGCCGATGTATCATCAATTTATTGAGCCAAGTAAACGTTATGCTGATATTGTCATTCCAGAGGGAGTCAGTAATGTGGTCGCTATTGATGTCATCAACAGTAAAATTGCAAGTATTCTTGGCGAAGTTTAAGAAAAAGATTGAGTGGATTGTCTGAATCTGCTCTTTTTAAGTTGTCATAATAGGAAGGATAAAGATGTTATTAAAATGGGGATTAGTTCTCTTTTTGTGGAATAGTTTTGTTTTTACCCTTTACGCTTTTGATAAACAAAAAGCTATCAAGAGACAATGGAGGATTAGTGAAAAAACCTTACTGCTCACCACGCTTTTTTGCGGTGGTCTAGGTGCTTGGTTAGCCGCCAAGTCTTGTCACCATAAAACGAGAAAGTGGTATTTTGTCCTGACTTGGTATTTGGGAATGCTGCTTACCTTACTCTTTACGTATGCTATCTTAAAAGTGCTAAACTGAAGCTCCTTAACCAACTTTTATTGGATTAAGGAGTTTTTATTTGAAATACTAGATGATTTAAGACAGCTGAAGTATTAGAAAAAACTGCCTGAATTAGCCTAGGTATGTTATAATAATTACTATGATTAAGACCAAAAAAATTGAACAATACCAATTACTGTTAGTGCAGGCACAAGGCTTATTTGCGAAAGAATCAAATGCTATGGCTAATTTGTCCAATGCCAGTGCCCTTTTAAACATGACCCTACCCAATTCTGTTTTTACAGGATTTTACCTTTTTGATGGGAAAGAATTAATTCTTGGACCTTTTCAGGGAGGGGTTTCTTGCGTCCATATCAAGCTTGGTAAAGGTGTTTGCGGAGAATCCGCCCAGTCTAGGCGGACCATTATTGTAGATGATGTGAAGCAGCATGCCAACTATATTTCCTGTGATGCGGCAGCCATGAGTGAAATTGTTGTTCCTATGGTGAAAGATGGCCATTTACTTGGGGTGCTAGACTTGGATTCTAGCCTTGTGGCTGATTATGATGAGGTTGATCAAGAATATTTAGAAGCCTTTGTGGACCTACTTCTTGAAAAGACCACGTTTACCTTTGACATGTTTGGAGTTAAAAACTGATGTATCAAGCCCTTTATCGGAAATACCGCAGTCAAACCTTTGATGAAATGGTGGGACAATCGGTTATTTCTACAACCTTAAAGCAGGCAGTTGAATCTGGCAAGATTAGCCATGCTTATTTATTCTCAGGTCCTAGAGGGACTGGAAAAACCAGTGCGGCAAAGATTTTTGCCAAGGCCATGAACTGTCCTAACCAAGTCAATGGTGAGCCCTGTAATCAATGTGATATTTGCCGTGATATTACTAATGGAAGCTTGGAAGATGTGATTGAAATCGACGCAGCCTCTAATAATGGTGTTGATGAAATCCGTGACATTAGAGATAAATCAACTTATGCTCCGAGTCGAGCAACCTACAAGGTTTATATTATTGATGAGGTTCACATGTTATCAACAGGGGCTTTTAATGCGCTTTTGAAAACCTTGGAAGAACCGACAGAAAATGTAGTTTTTATCTTAGCGACAACAGAATTACACAAAATTCCAGCCACTATTTTATCACGTGTGCAACGCTTTGAATTCAAGGCTATTAAGCAAAAAGCTATTCGAGAGCATTTAGCTTGGGTTTTGGACAAAGAAGGTATTGCCTACGAGGTAGATGCCTTGAATCTTATTGCAAGGCGGGCAGAAGGAGGCATGCGTGATGCCTTGTCTATCTTAGATCAGGCTTTGAGTTTGTCACCAGATAATCAGGTCACCATTGCTATTGCCGAAGAAATCACAGGTTCCATTTCCATGCTTGCTCTGGATGACTATGTCCAATATGTCTCTCAAGAACAGGCTACACAAGCTCTGGCAGCATTAGAGATTATTTATGATAGTGGGAAAAGTATGAGCCGCTTTGCGACAGATTTACTGACCTATCTGCGTGATTTATTGGTGGTCAAAGCTGGCGGTGAAAATCAGCGTCAGTCAGCTGTTTTTGATGTCAATTTGTCTCTTGAGATGGATCGTATTTTCCAAATGATAACAGTGGTTACTAGTCATCTGTCTGAAATTAAAAAAGGAACCCATCCTCGGATTTATGCTGAGATGATGACCATCCAGTTAGCTAAGAAAGAACTGGCGTCGCTCCAAGCGAGTTTGTCAGGAGAGCTAACTTCAGAGATTGAAATTCTCAAAAATGAGTTGGCACAACTTAAACAACAATTGTCGCAGCTCCAATCGTGTCCTGATTTGCTGGCAGGAGCGTCCAGTAAATCAGGTAAAACTAGACCTAAAACCGCTAGTTACAAGGTTGATCGGGTTACCATTTTGAAAATCATGGAAGAAACAGTTCAAAATAGCCAGCAATCTCGCCAGTATTTAGAAGCTCTTAAAAATGCTTGGAATGAAATTTTAGACAGTATCTCTGCCCAAGATCGAGCATTACTAATGGGATCAGAGCCCGTCTTGGCTAATAGTGAAAATGCCATTTTAGCCTTTGAAGCTGCTTTTAATGCGGAACAAGCTATGAACCGTACAGACCTCAACGCTATGTTTGGCAATATCATGAGCAAGGCTGCTGGCTTTTCCCCTAATATTTTAGCAGTGCCAAAAGCAGATTTTCATCATATCCGTTCAGAATTTGCCCAGCAAATGAAATCGCAAAAAGAGGGTGTTCAAAAAGAGCAAGAAGTACCACTTGATATTCCAGAAGGCTTTGATTTTTTGGCCGATAAAATTAGGGCTGTTGAGGATTAAAACTTCTCATGCCATACTGAGATAACAATTCTCTCCAAAGATAAGGTTATTATCCTTGCCTTTGGAGTTTTTTATGGGAGGGCTGAATTCCTTGGTTTACGTAGTGAGAAGTAAGGAAACTAAAAAAGATTGAAACTGTCTTGGAAAACCAAGTTCACTTCAATCTAGAGGGTATTCTTCATAGAATCGTGTTTTTTTGTTATAATAGGTCTATGACTATTCGACAATTTCTTTTTATGGCCTTTGTTTGTGCCTTTGAAACCTATTTTTTCAACGATTTGTTACTTTCTAGAGACTATCTCTTTGCTCTATTTTGGGGGTTATTACTCTTTAGAGATTTGAGACGGGTATATGCCATTAATCAATTTACTAAAAGCCTTATCAAGGCCGCTAATTCTCCCAAGAAGAAAGACTGATTTCGCCGCTTCGCAAGGTTTGAAGGTCACCATTATCAAATTGGACAATAAGGTGTCCTTGATCAGTTAAATCAATCGCAGTAGCATGTTTTTCTTGACTATGTTCAACGAAAGTCACTTGTTTATTAAGAACAAGTGATTTTTCTTTGTAAACTTTGACATGGTCTTTGACAGGAATAGATAAGAATAATTTCCAGATGTCAATGATAAGGTCATTGCGCGTGATAGTTGGTTTTTCGGTAAAGAGAGAGCCTGCTTTTTTGGCAATGGCTTCTGGAAAATCAGTTACAAAAAAGTTGAGGCCAACCCCAATAATGACATCGGTGATTAAGCCGGTTTCAACAGAAGTAATGGCTTCTGTCAGAATCCCTGCAATTTTATGGTTACCGAGATAGATGTCGTTTACCCATTTGATTTCTGTATCAATGTCTGTTAATCGCGAGATGGCTTTGACAATACTGGAAGCAACCATCATGGTATAAGGGGGCATATCGGTGTAAGGGACATTGGGTTTTAGGTGCATTGACATGTAAATGCCACCGTTGCTAGCTGCAAAAAATTGCCGATTGAGACGCCCCCTGGCAGCTTCTTGGCTAGAAGCCAGATAAAGTCTCGGAGCACTCTTATGAGCTTCAATCCCTTGTTTGGCATCCAGCTGGGTAGATTGGCTTTTAGGATTGTAGCTAACGGGAATACCAAGATCTTGACTAATGATTTTGGGGAGTAAAATGTCCCCTTGAAGCATACGATAGCCTTTATGTTTTAAGGACTCAATTTGCAGGCCTTGATTTTCGAGGCTTTTGATGGATTTCCAAACAGATGTGCGGGAAAGATTAAGTTGTTCTGCTAAATATTCCCCACTTATGAAGTCATCGGTTTGTGCTAGTAATTGATAAATTCTTTCGGATGTTTTCATATCTCTAGTATAGTATAAAAGTTCGAGATTTCAAGTAGAAAAAAACAGAGACCTCTTTATTAACGAACTTTAATAAAGTGATTTGAATCTAAAAAAAAGATTGTAAAATCATTTTTTTCTGTTATAATTAACTAGTTAATATTCTGATTAACTGGTTAATTTATGGAGGAAAAACGTGAAAACGAAAAAAATGATGGCCTTAGCAGGCTTACTAGTAGCAAGTCACTTGTGTTTGGCAGCCTGTCAATCACAAACTAATCATCAACCCAATCATCCTAAAACGAAACAGTCTAGCAAGAAGACAGCCACAAAAAAAACGAAGATGGCTAAAAAAGCAAGAGATCCTAAAAAAGCTCACAAAGGTGTGGGGGGTGTAGATTTCCCAACAGATGATGGGTTTATTTTAACCAAAGACTCAAAAATTTTATCAAAAACAGATCAGGGAATCGTTGTTGACCACGATGGTCACTCACATTTTATTTTTTATGCTGATTTGAAGGGGAGCCAATTTGAATACCTTATTCCAAAAGGAGCAAGTTTAGCTAAGCCAGCTGTTGCTCAGCAAGCAGCTAGCCAAGGGATTTCTAAAGCAGCAGATCCTCATCACCATTATGAATTTAATCCAGCGGATATTGTGGCTGAAGATGCTTTAGGCTACACGGTTCGCCACGGTGATCACTTCCATTATATTTTGAAGTCAAGCTTATCAGATCAGGCGCAGCTACAAGCTAAACAGGTTGCTAATCGCTTACCACAAATCAGTGGACCTGTTTCAACAGCCACAGCTAATGGTATTCCAGGCTTGCATTTTCCAACTTCAGATGGCTTTAAGTTTAATGGTCAAGGAATTGTTGGGGTAACAAAAGACAGTATTCTAGTTAATCATGATGGTCATTTACACCCAATTTCCTTTGCTGATCTTCGTCAAGGTGGTTGGGCACATGTGGCAGATCAATACGATCCCTTTAAAAAAGCAGAAAAGCCAGCGGAAGCTCATCACACCCCAGAGCAGTCTGAACGTGAAAAAGACTACCAAGAAAAATTAGCTTATCTGGCAGAAAAATTGGGCATTGATCCATCAACCATCAAACGAGTGGAAACACAAGATGGGAAACTCGGTTTGGAATACCCTCACCACGACCATGCACACGTATTGATGCTGTCTGATATTGAAATCGGAAAAGACATTCCAGATCCACATGCTATTGAACATGCTCGTGAATTGGAAAAACACAAGATTGGCATGGATACCTTACGTGCTTTAGGTTTTGATGAAGAAGTTATTTTGGATATCGTTCGTACTCACGATGCTCCAACCCCATTCCCATCAAATGAAAAAGATTCTAATAAGATGAAAGAATGGTTGGCAACTGTTATCAAACTTGACTTGGGTAGCCGGGAAAACCCATTGCAACGTAAAGGATTATCCCTATTACCTAACCTTGAAATCTTAGGAATTGGCTTTACCCCAATTAAAGACATCTCACCTGTTTTACAATTTAAAAAATTGAAACAGTTGTTAATGACAAAAACAGGGGTGACAGATTACACCTTTATGGATCAGATGCCGCACTTGGAAAGTATTGATATTTCTCAAAATAACTTGAAAGACATTAGTTTCTTGAGCAAATACAAAAACTTGACCTTAGTAGCTGCTGCGGATAATGATATTAAGGATATTAAACCTCTTGGTCAATTACCGAACCTTAAATTCCTCGTATTGAGCAATAATATGATTTCTGATCTGAGCCCACTATCATCATTAAGTCAATTGCAAGAATTGCACATTGATAATAATCAGATTACAGATTTAAGTCCTGTTTCTCATAAAGAATCATTGATGGTTGTTGACTTATCAAGAAATGCTAATGTTGATTTAGCAACACTTAAAGCGCCAAAATTAGAAACGTTAATGGTCAATGATACCAAGGTTACTCATTTGGATTTCTTGAAAAATAATCCTAGTCTATCTAGCCTATCGATTAACCGTGCGCAATTGCAATCACTTGAAGGTATTGAAGCAAGCAGTATTATTGTTAGAGTAGAAGCAGAAGGTAACCAAATCAAATCGCTTGTGCTTAAAGACAAACAAGGGTCACTCACTTTCTTGGATGTGACAGGAAACCAGTTGACTTCTCTAGAAGGAGTTAATAACTTTACAGCACTTGACATTTTAAGCGTGTCTAAAAACCAATTAACAAATGTCAATCTGTCTGAACCTAATAAGACAGTTACTAACATTGATATTAGTCATAACAATATCCCATTGTCAGACCTTAAACTAAATGCGCAATATATTCCAGAAGCAATTGCGAAAAACTTCCCAGCGGTTCAAGAAGGTTCTATGGTGGGTAATGGCACAGCTGAAGAAAAAGCAGCAATGGCTGCTAAAGCGAAAGAAAGTGTCCAAGAAGCATCGGAATCACATGGCCACAGCCATGAACATGAAGATGAGGAAGACCATAATCACGAGCACGGAGACAACCATAATCACGACCATGAGGCTGAAGATGAAGCTAACGAAGAGCACAACCATACTCACTAAGCTAATCTAAGAATAACCCCATCAACTGAATCGTCCTGATAACAGTATCACTGAATTTCAAGAAACCTTCAAGAATAACTTGAGGTTTTTTTGAAATAAATAGGATAATGAGTGAAAAGAATGGCAACTAAGTGGCGAAAACATGTTATAATAGATTATTATTGAGTCCCGATAAGACGGTCTGTCGAACGAAATGTTTTTGAGACGTTGTTGGCTTACCTTGGGGAATAGTCGCTCTCCCTTTGGCTAAATTACTTCGTCTAAGACTTATTTTGTGGTGACTTCCTCTCAACAAGGAGACCGGATTCTTTGTAACTCAACACTATTGTCAGACACTCTTTATCTGGTCAATGGACGCTAGCCACGTCAGTGGTCTAGTTAGTTGTCTTACCAATAAAACCGTAACTGATTAGCTAAGTTTGGTTTTGACCGATCAACTTGCTCAATCATTTAGGAAGAAAGGATTAGGCAACTTCTTGCTTTGTGGTCAATGTGACTGCAAAAGGAAGAATTAACATATTAGGGGGGACATTTTTATGTCAGAACGTAAACTTTTCACGTCTGAGTCAGTATCTGAGGGGCATCCAGATAAGATTGCAGACCAAATTTCAGATGCTATCTTGGATGCTATTTTAGCAGAAGATCCAGAAGCCCATGTGGCCGCAGAAACTTGTGTTTACACAGGTTCCGTCCATGTTTTTGGAGAAATCTCAACAACAGCATACGTTGATATTAACCGTGTGGTCCGTGACACCATTGCAGAAATTGGTTATACAGAAGCAGAATATGGCTTTTCAGCAGAATCAGTAGGAGTACACCCATCACTTGTGGAACAATCTGGCGACATCGCTCAGGGGGTTAATGAAGCTCTTGAAAGCAGAGAAGGTGATACTGATGACCTTAGCCATATTGGAGCGGGTGACCAAGGGCTCATGTTTGGTTTTGCCATCGATGAAACACCAGAATTGATGCCTTTACCTATTTCCTTAGCTCATCAATTGGTGCGTCGTTTAGCCGAATTACGTAAGTCACATGAGATGAGTTATCTACGCCCAGACGCCAAGTCGCAAGTAACCGTTGAATATGACGAAGATGATAAACCAGTCCGTGTGGATACAGTGGTTATCTCAACGCAACATGATCCAGAAGCTACTAATGACCAAATCCGTCAGGACGTGATTGAAAAAGTCATCAAGGCAATTATTCCAGCGCATTATTTAGATGATGAAACAAAGTTCTTCATTAATCCAACAGGTCGTTTTGTTATCGGAGGCCCTCAAGGGGACTCTGGTTTGACCGGACGTAAGATTATTGTGGATACCTATGGAGGCTACTCACGCCATGGTGGCGGTGCCTTTTCAGGTAAAGATGCAACAAAAGTGGATCGTTCTGCATCTTACGCTGCTCGCTATATTGCTAAAAATCTTGTGGCAGCAGGACTTGCAAGCAAGGCAGAAGTGCAATTGGCTTATGCGATTGGGGTTGCTCAGCCTGTATCTGTTCGGGTAGATACATTTGGTACGTCTACGGTTTCTGAAGGTATTTTAGAAGCGGCTATTCGCCAAGTCTTTGATTTGCGTCCAGCAGGCATTATTCAAATGCTTGACTTAAAACGCCCTATCTACAAACAAACCGCTGCTTATGGACATATGGGAAGAACAGATATTGACTTGCCGTGGGAACGTTTAGATAAGGTAGACACCTTAACCGAAGTTGTTAAAACATTGTCTTAATCTTTGGTATGATGAGTGAATAAAGTGGAAGAGCTACTCAGTCTCCTCCGCTTTTTTGATACCCTTAGGTGGCCAACTTCATTTTAGAACTTTCCAAATGAAGCACTTTAATGAAATTATTAAAAATTAAGACGTTAACAATTGTCAGTTGACATGATTTGTGATAAAATGAAAAGGTTGAATTCTAGTATAAGAAAGTTTTGAATGTATGCGTAAAATTGTTATTAATGGCGGAAAAGCCTTGTCTGGGGAAGTGGCAGTCTCAGGAGCAAAGAATAGTGTTGTTGCCCTTATCCCAGCGATTATCTTGGCAGATGATATTGTAACCTTAGACGGCGTTCCTGCTATTAGTGATGTAGATAGTCTGATTGAAATCATGGAATTGATGGGAGCTAAGGTAAACTACCACGGGGACACTCTAGAGATTGATCCTAGAGGGGTACAAGATATTCCGATGCCTTATGGTAAAATCAATAGCCTTCGAGCTTCCTATTATTTCTATGGTAGTCTTTTGGGACGCTTTGGTCAGGCTGTTGTTGGCTTACCTGGTGGTTGTGATTTAGGGCCAAGACCAATTGATTTACATTTGAAAGCTTTTGAGGCAATGGGAGCTACTGTATCTTATGAGGGAGAAAACATGAATTTGTCCACCAATGGTCAAAAGATTCATGGGGCTCATATTTACATGGATACTGTTAGCGTAGGGGCAACTATTAATACCATGATTGCAGCAGCCAAAGCAACAGGAAAAACGGTTATTGAAAACGCCGCACGCGAGCCTGAAATTATTGATGTTGCAACCCTTTTGAATAATATGGGAGCTCATATTCGTGGAGCGGGAACAGATATAATCACTATTGAAGGTGTTGATAGATTACATGGAACCAGACATCAAGTGATTCCAGACCGTATCGAAGCGGGGACCTATATTGCTTTAGCAGCAGCTATTGGAAATGGGGTTAAAGTGACTAATGTCCTTTATGAGCACTTAGAAAGTTTCATTGCTAAATTAGAAGAGATGGGTGTTCGCATGACTGTGGAAGAAGATGCCATCTTTGTTGAAAAGCAAGAAACCCTCAAGGCGGTGACCATCAAAACGTCCCCTTATCCAGGGTTTGCAACTGATTTACAACAACCCTTAACACCTTTATTGCTAAAAGCAGAGGGACGAGGTAGCATTATTGATACCATTTATGAAAAACGCATTAACCATGTGCCTGAATTAGCTCGTATGGGAGCAGGTATCTCTGTTCTTGGTGGCAAAATTGTTTATCAAGGGCCAAATGACTTGACGGGTGCCAACGTTAAGGCGACTGATTTGCGTGCTGGGGCTGCTCTAGTGACAGCAGGTCTGATGGCTGAAGGTAGGACTGAAATCACAAATATTGAGTTTATTTTGCGTGGCTATGCCAATATTATTGCTAAGTTAACAGCTTTAGGAGCAGATATTCAATTAATCGAAGACTAGGGAGAAGCGACAAGCTTCTCTTTTTTTGTGGGCTGAGATGACTTTTGTCTCTGATTCTTATTTTGAACCTCTAGTTGCTCTTTATAAAGAATTAGATCCACAAAAACGTCCAGTGACATTGGTCAACATTTTAATGGCTACACCAGACCGTGATGAGGTAATGGACTTGGTTGATGTCATCTGTTTAAATCGTTACTACGCCTGGTATGTGGATCACGGTGATCTCGTTAGGGGAGAAGCTGGTCTTCGCAAGGAGTTGTTAGAATGGCAGAGCAAGTTCCCAGATAAACCCATCCTCATGACTGAGTATGGGGCAGATACCCTGCCTGGTTTACATTCCATGTGGGATATTCCTTATACAGAAGAATTTCAATGTGGTTTTTACGAGATGACTCACGGTGTGTTTGATGAGATTCCTAACCTTGTTGGGGAACAGGTGTGGAATTTTGCAGATTTTGAAACCAACTTGATGATTTTCCGTGTGCAAGGAAACCATAAAGGACTATTCTCACGAAATCGTCAACCTAAACAGGTTGTGAGAGAGTTCAAAAAACGTTGGACGGCTATTCCTAACTACAATTACAAGAAAAAATAGTGTAAAATAGGAAACAACAGAAACAGGAAGAGGATTACACTATGGCTAGACCATTAGTTGAACAAACAGCTGAGCGCTTATTGCATCTGATTTTAGAACGTGGTTATGAGGTGGGAGCCAAACTCCCTAATGAGTATGAATTGGCTCAAGATTTAGATGTGGGTCGCAGTACCATCCGTGAAGCTGTCAGAAGTTTGGCAACCCGCAATGTGTTAGAAGTAAGACAAGGGTCTGGGACCTATGTCAGTTCTAAAAAAGGTGTGTCAGAGGATCCACTTGGATTTTCTTTGGTTAAGGATACGGCAAAATTGACAGCTGATTTGTTTGAGTTACGCCTTTTATTGGAACCACGCATTGCAGCATTAGCAACCCAGAATGCCACCCCAAAAGAAATTAAAGAGTTGGAAAAAATCGTTGTGGAAATTGAAGAGGCCGTAGCAGCTGGAGATCCTAAACACTTGCAGTTGGATGTGACTTTCCACTCCATGATGGCTAAATTTAGTGGCAATATTGCCATGGATAGTTTATTGCCTGTCATTAACAAGTCAATTCATCTGATAAATGCGAATGACACAAATCACCAGATGAAAGAAGGTTCCTTACAAGCCCACCGAGATATTTTAACCGCAATCAAGGAAAGAAACCCTATTGCAGCGCATGATGCTATGCTTTTACATATTATGACAGTTAAGCGTACAGCTTTTTTACCTTAGGAAAAAGAAGAAAAGAAAAGGAGCTGGGTAAAAAGTCCAACTCCTAATTTTATTTAAGCTAGCATTGCAAGACGCAGTGGTTGATTGGCAGCTTTGTTCTCTTGTCAATCTTCAAAGATAGCCTAATCAACTGTGCGGGGGTGGGAAAACGAACTCTTTGTTGATTGCTATGAGTTCTTTCCCACTCCCCAGATTGAAGATAAAGTCTATTTTTAGAAGGTGTCAACGCAAACGATTGAATGATCATGATGTCAACCAATTCTTGAAACGCTTATGTTATCTTGTTTTAGGAGTTTTTCTTTTTTGTATTGATTAAAACTGGTACAGATAAGGAGGGTTGTTACGAAGGAAATTTATCAAGAGTAAGTGAAAAGGTCAACTTTGTAGTGTGGCACCGTTGAGAAAGCTTCAAACTGTTATAGAATATTCAGAGGATATTTGTTATAATAGAACTAATACAGGTATTTTGAAAGGTAAGACATGGATATTTGGACACAACTGGCAGCATTTGCTTTTTTCGACACGCCAAAAGTGGTCTTGAGACCCTTTCAATATGCGGATCATCAAGCTTTTTATGAGATGGTTACTGATACCAAACACCTTCATTATGTGTTTCCTAACACAAGGACCAAGGTAGAGAGTGATTACCTTTTGGTGCATGGATTTATGAAGGCGCCTTTAGGTGTTTGGGCGATTGAAGATAAGCTGACGCACCAGCTCATTGGTTCTATTCGATTAGAACACTACGATGCCAAAACGGCTAGTGCTGAGATTGGTTATTTTTTGCATCAAACCTATTGGGGACAAGGTATCATGACTGAAGTTTTAAAAACGTTAGCTTTCTTGTCTTTTCAAACCTTTGGCTTAAAACAGTTGCAGCTTATCACTCACTTAGAAAATACTGCTAGTCAACGAGTGGCAGAAAAGGTTGGCTTTCATTTTCAAAAACGTTTTAAAGGCAGTGACCGCAATACCCACAAGATGCGTGATTATAAAGCATACCAACTAACGATAGGTGATAATCATTATGAGTAAACATCAAGACATTTTAGATTATTTGGAAAAATTAGCTATTGGCAAACGAGTGAGTGTGAGAAGTATTTCAAACCATTTAAAGGTTAGCGATGGAACGGCTTATCGAGCTATTAAAGAAGCAGAAAATAGAGGCATTGTCGAAACCAAGCCAAGGAGTGGAACTGTCCGTATTGAGAAAAAGGGCAGAGTACGTATTGACCGTCTCACCTACGCTGAAATTGCTCGCATTAGTGATTCTGAAGTGCTAGCTGGGCATGCTGGCTTGGGGCATGAGTTTAGCAAGTTCTCGATTGGTGCTATGACCCAACAAAATATTCGCCGCTACCTCGTTAAAGGAGGGCTTTTAATTGTTGGTGACCGTGAAAATATCCAGCTGCTAGCTCTGGAAAATCATAATGCCATTTTGGTAACGGGTGGATTTCCAGTCTCTAAACGTGTCATTGAAACGGCAGATAGTCAAGGAATCCCTGTAATGGTGACCAATTACGATACCTTTACAGTTGCGACCATGATTAACCATGCCTTGTCTAATATCCGCATCAAAACAGACCTTAAAACTGTTGAACAGGTCATGATTCCTGTCAAGGACTATGGTTGTCTGTATGAGGATAATGCCATTGAAGAATTCAATACTCTCATCAAAAAGACACGACAGGTAAGGTTTCCAGTACTAGATCACAAGGCAAAGGTAATTGGTGTGGTCAGTATGCGTGATGTGGTGGATCAGTTGCCAACTACCAAGCTTACCAAGGTCATGTCTAAAAATCCAATTACAGCTAAACCAAATACCAGTCTTGCAAATATCAGTCAAAAAATGATTTTTGAAGACCTAAACATGTTACCTGTGGTTGATGAAGAGCATGCTTTGCTGGGGATTATTACCCGCAGACAAGCCATGGAAAACCTTCCTAACAGCCAACCAAGTAACCTATATACATACAGTGAACAGATTTTGTCAAGCCTTGAAGAGACTCTTGATTATTATCAGGTACTGATTGAGCCGACCATGATTGATAGCACTGGTAACATGTCAAATGGGGTTATTTCAGAGTTTCTCAAAGAAATCAGTGTTCGAGTGCTGACGAAAAAGCATCAAAAAAATATCATTATTGAACAAATGATGATATACTTTTTACATGCTGTTCAAATTGATGATCAATTAAAGATATATCCCAAAATTATTACGGAAAATAGACGAAGCAGTACTATTGATATCGAAATTTTTGTCGATGCTCAAGTGATTGCCAAAGCTATTATTACAACGAAAATAAATTAGAGGAGAAACAAAACAATGATAACATTGAAATCTGCCCGCGAAATAGAAGCGATGGATAGAGCAGGAGACTTCTTAGCAGGTATTCATATTGGCTTAAGAGAGATTATTAAGCCTGGTGTGGACATGTGGGAAGTGGAAGCATACGTTCGTCGCCGTTGTAAAGAAGACAACGTTCTTCCTTTGCAAATTGGGGTTGATGGTCACATGATGGACTATCCCTATGCGACCTGTTGCGGCTTAAATGACGAAGTAGCGCATGCCTTTCCCCGACATTACATTCTTAAAGAAGGGGATTTGCTTAAAGTTGACATGGTATTAAGCGAGCCTTTGGATAAATCAATTGTTGATGTAGCAGCTTTAGATTTTGATAATGTGCCTGAGATGAAAAAATGGACAGAGTCTTATACAGGTGGTTTAGCTGATTCGTGCTGGGCTTATGCCGTTGGAACACCATCTGACGAAGTGAAACAATTGATGGACGTGACCAAAGAAGCCATGTACCGTGGCATTGAAAAAGCAGTGATTGGCAATCGTATCGGCGATATTGGCGCAGCTGTTCAAGAATATGCGGAAAGTTTTGGTTATGGTGTCGTGCGTGACCTTGTAGGACACGGTGTTGGACCAACCATGCACGAAGAGCCGATGGTACCAAATTATGGGACAGCGGGTCGTGGTCTTCGGCTAAAAGAAGGAATGGTCTTGACCGTTGAGCCGATGATTAATACAGGAACTTGGGAAATTGACACTGACATCAAAACAGGTTGGGCTCACAAAACCCTAGACGGTGGCTTATCTTGCCAGTATGAACACCAATTTGTGATTACTAAAGATGGTCCAGTTATCTTAACAAGTCAGGGGGAAGAAAGAACTTACTAAAATGGCAGAAAAAAAATTCTTTGATAAGGTGATGTCCAAGTGGCAATATGAACCAATTCAAGCTTTTATGAGGCATTTTCAAAGTGCAGAGATGGATTTGTCTGCCATTGCGGTTGCCTATTACCTTATCTTGACAGCCTTTCCATTGGTTATTATTGCAGCCAATATCTTTCCTTACCTCAATATTGATATTTCAGACCTCTTGCGTTTGATGAAACAAAACCTACCTAAAGATATTTTTAGGCCAGCTTCTTCGATTGTGGTCAATATCTTTTCTAAACCTTCTGGCAGTGTCTTGGGAGTGGCGACTTTGACGGGTTTGTGGACCATGTCACGAAGTTTGACCTCCTTGCAAAAAGCTGTTAATAAGGCGTATGGAGCTTCTCAACATCGAGATTTCTTTATCGGTCATCTGGTTGGTCTATTGACCAGTTTGATTATTTTGTTCTTATTAGCCTTTGCCTTAATTTTTTCAACCTTTTCAAAGGCGGCCATTCAAGTGTTGGACAACCATTACCATTTGAGTGATAATATCACGACAGTTTTCTTACTCTTAATTCAGCCGATTACCGTTTTGATTATTTTTGTCGGCTTGATGCTATTATATTTTTTGCTACCCAATGTTAAGATTAAAAAAATTCGTTACATTTTACCGGGAACCTTATTCACATCATTTGTCATGACTTTTTTGAGTAATATGGTTGGCAACTATGTGGTGCATAACGTTGAACGAATGGTGGATATCAAAACTTTTGGTTCGGTGATGATCTTCATTATCATGTTATGGTTTATCTTCTTAGCCAGAATTTTGATTTTGGGAGCCGTCTTTAACGCTACCTATCAGGAAATTTCCATGGGCAAGCTTGAAGGACGCAGTGGTGATGTGGTCTCCATTCTCAAAAAAACCTTGGGCAATGACGCTGACCAGTCCCAAGCTTCCTCTTTTGATGAAGACGACAGGGATTAAAGAAAGCATGTCAACGATGAATGAAGTAGGAAAGTTCTTTCTTACTTCATTTTTTATCAACAGGCTCTGACTGGCAGAGCATTCAGCGGTTGAAGGAGCCTAAAAGATAAGAAACAGTGAGGCAAAACGATGAAATTACAAACAAATGCAGGCCCCTTGCGAGGAATAATTAAGGTTCCGGGAGACAAGTCTATTAGTCACCGAGCAGTGATTTTAGGGGCCATAGCAGAAGGAGACACAAGAGTGAAAGGTTTGTTAAAGGGGGAAGATGTGCTTTCTACTATACAAACCTTTAGAGATTTAGGTGTTCGTATTGACGAAATAGAGGATCAACTTATCGTACATGGTCAAGGCTTTCAAGGGCTAACGGCTCCCAATCGCATTCTTGATATGGGAAATTCTGGTACCTCCATGCGCCTGATGGCTGGATTATTGGCAGGACAATCTTTTGAAGTGATGATGACGGGTGACGATAGTTTATCAAGGCGGCCAATGGATCGTATTGTTCTTCCCTTAACTCAAATGGGTGCTCAGGTATCAGGAGAAGGTGCTAAGCATTTCCCCCCTCTTAAGTTAAAAGGAAGCCATGATTTACGACCAATAAGCTATTCTCTACCTGTTGCTTCTGCTCAGGTAAAATCAGCTATTTTATTGGCAGCTCTGCAAACACGTGGAACCACACAGGTGATTGAAAAAGAAATAACCCGTAATCATACCGAGGAAATGATTGAGCAATTCGGTGGGCAACTTGCTGTTGAAGGAAAAACGATTAGATTGACTGGTCCTCAGACCTTAGTAGGGCAAGAAGTGACTGTACCAGGAGATATTTCCAGCGCTGCCTTCTGGTTAGTGGCAGGGCTGATTATTCCCAGCTCAGCTATTCTTCTCAAAAATGTCGGGATCAACCCTACAAGGACGGGTGTTTTAGAGGTGATTGAACGAATGGGTGGACAGGTCACTTACGAAAACATTGAGGAAAAGTCCCAAGCTGCTGACCTTTGTGTGACATATTCTCATTTAAAAGGAACCACGATTTCAGGAGAACTTATTCCGCGATTGATTGATGAGTTGCCCGTTATTGCTCTGATGGCCACACAGGCACAAGGTACTACTCACATTAAAGATGCCCAAGAATTACGGGTCAAAGAAACAGATCGTATTCAAGTGGTAACCGATATTCTTAATAGTATGGGTGCTAATATTGAAGCGACAGCTGATGGTATGATGATTCAAGGTCCGACCCCCCTTCATGGAACCCAAACAAGTACCTTTGGAGATCATCGAATTGGCATGATGACAGCTATTGCAGCTTTACTCGTATCACAAGGGGAAGTTATTTTGGAAAGAGAAGAGACTATCATGACGTCTTACCCAAGCTTTTTCACCGATTTGGAAAGGTTATGCCATGGTTAAAGTTTTATTAGGGTTTATGGGAGTAGGCAAAACAACCGTTTCAAAACAATTGGACGGCCAGTGCAAAGATATGGATGCCATCATTGAGACTCAAATTGGCATGTCAATTGCGAGTTTTTTTGATCAGTATGGAGAAGAAACCTTCAGAGAGATTGAAAGCCAGATTTTGAGACAGCTGCTCTTGGAAAAAGAGGATATTGTGATTGTTACAGGTGGCGGTGTTGTGGTTTCGGAAGAAAATCGTCGCTTGTTGGCAGCAAATCGGCAGCATAATATTCTACTGGTTGCTTCCTTTGAAGTCCTCTACCAACGCTTGCAAGAGGATAGCCTATCTCAAAGGCCTCTTTTTCTCAAATACACTAAAGAAGAGTTTCATCAGCTTTACAAGCGTCGTATGGCACTTTATGAAGGTCTAGCAGATTTAGTGATTCATGTTGATTATCGTAGACCTGAAGAAGTCGCAAAACTAATTGCCGCTTTTTAAGTTTGTTTCTTTGGCAAAATAGTTAATGTCACAGAGGTCAGCTGTTTTTTGGAAGGTCTATTAGAACACCAAGGTTCTAATAGTTGTTTATTAAAAAATCAGTAAATAAAACTAGTTAATCTGCTATCATTAAAATTTTGAGAGGACAATCTGACCATTATAGGTTATAATAGAAGTGCTAGTTAAAAAGAATAGATTGTATTGTAATACTAAGAGATGACATGATATGACAAAATACACCAGCGGTGGCCTTAGTCACCATGAAGAATTGCGTTATTTTTATCTCCTAAGGAACCTAACTTACCTTAGTGAGAATGAAAAAAGAGAGTTTGCTTTTTTAAAGTCAAAAATGGAGGCTGGTCGTACCCACTCTAGTTCTTCGAAAAGTCGAAGTGAGGTAAGGCAGCCGACTTCCTATCCAGTAGACGGTTACTACCAAGGGGATTATCCCAAAACTTACCTAGACCAGACTTACACTGAAGAAGGAGCACCCTTAGGTCCTAGTGGCTTGCCCTTATATCCTAGGGAAGAAAACCGCCGCTCAAAAAGACAGGCTAAAGTAGCCACTCGTCAAGCCATGGTTAGCCAAGAACCAGTCTATGGCTATTGTCAAGAATATCCCCAAGACCTGAACCCGAGATATGGTGATTATACTTATCAAGAAGACTATGCTGACCCAACACCACTGCCAAAGACTAAAAAAAGAAGCCGCAAGAAAAAGAGCTACCTGAAGGGGTTTTTTAAACTGATTGGCTTACTGTTACTGGTCATGGTCTTAGGGCTCGGTTTCATGTTTGCCAAAGGCATTTTTGAGGTGTCTACTAACAAAGTCAATTACAAGCCAGCTGTTTCTCAAGCCTTTAACGGCAAAGAGACCAAAGACGGAACCAATATCCTTATTCTAGGTTCTGATCAGAGGGTTACCCAAGGCTCTACCGAAGCTCGGACAGATACCATTATGGTTGTTAATGTCGGCAATAAAGATAAAAAAACCAAAATGGTCTCCTTTATGCGAGATACCTTGGTTAACATTCCAGGATATAGTTATAATGATAGTGATTCCTATGACCTTAAGTTAAACACTTCCTTCAATTTAGGAGAACAAGAAAATCATCACGGGGCAGAATTTGTTCGCCAAACCCTCAAACATAATTTTGACATTGACATCAAGTATTATGTGATGGTTGACTTTGAAACCTTTGCAGAAGCTATTGACACACTTTTCCCTAATGGTGTTACAATTGATGCTAAATTTGCAACAGTAGGTGGTGTAGCCGTTGACTCCGTAGAAGTTCCAGATGATTTACGAATGAAAGATGGGGTTGTTCCCAACCAAACCATCGACGTTGGAGAACAACAGATGGACGGTAGAACCTTGTTGAATTATGCCCGTTTTCGTAAAGATGATGAGGGAGATTTTGGACGAACCGTCCGTCAGCAACAGGTCATGTCAGCTGTTATGTCCCAAATTAAGGACCCAGCTAAACTCTTTACAGGTTCTGCAGCCATTGGTAAAATTTATGCCTTGACTTCGACCAATGTTTCCTTTCCTTTTGTCCTCAAAAACGGGGTTTCTATTTTAGGCAGTGGAAAAAATGGGGTTGAGCACGTTACCATCCCAGAAAATGGCGATTGGGTTGATGAATATGATATGTATGGTGGCCAAGCCCTTCACATTGATTTTGACAAGTATCAAAAAACGTTAGCTAAATTAGGACTGCGCTAAAATATGGTATAATGGAGAGTAACTAAAGTTGCTCTTCTTTTTATGAGCAATGATTAGCCCTAGAAAAGGAAAAAGAATAAGAATGTTGACAAAAAATGATATTATCCAAGTTGAAATTTCAGATTTAAGCCATGAAGGAGTAGGTGTAGCTAAACACGATGGCCTTGTTTTCTTTGTGGACAATGCCTTGCCCGGAGAAGTGATTGACATGCGTGTCTTAAAGATTAATAAAAACAGGGGCTTTGGCAAAGTAGAAGCCTATCATCGCCTGTCATCAGCTAGAAATAGAGATGTCAATTTAGCTTATTTACGAACAGGCATTGCAGACCTTGGACATCTGGCTTACGAAGATCAACTGGTTTTCAAGCAGAAACAAGTTCAAGATAGTCTCTATAAAATTGCTGGCATCAGCGACGTGGCGATTGAAAGCACGCTTGGTATGGCAGAACCTCTAGCTTACCGAAATAAGGCTCAAGTCCCTGTCAGACGTGTTAATGGTCAGTTAGAAACAGGATTTTTCCGCAAACATTCCCATGAGTTAGTACCCATTTCAGATTACTATATTCAGAATAAAGACATTGATTGTCTTATTAATTTCGTTCGAGATCTCTTGCGTCGCTTTGATGTTAAACCGTATAATGAAATAGAACAAACAGGTCTCTTAAGAAATATTGTTGTCCGCCGAGGCCATTACTCTGGAGAAATGATGCTAGTATTAGTGACCACACGGCCAAAAGTATTCCGTGTTGACCAAGTTATTGAAAAAATTGTTGAAGCCTTCCCAGAAGTGGTGTCTATTATCCAAAACATTAATGATAAGAATACCAATGCTATCTTTGGTAAAGAGTTCCGCACCCTCTATGGTAGAGATACCATTACCGATACCATGTTAGGGAATCGCTATGAAATTTCAGCCCAATCTTTCTATCAAGTTAATACAGTTATGGCAGAAAAGCTTTATCAAACAGCCATTGATTTCTCAGAACTATCTAAAGATGATGTGGTTATAGACGCCTACTCAGGTATAGGAACCATCGGCCTATCGTTTGCTAAAACAGTTAAAGCAGTTTACGGTGTTGAAGTGATTGAAGCAGCTGTCCAAGATGCCCAAAAAAATGCAGCTCTGAATGGCATCACCAATGCCCATTTTGTTGCAGATACCGCAGAAAATGCCATGGCAACATGGGCTAAAGATGGCATCAAACCAGACCTTATTCTTGTAGATCCGCCACGAAAAGGCCTAACAGAAAGCTTTATCCAAGCCAGTGTGGCTATGGCACCCAATAAAATTACCTATGTGTCTTGTAACCCAGCCACCATGGCGCGTGACATCAAACGTTATGAAGAACTAGGCTACCAGCTCAAAAAGGTTCAACCAGTAGATCTGTTTCCACAAACACATCACGTGGAGACGGTAGCACTTTTGTCCAAACTCGATGTCGATAAGCATATAGATGTTGAAATAAAGCTGGATGAGCTTGATTTGACAAGTGCAGAGAGTAAAGCAACATACGCTCAAATCAAGGAGTATGCATTAGAAAAATTTGGACTAAAAGTTTCTACACTCTATATTGCTCAAATTAAAAAGAAATGTGGGATTGAAATGAGAGAACATTATAATAAATCTAAAAAAGATAATCAGGCTATCCCACAGTGTACGCCTGAAAAAGAAGAAGCTATCATGGATGCTTTAAGACATTTTAAAATGATTTAGTATAAATGGATGGTATTTATGAGATGGATATTAAAAATTATCTTATTTCCAATTAGCTTGGTATTAAGTATCCTCACTGCATTTTTGACATTCCTGCTCGGCATAGGAACAACTATTCTTTACCTTTTGATGTTGATGTGTATAGTTGCTACGATAGGCTCATTTATACAAAAAGATGTATCACTTGGTATAGAAACTTTGGTATTAAGTTTTTTATTAAGCCCATATGGAATACCGATGGTTGGAGCAGTAGTTATAGCTTTTTTAGAAAGTATAAATGGGAAAATAAGGTCAATATAAATGATCACCAAGATAATATATATTAAGAGGAGTGTTGACAGTGGGTGATAAAAGCAATAAAAAATTTTGGGATAAATTTGCCAAGCTATATGCTCCTTTTATGAGAAAAGATAAAGGAGTTTATGATAAAGTTTGTGGATATATTTGTCCTTATTTGAATAAAGACATGAATGTACTTGAACTTGCTTGTGGCTCAGGGCAATTGTCATTTAATCTTTCGAAACAAGTCAAAAGTTGGATTGGAACAGATTTTTCTGAACGAATGATTCTGGAAGCAAGAAAGCATGGAGAATACGAAAACCTTACATTTGAAATAGCTGATGCAACAACATTATCATTTGCAGATGGAGAATTTGATTGTGTGGTAATCGCTAATGCACTTCATATTATGCCTAATCCGGATATGGCAATGAAGGAAATATATAGAGTGTTAAAATCTAATGGTGTTTTGTTTGCCCCTACTTTTCTGTGGAAAGAGGGAAAGCAAAGTAAAATTATAAAAAGCTTGATGTCTATTTTAGGATTTAAGATGTATAAAGAATGGGATAAAAAGGAATTTGAAGATTTTATTGAAGAATATGGATTTTCAGTAATTGAAATGAAATTAGTACATGGAGGGCTTGCACCGGTTGGTGTGATGATTGCTAAAAGAGTAGCATAAAAAACTTTGCATGAAAAAATTTCATAAAAATGGTTACCAAAGGCGATAGAGAAAAACTATCGTCTTTTTATTTGAAAAAAGAAAGGAGTGTTTGATGGTATGTATTTATTTGATGAACAACCTATTGTTGCGAATAAAACTCTTGCTAGAGAAATAGGATTAAACGAAGCACTCATACTACAGCAGATTAATTATTGGATAGAAATAAATAAAAAATCAGGAAAGAATTATCATGATGGTAAATACTGGACATATAATTCAATTAGAGCATGGCAAGAAAATGATTTTGACTATATGAGCTTTGATACAGTAAAAAGGACTTTTTCAAAGTTAGAAAAAGCAGGTTATCTTTTAGTTGGAAATTACAATAAGGATCCAAGAGATAAAACAAAATGGTATACAATTAATAATGATAAACTTGAAGAATTATATATGGATATGGATTTAAAAAAACAAAAAATACAAACAGAAGCATTAAAAAATTCTATGCCCAATGCATTAGGGCAAAATGCATCAATGGATAAGGGCAAAATCAGCCAATGCAATAATGCAGATTGCACTAATGCACAGGTTCAAAATGCACTAATGCAAAAGGATAATTTGCACCAACCATTACCAGAGAATACAACAAATAATACTACAAATAATTCAGCATATATTTCCATCCATCCTTCCATCAAAGAAAAGAATCAATTAGTTTCAGAGAATATGAAGGGAGGGAGGATAGATATAAGCTATAAAAATATATATCAAAATTGTTTAGAAGAATTGCGACACCAAACAGGATATTATGAACATATGAGTATTGGGAATAAGCGTGTGGCTGAAGAGTTTGATGAAATATTAAAGATACTGGCAGATGTAATGGTATTAGATGATGAATCTTTCATTACTATCAACCAAACAAAGATATCTGTCCAAGTAGTAAAGGAAAGATTTAGGAAACTTAATTCAGGACATTTAGAGTACTTAGTAGGAATATTAAGATAAAATGAATATAAGATTAGAAATATAAGAGCTTTTGTACTGACCGCCGCTTATAATGCACCAAGTGGAATAGATGCCTATTATTCGGCTCTTGTAAGCTATGATATGAGAGGAGGATATTGATGTGATCAATGAAGAAATAGCAAGAAAGACCTTAAATATGGAGATAAATGCTGGTAAAGTTACTGGAAAAGTTCTATTAAACTTATTAAAAAAATTGATGAAAGAAGCAGAGAAATTAGGAGGACTTGAAAAACTGATCAATGCCAACGGAAATGAAGTAAAGCTAAAAGATATGGTTAAAAAGGGACAGCTTGAAGAAATACCAGTGGAAGAATCTGAGCTTAAAGAACTTAAAAAAGAGTTGAATAGATACGGTGTTAAATTTTCAGTGATGAAAAATAAAGAGACAGGTAAAAACTCTGTATTCTTTCAAGCCAAAGATATGAAAGTGATGGATAAAGCTTTTAAGCACGCTCTTTCAAAATCAGAAAAGAAAGCAGAAAGGAAAGAATCTATTCACAAGAATATTGAGAAGTTCAAAGAGATGGCTAAAAACTCTATTTCAAAAGAGAAAATCAAAAATAAACAAAAGGAGCAAAGCCTATGATAGATAAGATACTAAAAGACATCAAAGTCTTATTTAAGGTGCAAGATAAGGCAAAGTTTCTAAAGCAGAACATTCCCTATCTTGCATTTTTCTATGTTGGCAATATCTTTTCTCATCATGTAAGAGCATATACTGGTGGCGATGTAATAGACAAAATCTTTCAAGGTATATTGGAACTTAACACCATGAGCTTTCTTCCAAGTCTTCATCCAACTGATATTCTAATAGGCGTAGGAGTAGCTGCTTTAATCAAATTCATTGTCTATACAAAAGGGAAAAATGCAAAGAAATTTCGTCATAATGAAGAATATGGATCGGCGAGATGGGGAACAGCGAAAGATATTGAGCCTTATGTAGATGAGAAGTTTCAAAACAATATCCTGCTTACGCAAACAGAACGATTAACCATGAACGGCAGACCTGCTAATCCTAAATATGCAAGAAATAAAAATGTGCTTGTCATAGGAGGATCTGGAAGTGGTAAGACAAGGTTTTATGTCAAGCCGAACCTAATGCAAATGCACAGTAGCTATTGCGTTACGGACCCGAAAGGAACGATAGTCCTTGAGTGTGGTAAGATGCTTGAAGATAATGGATATGAGATAAAAATTCTAAATACCATAAACTTCAAAAAGTCTATGAAGTATAATCCATTTGCTTATCTTAGAAGTGAAAAAGACATACTCAAATTGGTGCAAACAATCATTGCAAATACTAAAGGAGAGGGAGAAAAAGCGGGTGAGGATTTTTGGATCAAAGCTGAAAAACTCTACTATACAGCTCTGATTGGATATATCTTCTATGAAGCTCCAAGGGAAGAAAAGAACTTTGCAACACTCCTTGATATGATAGATGCTTCAGAAGTTAGAGAAGATGATGAAACCTATATGAATCCAATAGATAGACTCTTTGAAGCCTTAGAAAAAAGAGAGCCTACGCACTTTGCGGTGAAGCAATATAAAAAATATAAACTTGCTGCCGGCAAAACGGCAAAATCGATTCTTATTAGTTGTGGTGCAAGGCTTGCTCCATTTGATATTCAAGAACTGAGAGACTTGATGAGCGAAGATGAGCTTGAGCTTGATACTCTCGGAGATAGAAAGACAGCACTCTTTGTCATTATCTCCGATACCGATGATACCTTTAACTTTGTAGTATCTATTATGTATTCACAACTGTTTAACATTTTGTGTGATAAAGCGGATGATGTGTATGGCGGAAGATTACCTGTTCATGTAAGATTCTTACTTGACGAATTTGCAAATATTGGTTTAATTCCAAAATTCGAGAAGTTAATTGCAACGATCCGTTCAAGAGAGATTTCAGCAAGTATTATCTTACAAGCACAATCTCAGTTAAAGGCAATCTATAAAGACAACGCCGATACGATTGTAGGTAACTGTGATAGTACCCTGTTTCTTGGTGGGAGGGAAAAGACTACATTAAAAGAACTTTCTGAAACACTTGGAAAAGAAACAATAGACCTTTACAACACATCGGAAACAAGAAACAATCAAAAGAGCTTTGGACTTAATTATCAAAAGACCGGTAAGGAACTGATGAGCCAAGATGAGATAACGGTTATGGACGGTGGAAAATGTATCTTTCAGCTTAGAGGCGTCAGACCATTTCTTTCAGATAAATACGATATTACAAAGCATAAGAATTACAAGCTGCTTGAGGACTATGACAAGAAGAATTTATTTGACATAGAAAGCTACATGAAGCGAAAAGGAAAAGCAAAATTGACACCAAATACAAGGATATTTAGGGTATAATATATGTATATGTAAAGTAAGGAAGAGAGGAGGAAAGATATTGGTAGATTATTTATTTAATTCATCTGGAGAATGGATTTGCTTTAAAGTTAATAAATTTATTTGGGATACGAATGGAAATATAATTGGCTGGCTTCCATGGGGAGATAATGATGTTGTTACTATGGAAGGCGATTATTTAGGAACTATTGTAGATAAAGATAGAATTTATTATTTTTCAAATCATCCATATAGAGGCTATCCAGGTTATCCGGGTTACCCGGGTTATCCAGGCTATCCAGGCTACCCAGGGTTTGCTGGTTATAAGCCTTTGCCACCGGGTGCAAAAGATATCGTTATAAAAAAATAATATTATTAAGTTATTAAAAACTGAGAAAGCAGTAAGTCTAAGGAACATAGATTTACTGCTTTTTTATTACTTAAAATCAGGAGGCAAGATGATAAGGATAAGAAGTCCTACTTAAAGGAAAATCAAATAGTAAGAGTATAAGCGATTGGCAAAGTATGAAGTCCGGTCGCTTTTTTTATTTAAAAGAAAAGGAGAAATTTTAATGAAGCAAGAAATGATTAATATTGATGCCAACTTGTTGGCAGAACCGACTTTCTCAAAATTTGAAAAAGAGGGAGAAAAAGTGGAAGTTGCAAACTTCACGCTTGTAAAAAAGTACGGAAAAGGCAAGGAGTACATTAACTGTGCAGCTTATGGAGAAAAGGCAGAAATAGCAAAAGCCTTTGAAAAAGGCGATTTAATCCATATCTTTGGCTACTTTAAGAAGCGTGAAAAAGAGGGAAAGACTTACAAGAACTTTGTTGTGAAGTCATATAACAAGATTGAAAAGAAAGAAAAAAACGAGGAGGAATAAATCATGGAATTTTTTGGACAAGCAGTCAATGTATTAAAGATTTTAGTAATGGCAGTAGGTGCAGGACTTGGAGCGTGGGGTGTTATCAATCTTATGGAAGGATATGGTAATGACAATCCCGGAGCAAAGTCTCAGGGGATTAAGCAGCTAATGGCGGGTGGAGGTATTGTTCTAATTGGATTAAAGCTGATTCCACTACTTGCTAATGTATTAAAGTAGGGAGATAGCCTATGTTTGGGATATTCGACAAAATAGAAGAATTTTTTAAAGAACTTCTACTGGGCGGTATCCAAGCAAATCTAGAGTCTATGTTTCTTGATATTAACGATAAAGTTGGTGTGGTTGCAACAGATGTAGGTAAAACGCCTATGGGGTGGAATGGAGATGTATTTGCCTTTATCAAAAGCATTAACGATTCCGTCATTATTCCCATAGCAGGGCTAATCATCACAGCAGTCCTTTGTATTGAGCTTATCAACATGGTAATGCAAAAGAACAATATGCACGATACGGATACCTTTGAATTTTTCAAGTACATCATAAAGATGTGGATTGCCGTATGGTTAGTATCTCATGCCTTTGAGTTTTCAATGGCGGTCTTTGATGTGGCACAACATATGGTAAATAAGGCGGCAGGGGTGATAAACACCTCTGCCACCGTTTCCGGAGATCAGATAGTGGCAATGATGGATACCTTAAAAGAAAAGGAACTTGGAGAACTTGTCATGATTCTCTTTGAAACCTCTCTCATCAAGGTTGCTATACAGGTAATCTCTGTTGTAATCATGCTTGTGGTTTACGGAAGAATGTTTGAGATTTATGTTTACTCATCGGTTTCAGCCATTCCCTTTGCCACAATGGGAAACAAAGAGTGGGGTCAGATTGGAACAAATTATATCAAAGGCTTATTTGCCATAGGACTACAAGGACTCTTTTTAATGGTTTGTCTTGGAATATATGCAGTATTAGTTAAGACAATACAGATAACAGATATACACACAAGTACCTTTACGATACTTGGATATGCGGTTTTGCTGGGGTTAATGATGTTAAAGAGCGGAACACTGGCCAAAAGCGTATTAAATGCACACTAAAAGAAAGGAAAGATATGATGAACAAAAGAAAAACAGTATTTACAGCAGTAGTAGTTGGAATAGGTATTATGGCGGTGATGGATAGAATCAGGATTCACAGCAAGGTAAATGCTTTGGAAGAAAGAACAAAAGACATTGGTAGCTGCCATAATGATTTTTGCTTAATTCAGAAAAGATATAACAGAAGTACAGATGAACAGATTGCAAGTATTCAGGAAGAAATCGGCTCCGTATATGAGCATATAGAAGAACTTTCAAAGGAAAAAGAAGATGGGAGGTAAGTTATGGCATATGTACCTATACCTAAAGACTTAAAGAAGGTAAAAACAAAGGTGGCATTTAACCTGACGAAAAGACAGCTTATCGGTTTTACGATTGCAGGACTTATTGGAATACCAATCTATTTATTTATGCGAAAGGTAGTTCCAAATGATATAGCAGTCATATTTCTCATTGTGTCCACTCTTCCTATATTTTTCATCACTCTTTTTGAAAAGGACGGACTTAACTTTGAGAAATATTTTAAGTATATTTACCTTCATAAATTTTATCAGCCACAGAAAAGAGTGAGAAAGGAGGTTTACCTTGAAAGACAAAAGAAAGATTCAGCAGCTAAAGCTCATGCAAAACAAAAAGAAGTTAAGAATTCAAAGACAGGACTTAAAGCAAAATAAGGGAAAATCTAAAAAAGATAAAGGCGGGCTACTTGACCTTATCTTTAGGAAAGAACCAAAAAGATATACTGTTGAAGATACCATTCCCTACCTTAGACTCTTAAAAAGTGGGATATGTCAGATTGATGAAAATCATTTTAATAAGAGTATCGCCTTTGAGGATATAAACTATCAGCTTGCATTAGAAGAAGATAGGGATTTGATTTTTAATCAGTTTGCAAACTTTCTTAACTCCTTTGATCCAAGTATCAGCATAGAGTTTTCGTATATCAATCAGCTTGGCAGAAATGAAGAAATGAAATCGGCAATTCAAATACCGGACAAAGGAGATGGCTTTGACGATATACGCCTTGAGTTTCGAGAGATGCTAAAAAGTCAGATTGTCAAGGGAAATAACGGACTGAAAAAATCAAAATATGTAACTTTTACAGTAGAAGCGGATAATTTAGAACAGGCAACATCAAAACTGGAAAGAATGGAGATAGATATATTATCAAGCCTTAAAAGTATGGGAGTAAGAGCAGAAAGCCTTAACGGAGAGGAAAGGCTAAAGATACTTCATGATGTTTTAAATCCGAATAAGACCTTTGAATTTTCATATAAGGACTTAAAGAAAAAGGAAAGTACAAAGACATATATTGCTCCAGATGAATTTAACTTTACACCGTCAAGGTATTTTAAGTTTGGAAAGTTTATCGGAGCAGCAAGTCATTTTCAAATTCTTGCAAGTGAGCTTTCAGACCGTATGCTTGCCGAGTTTTTGGATATAGATGATAACATCAATATCTCTTTTCATATAAAGGCAATTGAGCAATCAGAAGCCATCAAGATGGTAAAAAGAAAAAATACCGATATTGATAAGATGAAGATTGAGGAAAACAAAAAGGCTGTAAGGTCAGGCTATGATATGGACATTCTCCCATCAGACCTTATTACCTACGGAGAAGATGTCAAAAGCCTCTTAAAAGACTTACAAACAAGAGATGAAAGGATGTTTGTTGTAAGTATTGTCTTTATGAACTTTGCAAGGACAATTCAAAAGCTCGATAACACCATCTCCCAGATAAGCTCTATTGCCAATAAGCATAACTGTAAATTGAAAAGACTTGACCATACGCAGGAACAGGGCTTAGTGAGTGTGTTGCCTCTTGGGATAAATAAGATTGAAATAGATAGAGGACTGACAAGTTCATCAACAGCGGTCTTTATGCCCTTTACAACAGAGGAGCTTTTTATCAACTCATCAAACAGTTTGTATTACGGTCTAAATGCCCTGAGTCATAACCTGATTATGGCTGACAGAAAGAAGTTAAAGAACCCAAACGGTCTTATCTTAGGAACGCCCGGAAGTGGTAAATCCTTTAGTGCTAAAAGGGAGATGGCAAATGCTATTTTAGTAACGGATGATGATGTGATTATCTGTGATCCGGAAGGAGAGGTGCGACAAGAAGTCGTGTTATAAATTGCTGGTTTAGCTACTCTATCCATTTGGAGTAATCCTACCACAGCCTGCTTGACTGGTAACGGTCATGTTGGGAAGCCTGTGGAACAATATGGAAAGTCTGATAGCCTAAATCAGATGGACTGTTAGGATAAGAATACTATGGTGAACAGATAGTGAATCATTGCAAGAGTCGTTACAGGGACTAAGTGAAATAAGGCTGAAACACTTACACCAAAAGGTACGGAGGAGGTCATTGGGGCTTTCATAACCTAATGACAAATGGACACATTCTTCCCGGCTCAAAGATGGCACCTAAGGTATTCACAATTATTTATCATACGGAACTTGGTAAGCCCTATGTATTCCTTCTAATTTGTTAGAAGGTATTGAACTCGCAAGAGGGATAGATGATACAGAGGGTAGAGGAAAGGATAAAAAGCGAAGGCTCCAGCTGTAATGGCAGGAGATAGGGGTTCAAACTTTGCCCTGACCTGAAAGGGTGCAGACTTATCCTATGGTATTTCATGACAAGAAATGGAGGTAAACCTATGAATGATAAGCATTCAACGACAGCACAAGCTGAGAAGCTATCACACAAGCAACTGCTCGCTAATCAATGGAAAAGTATTGATTGGAAGCGGGCAGAACAAGAAGTGAATAGGCTACAAATCAGGATTGTCAAGGCTACTCAAGCCAAAAATACAAACACAGTGAAAAGACTTCAGTATTTACTAACACATTCTTTTTACGCCAAGGCACTTGCCGTTCGTCGAGTGACGACTAACAAAGGTAAGAAAACGGCGGGTGTAGATGGTGAACTTTGGACGACACCTGCTCAAAAGATGGAAGCTCTCTTATCTCTAACGGACAAAGGCTATAAAGCCAGTCCACTGAGACGGGTTTACATCGACAAAAAGGGTAAGAAGAAAAAGCGTCCATTAGGGATTCCTACCATGTACGATAGAGCCATGCAGGCACTTTATGCCTTAGCGCTCGAACCTATCGCAGAAACAACTGCAGATACTAAATCGTTCGGTTTCCGAAAAGGGAGAAGCTGCCAAGATGCTTGTGAGTATATCTTTACAGCGCTATCACGAAAAGCTTCTCCTGAATGGATTTTAGAAGGCGATATCAAAGGTTGTTTTGATAACATTAGCCATGATTGGCTCTTGGAGAATATTCCGATGGACAAATCCATCTTGAAGCAATTTCTTAAATCAGGTTTTGTATTCAAGGGCGAGTTATTCCCAACGGAAGATGGCACACCACAAGGTGGTATCATCTCACCTATTCTTGCCAATATGGCACTCGATGGGTTACAACAAGTCTTATCGGATAGATTCCATACCAATCGTTTAGGAAAAATCGACCTTCGATTCAAGAACAGCCATAAGGTCAATCTTGTCCGTTATGCGGATGATTTTATCGTCACAGCTGCGACACAAGAAATTGCTTTGGAAGCTAAAGAAGTGATTAAGGAATTTCTGCTTGGGCGAGGCTTAGAGCTATCAGAAGAAAAGACACTGGTGACTCATATCAACGATGGTTTCGACCTGCTTGGTTGGAACTTTCGGAAGTACAAAGGTAAATTAATTGTCAAACCTTCTAAGAATTCTATTCAAACCGTCATTGGTAAATTCTCAGAAACCATCCTCAAGCGAGGAAAAGCATGGGAACAAGAAGTCTTAATCATGAAACTAAATCAACAGATACGAGGATGGACCAACTACCACCAATCCGTTTGTGCTAGTGAAGCCTTCTCCTATCTGGATTACCATTTATATGAATTATTGTGGCGGTGGGCAAAACGTCGCCATCCGAAGAAAGGTCAATGGTGGATTTCGACCAAGTATTGGCATAGAAGAGGCAGTCGCAGTTGGGTATTTGCTTCAGGCGATAAAGAACTCATTCGAGTTGACCACACTGCTATTGTCAGACATACAAAGGTTAGAGAACACGCCAATCCTTACTTGGATACAGAATACTTTGCTCAACGAGCCTTTAATCATGGTATGAAACGATTGACAGGTCGGTTTAAACTTGTTTGGAAGCAACAAGACGGACGCTGTCATCACTGTGGACTCCCGATGGAGATTGGAGAAGATAGAGAAATATTCTTCAAAATTCCAAAATCCAAGGGAGGTGTGGAAGACGTTGACAATATGGCTTATGTGCATCGTTATTGTCAGCGACTATTTATTGAGAGCCGCTCGAAAGAGTGATGAAATGCTTGAGCCGTATGAGGGGAAACTCTCACGTACGGTTTTTAGAGAGGAAGGTGGTAGTAATACCACTGACCTACTCGACTACAGTATCATTGGTCAAGCCTTTGGTGGGGAAAGCATTGATATTGCGCCTGACTCTACCACTTTCTTAAACGTTTTAGACTTATCCGATGACAATATGGATGAAGACCCTATTAAGGTCAAATCTGAATTTCTATTGTCTTGGATTGGGAAACTCTTAGACCGGAAAATGGACGGTCGAGAAAAGTCCCTGATTGACCGTGTGACACGGTTAACCTATAAGCATTTTGAGACACCATCTCTCGTAGAATGGGTCTTTGTTCTCTCTAAACAGCCTGAACAAGAAGCCAAGGACTTGGCACTCGATATGGAACTCTATGTTGAAGGCTCACTAGACATTTTTTCACACCACACCAACATCAAAACCGATAGTCATTTCCTCATTTACAATGTTAAAAAGTTAGGGGATGAGTTGAAGCAGATTGCCCTCATGGTCATCTTTGACCAGATTTGGAATCGTGTGGTTAAAAACCAAAAACTTGGCAAGAAGACCTGGATTTACTTTGATGAAATGCAGCTTCTGTTGTTGGATAAGTACGCTTCTGATTTCTTCTTCAAGCTCTGGAGTCGTGTTCGTAAGTATGGGGCCATTCCAACAGGCATTACTCAAAATGTAGAGACTCTTCTTTTAGATGCCAATGGCAGACGTATTATCGCAAATAGTGAGTTCATGATTCTCTTGAAGCAAGCAAAAAACGACCGTGAAGAGTTGGTTCACATGTTGGGGCTATCAAAAGAGCTTGAAAAATACTTGGTCAATCCAGAAAAAGGGGCAGGTCTTATTAAAGCAGGGGCAACAGTTGTTCCTTTCAAAAATAAGATTCCTCACCAAACCAAGCTCTTTGACATCATGAGTACCGATCCAGAAAAGATGAGGACATGAGATGAAAGAGGATAAAAAGCTGATCAAACAAGCCAGACAAAACTTTCGAAGCAACTTAAAATCAGCACGTATGTATTACCGGAAAGAAGTTAGGACCTTAAGACAGACTGTTCCAAAAAAAGGACGATTTCGAAAACCAACCCGAAATTCTCTTTTTCAGGAAAAGAATACAGAGTTAAAAGAAAATCTACTCAGTAGCCAAAAGGAAGCAGAAGAGAAGTTCCTAAAGGAAATTACCTATGTGTCTCCTAGACTGTTGAAGGTAAAGGAAATCAAGAAGTATCGACTTCCGCAAGCTCAAGAACGTTTGCGGACGGCAAGAAAACATTTGTCAGAAGTGAAACTAAGTGAAAAGTCAAAATCAGTTAATCCTAAGTTTACTTTCCAAAAAGAAAATCCTTCCTTGAAGTCTCGCTTTCAGTTTCACCAAGAAAAATCATTTGATCGACTAAGTGCAGAAAAAGAAGTAAGTTCTGCCAAACGTGAGGTCAAACAACTCAAGAAAGTCCAAAAGTCTAAGAAAAGTTCTACCAAAGTCAAAGCTGGATTAGGCTTAGTTGCATCTGAATCGCTTGACTTGGTGGCACAGGATGATGATTTAGATGGTCTAAGAACATTAAAGGATACTAGCTTGAAAGCCAGACGCTATGGCAGGTTTACCTATCAAGCAGGTAAAGTGGCGGTGAAAAGTGGTCAGACTGGTGTGCGTTTTACAAAAACGAAAGTGGCTCATGGAAAGGAACGATTCCAGAACTTCAAAAAGGGAAAAGGATTCACACGGCAGAAACCTCTTAAACCACAAAGACGCTACCGAACCTTTTTAAAGCATGCCAAAAAGCACAGTCTAGCAGGAGTTAAGGGGATTGCCCAAGCCATTAAGGGCAGTCTGACCTTCTTTTCTGCTATTGCGGGAAATCCTTTGACTTGGATTGTCTCAGGCATTCTCTTGATACTCCTTTTGATGTTGAGCTTTTTCATGAGTGTCTCAGGAAGCAGTGTCATTCAACAAGATGAAATGGAATTGACCAAGGCCTATACCCACATGACGTGGGAAGATGCGGAGCATACGAGAACCAACGAAAAAGGGATTACCTATTACACCAAGATTGATGAGGTCATGGTTTACATGAATCATCAATACCAAGACTACAAGTTAGATGATGTCATGGAAACAGGTGGTGCGACTTATAAAGCATTTCTCAGTCAAGTGTGGACATACTTAAACGATGGTGATTCTATTAAATCCATGTCTGACTTGTATAAAGAACCTGCTTACAAGCTGTCTGATGAGGATCAGGAAGAACTAAAGGAGTTGACCGAAGAAGGCAACTACCTAGCCCTTCAAGAATTGGCCAATCCCTTTCAGGGACAGAACGATGAGGATAGTTTAAACATGACCTACCGATATGGTTATGAGGTCATTGATGAGAAACCAACGCTTCATCACCATATCATCTTAGAAGCAAAAGAAGGTCAAGTCATTGTGGCTCCAATGGATGGCAAGGTATCTCTTGATGGAGAGAATATTATCATGAAAAGGCAACACTTTTCTGTACAGATTTTATAAAGTGCTTTTTCTAAACGACTAAACGTTTGGTCATCGGTGTTTGGTAGTTGAGGCAGCTGTGAATGCGGTGGTGATTCCACCAGTGGACATAGTCCTTAGTTTTGAGGGCCAATTCTTCTAGCGTCTGGAAAGTTTCCTGGTGGACAAATTCCATTTTGAAAGCACGATAGGTACTTTCAGCAACGGCATTGTCGTAAGGACAACCTGCTTGACTAAGAGAGCGGGTGATTCCGAAGGCCTCCAACATGTCATCAATCAAAGTATTATCAAACTCCTTCCCACGATCTGACTGGAATATCTTGACTTTGGTCAGAGCGTAAGGGATGCTCTGAATCGCTTGTTTGACCAATTCGGGGGTCTTGTGCCAACCAACTGACAGACCGATGATTTCACGATTGAAGAGGTCAATAATCAAGCAAACATAAGCCCAACCATTACCGACACGAACGTAGGTTAAGTCTGACACTAAAGCTTTTAGAGGCTTTTCTTGATGAAATTGTCTGGCTAAGTGATTAGGAATAGCTGCCTCATTCTTCCCTTTTGAATATGGCTTGAAGGCTGCTTTCTGGTAAACGGATACTAAGTTGAGTCTGTGCATGATGCGACGAATCCGACGACGAGACAGCTGGATGCCTTCATTTTTCAAACATTTCTTGATTTTCCTAGCCCCGTATCTGGCCTTACTTTCGAGAAAAATAGCTTTGATTTTTTCTTCAAGCTCGGTATCAGATACGGATTCCACAGCTTTGTAGTAATAGCTAGAACGAGGAATACCCAACCACCGACACATGGCTGAAATACTATATTTGTCTTTGTTAGCAGTGATTACTTCTCTTTTCGTGCCATAATCACCGCCGCTTGCTTTAGGATATCTAGCTGCATTTCGAGTTCTTTATTACGCTTTCGGAGTTCCATCAGCTCACGCTGCTCATCTGTAAGATTATCAATAGTTTTAAAGGAACCAGTTGTTTTTGCCTGACGTACCCACTTATCGAAGGTTGATGGGGTTAACTCATATTCTTTGATAAGCTCACTTCGTTTCATCCCTGCATTGTGAAGGTCAACGATTTGTTGCTTAAAGTCGTCGGCGAAGTGGCGACGTATTTTTCTAGACATAATATTCTCCTATTTTCTTTAGTGTAGAACACTTTATAAGACTGTCTAGTTTAGTGTAACCTATTCAATTTTGTACTTTTTGGAGTAAAAACGATATCAGGTCGTAGCTATACTGCTATTGCTGACATAAAAATTGAAGTTAATGGAAATGCTAGAGCTGAGGGTGCATTTTTTGATGTAAAAAGTCTATCTAGTGATGGGAACCAAAAAACCTTAGCAGGAGGTAAAGGTGTATCACATATGAATGATTCGATAGGTAAGTGGTCTAAACAAGAAATCACCTTTACTGCAATTGGGGATGCTACACATGCTGGACTGGTTAAATGGCACGATAATCAATGCGATTACAATACATTGAATACAGTTACTAAATTAGATAATTTAAAAGTATATGAAAACACAGTCTTTAATGAAGTTTGGAGAGATGAGTTTGAAGGAAAAAATTAAATAATTCCTACTGGGGATATGAGTTGGGGAATATACGTGGAAATGAGCAACAACATTATAGTAGTAAGGATAATGTTGATGTTACTGATGGTAAACTTATTTTAAAAGTTATTGATCGTCCTTCTGAAGATCAATATTATAACCGTCAAAAACATGGAAAAAATGCAAGATTAGTTCATTATAATTCTGGTAGTGTACGAACTGTTGGAAAGCAAGAATTTTTGTTTGGTCGAATAGAAGCAAAAATGAAATTACCTAAAGGTCAAGCAGTTTTTTCAGCTTTTTGGACACTTGGAGCAGATTTTAATTTAGACGGAAGGATTGAATCTGGTCAAGGTTATGGATGGCCGTCAACTGGAGAAATTGATATTATGGAGTTAATTGGCTCCTCTAGTGGTCGTGGTAATAGAGTTATTTATGGAACTCCTCATTTCTACTATGATAAGGAAGATGCTGATAAAAATGGTAATCCAGGCTCTGGATTTAGTGGAAATCTTACATTAGATAAAGATTTTTCTGAAGAATTTCATGTTTTTGGGATTAATTGGTCAGAGGATTGTATTGAATGGTATGTAGATGATGTGGTTTATAACACGATAGTTTATGATAATTCAGAACGTTCCCAAGCTCTAAAAAAAAGCCTTTAATAGGCCACAGTACATCCAATTTAATCTTGCTACTGGTGGAAACTGGCTTGGTATTGCTGGAAAGAATCTTGCGGGACAATCTGTTGAAGTTGATTGGGTTCGTTGATTACAAAGTGATGAACAAAAAGCATCAATGGATTCTTATTATAAAACAAAGCCCATTATAAATGGTGTTAAAAATCATATTATAATCGAAGGTACTATTCCTTCGCTCCTTGAGGGAGTATCTGTAAATAATAGTGGGTACAGAGTTGAGTATTCAATAGATAATGAGCATATGTTTGTTAATTCCAGAAGTGCAGGAGGGAGAAATGAAGTTGTAAACGTTGTAGAAAATTCTAATAGTTATTCTAAAATTTCAAATCTTCCTTCGGGAATATATAATATTTACTACACAACAATACCGAACGCAAATGATTACTCAGGAAGAGGGACTCCTATTTATAAGATGACACGAGCTCACAGCTATTTGATTATTTTCCCAGAAAGATTAAAAGGAGTCAAAGGTCAAAAACTATCAACTATTTCACTTCCAAAAGGATGGAATTGGGTTAATCCTGATGAAATCTTGATAGATTACTCTACGCATGCTATTACTTTTACGAATTTAAATGATCCAATTAGCCCTAATAAAAGAAGAGTATTTGAAACATCAATCAGTGGCGACTTTTTACTAAACCACTGAATTAGATTGTTTAGAAGAATTGTTCAAGATACAGTTTATGAATATAGTAAAAAATATAAAAATGAAAAGAGGTATATTTTATGAATGGATTTAATCAATTCATTGAGAACAGACTGATGCCTGTGGCAGCAAAAATGAGCTCCAATAAAGCTTTAGTAGCAATACGTGATGGTATTACCCTATCAATGCCATTACTTATTATTGGTTCTATATTTATGATTATCGCGTCATTTCCTTTTCCAGGATGGGAGTCTTGGTTAGGAGAAATTGGAGTTGCTGGTTATCTTTGGAAAGGTGTTGATGGTAGTTTTAGTCTTTTAGGACTTGTTTCAGCATTTGGGATTGCGTATAGTTACTCTAAACAAGAAAAAGTAGACGGTGTAGCATCAGGTTTAATTTCACTGGCTTCATTTATCACCGTAACACCATATGTTAATTCTAGTATAGTTGCATTGGCAAATCCTGATGTAACATTACCTAAAGGCTTTGCTGTTCCAAGCGGTATTATGGCTTCATATATGTCTGCGAAGGGTGTTTTTGTTGCAATCTTACTTGGTTTAATTAGTGCAATAGTCTATGATTGGTTTATAAATCATAATATCCAGATAACATTACCAGATTCTGTTCCACCTGCAGTTGCAAGAAGCTTCTCAGCAATTATTCCTGGTGCTATTATAATAACATTCTGGTTAATGTTATATGGGATTTTAGATGCAAATAATCTTCCAAATCTCCATGAGCTTGCTCAAACAATTCTAGGTAAGCCTCTTGGATTGCTAGGAAGTAATGTTATTGGGGTTAGTATTTTAGCAGGTCTTAATTCATTATTCTGGTTTGTTGGTATTCATGGCGGTAATACCGTAAATGCAATTATGAAGCCAACATGGATAGATAATTTATCATCAAATGTTTCTGCTTATCAAGCTGGAGAACCATTGAAAGAAATTTTTACTACACCATTTATGGATAACTTTGTCTATATCGGTGGTGGGGGTGCTACGATTGGTCTTGTACTATGTATCGCTTGGTATGCAAAAAGGAAAAATGGTAGTAAACAATCTAAAGTTTTAGCTCCTTTAACTGTTATACCAGGTTTCTTTAATATTAATGAACCAACAATGTTTGGACTTCCAGTGGTTATGAATGTATCATTACTTATTCCGTTTATTTTAGCTCCAATGGTTAATACAATAGTTGCATGGCTAGCAATGTCATCTGGACTTGTACCTTTAACTCGTGCTGAAGCCTCATGGACTATGCCACCAATCTTATCAGGCTTCCTAACTACTGGTAGTGTTATGGGATCACTACTACAAATTGTTTTAATTATCATTGACATAGCACTATATCTGCCGTTCTTTATGGCTATGGAAAAAGAATTTAAAAAACAAGAGAAAAGTGAGGAATAAATAATGGTAAAAAGATTTTTAAATTGTAATACTTCAGAGATGTTAGCGATGTCAGCAGCTGAATTAAAACAGAGCATAAAAGCTTCTGAAGGACGTATTATTCTCTCAGAGAATGTAGCACCTAGAGAGCCATATATTTCGGAATTTACCAATTCTGAGATGGCAAGAGCTTTTGGTGCTGATCTTATATTACTCAACTTGGTAGATGTTTTTGAACCTGATATTGCAGGCTTAGGAAATTATGAAGGTAATTTTGTTGACAGACTTCATTATTTGGTAGGGCGTCCAATTGGTATTAATTTAGAGCCAGTAGATGATGATGCAGAAATGATAGAAGAAAAATTGTCCATTTCAAAAGGACGACAGGCACGACTTGAGAGTATCAAGGAGATTGAAAAATTAGGTTTTGATTTTGTTTGTTTTACAGGAAATCCGGGTGCAGGTGTTACCAATAAGGCCATTCTTGAAGCTGTTTCCATTGCAAAAACAGAGTTTTCTGGTCTCATTTTTGCTGGGAAAATGCATGCAGCGGGAGTAGATGAAGCTGTTGTTGATTTGGAGGCAGTGAAATCTCTTGTAGAGGCTGGTGCGGATGTTGTTTTAGCACCGTCAATAGGGACGGTACCAGGGTTTACAGTTGGAGATTTAACATCAATTGTTAAAGTAGCGCATGAAGCTGGGGCATTAGTAATGACTGCTATTGGAACTAGTCAAGAGAGTTCTGAACCTGAAACTATCCGTTATATGGCACTTAAAAATAAAATGTGTGGCGTAGATATACAGCATATTGGAGACTCTGGATATGGTGGTTTAGCACCAGTTGAAAATATTTTTACAATGAGTAAAGCTATCCGTGGACAGCGTCACACTCTTGCAATGATTGGTAAATCAATTAATAGATAAGGGAAAAATAATGAGAACAATTTTATTAGCATGTGCTGCAGGTATGTCAACAAGTCTTCTAGTTTCAAAAATGGAAAAAGCAGCTCAAGAAAAGGATATTGTAGCTAAAATTTATGCTGTTTCTGTAGCGGAACTAGATAAAGAATTAGATAATAATACGATTGATATTGTATTACTAGGACCTCAAGTTCGTTATGAAGAAAATAATATGCGAACCAAATTAGAACCATATGGAATACCTTTAGCAGTAATTAATATGCAAGACTATGGCATGATGAATGGTGGTAAAGTTCTAGATACTGCTCTTTCACTTATAGAATAGGAGAAGAAAATGTCAGAAGAACAATTAGAAATTATCATGAGCTTAATCATAAATAGTGGTGAAGCTAAGAGTCTTTCAATGGAAGCTATTAACAATGCAAAGATTGGTCACTTTAGCGTAGCTGATGAAAAAATAGCATCAGCTCAGGAAACTCTAATTATAGCTCATCAAGCACAAACAAAATTACTTTCACAAGAAGCGGATGGCGAAGAGTTTTCATTAAGTTTACTGACTATTCATAGTCAAGATCATTTAATGACTTCAATGACATTTTTAGATCTTGCAAAAGAAATCGTTGATTTATATCGTTCAAAATAAGGATTTTGTGGCAAATAGCTAACTTTAAATAAAAAATGAACAAAACTAGCCTACTTCCTTTACGGAAGTAGGCTTTTGAGATAGAATAAATGATAGGAAAACGTTTCATTTTTATAAGGATTTCTATGTTATCAAAAAAACAATTAATACAAAGTCAAAAAATAGTGAATAGCTTATACCTTCATGGTCCAATGTCAAGAGCTGATTTAGCTAGATTACTTCATATTACTCCCGCAACAATTACAGAAATAACGGCTTATCTTATCTCTAAAAAGATTCTTTTTGAAGAAAATGGTGGGTTGAAAGATTTAAAGACTGGTAGAAAGAAAATCCCGTTACAAATTGTTGCCGATCATGCGTATTTTATCGGTGTTGAGATTAGTGAAGTGAAAATTGTTTGCTGTTTAACAGATAGTGTTGGTAGAGTTATTTCTTCTACAGTAATCACCCAAGATAGTAATTATTCTTTTCCGTTATCAGAGACTGATGTTTTGAAAATCATTGTTGATTTTATTGAGGTTAATAATGATTATGTTGTTAGGGCTATCGGAATTGCTATTCCAGGGCATTACGATAAAACGAAAGATATTATTTTATCCAATAGAGAGATATGGTCTCAGTTTCAAATTTCAAAAATTAAGAATAATATCCATATACCTGTTTATGTGAAAAATAATGTTAAATGTATGGCTTTAGCAAAACTTTATTATGATTCTTATAAAGATATCCTTAATTTTGTTTTTGTTAATCTTAAACGTGGTATATTCGCAGCTTATGTCTATCAAGGAGAGTTATACGGAGATAGTAATTATCTCGTTGGTGAAGTTGGTCACAGTGTTATGAATCCAAATGGTGAGCAGTGTGAGTGTGGAAAGGCTGGTTGTTTACAAACTTATTCCAGTTTATCATGGATTGTAAAAAAATCTAGGCTTGCTTATGAGTCAGGAAGAACTCAGTTTTTATCACATTTAGTTGATTCAGTTGATGATTTAACTATTGAACATATTATTCAGGCCTATCGTATGGGAGAAGAATTGATCTATCAAATTATAGATCAATCGGTTTTATACTTAGCTCAGTTAATTAATAACCTTTTAATTTTTGTAGATGTAGAGACCATCTATATTCATGGTAAACTCTTTGAAGAAGAACTAATAGCTGAAAAACTTAGAAAAAAACTAGAAGCCAGTAAGTCAATTATTGATGCTGATAGAAAAGTAAAACGTGTTATTCTTCCATACAAAGCCAATTTTGGAGCTCTTGGAGCATCAGCATTAGCATTGCGGCAAACGATATTGTCTAAGTAAATTTAGTTATTCCCAATTTGTAAAATTAAGCTAGACGTTTAAGGTGACTCAAAAAAACTTGATAAGGCGTTTGGTCATAGGAACTTAGATAAATAATAGGAGCATTTAGTTTAGTCTGATTGCTCCTTCAGACTGAAGACAAAGTCCTTAGAATTCTTATTCTAAGGGCTTTTTGTAATGTGAAGTGCTATAATAGAGATAGGAAAAAATGGGAGGAATGGCTATGTTTCACAAAGAAAATCCTAACGATAATCGAGGTTTAGTCGGTTTCTACAGCTTAGATGAGCTGGTTCCCAAAGACCATCTCCTGCGTCAGATTGAAGAGACTGTTGACTTCTCCTTCATCTATGACTTGGTGGAGGATAGCTACTGTCCTGACAATGGCAGACCTAGTCTGGACCCTGTTCTTCTGATTAAAATTCCCATTATTCAAACCCTGTTTGGCATTCGCTCCATGCGTCAAACGATCAAGGACATCGAGGTCAATGTGGCCTATCGCTGGTTTCTTGGGCTAACCTTGGAAGATAAGGTTCCTCACTTCACGACCTAGGGGAAAAATGTGACTAGACGCTTTCAGGACAAGAAGGTTATTGAAGCTATCTTCAGTCATATCCTAGCCTTGTCTATCAACGCAGGCCTAATAGACCCAGTCGAGATTTTTGTGGATGGCACCCACATCAAGGCCAACGCTAATGGTCGCAAGTATATCAACCAGGAAGTTGACCAACAAGCCAAGTTTATGAGTGACCAGTTAGAAAAAGAGATTGAGAAGGACAGGAGAAAGTATGACAAAAAGTCGCTAAGGCCCGCAAAAGCAAGTAAGCCACGGGCTAAGAAAATCTCTACCACTGACCCTGAGAGTGGTTGGTTTCATAAAGGAGACCATAAGGAAGTTTTCGCTTACACCGCACAAGTCGCCTGTGATAAATACGGTTGGGCTTTGGGCTACTCTGTTCATGCAGGAAATGTCCATGATAGCCAAGCCTTTTCAAAGCTCTTTGCGCAGATTAAAGATTTTCAACCAACTTACCTGATTGCGGACTCTGGCTACAAGACGCCAGCTATTGTCTGTTTTCTCCTCCAAGAAGACATTACACCTGTATTTCCCTATACCCGACTCCGAGGCAAAAAGGGGAAACTTCGCCCTAAGGATTTCATCTATGATGACTATTATGATGTCTACCTTTGTCCTGAAAATCAGATTCTAACCTACCGCACAACCACCCGTGATGGTTACCGTGACTATAAGAGCACCCCTAAGATTTGTGCCACTTGTCCACTCTTATCCCTTTGTACCGAAAGGCGAGATCAGCAAAAGGTTGTCACTCGTCATGTCTGGAAGGATGCTTTGGAGGTTTGTGAGGATATTCGGCATCAGAGAGGGATGAAAGAGAGAGAGCAGAAACGGAAAGAGACCATTGAGCGACTCTTTGGGACAGCCAAGGAGTATCATAACCTCAGGTACACGAGACAGATTGGTAAGTCCAAGATGCAGGATAAGCTTGGGCTAGCGTTAGCCTGCATCAATCTCAAAAAATACACCAAAATCATGTCTAGGAAGGCCTTTTTATTTGGCTCAAATGAGCCACTTTCTCACATTTTTACTAGTTTAGAGAATGACAAAAGACAAACCCGAACAAAAAGCAGGGTTTCTCTGCGGTCTGGCCTTGATTTCAAGCCTTTTTTGAATTTTTGGGTGAAGTATCAATCAAACAATCTGAAGTGAGGTAGTTGGATTGATAGCGGTAAAGTATAAAATTTATTCCCACATACGCAGAGGGGGTGCAAAATGTTCTGACAGGTAGGGTATCTGTGGGAATAGTTTTGCCCCCACTTTTTTGATTTTCTGATATCACCAAGATGGTCGATAGAAGTGTGAGTTCTATATGTTGATACTACATATTTTAAAGTTAGTATTTTTAAATCAATAAGATAATATCCTTATTTTAACATTTAGAGAAAAGTAGTATAATAATAGAAAAGAAGAGAGTTCGTGGTTGTTAATAGATATAATCTTGTTTACAATCATAATATTTCTGAGAATAGTCACTGCCTTTGAAAAGCTTTATTCGTAAAAGGTATAGAAATATAATATTTTTTGAAGAGGTAAAGGAGAAAATAAGATCTGTTTAATTTAGGGTACTGATAAATCAGAATGGAGGTGATTTTTTTGCGAACATACGAAAATAAAGAAGAGCTGAAAAAAGAAATAAATAAAGCATTTGAGAAATATATTTCAGAATTTGATAATATTCCAGAAAATTTAAAGGACAAGAGAGTTGATGAAGTTGATAGAACTCCAGCAGAAAACCTTTCATATCAGGTTGGATGGACAAGCTTAGTTCTTAAATGGGAAGAAGATGAAAAAAAGGGACTTCAAGTAAAAACACCATCGGATGAATTTAAATGGAATCAGCTTGGTGAATTATATCAGTGGTTCACAGATACCTATGCTCATTTATCTTTGCAAGAGTTGAAAGCAAAATTAAATGAAAATATTAATTCTATCTATGCAATGATTGATTCGTTGAGTGAGGAAGAATTATTTGAACCGCATATGAGAAAGTGGGCTGACGAAGCGACTAAAACAGCGACTTGGGAGGTGTATAAGTTTATTCATGTAAATACGGTTGCACCTTTTGGAACTTTCCGAACTAAAATCAGAAAATGGAAGAAGGTAGTATTATAAACTATATTTTTAACTTTAAAAAAGTTCATAAAAATGGTCACCAAAGGCGATAGAAGAAAAAACTATCGTCTTTTTCTTTGCAAATTTATAAGGGAGGAGGTGAAGCAATGGACTTTGATTATTTCTATAACAGAGAAGCAGAACGATTTAACTTTCTGAAAGTGCCTGAAATATTGGTGGACGCAGAAGAATTTAAAGGACTGTCTGCGGAAGCAATTATCCTTTATTCCATGCTTTTAAAACGAACAGGAATGTCCTTTAAGAATAATTGGATAGATAAGGAAGAGTATATATCTACTTTACAGTCGAAGAAATTATGAAAAAACGAGGTATGTCCAAACCTACCGTTATAAAAACATTAGACGAGCTGGATGTCAAAAAAGGAATCGGACGAATTGAACGAGTAAGACTTGGATTTGATAAGCCGAACATCATTTATGTCAAAGACTGGACGTATACTATAAACATAGACACAAAATATGTGCTATAGTATGTCTCAGAAGATACTAAAACAAAAGGACTTTTTTATGTCAGGTTTTAAACGCTATTTAAACGCTATGATGAAGAGTTTAAACAATTTCTCGTCAATCTCTACCAAACAGGAAAAACACAAACCGAACTCTGTAAAGATTACGGTATTTCTCACTCTGCACTGGCTCGTTGGATCAAGCAATACCATCAAGTCAAACTTGACGATGATACCGTTGCCGTCTTCATGCAGAATTCAAATTCGAGCATGCGATACAGACTTTGTGTCGCGTTTGACAGGTTAATCGCTCTACTTACTATGCTTATTTAAAATATAAACCTTCAAAACGGGAATTTGATAACCAAAAGTACAGAAAACTTATTCTTGAAATATATCACAAAGCCAAGAAAAGATTAGGAACACATAAAATTAGAATCATTCTTATCAGAGACTATGACATACTGAGTCAACGCCTTTAGACGTTGGCTAGTAATAGGGGTTTATAGCCCTTGTTCAAACTAACAGAAAGACTTTTTAATTTTGTATCTGGTTTAGTATTTGCTGTCGTCCATAATAGAACAGAAAGATTAGCATTTAACACGGTCTTGCACGCGATGACAAGCCTCATTACTCTGATGCTGATAGAGTTGATGATTTCAGCAAGTGTTGGTTAGAACTTCTTAATAAAATGAGTTTTTGGTAGAGTCGGTTGCTCATCAGAATTCTCTTTGCTTTCCTTTTATGAGCTATTTTGTGTTACAGTTGTCACTTTTTTTCTAACTGTACTAATGACTTTTTTCTTAGATAAGAAAGCGCTAAATTATCTGGTATGATGCTTTTTATTTTTTATAAGTCACTTGGTTTGCTTTTTTCAATATTCTTCTGTTACAATAAAATTATCTTTCTAAGAAAACTGTTATAGGGACCTTAAGTTTCCTTGATATGAAAGAATAATTAGCAATATTACTAATGTTTTTCTTTGTTAGCATTTATTTACAATGCTAGGGAGTTGTCGTTGTTGTCAGTTTTGTAACTGATTGATTGAGAAAAGGAGATTCTTCTAATGAAAAAACTGTTGTCACTTGTTCTGACATGTTTAGCTGGTTTTGTTTTGGTGGCTTGCGGATTACAAGCAAAGCAAGGTGATTCTGGAAAATCATCATCTACTAAAACAAAGGATATGACCGTTGTTAAAGTAGCTGCTCATACGAGCCCTATGACGGATATGCTTGAAGCAGTAAAGGATAATTTAGCTAAAGAAGGCTATAAGCTAGAAGTAGTCACTGTTACGGATAATATTCAAGCCAACGTTGCTTTAAAAAATAAAGAAGTGGATGCTAATTTCTTCCAACATAAACCATTTATGGAAATGTTTAATAAAGGAAACGATGCTAATCTGGTTCAAGTGCAGCCTATTTACGATGCTATTGTGGCTTTCTATGGTAAAGACCTTAAAGACATCAAGGATCTTAAGGATGGTGCAGATGTTGCCATTCCAAATGATCCAACCAATATGACCCGCGCCCTTCGCTTGTTAGCAGAACACAAGGTCATTAGCCTGCGTGATCCAAAGAGCATGTCAGTGACTGTAGAAGATATTACGGAAAATCCCAAAAATCTTATTTTTTCACCAGTTTCCTTGCTTAATTTGAATGAAGCTTACAAGGAAAAAGATATGATTTTCAACTACCCAACTTATATTGCCAAACTTCATTTGACTCCTACAAAAGATGGTGTGCTTGTTGAAGAAAGTAAGGATCACTTCTTTGCTGTGTCACTTGTTGCGCGTGAGGATAACAAAGATAGCAAAGCTGTTAAAGCTGTTCAAAAAGCGTTGACAAGCAAGGAAATCAAAACCTTTATCGAGGACAAGTTAAAAGGTCATGCTAAGGTCGCTTTCTAAAGCATACAGATAAACACTGTCAAAAACTCTTCTAGCCGTGTTTTAGAAGAGTTTTTTTTGATAGAGAGTCCTTGCTTTTTGAAAACAAGCTGCTACAATAAATAGAACTAAGACTATTGTAACGATATGAAAAGGTAAGGAGAGCCAAATGTCAATCATCAAGCACGAGCTTCCCCTTTTAGAAGTTGATAGTCATCCATCAGCCGTCATTATGCCTAATCATGAAGGACTAGCTATTCAGCTTCCAGGCAAGTGTGTCTATGCTTTCCTAGAAGACGAGGTTGAAGCTTTTGCTTTAGACCATCAGGGTAAAAAAATTGCAGAATTTATTTCAGCCACAAAGGGTTACCCTGTTTACCTGATTTCCTATAAAGGCCAAGACATTTGCCTTGCTCAGGCTCCCGTTGGCTCGGCTCCTGCTGCACAATTCATGGATTGGCTGATTGGTTACGGTGTTACAGAGATCATTAGTACAGGAACTTGTAGCGTCTTAATACCTATCGAAGAAAACCGTTTTTTAGTGCCAATCAAGGCTTTGCGAGATGAAGGGACAAGTTATCATTACGTGGCACCATCTCGTTATATTAACATGAATTCCCAGATGCTTCGACTGATTGAGAAAACGCTTTTAGCACAGGGGGTAGCTTATCAAGAGGTTATCACCTGCTCAACAGATGGTTTTTACCGAGAGACAAAAGAGAAAGTGGCTTATCGCCGCGAAGAAGGTTGTTCGGTTGTTGAGATGGAATGTGCTGCCTTAGCAGCAGTAGCTCAGCTCAGGGAGGTCCTTTGGGGACAACTCTTATTTACAGCAGGTGCTCTAGCAGATGTAGGGGGTTACGATCAACGCAACTGGGGCGCTGATTCCTTTAGCTTTGCACTTCATTTATGTTTGGAGGTGCTCACTAGGCTAGAAAAGGATGGAAAAGCTACTCATTTTTGAAACAGGAGCCCTGCTTTCTTTTCACATTTGTAGTATAATGAGGCTTGTATTGATAGCATAGAAAAGAGAGAAACAATGTCAGATTTAACACAAGAGATGACCTTAAATGTCATTAGTATTTTTGATAATTACCAAATTGAACTTGCTGAAAAAGGGCACCTTATTTTAAGCACAGAAGTGACTGAGACGGCGTTGAATTATTATGGAAATGCCCATGGCGGTTATCTATTTACCCTATGTGACCAAGTAGGTGGTTTAGTTGCTAGAACGACTGGCGTAGAATCCGTAACGTTACAAGCCAATACTAACTATTTAAAAGCAGGGCACAAGGGAGACAAATTGATGGTCGAAGGCCGGTTGGTTCATGGAGGTCGAACCACACAGCTGGTTGATGTGACTATTCATAATCAGACAGGAGCTCTCTTAACAAAAGCTAGCTTGACCATGTTTGTGACCGGCCGACGTAAGAACGAGTGATTAATAGACGGCTAAAAAGTTCTAACTCTTTGAGACTTGGGATTTTTTCTTATTGAAAGACACAAGAAAGAGGCTGTTTATCCCAGCCTCTTCCAAAACGTAGACAAACTCTATTTTTAGAAGGTGTCAATTAAAATAATTTAATGATTATGATGTCAACTAACTCTTGAAATGCTTGTTTTATGGTGTTTCAGGAGTTAGTTGTTTTTAGAAGAGCAAAAAAGATTGTCCTAAATGAACTTTTTTATGATTACTTACGGTAAAGTTTGTGATGTTGGTAAACAGGGTCAAAGGTAATATTTATGCCAAGCTTTCTAAGGACATTTTTATCTTCATTGGTTAGGGTAACGGTAGAATGGGCTTCGCTGCCTTTTAAGTTTCCGAGTTCTTTCATGGCAAGGTTGGCTTCTTCGTTATTCATAGCGGTTATGGCTAGCGCAATCAGAATTTCATTGGAATGAAGACGTGGATTTTGACTGCCTAAATGCTTAACTTTAAGCCCTTGGATGGGTTTCACATACTCTGGTTCAATCAAGTGAGTGGCTTTATCAATCTTTGCCAAGGTTTTAATGGCATTGATGATGACAGCAGCAGTTGGTCCGAAGAGTTCAGATGTTTTTCCTGTTACAATCTGCCCATTTGGTAATTGCAGAGCAAGGGCAGGTTGACCTGTTTGCTCTGCTTTTTGGCGAGCGACCACAGTGACTTGACGATCCTCAGGAGTGACACCAATATCATTCATTAAGAGTTCAATTTTTTTGACAGCAGCTTCTGAAACACGCTCTGCCTTAAAATCAACAAGCATTTGGTAATAACGGCGAATGATTTCTTGTTTGGAAGCTTCGATAGCAGCTGCTTCATTGATGATCGAGAAACCAACCATGTTAACACCCATATCGGTTGGTGAGGCATAAGGAGACTTGCTCAAAATACGCTCAAAGGTTCGATTTAAAACAGGAAAGACCTCGATGTCACGGTTGTAATTAACGGCAGTTTTGCCATACGTTTCCAAATGGAAAGGATCAATCATATTCACATCATCTAGGTCTGCCGTGGCTGCTTCATAAGCCAAGTTGACAGGGTGGTGAAGAGGAAGATTCCAGACAGGAAAAGTTTCAAATTTAGCGTAGCCAGACTTAATACCATTTATCTGATCATGATACATTTGAGACATACAAGTGGCTAATTTCCCTGAACCAGGGCCTGGTGCTGTCACAACAATAAGCTTACGGCTGGTTTTGATGTAATCATTTTTCCCCATTCCCTCAGGTGAGATAATATGATCAATATCTGTTGGGTAGCCCTTGATAGGGTAGTGTAGGTAAGATGCGATGCTATTTTTTTCGAGTTGCTTACGAAACGTATCCGCAGCTGGTTGATTGTTATACTGGGTAATCACCACTGAGCCGACATAAATGTCTAAAGTGTTGAACTTATCAATTAAGCGAAAAACTTCTTGGTCGTACGAAATCCCCAAATCTCCACGTGCCTTGGAATGCTCAATATTATTAGCATTAATGGCAATCATAATTTCGACTTGCTCTTTGAGTTCTTTGAGTAATTTAATCTTATTGTCAGGTTCATAGCCAGGAAGTACACGGGCAGCATGGTAGTCTTCTAACATTTTGCCCCCAAATTCCATGTAGAGCTTGCCGTCAAACTGGCTAATACGTTCTAAAATATGATCCCTTTGTAAATTTAAATACTTATTAGAATCAAAAGCTATAGTCTTCATTTTTTTCACCTCTATTAAGCATTATAACAAAGAAATCAGAAGAAAGAAAAGGTTTTTTGTGGAAGGAATAATGGTCAATTGTTTAAGCAAGGAGTACTCACCTTATTGCCTTTGAGATATTTTGCAGAGATTGTAACTTGACAGTCAGAAAAGGCTTTATTATACTGGTAATAATTAAATACCGCTTTAAACATGTTCCGTGAAGCATGAAAGCATTAAGATTGAAAAGAGATAGGCCTCATCTCTTGTTTTTTAGTGACTTTTAGCAGACTTGCGGACATGTTTCCAAGTCTTTTTTTGACGATTGGCAAAAGGTATTCAATTAATTAAGGTAGTTAGTGAGCTACTATTAAGAAGGGGACGATTTATGTCAACATTATCATTGGACACCACAAATAGACGTGCTTTAGTGGCAGCTATTGTTGCTTCAGGAATGGACGATTTGAATGTCATGTTTCTTGCTTTCTCTATGTCCTCTATTATTACGGAGCTGGGCCTTAGTGGCACCCAGGGAGGGTGGATTGCCACCATCACCAATTTAGGAATGTTAGTGGGAGGCATCTTATTTGGCTTGCTGGCGGATAGATACCACAAGTTTAAGGTCTTTAAATGGACGATTCTACTGTTTTCAGTAGCAACAGGATTAATTTATCTTACTCCGTCTTTGCCCTACTTATACCTGATGCGGTTTATTGCTGGAATTGGAGTTGGAGGTGAATACGGTGTAGCCATTGCGATTATGGCAGGGATTGTACCACCAGAAAAAATGGGACGCGTCTCCTCGTTGAATGGGATTGCTGGTCAGCTGGGATCTATTAGTTCAGCCTTGTTGGCTGGCTGGATTGCTCCAAGTTTGGGTTGGAGAGGGCTTTTCCTCTTCGGCTTACTTCCAATCCTTTTGGTAATATGGATGAGTTTGGCCATAGACGATAGCAAGGTTTGGGATTATCATGGTCTAGAGGAGAAAAAAAGTAGTCAACCGGTTAGCGTTACTGAACTTTTTAAAACAACAAGCTTAGCGACTCAAACCCTTGCTTTAATGGTGATGACAACCGTTCAAATTGCAGGCTATTTTGGAATGATGAATTGGTTGCCAACCATGATTCAAACAAGCTTGAACCTTTCTATCAAAAGCTCCTCTTTATGGATGGTGGCGACTATTCTAGGTATGTGTCTAGGAATGTTGACTTTTGGTCATCTCTTAGATCGCTTTGGTCCACGTCTGATTTATTCGCTTTTTTTATTAGCATCATCTATTTGTGTTTACCTTTTTCAATTTGCCAATTCCATGGCGAGTATGGCTATTGGAGGTGCTATAGTCGGCTTTTTTGTTAATGGGATGTTTGCAGGTTACGGTGCTATGATTACCAGACTTTACCCACATCATATCAGGGCTACTGCTAACAATGTTATTTTGAATGTTGGTCGTGCTTTAGGAGGCTTTTCGTCGGTCATTATCGGAAGTATCCTCGATGCATCAGGAGTGTCAACGGTTATGATTTTCCTTTCTTGTCTTTACTTGATTAGTTTTGCTGCTATGTGGACGATTCATCAATTAAAAACAGAATACTATCAGCAGAGAAAGTGAAGAGAAATTCACCTATTGGTTGACTCGGACGTCATTCTTTTGGATTTCAAATTTAACTGAGTGATAGAAGTTACTATAAAAAGGTAAGCAATCTGTCTTTGCTTACCTTTTTCATGTCGTTGATCTTAGTCTACTAATTTTGCCATGAAGGTCTGACTATCTACCCTAACTCTGGTATGACAGGCCTTACCAATCAGTTGTTCCCCCGCAAAAGCTTCTATACGGAAATCGTATTTTCTGCCTTCCTCTTTGAGAGCAGTAATCACAATAGTTACTGCTTTTCCAATAGCAGAAGCAGCTAAATGTTGAATAGCCATTTCACTACCAACAGTAGTCAGTCCTGTTTCTAGTGATTCTTGGGCAAATAAGTAAGCTGCATTTTCCATAAAGGACACTAAAGCAGGAGTAGCAAGGACATCTAGTGTCCCAGATCCCATAGCTTTCGCAGAATGCTGAGCATTAGTTTCGTAAATGTGAGAATAAATAGTCATAAGTCAATCTCCTCGTTTCTATACTCTATATTATAATACATTAAGCGCTTTCAGTCTCGGGATAACTGTTTTTTGTGTTATACTTAGTTAAAGAATTCGTCTTGAGAGGGTAACAATGCGTTTGGATAAATTTTTAGTAGAAACAGGAGTTGGGAGTAGAAGCCAAGTCAAGAGCCTTTTGAAAAAGAAAGCTATTTTCGTCAATCAAAAGGTTGAAACCTCTGCCAAGGTACACATTGATGAATACAGGGATTTGGTGACGTATCAAGGCAAGCCCTTGGTCTATGAAACCTTTGTTTATTACCTGTTAAATAAGCCAGCAGGAGTTTTATCAGCGACACAAGATAGAGCACAAGCAACCGTTATAGACTTATTAGATGAACCTGCCAAACAAAAAGATGTTTTTCCTGTTGGCAGGTTAGATAAGGATACCCGCGGACTCTTGCTCTTGACCAATAATGGTCAGTTAGCTCACGACCTTTTATCTCCTAAAAAAACATGTTGCCAAAGAGTACTTGGCGAAAGTAGCAGGCGTCATGACTGATGCAGATAAAGATGATTTTGCCAAAGGTATCTCTTTAAAGGACCACCAGTGCCTGCCTGCTAAATTGGAAGTGCTTGATCAGGATTTAAGTCAAGAGACTTGTATGGTTAGTATTACCATTCAAGAAGGAAAATTTCATCAGGTGAAACGCATGGTAGCAGCCTGTGGCAAAGAAGTTATAGAATTGCAACGTCTCAGCATGGGGCCTCTAAAATTAGACCCTAGTCTCGCAGAGGGGGAGTTTAGGCGTTTGACGTCCGAGGAATTGCAGAGCTTAGAGCCCTATTGTCAGAGCTCACTATAAAAAAGGATCCTTCTCACTTTGACTGAGAAGGATTTTAGTTAATTACTACAACCATTTTTTGTATTTGAAAAAAGCAATGGCAGATACGAAAATGAAGACAGCAAAGCCAATCACTGCTGGATAGCCAATGAGACTGACAATTCAGGCATGTATTTGAAATTTATGCCATACCAGCCAACTAAAATAGTTAAGGGCGAGCAGCGGGTCGTTACGATAGTCAGGACGCTCATAATCTTGTTTTATTTCACTTCCAACTGTAACTAGGCCAATTCATGAAGTTGAACAAGACTCTCACGTAAGATCATAAGCGTCGTCTGAAGTCTCGTTACTTACGAAGAGAAGAGGTGTAAGAACCGCAGGTTTTCCTCAGCGAAGAAATTGTTTTCATTTTCACAGAATTCTTGAGCTAAGTCAATCAGTTGCCCATAGTGGAGGTTTAATTTGGTGAGTTGCCGCCTGATGAGGTTAGGTTGTACTTGATTAGCCACGCTTTTATCCGTTAGGATAGTTTCTTCAAACTTATCTTGGGTATCAAAGTCTTCTAGAAGGTTTAAATCCTCATGGATAATCATCTCTAAGAAATCGTAGAGAAAACGTTCTAGACTGTTTTTTTCATTTTTTATTGACTTGAATTTGTGCCAGAATATCAGCTATATGGCGATGTTCATCAATAAAGACAATACCTCTTTCATCAAGGGCAAAGGAAAAATCCATGGCCTGCTCGAGCAAGTCTTTTTGATTGGGAATTTTAAAGATTCCAGTGAGGGAATCACTGTTGACTTCAGTCTTGGTCGAATGAGTAAAGTCAATGATAAACTCCATATCAATATCCATATTGAACAGGTCATGGTGGCGCCGCCATTCGTCCGGAGTTAAGATAGCAACATAAGGAGAAGTGCTGTTTAGACAGCCTGTCAGGGAGACAGTGGTTAATTTTTCTAAAATTAAGTAGCACATAGTGTCATTATAGGCTTACCCAGTCAAAAAAGCCAGTGCAAGACTGACTTTTTAATCAATTTAGATAGCCCATTCTCCACCGCGGAAGATAGGGACTACTTGGCCATCTTTGGTGATACCATCAATATCCATGTGTTCTGAACCAATCATAAAGTCCACATGGGCTGTTGAGCGGTTTAAACCAGCTGCTTTTAATTCTTCATTGGTCATTTCAGTACCACCTTTAATACTGAAAGCATAGGCAGCGCCGATGGCAAGGTGGTTAGAGGCATTTTCGTCAAAAAGAGTATTAAAGAAAGTTAAACCAGATAGTGAAATTGGCGTCTTATGAGGAACCAAGGCTACCTCACCAAGGGCACGAGCACCGTCATTTTCCTCAACCAATCGCTTAATAGTTTCCTCGCCTTTTTTAGCTGTCACCTCAACAATGTGACCATCTTTGAAGGTAAAGGTCATGTCTTCAATCACCACGCCAGCATAGGAAAGTGGTTTAGTAGATGAGACATAACCGTCAGCTCTACGATAGTCTGGTGCGGTAAAAACTTCTTCGGTTGGCATGTTAGCAATGAATTCTTCTCCTTGAGCGTTGATGCTACCAGCCGCTTCCCAGACGTGGTTTTCAGGCATGCCGAGAGTTAAATCAGTTCCAGGTGCCATGTAATGTAAGGCATCAAATTGATACTCATTTAAAAGGTTGGCTTTGGAAAGAAGACGTGCTTGGTGATCGTCCCAAGCTTTCACCGGATCCTCATCGTAGATACGATTCATTTTAAAAATGGCATCCCAGAGGGCATCCACCTGTTCTTCTTCTGATGTTAAATTTGGGAAAACCATGGCAGCCCATTCTGGACTTGCTGCGGCTACCAAATTCCAACTAACTTTGTTGGCTTGAGTAGCAGCACGTTGCTTTTCAAGAGCGATTGAGGTGGCACGTGTTGCACCAGATAGTCGGTCTGAGTCAACGCCTGCAAAGACATTTGGATCAGCTGAACGGACAACTAAACGGCTAGCTTTTTTGCCAAGTAAATAATTTGATTTTTCAACCACATAGTTAGGAACATTTAGGAGACGCTCTTCGTCAGCCTTCAAGAGTTTTTCGCGTGTGATTTGGTCATCAATGTAATCGACAACAACTTCAGCAGCCCCAGCCTCATATGCCTTTTTAGTTAAAAGACGAGCGAAGTGATAGTGCTCAGCTGCAATAGTAATCAAAAGGGTATGGCCTTTTTGAACATTGACGCCTTTTTTGATCAGTAAGTTAGCGTATTTTTCAAGATTGTGTTCGAAATGTGGTAAAACCATGGGAATCTCCTAAACATTATTTTGTAAATTCTAATGTACCATATTCAGAGAAGATTCACAAGAAATTGCGAAAAAGGATGGCTTTCCCGAGAGAAATACCTATCTGATGTTTGCTTAAAATAGTCATTCATGTTAAGATATAAGAAGAAAAATCAATAGATGAGGTATTTAACGTGGCATTTGGAGAAAATGGACCTCGCAAAAAAACAACCTTTGAAAAAGTGACAATGGTCGTTGTTATCCTAATGGTTCTTGTAACTGTTGGTGGGCTTATTGCGAGTGCCCTATCAGTATTGATGTAAGAAAACGCTGAAAGGCGTTTTTTTAAAGTAAAAGAAAGTTAGAGAATAAAAAGTATGAGTATGTTTTTAGATACGGCAAAAATTAGCGTCCAAGCAGGCCGTGGTGGCGATGGTATGGTAGCCTTTCGTCGTGAAAAGTACGTCCCAAACGGCGGTCCTTGGGGAGGAGATGGTGGTAAAGGTGGCTCAGTTATCTTTCGAGTGGACGAAGGTTTGCGTACCTTGATGGACTTCCGTTATAATCGTAAATTCAAGGCAAAATCTGGTGAAAAGGGCATGACCAAAGGCATGCACGGTCGTGGTGCAGAAGACTTGATTGTCTCTGTCCCTCAGGGAACAACGGTTCGTGATGCTGAAACTGGTAAGGTAATTACAGACTTAGTAGAACATGGGCAAGAAGTGGTCATTGCTAAGGGTGGCCGTGGTGGCCGTGGGAATATCCGTTTTGCAACCCCTCGTAATCCTGCGCCGGAAATTGCTGAGAATGGTGAACCGGGTGAAGAACGTCAGTTAGCGTTAGAACTAAAAATTCTTGCAGATGTTGGCTTAGTTGGCTTTCCATCTGTTGGAAAATCAACCTTATTAAGCGTAGTCTCATCAGCTAAGCCTAAAATTGGTGCCTATCATTTTACAACCATTGTCCCAAATTTGGGCATGGTTCGCACCAAGTCTGGCGATAACTTTGCCATGGCAGACCTGCCAGGTTTGATTGAAGGCGCCAGCCAAGGGGTCGGTTTAGGAACTCAATTTCTCCGTCATATCGAGCGGACACGGGTTATTCTTCATGTGATTGACATGTCTGCTAGTGAAGGCCGTGATCCTTACGAAGATTATGTTTCCATTAACAACGAGTTGGAAACGTATAACTTGCGGTTGATGGAGCGTCCACAGATTATCGTGGCTAATAAAATGGACATGCCTGAAGCTCAAGAAAACTTGAAAGTCTTCAAGGAAAAATTGGCTGCCCAATATGACGAGTTTGATGACTTGCCAATGATTTTTCCAATTTCAAGTTTGGCACATCAAGGGTTAGACAATTTATTAGAAGCAACAGCAGAATTACTCGCTAAGACAGATGAATTCTTATTGTATGATGAATCTGATCTGGTGGACGAGGAAGCTTACTATGGTTTTGCTGAGGCTGAGAAAGAATTTGAGATCACACGTGACGATGACGCTACTTGGGTCTTGTCCGGTGAGAAGTTAGAACGTCTCTTTGTTATGACCAATATGGAACGTGATGAGTCCATCATGAAATTTGCCCGTCAATTGCGCGGTATGGGGGTTGACGAAGCCCTTCGTGAACGTGGGGCAAAAGACGGGGATCTTGTTCGTATTGGTAAATTTGAATTTGAATTTGTGGATTAATGTGGTCTTTAGAGATGGCATTGCCATAGCAACCTTGTGTTTTATCTTTAAGATGGAGGTTTCTGATTATGGGTGATAAACCGATATCCTTTAAGGATAAGGATGGTAACTTTGTTTCAGCAGCAGATGTTTGGAATGCTGAGAAATTAGAAGAATTGTTTAATCTTTTAAATCCCAATAGACGTTTGCGCTTAGAACGTGAAAAATTGAAAAAGGATGAGGCTTAGGCCCTCATCCTTTTTTGACCTTTTTTTCTTGGTAACGTTGGAGCATTAGCCAATTATAGAAAGTGTAACTATCATTAATAAGAAAGGTAGCAAAGCAGATAACCACAGCATATTGGCTAGAATCTGTTTGAGCAGCATGCATCCATAAGAGAATGAGGACTAGATCATTGAGCCCGTATGCTAAGGCAAAATAAGGGCTGCGCTTATAACTGAGATAAACGGCTGAAAAAGAAGTAGCAATGGATAAGGTGGAAACAAGTAAGTAGGCTGTCTTAACAGCAGCCAAGATGCCATAAAAAATAAGGGTGACAATTACCGTAAAAATGACTAACCGTAAGCTATCAGATTTTTTTAATCGTGAAATAGTAACTTGTGATTTTTTCCCTTCAAAAGGATGGTTTAACCAAGTAAAGAGTGAAAAAATAGCCATTGGTAGGGTCATGAAAAGATAGGTCATTAACTCTCCATAGTAACTGTTTTGTAATGAAAGATAGGCATAGATAATGGAAAAAATAATGACGAGCCCTTGACCAATAGGGTTAGCTTTGGCACTGAAAATCAAAGAGGTTACTCCAATCAAAGAGGCTATCAATGCTAAGGGGGCTTGGTCTCCAAATAAAAAGGCACTTATCAGAATAGCCGAGACAGAACTTAACCAAAGTGCCCACTCGGTTTTTGTAAAGTAGTTTAAATAAGCCATACCCCTATTCAAACATAGGCTAAGGGATCTGTCAATAGGGGCTTGGTTGTGATAAGAAGTAGTAAGGCAGGTTAGATAGGCTCTTTAAGATAATGAAGGAAGATTGTCACTATTTCAAACTTAAAATCACTTATTTTCCGTGATGATAAGGAAAAAACAGGTTTTTTAAAGCGTTTACATCACCTGTTTTTCTTCTTATAATAAAAAGAGAAGTGAGTAAAGAAAGGACAAAGGATATGCAACAAAGAAAACACCGTTATCAATTTCCAGATGGCTTTTTATGGGGAAGTTCCACATCTGGTCCTCAAAGCGAAGGAACGGTTTCTGGAGATGGCAAAGGACCTAGCAACTGGGATTACTGGTTTAGTATTGAGTCAGCTAAGTTTCATCACCAAATTGGCCCAGAAAAGACCTCAAGCTTTTATGAAAACTATAAGGGTGACATTGCCCTTTTGAAAGAAACAGGCCACACGGTTTTTCGGACCTCAATCCAGTGGTCTCGATTGATTCCAGAAGGAGTTGGGGAGGTTAATTCAAAGGCGGTGACATTTTACCGAGAAGTATTTCAAGACATTATTGCTCAAGGTATTAAATTGATTGTTAACCTCTATCATTTTGACCTCCCTTATGCCTTGCAAGAAAAAGGGGGCTGGGAAAACAAAGCTACTGTCTGGGCTTATGAAACCTACGCAAAAACCTGTTTTGAGCTTTTTGGTGATTTAGTAAACACTTGGATTACCTTTAATGAACCAATTGTTCCAGTCGAATGTGGCTATTTAGGTTATTATCACTACCCTTGTAAAGTAGATGTCAAGGCAGCAGTTCAAGTGGCTTACAACACACAACTGGCCAGTTCACTGGCGGTCAAAGCTTGTCATGAGCTTCATCCCGACCACAAGATTAGTATTGTGCTTAACATGACACCTGCTTATCCTCGGAGTGATGCTCCTGAAGATGTCAAGGCTGCTAGAATCGCAGAGCTTTTCCAAACCAAATCCTTCCTAGATCCATCAGTTTTGGGTGTTTACCCAGCAGAGTTAGTTTCCATTTTAGAGGAAGCTGATTTATTACCCCAATATAGTGCTGATGAATTAGAGATTATCAAAAACAATACTGTTGATTTTTTGGGAGTAAATTATTATCAACCTTTGCGAGTTCAGGCACCTAGTAAGTCACAGCAAGAGGGTGCCCCCCTTAGCTTAGATATTTATTTTGACCCTTATGATATGCCTGGTAAAAAAGTCAATCCTCACCGGGGTTGGGAAATTTATGAACCAGGACTTTATGATATTGCCCTTAATTTAAAAGAACACTATGGTAACATCGAATGGCTAGTCACGGAAAATGGTATGGGTGTCGAAGGTGAAGAAGCTTTTTTAGCAGATGGCCAAATACAAGATGACTACCGCATCACCTTTATCGAGGATCATCTTATCCAGCTTCATAAGGCTTTGGAAGAAGGAGCCAACTGCAAAGGCTACCTCTTGTGGACTTTTATTGATTGCTGGTCTTGGTTAAATGCTTATAAAAATCGATATGGTTTGGTAGCTTTGGATTTAGAGAGTCAAAAGCGAACCATAAAAAAATCAGGTTACTGGTTTAAGGCGTTGAGCGAGTCAAATGGTTTTGATAAATAGGAGGCAATATGGTTGATTTAGGATTTTCTCTATACCCTGAGCGGCATGGTGTTACTAAGAGTAAAGCTTATATTGACTTATGTCATAGCTATGGAGCCAAGCGCTTGTTTATGAGTCTCTTACAGCTGGCACCAGCTGATCACCAGATGTTTCATTGCTACGCAGAGCTCATTGCTTATGCAAATCAATTAGGCATTCAAGTGATTGCTGATGTTAGTCCAAGCTTTATTAGCCAAGCTGGTTGGTCAGACCAGCTTATTGAACAGGCTCATGCCTTCGGGTTGGCTGGCTTACGCTTAGACGAGGCTCTCCCTCTAGCAGAGATTGTAACTTTAACAAAAAATCCCTTTGGGCTTAAAATTGAACTTAATATGAGCACTGATAAACAATTATTGATGTCATTACTAGCGACAGATGCAAAACGGAGCAATATTATTGGTTGCCATAATTTTTACCCACATGAATTTACCGGTCTGTCATGGCAACATTTTAAGGATATGTCACGCTTTTATCATGAGCATGATATTGAAACGGCTGCTTTTATCACCGCTCAGTCAGCATCTGAAGGCCCTTGGCTACTGGCAGAAGGCTTGCCGACAGTGGAAGACCATAGGCACTTGCCCATTGGCCTGCAAGTAGAATTAATGAAAGCGATAGGAACCATTGATAATATCCTCATCTCTAACCAATTCATTTCGGAAGTTGAATTGGAAGCATGTACTCAGGCTTTAGCAAGACCAGTCACAACGATCAAGGTTAGGCCTATCATCGATTTGACAGAAGTTGAGGAGCAAATCATTGGCTATCCGCATTGTTATCGTGGCGATGTATCTGATTATGTGATTCGATCAACCATGCCACGTCTAGTTTATGCTCAGGAATCGATTGCTCCCAGAGATCAATCTAAGGAGGTCAAACGAGGTAGTATTATCATTGACAATGACCACTATCATCGATATAAGGGAGAACTGCAAATTGCTTTGAAAAATTTTACGGTTAGTTCAAAAGCTAATGTGGTTGCTGAGGTCAGAGAGGACTATCTTAGTTTGTTAGATGATTTGCGACCTTGGCAGGAATTTTGTTTGGAGATTGACCCATCATAGATTCTTTTCACAATCAATGCGGAAAATGATGGTCACCTTTTTCGGAAAATATTTGTTACACTAAAAGAGGGTAGAAAGCGTTTTCTAAAGTAGTAAGGAGGACTAATGTTATCAAAAAAAGAACTGGCCATCATAACATTTCTAATCCATCACAAAGAGCAGTTTGTCTCTAGTGCAACTCTGGCTGAGGTTATTGGTATGAGTGACCGTACGGTTAGGAAATACCTCAAAGAACTGATCAGTAGCCTTCCTGAACACGGGGCTCACATCATTTCTAAACAAGGTCGAGGTTACTGCTTAGAAATTGACCATTCTATGGCATTTGACATCTTTTGGCAAGAAAGTGTGACGTCTAAAAAACGTTTGGCAGATGTGACTCAAGTGGAAGAATCGGTTGATCGAGAAGATTATGTGCTTCATAAATTCTTTTTTGAAGATGCCGTTCAGGATTTTGAAGAGCTTTGTCAAGAATTGTATATCAGTCGGACAACGTTAAAACATGTTTTAGCAGGCATTAAGGAGCGCATAATACCTTACCAGTTAGAGCTTGAAATAACTCACCAACATATTCAAATAAGAGGTAAAGAAGAGGACATTAGGCATTTTATCATGGACTATTTTTTTGTTACTAGTTTTGATAATATCTTGTCCACCATGGTAGGTAATACCTTTCTTGAAGGTATTAATTTCGCAGAAATCATGATTATTGTCTTGGATGAATGTCGGGATGCTAAGTTGAAACTTTCTGATTTTGTCATGAATAATCTAGTTTTGCATATTGCCCTAATGGTTCAGCGTATTCGATCGGGGTATCCATTAGGACTGTTTTCCATTCCAATAGCGATTCGTCAGTCTGATGAGTATCAAGTAGCTCTGCGCATTTTGTATCGAGTGGAAGAAGTGATGGGGATACGTTTTCCAAAAGAGGAGGCTAATTATATTGCACTGCATCTAAAGGTCAAACATTCTGTCGGTAAGCATTGGCAAGATGATAATACCGACGAAAAGTTGCAGGACCATTTAAAAGCATGTATTGCCAAGGTTAGTCAATTGACAGGCATGACTTTAGAAACAGATACCAATTTACTTCAAGGTTTATTAGCCCACATGATGCCCTTGACTACACGTCTTGAAAACCATATTCAGCTGACCAATCCTTTAACTGAGGAAATTAAAAGCCAGTATCCTGAAATATTTACCCTTACCAAGCAGACCTTTGCGGATTTGCCTGTCTGTCAAAAGAATGATGTTTCAGACGATGAATGGGCTTATATTAGTTTGCATTTAATGGCAGCCATTGAGCGTTATTCAAACCGTCATAAAGTGAGGGTTCTAGTAGTTTGTGCCACAGGTTATGGTAGTGCCATGATGTTGAAAAATCGCTTGGAAAAGGAATTTGAAGGACGTTTGCGTATTGTCGATGTTATCAGTTACTATGAAATAACTGAAGAGCGACTGAAAACCGTTGATGTGATTATTTCCTCTATCAGCCTTGCTAATCTGATGTTTTTAACACCAGTGATTACCGTCAGTGTCTTTTTGTCAAATCAGGATATTGAAACTATTCGAGAGTTTATTGGAGAACAAGAAGGCATCAAAAAAGAGGTCAAGTTATCGTCACAGATGAGTTTAGCAAAAGCAGATCAGCTTCTAACAGGTGTTTTTAGTCCTAATCGTTTTCTTTATTTAGACGAGAAAATCTCAAAGGAAGACTTGCTTTTACGGATGATTGCTTGTCTTGATGAGGTGGGGACAGAAACGTTTGTAGAGGACTTCTATCATCAAATGGTACTGAGGGAAAATTACAGTCCAGTTATTTATGGAGAAGTGCTTGCCTTTCCGCATCCTGCTAATCCCATGACTTATTCTGAACAGGTAGTAGTGGCTATTTGCCGAGAGCCTCTTGAGTGGGATGAGGTGCATCAAGCTGTTCATTTTGTCTTTTTATTATCTCCGTCTAAAGGGCATAATCATAAGTTAAAATATGTATCACCAGGTTTGGCATCTTTTGTCAATCAGGTGGAGCTTCAGCAAAGGTTACTAGAAGAACCAAATTATTCCAAATTCATGGAAGTGTTTACCTCACTTATTCATGATTAAAACGATTAAAAGGAGAAACCTTATGAAATCTATTATGTTAGTTTGTAATGCCGGTATGTCAACTAGTATGTTGGTGACTAAGATGCAAAAAGCAGCCCAAGCGCGTGACCTTGAAGTTTCTATTTGGGCAGTTCCTGTGAGTGAAGCTGACAACGAAGTGGCTGCTAATAGCATTGACGTTCTCTTGTTAGGCCCACAAGTCAAATTCTTACTAAAGGATTTTAAAGATAAGTTTGAACCAGATATTAAAGTAGATGCCATTAACATGGCTGATTATGGTCTTATGAACGGTAAAAAAGTCCTTGAAACAGCCCTAGCGATGATGGAGGAATAGGCATGACGGAACCATCCAATTTAGAAGCTATTATGGGCTTAATCATGTATGGAGGCGAAGCCAAGGGCAAGGCCGTGGAGGCTATTCATGCAGCACGAGATGGGCAGTTTGAGGAGGCTCAGCACTTACTTCAAGAAGCGACAAACTCGTTAAATATTGCCCATAAATCGCAGACCCATTTGCTCTCCCAAGAAGCAGCTGGTGATGCGGTTGAATTGTCTTTATTGATGGTGCATGGGCAAGATCACATGATGACTGCCTTAGCCTTTATTGATTTAGCCAAGGAATTGGTTACCGTTTACGACAAAATGTCAGCAATACAAAGGGGTGAATCATGATCATTTCAGCAGAAGGGGATGTTTCCATTCATCATTGTTTTGAAGCCATGCTGGTATCGCTTCAAGAAGATTACCGACAAAATACCTTGAGACAGTTGTCAAGAGATGATATCAAAGCGGGGATAAACTATGTTAAACATTATGGTAAACACAAAGAGCATACAGTTAGGGTGCTTATTACCGCCCTAGAGGCTCCGCAATTATATACTGCTTGTTTTAGTTCCAATCATGGGATAAAAGAACTGGCTTATCAATTAGAGGCTCTGGGGGAGAATCGGACCAGAATTACCTATTCTTATGACTATCATCCTCTAGATATTTTTCAAAAAGCAAATCAATTTATTGTTGGCAAACTGTTCAAAAAAAGTCTAGAACGCCAATCTCAAGCTCAGTTAGCAGCCCTTATCCAATATGCTAAGCAGTTGCAGCAACTATCATCTCTGTGAAGATTACTCACAGATCTTGAATGAGAGAAGGAGTCATTTGGATAAGAGACGATTATCGGTTATCTCTAAGCATCACGCTTAACAAGGATGACTTTGAGATAATTGTGTTAGGCAGACACCGCCGCTTTTAAGGTTACCTTTGTTACATTAAAAAAATAAAAAGAGGAGAAGATTTATGTCGTATTTTTCTGATAAGTTTATGGAGATTTCAGGAAAAATTGGGTCACAACGGCATTTAGTAGCTATTCGTGATTCCTTTATTTCAATGATGCCTATTACCATGGCAGGTTCAGTTGCTGTTTTATTGAACGTTTTTTTACGCGATATTCCAAATAATATGGGATGGACAGGATTTGTAAAAGCTATGCAACCTGTTATCGACATCAATGGCTATGTTTATTTTGGGACAATTGGTATCATGGCGCTCTTTTTTGCCTTTGCTTTCGGTTACAATTTAGCTGTTATGCATAAGATTAATCCATTGGCAGGAGGTTTGATTTCTTTTGCCTCATTTATTGCCACCCTACCTCAGACTTTAACCATTTCGACACCACTTGAAAATGCCTCTGCTAGCTTAATTAGCAATTTGAAAGAAATGGGGCTTTCAGTCGTTACTGCGAGTGGAGCTTCAAGTATTGAAACCAGTCAGTGGGGAGCAATAGCTCTAAAGTATGTTGGTGCCACAGGCTTGTTCACAGCCTTAATTATTGGCTTTTTGTCAAGTTTTGTGTATGCGGCTTTGACCAAACGTAACATTACCATTACCTTACCAGACAATGTACCACCTGCGGTTAATAAAGCCTTTGCTGCTATTATTCCAGGAACAGTTGCGATTTACGCTTCGGCAGTTTTCGCCTACCTCATCTTTGCATTAACAGGTTCTTCCCTAAGTGATGTCATTTCAACCTATATCCAATTGCCATTGCTAGGCTTGTCACAGGGTATTGGTTCAGTTATTTTGTTAACCTTCTTAGTTCAACTGCTCTGGTTCTTCGGCTTGCATGGTCATAATGTCTTAGCCCCAGTGATGGATGGTATTTATATGGTAGCTTTAACAGAAAATACAGCTGCTTACAATACAGCGCATAGCGCTGCTAATTTACCATACCTTTGGACACGTGGGTCCTTTGATGCTTATGCTCAAATGGGTGGTTCAGGAGTAACCTTGGCATTGATTATTGCTATCTTCATATTCTCAAAACGAGAAGAGCATAAAACCATTGCCAAATTGTCCGCACCAATGGGTGTTTTCAATATCAACGAACCAATTACATTTGGGATGCCAATTGTTTTGAATCCAACCTTTGTGATTCCGTGGCTAATTGTGCCACCAATTTGTGCTAGCATAGCTTATTTTGCTACTGCAATAGGTTTGATTCCACCGGTATTCTTATCAGTACCTTGGATTACCCCTGTTGGACTTTATGCTTACCTAGCTACTGGAGGTAATATTATGGCAGGTTTGGTTTCACTGTTTAACCTCTTTGTTGCCTTCCTTATCTGGGCACCATTTGTCATTTTGGCCAATAAAGAAAAAGCGAGTGACCTTGCATGACAGAAAAAAATGGAGCAACTTTTTTAATGGCTGTTGGCTTTTTTCTCGTTGCCATTAGTCCGCTGGCTAGTAACAAATACTTACACATAGTGACGGGACTAGCTCTTACGGGATTAGGTTATTACCTAACGAAACGTAAGCGCCCGTAATAACGTATATAGGGATACTCTTATGAAGGAGAGAGTGATAAGGGTATCTCTATTTTGCTGATTTGAATAATAACAGTAACCCAAAAAGGCAAGGAGATATGTTTCCTTGCCTTTTTATGTTTTTGGAAGTTAGTATGGTGTCTGCTCTATTAGACATTTAAGACCTTGTCTAAAAATTCAATGAGACGAGGGTGCTTAGGATGATCAAAAATCTCTTCAGGAGTGCCATCTTCCAAGAATTGGCCACCGTCTGTAAAGATAACACGATTAGCTACTTGGCGAGCAAATCCCATTTCGTGAGTAACAATTAACATGGTCATGCCTTGTTCAGCTAAGTCTTTCATAACGTTTAAAACGTCCCCGACCATTTCTGGGTCAAGAGCAGAAGTTGGTTCGTCAAAAAGCATAATATCTGGCTTCATGGCTAAACTTCTTGCAATAGCTACACGTTGTTTTTGCCCACCTGATAGGCTGCCTGGGAAAGCATCAGCCTTATCTGATAGACCAACTTTTTCAAGAAGCGCCATTCCGCGTTTTTTAGCAACTTCTTTAGAATCTTTACCGAGTTCAACAGGAGCAAAAATAATATTTTCAAGAACGGTCATGTGAGGGAAAAGGTTGAAATGTTGGAACACCATCCCGATATTTTCACGCGCCTTGTCAATATTTGTTTTAGGGTCTGATAGTTCAAAACCGTCGACCACAACCTTACCGCTAGTAATACTTTCAAGAAGATTGAGGGTACGGAGAAAGGTCGATTTTCCAGAACCAGAAGGACCAATGATACAAACGACATCGCCTTCGTAGAATTTGGCATCAATCCCTTTTAATACTTCGTTTTGTCCATAAGATTTGTGTAAATCTTGGACATCAATTTTTAATTCTGCCATTAGTTAAGCCTCTTTTCTAAACGTTTTGCAAGTCTTGTTAAGAGTGTAATCATGATGAGGTAAATAATTGCTAAAATAGCATACATACGGAATGACTGGTAGTTTCTAGCGATAATGATTTTACCTGTTTGGAAGAGTTCTACCAAACCAATTGCTGAGACAATGGTTGTGTCTTTTAGCGAGATAACAAATTGGTTGATAAAGTTAGGTAACATCAGTTTCACAGCTTGTGGCAGAATCACTTTTCTCATTGTGGTTCCGTAAGACAAACCAAGACTGCGACTAGCTTCCATTTGTCCTGCTGGGACAGCTTCAATACCACCGCGAACAATTTCAGCAATATAAGCACCGCCATTAAGCGATAGGGCAATAGTAGCTGCTAAGAAATCATTAATCGGTGATTGGTGGCCAGTCATGCTCTCGATAAGGTTTGGTACTCCCCAGAAAATGAAGGCAGCGACAATCATCAAAGGAATTCCTCGAACGACGTCCACAAAGACTGTTGAAATGAGTCGAAGTGGTTTAGTTGGTGACACGGCCATCATACCAAAGATGATTCCGATAATCATAGCAATAGCAAATGAAATAAGAGTTAGGCTGAGGGTTGTTCCAAGACCAGCCCACAATTGTTTATAGTTGTTAGAGAGCAGTCCTGCGATAGTTGATTCATCAACACTTTTTTCAGTTGGTGTAGCCGCCTTTTTTGAATCTAGATAGCTGTCGATAATGTCATCATATTTACCAGATTGTTTTAAGGCAGCTAAACCATTGTTGAACATTTCGATTAATTCAGGATTAGTCCCTTTTTTCACGGCAAAACCAACTTCACCAGTGGAGATGCCATCAAGAGGGGTCTTAAAACGACGGCCTTGGGAAATTGCGTATTTGAGGACTGCTTCATCATCCATAATAGCTGAAACAGAACCTGAATTTAAACTGTCATACATGGTTGACCCGTCATCAAATGCTTTGACCTTATAGCCATATTTAGCAGCGTTTTCTTTCAACCACGTATAAGAAGATGTTCCGTTTTTAGCACCGACCGTTTTTCCATCTAAGTCTTCATAGTTCTTGATGTTTTTTCCAGCCTTAACAGCTAAAATGATATTAGAAGTATAATAAGGATCAGAAAAATCAAAGATAGCTTTACGAGCGTCAGTAATAGTAGCACCAGCGATGACACCATCTGCTTGGCTAGATTGCACAGCGTTTAAAGCAGCATCGAACCCTGGGTTAGCAATCTCGAGTTTGAAACCTTGTTGCTTAGCGATAGCCTTAATTAATTCCATGTCAATGCCGACATATTTGCCCTTGTCATTTTGGAATTCAAAAGGTGCAAAAGAGGAGTCAGAAACAATTTTATAGCTAGTTTTTACTGGGGTTGCCTTAGCAGAGGCATCCCCTATTGCTTGGCTTGTAGTGGCTTTGTCGTCTGTTCCTAACCATTTCGCCATGATGGCTTGATAGGTACCATCAAGCTTCATTTCTGCAAGAGCAGTGTTGAAATCATCAATTAAATAGTCATAACCGCTGCCTTTTTTGACAGCAAACCCAAAACTACCAATGGCCTCACCTTTCATATTAATGGCAAGATCTTGGTTTTGGCTGATAGCGTATTGAATGACTGGTTCATCGTCCATGACAGCTGCAATCGAACCAGCAGACAAGCTATTATACATGAGGTCGCCCGTGTCAAATGTTTTGACAGTATAACCATACTTTTTTTTGTATTTATCTAAAAAGGATTGGGCTGCAGTTCCATTTTTAACCCCAACCGTTTTTCCTTTTAGCTCACTGTATTTTTTAATAGGGCTAGCCTTGCGCGTTGCAATAACGATTTTGGTATCGTAATAAGGGTCTGAGAAATGGAAGACTTTCTTACGGGCCTCAGTAATGGTCGTGCCAGCCATAAGCGCATCAGCTTGACCAGATTGGATAGCATTCACAGCAGCGTCAAATCCCGGGAAAGTCATGTTATAATCCCAAGCTTGACGTTTGGCTACTTCATTAATAATATCAACATCAATTCCTTTATAAACCTGATCTGAATCTTTAAATTCAAATGGGGCATAAGCCGTATCCGAAACAATATCAATTATTTCAGCGCTTGCAATACCACTTGTCATGACAAAGATAGATACTATGGCAAGCAGTAATGCTTTTAATTTGTACGTCATACTAATCTCCTTATAAAAATAAAAAATATGACTAATTATAGCAAATTTCTTTAAGGAAAGCAACAAATTTCTCTTTTCTATGTAAGGAAACCTAACATCGTTATGGGAGGTTTTCGATGTTTTTAAAAGCTTATTCCTTCCTGTCTGTGTTAAAATAAGAAGGAGATAGATGTTAGAGGACACGAGAATGATTGATAAACGCGATGATAAACCATTTAAATTAGTTTCAAAGTATGAGCCATCAGGTGATCAGCCTCAGGCCATTGGGACCTTAGTAGAAAATATCGAAGGTGGAGAGAAGGCTCAGATTCTTTTGGGAGCGACCGGTACTGGGAAGACTTATACCATGAGTCAAGTGATTAGCAAGGTCAATAAACCGACCTTAGTCATTGCTCACAATAAAACCTTAGCTGGTCAACTTTATGGGGAATTTAAAGAATTTTTCCCAGATAATGCCGTGGAATATTTTGTTTCCTATTATGATTACTACCAGCCAGAAGCTTATGTGCCATCCAGTGATACCTATATTGAAAAAGATAGCTCAGTTAATGATGAAATTGATAAACTTCGTCATTCAGCAACTTCGGCTTTGTTGGAACGTAATGATGTGATTGTGGTGGCTTCTGTTTCCTGTATTTATGGGTTAGGGTCTCCAAAAGAATATGCGGATTCGGCCGTTAGCCTTCGTCCCGGACAAGAAATTTCCCGAGACCAACTGTTAAATCAATTAGTAGATATCCAGTTTGAGCGTAATGACATTGAGTTTCAGCGGGGACGTTTTCGAGTGCGGGGCGATGTGGTTGAGGTTTTTCCGGCTTCACGAGATGAGCATGCTTTTCGGGTGGAATTCTTCGGGGATGAGATTGACCGTATTCGTGAAATTGAAAGCTTGACTGGAAAAATCATCGGTGAGGTTGATCATTTAGTCCTCTTTCCTGCCACTCACTTTGTGACTAATGACGAACACATGGAGCAATCCATTGCTAAAATACAAGCAGAACTTGAAGATCAATTGAAGGTCTTTGAGGCAGAAGGTAAATTGCTTGAGGCGCAGCGATTACGCCAGAGAACAGAATATGACATTGAAATGTTGCGTGAAATGGGCTATACCAATGGGGTTGAAAATTATTCTCGCCATATGGATGGCCGATCAGCAGGAGAGCCTCCTTATACCCTGTTAGATTTCTTTCCAGAAGATTTTCTAATTATGATTGATGAAAGCCACATGACTGTGGGGCAAATCAAAGGGATGTATAATGGAGACCAAGCTAGAAAACAAATGCTGATTGATTATGGTTTTCGTTTACCATCTGCCCTTGATAATCGTCCCTTAAGGCGCGAGGAATTTGAAAGTCATGTGCATCAAATTGTTTATGTTTCAGCAACACCAGGCGATTATGAAATGGAGCAGACGGACACTATCGTTGAACAAATCATTCGACCGACAGGGCTACTTGACCCTGAAGTTGAAGTGCGGCCTAGCATGGGGCAAATGGATGATTTATTGGGAGAAATTAACCAACGTGTAGACCGCGGGGAGCGAACCTTTATCACAACTTTAACAAAAAAAATGGCAGAAGATTTGACAGACTATCTGAAAGAAATGGGGGTCAAGGTCAAGTATATGCACAGTGATATTAAAACCTTAGAGCGAACAGAAATTATTCGTGATCTACGACTTGGTGTTTTTGATGTGTTGATTGGAATCAACCTGCTCCGTGAGGGGATTGATGTGCCAGAAGTTAGTCTTGTAGCCATTTTGGATGCTGATAAAGAAGGTTTTCTCCGCAATGAACGCGGCTTGATTCAAACCATTGGACGTGCGGCTCGAAATGCTGATGGACATGTTATTATGTATGCGGACAAGATGACGGATTCTATGCAACGAGCGATTGACGAAACGGCTCGTCGTCGTGAGATTCAGATGGCTTATAATGAGGAACATGGCATTATCCCGCAAACCATAAAGAAAGATATTCGAGATCTTATCAGCATTAGCAAGACAAGTCAGACTGATGTAGCAGAGTTAGCGGTTAATGATGAAACCATGTCTGCATCAGAACGAAAAGAAGCTATCAAAACCTTACAAAAACAAATGCAAGAAGCAGCAGAGTTGCTTGATTTTGAATTAGCTGCCCAAATTCGTGACATGATTTTAGAACTTAAATGAATGGACTGAGTATTACTGTCCTCAGGAATCAGTCAAGAAACTGGCTGATTTTTTAATTGTTTTTTCCGTTAAGAAAACTTTAAGTTAATCTCCTAAAATAATGCTTAAAGAGCCATTGATAGGAAACTAAGATTAAGATTTTAGAGAGTTTTGTATTAAATAAATTTTCTTTTTAATAATTTAACTTTTAGCTTGTCAAGTGAGGCTTTTTCGAGTAGAATTTTTTAGTACATTATTTCACTAATACAAGAAGGTAAAGTATGATAAAAAACAAATCAAGAATGAGAGAAATTGCTGTTTTTATTGGTAAAACAATCTTATTTTATCTGATTTTAATGTTGCTGGTCTATTTCTTTGGTTATCTAGGACATGGTCAAAGTAACTTTATTTACAATGAATTTTAGGAGATTGACTGATGATTAAGGATATGATTGACAGTATTGAGCAGTTTGCTCAGACACAGGCTGATTTTCCAGTCTATGATTGTTTGGGGGAACGTCGCACCTATGGACAACTCAAAAAAGATTCTGATAGCATTGCCTCATTTATAGATAATTTAGGGTTACCGGCAAAATCTCCAGTTTTAGTTTTTGGGGCTCAAACTTATGATATGTTAGCTACTTTTGTAGCCTTGACCAAATCAGGTCACGCCTATATCCCAGTAGATGTGCATTCAGCACCAGAACGTATTTTAGCGATTATTGAGATTGCTAAGCCAAGTTTAATCATTGCTATTGAGGACTTTCCTGTTACTATCGAAGGAATTTCCCTTGTCTCACTAGCAGAGATTGAGTCGGCAAAATTAGCAGAGATGCCCTATGAGCGAACACATTCTGTTAAAGGAAATGATAATTACTACATTATTTTCACCTCTGGAACGACGGGTCAACCAAAAGGGGTGCAAATTTCACATGACAATCTTTTGAGCTTTACCAACTGGATGATTGAAGATTCGGCATTTGACGTACCCAAACAGCCACAAATGCTGGCGCAGCCACCCTATTCCTTTGACCTTTCTGTCATGTACTGGGCACCTACCTTGGCTTTAGGTGGAACCCTATTTGCACTTCCGAAAGAATTGGTGATAGACTTTAAACGGTTATTTACGACAATTGCGCAACTACCTGTTGGCATTTGGACATCAACACCTTCATTTGCTGATATGGCCATGCTTAGCGATGATTTTTGCCAAGCTAAGATGCCAGCCTTAACGCATTTTTACTTTGATGGTGAAGAATTAACGGTTTCTACAGCTCGCAAACTCTTTGAACGTTTCCCAAATGCCAAGATTATCAATGCCTATGGACCAACCGAAGCGACGGTAGCCTTATCTGCTATTGAAATTACCAGAGAAATGGTGGATAATTATGCCCGTTTGCCGATTGGCTACCCAAAACCAGATTCTCCCACCTATATCATTGATGAAGATGGTAAGGAGCTAGCTCCAGGAGAGCAGGGTGAAATTATTGTTACAGGGCCTGCTGTGTCAAAAGGTTACCTCAATAATCCTGAGAAGACAGCAGAAGCTTTCTTCACCTTTAATGGACAAGCTGCTTACCATACAGGGGACATTGGCTCACTGACAGAAGATAATATTTTGCTGTATGGTGGCCGTTTAGACTTTCAAATTAAATACGCTGGTTATCGTATTGAATTGGAAGATGTTTCCCAGCAGTTGAATCAATCACCAATGGTGGCATCGGCTGTGGCTGTTCCAAGATACAATAAAGAACATAAGGTTCAAAATCTCCTTGCCTATATTGTTGTGAAAGACGGTGTTAAAGAGCGTTTCGATAGGGAATTAGACCTAACAAAAGCTATTAAAGCTTCTGTAAAAGATAAGATGATGGCCTATATGATGCCCTCGAAATTTATCTACCGAGACAGTCTTCCGTTGACTCCAAATGGTAAGATTGACATTAAAGCTTTGATTAATGAGGTCAATAACCGATGATGACGTTTTTTGATCACGTTCCCTATATGGAACCTTATGGGAATCCTATTTATTTTGTTTACCTTATCTTGGCATTCTTACCTGCCATTATTGGGATTTTTAAGCAAAAGCGCTTAAGCACTTATGAAACCTTGGTCAGTTTGGTTTTCATTTTCTTTATGTTTGGGGGAGACCACTATCTGCAATTATTAGCTTTTTTCTTTTATCTCATTTGGCAGGTAGTTAGCGTCTTTGCTTACAAGAAATACCGGGAGAAAGCCAATAGTGCAGGAGTATTTTACCTAGCTATTGCGATGGGCTTATTCCCCCTTATCTGGGTCAAAGTGGCCCCCTTAACAGGACCTTCTCCTCAAACTCTCTTTAGCTTTCTAGGGATTTCTTATTTGACCTTCAAAAGTATTGGGGTGATTATTGAATTGCGAGATGGTACCCTCAAAGAGGTTAGCTTGTCTGACTTTATTCGCTTCATGATTTTTTTCCCAACCTTTTCAAGTGGTCCTATTGATCGCTTTAGGCGTTTTCAAGAAGATTATCATACTCTTCCTGACCGCAATACCTATCTGGCCATGCTCAACAAAGCAGTGATGTATATCATGTTAGGTTTCCTCTACAAGCATATCATTTCTTATTGCTTGGGTGGGATTTTACTCCCTATTATTGAAAATAAGGCCCTAATGGTTGGAGGTTATTTTAACAAAGAGACCATCCTTGTCATGTATGTCTATGGCTTGAATCTCTTTTTTGACTTTGCTGGTTATTCGATGTTTGCGATTGGTATTTCCTACCTATTAGGCATTCGGACGCCAGAAAACTTTAACATGCCTTTCTTATCAGCAAGCTTGAAAGACTTCTGGAATAGATGGCACATGAGTTTGTCTTTCTGGTTTAGAGATTATGTCTTTATGCGATTGGTTCATTTATTAATCAAACATAAGGCCTTTAAAAATCGAAATGTTACCTCTGGTATTGCCTATTTGGTTAATATGCTGGTCATGGGATTTTGGCATGGCTTGACTTGGTATTACATTGCCTATGGACTCTTCCATGGGATTGGGTTGATTGTCAACGATGCTTGGATTCGCAAGAAAAAAGAAATGAATCGTCTTCGTAAGAAAAAAGGTCTTTCACCCCTCTTTCAGAGCAAGGCATTCCATGTCTTATGTATCGTGATAACCTTCCACGTTGTCATGTTTTCACTTCTGTTATTCTCTGGATTTTTAAATGATCTTTGGTTTAACAGACCACTACATTAATAAAGGAAGTATAAAATGTCTATTGAAGAAACTGTAATTGAATTATTTGATCGTTTATTTATGGAAGATGTTTCAGAGATGATGGACGAAGACTTGTTTGATGCAGGTGTTTTGGATAGTCTTGGGACAGTGGAACTGATTGTTGAGCTGGAGTCAACCTTCAATATCAAAGTGCCTATTTCAGAATTTGGTCGTGATGATTGGAATACCGTGACTAAGATTGTTCAAGGTGTAGAGGAATTACAGCATGCTTAAGAGACTCTGGTTAATCCTAGGTCCTCTTCTTATTGCCTCCCTTTTGGTTATTGTCACTATTTTTAGTTTTCCGACTAAACCTGATCATTCCTTAACTCAGGAAAAATCAAATGCTGTTGCCATCACGGATAGTTCCTTTAAGAATGGCTTAATTAAAAGACAAGCCTTATCTGATAGAAGTTGCCGCTTTGTTCCTTTTTTTGGTTCCAGCGAATGGAGTCGAATGGACGGTATGCACCCGTCGGTGCTCGCAGAGCGCTACAAGCGGAGTTATAGACCATTTTTAATTGGCAAAAGAGGATCAGCTTCTTTATCACATTATTATGGTATGCAACAGATTTCCAAGGATATGCAAGGGGAAAAGGCAGTTTTTGTAGTGTCTCCTCAGTGGTTTACTCCACAGGGGACCAATCCAGGGGCAGTTCAAATGTATTTGTCCAATACCCAAGTGATTGAATTTTTACTACAAGCGAAGACTGATAAAGAATCACAATTTGCTGCTAGGCGTTTGCTTGAGGTAAATCCCGGAGTTTCTAAATCACATTTACTTAAAAAGATTAGCAAGGGTCAAACGCTTAGTCATTGGGATAGGGCTATTTTGAAATGTCAACATCAAGTGGCCCTTCGAGAAGAGTCTCTCTTTAGCTTTTTAGGTAAATCAGCTAATTATGAGACTAAGATTGTGCCGCGGGTCAAAGGATTGCCGAAAACATTTTCCTATCAACGATTGAATGAGCTAGCAACTAAAAGAGGTCAACTGGCAACGACTAATAATCGTTTTGGCATTAAGAATACCTTTTATAGTAAGCGCATTGCTCCCCAGTACAATCTGTATAAAAATTTCCAAGTTAATTATAGTTATCTTGCTTCCCCAGAATACAATGATTTTCAGTTGCTCTTATCAGAGTTTGCCAAGCAAAAAACAGATGTTATTTTCATCATCACACCTGTGAATAAGGCTTGGGCAGATTATACAGGACTCAATCAAGACAAGTATCAAGAGGCAGTTCGCAAGATTAAGTATCAATTAAAATCACAAGGCTTTCATCATATTGCTGACTTCTCAAAAGATGGTGGCGAATCCTATTTCATGCAAGACACCATTCACATTGGTTGGAATGGCTGGTTAGCTTTTGATAAAGAAGTTCAACCATTTCTAGAAACGAAGCAGCCAGCGCCAAGCTATCGGATAACCCCTTATTTTTATGGTAAAGAGTGGGCAAACAAGCGCTTGGTTTCCGAAGCTGAAGAATAACATCATAAGTTTAATAAGACTGAAACAAGATGATTCTCTCTTGTGACAGCTGCTATTTTAGCCTGTCCTGAGACCATCTAAGTTTGGTCTTATTTGTTTGCGGCGAGGTGCAAAAGGTGTAGAGAAAGAAGAAGGGTCAGACTTGTTTTCAAGTATAGCAAAATGAAATAAATAGAGTACATTTATGATATAGTGGCTTTATGGCATAGTCACTAGATTTTCGTAAAAAAGTTCTCGCATACTGTGACAAAACTGGCGGCATTTCTGAAGCATCTCTCGTTTTTCAACTATCACGTAACACTACTTATCAACGGCTAAAACTAAAAGAGAAAACAGGCGCGCTTACTCACCAAGTTAGAGAAAACAAATCAAGAAAAGTTGATAGGGATAACTTAAAAAAACTATCTTGAAATTTATCCAGCTGCTTATTTGATTGAAATAGTTTCTGAGTTGGGCTGTCAGCCAACCGCTATTTAGTAGGTTCTCAAAGCTATAGGGTATAATCGAAAAAAGTGCTCTAGCTATTAGGAGCAAGCTCCTGAACAAGTAGCTCTGTTCCTTAACGCATGTAACCACTTAGGGCACCTGACTCTTGTTTCTAGTGATGAGACAGGGGAAACCATAGTTTATCAAGACTATGGTCCTTTCTTAAAAGGTCAGGTTTCTGAAAGAAAGTACTGGCGACTATCTTTAGTTGCAGGTCTCTTAAATGGTGAGCTTATAGCCCCCATTATTTACAAAGAGCCTATGACTAGTGACTTGTTCCAAAAAGTCTTACTCCCCGCTTTAGATACATTGGTTGTCATTATGGACAAGGCAACGTTTCATAGGAGGAGTAGGCTAGAGGTCTTGTGTAAGGAGCAGGGACATAGACTTTTACCCCTTCCTCCGTACTCACCTGAGTATCATTTTATTGAGAAAATACGGACTCATATCAAAAACACCTCAGCAAAGTATTGTCAGAACGATACTTTTTTAAGTCACTTTTGTCTTGCTCCTGTTTCAGTTGACTATAGTAAACACAATTTAGAGACTGATGAGAGATGTAAGTCAGATCTTGTTATTAGATTAGACATCAAAAAAACCTTGCTCCTTTATCTAAAGAGGCAAGGTTTTGAGTTACAAGAAATTAGTCGAGATAGATCACTCCTCTCGGACTTTACACCAGAAGGTTATGGTTTTTATCAGGCTGGCATTTTTTGGCCTATTCAATAGCATCTAAAATTAACTGTCCTTTTGGGAGATGAACTGTTGGCAGGTAAAGGTTCTGTGGCTTGTGGTCAAAGAGTTGGTTTAAACTCTCATCAATCAGCAAAAGATTATTTTTTTCAAAGTGGGTTAGCTCACGAAGGTCTTTTATAATGTGCAAACTTGGAAAGAGGGCAGAAACGTGCTCATATCGCTCATGATTAGTAATAGGCAAGGAAAGCAGGGGATAAGGTTTTTTGTTGAAAAACTGTTCTGTCTGGTTTTTGAGAGCAGCATAATCTGTATTAATCTGGAAGAAGAGGGGGTCATTAACAAAGCTATCAATGGCAATTAGGGTTTTGAAATGAAGTTTCCCAATCTTTTAAAAATGTCATTATCAATGTCTAAGGTCAAGATGAGGTCAGCCTAATCAAATTTTTCAATGCTATCTTCATTTAGGCAAACCAGTTGATAGTCCTGCTCGTGCAGGAGACGGGATAGAAAACTAATGGTATGCAGTTGTTTAGCCCTAGCTAAAATGGTATCTACATATTTGTAATACAGGACAACACTGTTTGATTATTGTGTGACAATGATCTGGCTGCCTGATTAGGCGTATAGTTAAGAAGGTTGCTAATATGAAGGGCCTTATTGCGGGTTTCTTCACTAATTTTTTGATCATTGCGCTGGTGTAACACGTAAGAAACGGTTGTTACAGAAATCTCGACTTCTCGCGCAATATCTTTAATAGTAATTTCAGATGTCATAGTTTTGTTATATCCGAATTCATGGTAAAAGTCAAGGAATCATTGATAGATTTAGCTGGTAAGAAGGAGTACCAGCTAAATCTATTATCGACTGTCTTATTTATCAAAAACCTTCTAAAGGCAAGTCCTTTAGAAGGTTTGGCATTTTGTAACTTATTTAACAGAACCGCCTGTGATTCCTTCAACATAGTATTTTTGCATAAACATGAAGAGGAGGGTAATTGGAATGGCGATGAGAACAGAACCAGCAGTGAAGGCCATAAACCAGTTGTTAATGGTATCGGGCTGGAGCATTGAAAAGAGTCCAATAGCAACTGTGTATTTGCTTGTGGCGTCTCCTAAAATAACTTGGGCAAAAATGAAGTCAATCCAAGGGCCCATGAAAGCTAGTAGAGCAGTATAGACAATAATTGGTTTTGACAGTGGAAGGGTAATCTTGAAGAAGATATCCATTCGTGTAGCTCCGTCAATCATGGCTGATTCGTCGAGCGAGTAAGGAATGGTGTCAAAGAACCCTTTTGCGATGTAAAAACTAAGGGCAGCACCTGCTGAATAAACCAAAACAAGAGCTGTCAGGGTTTGGGTAAGGCCTAAAGCTTTCAAGATATAATAGATAGCAATCATGCTCATGAAACCAGGGAACATGTTTAAAATAAGAGCCAGTTTCAAGAAGCGATTACGGAATTTAAACTTGATACGGCTAAGTGAATAAGCTATAGCCACCGTAATAAAAGTTGAGATAATACAAGTGAAGGTTGCCACGATAAAGGTATTCATAAACCATCGACCAAATGGGAAAGTCTCATTGGTAAAGAGCTTGATGTAATGATCTAGCGTGAAGGTTTTTGGAATGAAATAATTCACATAGGCTGTCCCTTCGCCACGGAAACTAGTGAGAAGGACCCAAGCGATTGGGAAGAGCCAAATGATTGAGAGGATGATTAAAGTGGCATAAACGAGGCCAAGTTGAAATCGACGTTTGTTTTTCATTATTTAGCCGCTCCTTCCTTGTATGATGCTGTTCGAGTATAGGCAAGTAAGCTAAAGATAGCCGAAACTGTAAAGATTAAGATACCGATAACAGAAGCTAGATTGTAGTCAGCAGCAGTAACGGTTAATTTATAGAGCCAAGTGACCAGCAAGTCTGTTGTTCCCGCCTGATAGTATTCGGAATTTGTTGGGCCACCACCAGTAAGAAGGTAGATTACATTAAAGTTATTAATATTTCCGATGAATTGTTGGATCAAGTTTGGTGTCATGATCAAGAGGATTTGAGGGAAAGTGATAGATTTGAAGACTTGGAATTTGCTCGCTCCATCAATTTCAGCAGCTTCAATTTGTTCACTTGGAAGGTTCATGATGATACCAGTTGCAATCAACATGGTAAATGGGATACCGATCCACATGTTGACAAAAATGATTGAGAATTTTGCCCAGAGAGGATCAGATAAAAATGGTATCGACCCATGAATCAAGCCGATTTTATTGAGGAGGGCATTTAGAGGACCTTCGTCATTGAGCAAGTTTCTCATAATCAATAATGAGATGAATTGAGGAACGGCAATGGTAATAACGAAGATAGTACGCCACATTTTTTTCCATTTTAGCCCCTTGGTATTGATTAATAGGGCGAGAACAATACCAAAAAAGAAATTGGTTACTGTGGCAAAAACAGCCCAAATCAAAGTCCATGAGAAAACTGGGAAGAAAGTTCCAGCCATACGACCACTAAAAATATTACCAAAGTTAGCTAAGCCAACCCAATCAAATAAAGATTTTGGAGGTAAGTGATTATGATCAAAGTTGGTGAAGGCCAAACAGATCATGTAAATTAGAGGTAGAATAGTGAATAATAGTACACAGATGAGTGGGATTGCCATCAAGGTCATGTGAAAACGACCGTTGGCAAGTGTCGCAAAGTCTTCTTTAAAGGTTGGAATTTTTTGTCCGTCTTGTTTGAGAAGATAAAGATTGCGAGCGCTTTTGAGGTTACACCAGTAAATATAAGCAAAGACTAGGCAGAAAATGAGTGATGCCAGACCAAAAATAAGCATCAACATGGAGTTGTCTCCATCAACGGCTACTTGGATTTTAATGCCATCAACGGTTTTGGTGGCCATTCCTTGAGTTTGGGTACCAAGGGTGAAGAGTCCACCAATAGCAGGAATGATTTGGGATACAAAAGCTATCAGGAATACCAGTTCACTGATTAAAAATAGGGTACCTTTGACAAATTGTTTGTTGGCGATATTAGCAAATCCCATGATAATAGCAGAGAGCTTAATATCCCAACTTCCTTTTTTCATGGCTTCTGTCACAGATACTTGTGGTGTCAAACTTGACTGAGTCATATCGATTCTCCTTTATTTTAGGATACCAGAGTCGGTAAATCAGGTCATATCTCTTAATAGAAAAAACAACTAGCTAAGTGTTACGTAAACCTTTAAATGATTAAAAATTTAAGTAGCACTAAGCTACTTAAATAACATCAAAAACAAGTAGGAGCGGGACTAACCCCCAACAAAACGTGATGGAGCTCAGTTCCACTCCTAAAAGATGAGTAGATAAGATAGCTTCTAGAAGTTACTCACCTCTGTGCTTGTTTCAGTATGGTATTAGTAAAACGAGATAAGATTATTTTGTTGCAGCGATGTCTTTGTCAAATTGTTGCAATTTAGCAAGGTAATCACCTTCTTTGATTTTACCGTTGAAGGCATCACTAAGAATAGCAGCACTTTCAGTCCAGAATGTGCCCATTTGGCTAAGTTTTGGCATTACGACAGTATATTCTGAAGAAGAACCCATTGTGATAACCGTTTTAGCAAGTTCGTTTGATTGAACAGCTTCTGAAGATTGAACTTCTTTGTTAGCTGGGACAATATTACGAGTCTTGAATTGGTTTTCTTGGCTTTCAGCGTTAGTCAAGTATGATGCTAATTTGTAGCTAGCTGCGATACGTTTTGTATCACCTTTAGCTGGTGCTTGGTTGACTGCGTAGAGTTTTACACCCAAGAATGCCTTTTGTTGAACAGTTTCGCCACCAATAGTTACTTTTGGATAAACAGCGACACCAAGGTTTTCTTTGCCGATAGCTTTTTGAGCAGCTTCGTAATCCCAAGGTCCTGATTCAAAGGAAGCCACTGAACCGTCACCAAATTTAGACATAACGTTGTTGGCATCTAAGCTAACAAATCCTTTGTTTGAAGCTTGGTCTGCAATCCACTTAAGAACAGCAGCGCCTTTTTCATTGCCCCAGTTAGTTCCTTTAACATCTTCACCGTTTTCACCGAATAAAGTGTTACCAACTGACATGAACAATGGTCCAGTAACATAAGCGTTAGCTTGTTTGAAGGTACCACCGAAAGTTGCTTTTGCTGTAATGGTATCGTATGAAGCAACATCTTCAGCGGCTAATTTTGTTTTGTTGTAGAAAAGAACTTGAGATTCAATACCAAATGGGAAGGCATAAGTTTTTCCTTTGTATTGAGCACCTACAATTGCTTGGTCAGTAGCAGTTGTAGCAATTTCTTTGGTGTATTCTTCTGGAACTTCTTGGATTGTACCAGATTCTACAAGTTGACCAAGTTGGTCATGAGGAAGCGAGAAGACATCGGCAGCAGTTGAAGCGTCTTTTTTGATTTTTTCTTGTGCTTTTGGATCTTCTGATTCGACGACTTTAACTTTATAGCCAGAATCTTTTTCAAATTTTGCAACAATATCTGCGTATGATTTTTTAGCTCCAGTTGGAACCCAAAGTTTAATCATTTTTGAATCAGAGCCTGCTGCTGATTCTGTTTTATTTTTTGAATCAGATCCGCATCCGACTAATAAGGTACTTGCAAGTGTCAAACCTGCTCCACCGACGATAACTTTTTGCCATGATTTCATAGCTATTTCCTCCTAAGATATATTTCTTACACTTAATATTATGCAACCGCTTGCAGAAAAAGTCAAGCGTTTTTTTTAAAAACTTATCTTTTTTTAAATAGTCAGTGTCTCTTCCTTTCTTATTTTAAAAATACAAACTAGAAGTTGATTTTTTAAAAGATAACTGTATAATGGAAACAAAATACAAGAGAAAAAGCTTGAGATAGGTATTATCTTAAGTAAATACAAGAACGAGGTGACTATGGTAACAATTAAAGATGTTGCCCAAAAGGCAGGAGTAAACCCTTCGACTGTCAGTCGGGTACTAAAAGACAACCGCTCCATTTCTCAAAAAACTAAGGAGAAAGTGAGAAAGGCTATGGCAGATTTGGGCTATGTACCGAACGTTGCAGCGCAAATGCTTGCCAGTGGTTTGACCCATAATATTGGTCTTGTTTTTCCTCCTATTATGACAAGTGATCGGTTGAGTGAGCCCTTCTTCATGGAAATTCTTTCAACCATCACGAGTGAAGCCAAGAACCATCACTTTACGGTCTCAATTGCTACCGGCATGTCTTTGGATGACTTGTTAGAGCAAGTCAAATTGATGCACCTTCAAAAGCGAGTGGATGGCTTTATTATTCTTTATTCAGTTCAAGAAGATCCTGTCAGAAAATATTTGATGAGTAACAAGATTCCCTTTGTTATTGTAGGGGCTCCAGAAGGTGATGCCAATAAAATCACCTATATTGATAATGACAACCAATTGATGGCTAAAACAGCAGTAGATCACCTTTATCAAAAAGGACATCGTCAGATCTTATTTATTACAGATGACTTGGTATCAGAGGTGGCTTCAGAACGTTACATCGGCTACTTAAAAGGCTGTCTCAAGCTTTCTTTAGAAACCCAGCCTATGCTTTTATTTGATCGTAAGGATCCTGTTAGTGTGGAATCATTGATGGAAAATATTCGTGCTTTTAAAGCAACCGCCTTGGTGGTTATCGGGGACGTGTTATCAGTACGAATGGTGCAGTTATTGTCTTTTTACAACATCAAGGTACCAGATGATATGTCAATTATTACCTTCAATAATTCGAGTTATGCCAAGTTGATTCATCCTTACTTGACAACTTTTGACATTAATGTTGCCAATCTTGGCAAAACCTCATTTAAACAGTTGCTAGATATTATCAATTCCAAGGAGCAAAGCCTTAGTCAAAAAATCTTTGTGCCTTTCACCTTGAAAAAACGGGAGAGTGTTCGTGACATCAATCCTTCATCAACTAACTAATCACTAGTAGCATGTCTTCAGAATGCTACTTTTTTTGAAAAGTGGTTGACTTACGCAAACGGTTGCGCTATAATTTCATCATAACTAGATTTCACGAGGAGAAAAAAGAATGAATAAACGTGCAAGCGGTATCTTAATGCATATCAGTTCCCTTCCTGGAGCATATGGAATCGGAACTTTTGGGAAGGCAGCTTTTGACTTTGTTGATTTTCTAAAAGAAACCAAACAAACTTATTGGCAGATTCTCCCTTTAACAACAACAAGTTTTGGAGATTCTCCTTACCAATCTTTCTCTGCCATTGCAGGAAATACGCACTTTATCGACCTTGAGTTGCTTGTGGCAGATGGTTATTTGCAAGAAGATGATTTAATAGGTGTTGATTTTGGAGCCAATCCTGAAGCGGTAGATTATGCTCAGCTTTTTCAAGTAAAACGCCCATTATTGGAAAAAGCAGTCAAAGCCTTTTTAGCGACTGAAGCAGGCGTTAAACAATTGATAGCTTTTGAGGCAGAAGCGAGCTGGTTAAATGACTTTGCTGAATTCATGTCTTTGAAAGAACATTTCCAAAATAAAGCCTTACAAGAATGGGATGATAGGGCCGTTGTTAAACGGGAAAAAGCAGCGCTAACCCATTACCGCCAATTACTTGTTGACACGATTAATTATCACAAGGTTTGCCAATATTTCTTTTATCAGCAATGGTTGGCTCTAAAAGCTTATGCCAATGCTAATGGAATTGAGATTATTGGTGACATGCCAATCTATGTTTCTGCCGATAGTGTAGAAGTCTGGACAAAGCCTGACCTGTTTAAAGTGGATGCTGATAAAAATCCTTTATTCATTGCAGGCGTTCCTGCAGACGGTTTTAGCGAAGACGGACAACTTTGGGGAAATCCGATTTATCATTGGCCTGCCCATGAAGCGTCTAACTTTGCTTGGTGGATTTACCGTATTCAAGAAAGCTTCAAGTTGTATGACAAATTGAGGATTGACCACTTTAAAGGTTTCTCAGATTTCTGGGAAATTCCTGGCGGGGATACCACAGCTCGAAATGGTCATTGGGAATCAGCTCCAGGACTAGCCTTATTTGCTGCGGTACGTGAAGCTTTAGGAGAACTTCCTATCATTGCAGAAAACCTTGGCTACATTGATGAAAAAGCAGAGCAGTTATTAGCATCCACAGACTTTCCTGGTATGAAGATTTTAGAATTTGGTCTTTTTGATACCACGAGTCAAAGTAGCGACTTGCCACATCACTATGGACATAATTGTGTGGTTTACACGGGCACCCATGACAATGAAGTGGTCAATGGTTGGTATGCAAACCTTAGCAAGGAGCAAGTGGCTTTTGTTAATGATTACCTCCACAAAGGATCAGACGAGAGCATCACCCAAGCTATGTTGCGCACGATTTTTGCAACAGTGAGCAACACGGCTATCTTGTGTATGCAAGATTTGCTTGATAAGGGAGCTGACAGTCGTATGAACATGCCAAATACTGTTGGTGGCAACTGGCAATGGCGAATGCTTGAAGGTGATATCACTGAAGAGCATAAAGCCTACCTAACCCATTTGACTGAATTGTACGGTCGTGCAAATCGTTAAAGAGAACAAAAGAAAAGAGGAAGACATGAAACGCTTTACAGATTATGCTGAAACTAACTTAGGAAAACCCCTTGCCCAAGCCAGTAATGCAGAGATTTATCTATCATTATTAAACTTTGTCAAAGAGGAAGCTAGCCACAAAGCTAAAAATACTGCTAAACGCAAAGTTTACTATATCTCAGCGGAATTTTTGATTGGTAAATTATTATCAAACAACCTCATCAACCTAGGAACTTACAAAGATATTAAAGAAGAATTGGCTGCGGCTGGTAAATCTATCGCAGAAGTCGAAGACGTTGAATTAGAACCCTCCCTTGGTAATGGTGGTTTGGGACGTCTTGCTTCATGTTTCATTGACTCTATTTCATCTCTTGGCATCAATGGTGAAGGGGTTGGCTTGAACTATCATTGTGGGTTATTTAAGCAAGTTTTCAAACACAATGAGCAAGAAGCAGAGCCAAACTTCTGGATTGAAGACAATTCGTGGTTGGTTCCAACAGACATTTCTTACGATGTGCCATTTAAGAACTTTACCTTGAAATCTCGTCTTGACCGTATTGATGTTTTGGGTTACAACCGTGACACTAAAAACTACCTTAATTTATTTGACATCGAGGGTGTTGATTATGGGTTAATCACAGGTGGTATTTCATTTGATAAAACTGAAATTGCTAAAAATTTGACCTTGTTCCTTTACCCAGATGATTCTGATAAGAACGGTGAGTTGCTTCGTATTTACCAACAGTACTTTATGGTCTCCAATGCAGCTCAATTATTAATTGACGAAGCTATCGAACGTGGTTCAAATCTTCATGATCTTGCAGACTATGCTTATGTGCAAATCAACGATACACACCCATCAATGGTTATTCCTGAATTGGTTCGTCTTTTGACTGAAAAACATGGTTTTGACTTTGATGAAGCTGTAGCTGTTGTGAAAAATATGGTTGGTTACACAAACCATACCATTCTTGCGGAGGCTCTTGAAAAATGGCCAATAGCTTATCTTAATGAAGTAGTTCCCCACTTGGTAACCATCATTGAAAGACTAGATGCTCTTGTTCGAGCAGAGGTATCTGATCCAGCTGTTCAAATTATTGACGAATCAGGTCGCGTGCACATGGCACACATGGATATTCACTTTGCGACAAGCGTAAATGGCGTAGCTGCTCTTCACACAGAAATCTTGAAAACCAGTGAATTAAAAGCTTTCTATGACCTTTACCCAGAAAAATTCAACAATAAAACCAACGGGATTACTTTTCGTCGTTGGCTAGAATTTGCCAACCAAGACTTGGCTGATTACATCAAAGAACTTATCGGCGATGACTACTTGACTGATGCGACTAAATTAGAAAAATTGATGGCCTTTGCAGATGACAAAGCTGTCCATGCTAAATTGGCTGAAATCAAATACAACAACAAATTAGCTCTTAAACGTTATCTTAAAGATAATAAAGGCATCGAACTTGATGAAAACTCTATTATTGATACCCAAATCAAACGTTTCCACGAGTACAAACGCCAACAAATGAATGCCCTCTATGTGATTCACAAATATTTGGAAATTAAAAAAGGCAACCTTCCAAAACGTAAGATCACTGTTATCTTTGGTGGAAAAGCAGCGCCTGCCTATATCATTGCCCAAGACATCATTCACTTGATCCTTTGTCTGTCAGAATTGATCAACAATGACCCCGAGGTAAGTCCATACCTTAATGTCCATCTTGTCGAAAACTACAATGTGACAGTAGCAGAGCACTTGATTCCTGCAACCGATATTTCTGAGCAAATTTCACTAGCATCCAAAGAAGCTTCTGGAACTGGTAATATGAAATTTATGCTTAATGGTGCCTTGACCTTAGGAACTATGGATGGGGCCAACGTGGAAATTGCAGAGCTTGCAGGCATGGATAATATCTATACCTTTGGTAAAGATTCTGATACAATCATCAATCTTTATGCGACAGCTTCTTACGTGGCCAAAGACTACTATGATAGTCACCCAGCCATTAAGTCAGCAGTTAACTTTATTATCAGTCCAGAATTACTTGGACTTGGAAATGAAGAACGTCTTGATCGTCTCTATAAAGAATTGATTTCAAAAGACTGGTTCATGACCTTGATTGACCTTGAAGAGTACATTGAGGTGAAAGAAAGAATGTTAGCAGATTATGAAGACCAAGACTTGTGGATGACAAAAGTGGTTCATAACATTGCCAAAGCTGGCTTCTTCTCGTCTGACCGTACCATTGAACAATACAATGAAGACATTTGGCATTCAAATTAAACACTGACCCAAAAGCGGATTTTCCGCTTCAGAACGTAGACAAACTCTATTTTTAGAAGGTGTCAATGGAAATGATTTAATGATCATGATGTCTACTAACTCTTGAAATGCCTATTTTATCGCGTTTCAGGAGTTTTTCTTTTTTAGAAGAGCAAAAAAGATTGAAGAAAAATTGTCCTAAATGGACTCTTTCTTCAATCTGAAGCGGATTTTCCGCTTTTTTTGGTGATTTTAGGTTGATGCATTTTGAGAAGAAGTGGTTAAGGAGAACTCCTTGATTTGTTCTTCAAATTGTCAGGTTGATTTCCTATTTCTTTTAGTGATAAACCATCCCTAAAAACCAAAGCAAGCTGTATTGATAACCATTTATCCTATTAAGCTATTGCTAATCAATGGTAGAAAGCCGTATCATCATAAAGTACTCCTGATAATGTTTCCAAACACGATTAGGAGGTAATAATGAAAAAATAGGTGTTATTTTAGGAAGTATCAAGGACAAGTCCTTTTCAAAATATTTAGCTAAGGCAATGTTGCCATTTTTTCCTGAAGATATACAGGTATCTCTCAGTTGCATTGAGGGTCTCTCTTTATTTGACCCAGATATTGATAAAGAAGGACGCAGATCAGTTTCTTGTGACCACTTTAGACGAGCATTCACGACCAAGACTTATCATTCCAGAATATAACCAAACGCTTCCTGCTGCCCTAAAAAATGCTATTGAGGTTGGGCCAAGACCTTATCAACAAGTAGCCTTTAGTGGTAAAACTGCCATGATTATTTCACAATCCAATGACAGGTTAGATGGCTTTGGGACCAAGCATTAGTTAAGACAAAGTTTGATTTTTTTAATGTCCCTGTTACACTGCAAGCTGAAATATTTTTAGTGCATATTCATACCCTTGTTAATGATCAAAGCGATTTTATTGATGCATCGGCTGCGCAATCCTTGGCAGAAGCCACACAAGCTTTTTTAGACTTTGCTCAATGGTTGATGTAACTTCTCTCGTGGCACAAAAAAGCTAGCAACACTTGGTTGCTGGCTTTTTGTCAGTGATTCTTCTATTCTTAGAGGAGGAATTTCTCAATAATAATTGGGTAATCCTTGTATTTGGTTTCCAAGATGGTAACCACCTCATCATAGAGCTCTCTAATCTGAGCTCTGTTTTCAGGCATGTTAAAGCCAATGTAGTGGAATTGAGACTCAATGGTTGCAAATAAGTCATGAAAGAGTTGATTCATGATGTCAAGCTTATTGAGGAGTACCTGGTCATCTTTGATAAAGGCTGGTGGCTCTTGGTCCTCTCCTAAAGCAGCGTTCACAAGCGATAGCGGATAGGTTCCATATTCTAAACAAAGTTCGTAAGTCATCATAACCTCCTTGCCCTTATCTTAGCATTTTATAGGCAGAGCTTCTAATCATTTGTTTAAGAACTAACATGATAATGGCGATTTTTTAAAAAAACTTAATTAGTTAAGTTTTTTGTGAGAAAAGAGACAAGCAAATGGTTTGCTTAGATCTTATTTTGCTCGTTATAATGGAATGTAATTGAATGATAATGAAGGAGAATACATGTCAGATAAGATTCGAGTTTTACTCTACTACAAATATGTTCCCATTGAAAATGCCAAAGCCTACGCGGCTGAACATTTAGCCTTTTGTAAATCGATTGGTCTCAAGGGCCGTATCTTGATTGCAGACGAAGGGATTAACGGTACGGTTTCAGGTGACTATGAAACCACTCAAAAATACATGGACTGGGTACATAGCGATGAGCGTTTTGCAGACCTTTGGTTCAAAATTGATGAAGAAGATGAGCAAGCTTTCAAGAAAATGTTCGTCCGTTACAAAAAAGAAATTGTTCACCTTGGTTTGGAAGACAATGATTTTGACAACGACATTAACCCACTTGAAATAACAGGAGCCTACCTATCACCCAAGGAATTTAAGGAAGCCCTGCTTGACGAAGATACGGTGGTCTTAGATACCCGTAATGACTACGAATACGACCTTGGTCATTTCCGTGGAGCGATTCGTCCAGATATTCGTAACTTCCGTGAGTTGCCACAATGGGTACGAGACAACAAAGACAAGTTTATGGAAAAACGTGTTGTGGTTTACTGTACGGGTGGTGTTCGCTGTGAGAAATTCTCTGGCTGGATGGTCCGTGAAGGCTTTAAAGACGTTGGTCAGCTTCATGGGGGTATTGCCACTTATGGTAAGGATCCTGAAGTTCAAGGGGAACTCTGGGAGGGGGCAATGTACGTCTTTGATGAACGTATCTCAGTACCAATCAATCATGTGGATCCAACGGTTATTGGACGTGACCATTTTGATGGCACACCGTGTGAACGTTATGTTAATTGTGCCAATCCATTCTGTAACAAACAAATCTTCACTTCTGTAGAAAGCGAAGACAAATATGTGCGTGGGTGTTCGCCAGAATGTCGTGCCCATGATCGTAACCGTTATGTGGCAGAAAATGGCTTGAGCCGTCAAGAATGGGCAGCTCGTCTTGAAGCGATAGGTGAAACGTTACCAGAATTTGTAGGCGCCTAATATCTCAAAACAAATCAGGAAACTGGTTTGTTTTTGGTTATACAGATGATGAGACTGAATCGCAAAGACCTTTGCAACGAGATACCAGTGAACGTGGGTACCAAGCTCATTTTGTCATGCAGAGCCATCAACATCGAAGACGTCAATATCAACTTTATTTAGAATCCTGTCAAAAGGATTGTGAGTTTTGGTTGAACTAGTCTCAAGGTATGTGGTTCTTAGAAAGAAAAACATGAGGTAAGGATACTTTATTCCTGCAAAGGTTTTCAAAAAGTGTTATACTTAATTTAATACTAATTAGGGAGGAAATTATGATGAAACTTTATTATGCTCCTGGAACCTGTGCCTTGGCTTGCTGGATAGCTTTGGAATGGGCACAACTGGATTATGAGGTAGAGAAGGTAAAACTGGGTTCTGAAGAGTACCTTAAAATCAATCCTTTGGGAATGGTTCCAGCTTTACAGCTTGACGATGGGCAAATTGTTACACAGGCAGGTACTATCTTGGCCTTTATAGCAAAACAAGCTCCGAAAGCTCAGCTTATTCCCCAAGATAATCTTTTGGCAGAGTGTCGATTTAACGAAATCATGGACTTCTTAACAGGTGATTTCCATCCTGCTTTTTGGCCAATGTTTAGCCCTTATCGCTACACTATTTCTCAAGACAATCAAGCTCTTGAAGAAGTGAGACAAGCTTCTTATAAGCGGATTGATATTGCTATGACGCATTTAGATGGTCTTATTGGGGATAGTGGGCATGTTTATCAAGATCAAAAAACCATTGCAGATGCTTATGCTTATGTCATGGCGCTATGGTCTCAAAAAACACCAAAATCTTATGAGAATTATCCCCATCTGGCAACCTTTATGGCAAAAATGGAGGAAGATTCAGCTGTTCAAAAAGTGCTTAATGCAGCTCACTAAATAAAATCAGACAAGAGTAGGGAGAAATCTCTACTCTTTTTAAGTCGTGTGCTGATGTCCTTGTTTTCTTAACGACCCTGACATCATGAGCCAGTAGTTATTTTGTGAAGGACACACTTTTAATTATATTAGATTTGCTTTTTCTTGATAGATGCCTGTTACAGATAATCAAATTGTGATAAAATAAATAAAGTGATTTTATTAGGCCTGACTAGTGGCAGGCAAAGAAGGACAATGATGAAACATCTCAAAAACCCACCCTTGGTCATGTCAGGATTGGCACTAGGTACACTTTCTTTGGGTAACCTCTTGGCATCTTATTTTTCTTTATTTAGTTCTTTAGGTCTCCTTGCTTCCCTCTTTATTTATGGTATCTTAGTCGTTGGTATAGTTCGGAACCTAAATGACACCAAAATGCAGTTAAGACAGCCTTTGATTGCATCTGTTTTTCCAACGTTTTTTATGACAGGAATGTTATTAGCTGCTCTCTTTTTGAAAATGCTAGGAGGGCATTGGCTGGGCTTGGTGGCTTGGTGGTTATTCTTCTTGGGAAATCTTGTCCTGATTGCTTATTACCAGTATCGTTTTGTTTTTTCTTTTTCTTGGGACAATGTTTTTCCGTCATGGTCTGTCCTCTTTGTCGGAATTGCCATGGCAGCACTAACAGCACCTGCTAGCAAACAGTTCTGGTTAGGGCAAATTATTTTTTGGGCTTGTCTCATCTTAACAGCTATCATTTTACCCTTTATGGCAACAAAGGCTTATAGAATTGGCCTGCCTGAGGCAGCAATGCCTAATATCTCAACGTTCTGTGCCCCTCTGTCGTTATTATCAGCGTCTTATTTGGCAACCTTTCCTAAACCGCAAGAGACAATGGTTCTCTTTCTTCTCATCAGTTCACAGCTGTTATATGCTTTTGTGGTTTTACAGCTTCCTCGCTTACTTAATCGTCCTTTTAATCCAGGTTTTTCAGCCTTTACCTTTCCGTTTGTGATTAGTGCCACTTCCTTGAAAATGAATCTGTCTTTTTTAGGTTGGCAAGGATTAGGTTGGCAGATCCTTTTGCTAGGAGAGGTGTTGTTGGCGACAGCTTTAGTCACTTATGTTTATGGGGGTTCCCTGATATTTCTATTTCAAAATAAGAAGAGTAGCTAACACCTGAACTCACAGAGATAGTTACTCTTAACTAGTTATTGATGATGAATGAAAAAAAGAGACTAGCACAGTCATGTGTCAGTCTCTTTTTATCGTCAGAATAAGGTGTATTAGCGAGCTACACGACGGCGGGCTGCTTTTTTACGGTTTTCTTCAACGAAAGCCGCTTTTTCTTCTTCAGGGTCAATGATTGTTTTTTTAACAGCAAAGACAGCACCAGCAACGGTAGCAGTAGTTGCTAGGACACCGGTTGCAAGACCTTTAATAAATTGATATTTCTTAGCCATGATAATTCTCCATTTCTAGCGAAGGATCTCAGTTGTCCTCCAATCTTATGTTATAATATATGGTAACGAAAAATAGTATAATTTTCAAGCAAAAGGCGTTTTTTGATACGCTTTTCTAATAGAAAGATAAGAAAATGACAAAAATAAAAGTAGTTGTGATTGTTGGTCCGACAGCGGTTGGAAAAACAGCACTTGGGATTAGCTTAGCAAAGGCTTTTAATGGAGAGATTATTTCGGGAGATAGCCAACAAGTTTATCGACAGTTGGATCTTGGAACAGCCAAGGCAACTCGAGAAGAGCAGGAGGAAGCGGTTCATCACTTAATTGATATTCGTGAGGTGACTGAGTCTTATTCGGCTTATGATTTTGTTCAAGATGCTCAAAAAGCTATTTCAGACATTGTTAGCCGTGGGAAATTACCGATTATTGTAGGGGGGACGGGTCTTTACCTTCAAAGCTTACTTGAAGGCTATCATTTAGGAGGTCAAGTTGACCAAGAGGCGGTAAAAGCTTATCGACAGGAATTAGAGCAGTTATCTGATCAAGAGGTGTATGAACTCTTGACAATGAAAAGTATTACCATTGAGCAGCTTAACCGCAGGCGGGCCATTCGAGCCCTTGAGTTGAGTCAATTTGCTGATGAATTAGAGAATGCCGAAACGGCTTATGAGCCGCTTATTGTCGGTTTAAATGATGACCGTCAAGTTATCTATGACCGTATCAATCAGCGCGTGGATCGCATGCTTGAAGCAGGTTTGTTAGAAGAGGCAAAGTGGCTATATGACAACTACCCCAGTGCCCAAGCGAGCCGTGGCATAGGTTATAAGGAATTATTCCCCTATTTTGCAGGAGAAATGACCTTAACAGAAGCTAGCGAACAATTAAAGCAGAATACGAGACGTTTTGCCAAGCGACAGCTAACTTGGTTCCGCAATCGAATGGCTGTTACCTTCACTGCCATAACAGCTCCTGATTACCCGCAAGTAGTGTATGATAAGGTCAGAGATTTCCTTGCACAGACGGAGAAGTCATAACGCAAAATTAGCAGAATTTGGTGGAGATATGCTATAATAAAGTTTACGGAATTTGGAGGATTAGCAAGGGATATGATTGAGACAAAAAATCAGCAAGAAAGAGTGATTTTGGTAGGTGTTGAGCTTCAAACAACAGAACACTTTGACATGTCCATGACCGAGTTAGCTAATCTGGCCAAAACAGCTGGTGCAAAAGTTGTGGCAAACTTTAGCCAAAAGCGGGAACGTTACGACAGCAAAACCTTTATCGGATCAGGAAAACTGGATGAAATCAAAGCGATTGTGGAAGCCGATGAGATTGATACCGTTATTGTGAATAATCGTTTGACTGCCAGACAAAATGCCAATCTGGAAGCTGTTTTAGAGGTAAAAGTCATTGACCGTATGCAGTTGATTTTAGATATTTTTGCCATGCGTGCCAGAAGTCATGAAGGCAAATTACAGGTTCACCTTGCCCAATTGAAGTACATGTTGCCTCGATTGGTAGGGCAGGGAATCATGTTAAGCCGTCAAGCAGGTGGTATTGGTAGCCGCGGACCAGGTGAAAGCCAGTTGGAATTAAACCGCCGCTCGATTCGTCATCAGATTGCGGATATTGAACGTCAATTATCCCAAGTGGCGAAAAACCGCCAAACGATTAGAAATCGTCGTGTGGGTTCAGACACCTTTAACATTGGTTTGATTGGCTATACCAATGCTGGCAAGTCAACCATTATGAACTTGTTGACAGATGACAGTCACTATGAAGCCAATGAATTATTTGCTACTTTGGACGCAACCACAAAACAACTTTATTTAGAAAATCAATTTCAAGCAACGTTGACAGACACCGTAGGCTTTATTCAAGACCTGCCAACGGAATTAGTGGCTGCCTTTAAATCGACCTTGGAAGAAAGCAAGCATGTGAATCTGCTCTTACATGTTATTGATGCGAGTGATCCCAATCATAGTGAGCAGGAAAAGGTAGTTTTAGATCTCCTCAAAGAGTTGAACATGCTTGATATTCCACGCTTGGCTATTTATAACAAAATGGATATGGCAGATCAGTTAACAGCCACCGTCTTTCCAAATGTCAGGATTTCAGCACGTTCAAAGGATAGCAAGGTTCTCTTGAGACGCTTAATCATTGATCAGATTAGAGATTTATTTGTTCCTTTTTCTATCAAAGTGCATCAAGACAAGGCTTACAAACTGTATGATTTGAATCGGGTTGCTCTTTTAGACCACTACACTTTTGACCATGAAATAGAGGATATTTCAGGCTACATTTCCCCAAGACAGCAATGGAGACTTGACGATTTTTATGAATAATTATATTGATTTAGCTAAAACCTATGGTGGATTTACCAGTCTGGATACTAACTACCTAAACCATCTGTTAGCCGGTTTGACAGACCAGCAAAAACTAGCTTTTATCACGCCGCCACCGAGTGTTATTAATGCCTACTTTGCTGAAATCTACCAGAAACAGTCACCACAAGCTGCGACCGATTATTATTTTAATCTTTCTAAGGCTTTGGGGCTTTTTACTGATTGTCCCTCTTTTGACGAAGTCAAACCTTTTGTAAGGCTCAATTTGGCTGGAAAAGCTTATGGTTTTGCTTACCAGAGTGACCAAGAAGTAGCCCTTGTTTTTTCTGAAAAAGCAGAGCCTAAGGATCCAAGCCTCCTTTTTGAATTGACACAAATTTTCCCACAGTATATGGTTTATGAAGATAAGGGGCAGCTTAAAATGCAGGCACAGTCATTTGACCAAGAAATCCAAGAAGACATTACACCAAAAGAAGCACTCTTGACCAAGATTTATCGTCTGGCAAACGGTGTTATCATGCTTAAAGGGTTTAATGTAGAGGAGTTATTGGCTCTTAGCCAAACATTTTCTGGTCAAAAGTATTATGGTTTTGCCCAACGAGAATTTATGATTTACATTACCCAATAGAAAGAATAGATTGAATGGAATTACAATTTTTAGGAACCGGAGCTGGTCAACCAGCCAAACAACGCAATGTCTCAAGCCTGGTCTTGAAACTCTTAGATGAAATCAACGAAGTTTGGATGTTTGATTGTGGCGAAGGGACCCAAAGACAAATTTTAGAAACCACCATCAAACCTCGAAAAATTAAAAAAATTTTTATTACCCATCTGCATGGAGATCACATTTTTGGACTCCCAGGTTTCTTGTCTAGCCGTGCTTTTCAAGCCAGCGAGGAACAAACAGACCTTGATATTTATGGACCTGTTGGTATCAAAACCTATGTATTAACCAGCTTAAAAATTTCAGGCTCTCGTTTACCTTATACCATTCATTTCCATGAATTTGATGAGAAGTCGCTTGGTAAAATTATGGAAACAGATAAGTTTGAAGTTTATGCAGAGCGTCTGGCGCATACCATTTTTTGCATGGGGTATCGAGTGGTTCAAAAAGACTTAGAAGGAACCCTAGACGCAGAAGCTTTAAAGGCAGCGGGTGTTCCTTTTGGACCACTCTTTGGTAAAATCAAAAATGGACAAGATGTTGAATTGGAAGACGGCCGTCTGATTTGTGCCAAAGATTATATTTCTGCCCCTAAAAAAGGTAAAATCATTACCATTATCGGTGATACACGCAAAACGTCTGCCAGTGTCAGATTGGCTAAAGATGCGGATGTTTTGGTTCACGAATCAACCTATGGCAAGGGCGACGAGAGGATTGCAAGAAATCATGGACATTCCACTAATATACAGGCAGCGCAGATTGCCCGTGATGCTGGTGTCAAGCGCCTCTTGCTCAACCATGTGTCAGCTCGCTTTTTAGGACGTGACTGTCGCCAGATGGAAAAAGATGCTGCAACGGTATTTGAAAATGTTAAGATGGTACGAGATTTAGAGGAAGTGATTATTTAATGGCACAAAGAATCATTGTTATGACAGGAGCTTCTGGAGGGCTGGCTCAGGAAATTGTTAAGCAGCTGCCCAAAGAAGATGGACTGATTTTATTAGGACGTAACAAAGTGCGCCTAGAACACTGTTATCAGCATATTGATAACAAAGAATGCCTTGAACTGAACATTACCGATCCAGCAGCCATTGAAGAGATGGTTGCTCAGATTTACCAGCGCTATGGCCGTGTCGATGTCTTGATTAATAATGCTGGCTATGGAGCTTTCAAAGGCTTTGAAGAGTTTTCCGCCCAAGAAATAGCTGATATGTTTCAGGTCAACACCCTAGCGAGCATTCATTTTGCCCGCTTGATTGGTCAGAAAATGGCAGAGCAAGGGCAAGGCCATCTCATTAACATTGTGTCCATGGCAGGATTGATTGCGTCAGCCAAATCGAGCATTTATTCAGCCACCAAGTTTGCCCTTATCGGATTTTCCAATACCCTTCGCTTGGAATTAGCGGATAAAGGGGTTTACGTGACCACCGTGAATCCAGGTCCCATTGCCACCAAGTTTTTTGAACAAGCGGATCCGTCTGGACATTATTTGGAAAGTGTTGGGAAGTTTACTCTCCAACCCAATCACGTGGCTAAGCGCTTGGTTTCCATTATCGGGAAAAATAAACGAGAATTGAATTTGCCCTTTAGTTTAGCGGTAACCCATCAATTTTACACTCTTTTCCCCAAATTATCCGATTATCTTGCAAGAAAGGTATTTAATTATAAATGATTAAATCCAAATATAGCTGGAAAATAGAAGACAAGAAGCCAGATGATGGCTTCTTTAAGCTAGCAAAGGCAAAAGGTCTGACCCAGACCGCCGCTCAGTTGATTTATGAGCGAGGGATAAGGACTGAAGAAGCCTTAGATGACTTTCTGGTAGCTGATTTGTCGCAACTGCATGATCCCTATTTGCTACATGACATGGCAAAGGCTGTCCCAAGGATTCGCCAAGCTATTGAAGAGGGCGAACGGATTCTCATTTACGGCGATTATGATGCTGATGGCATGACGTCGGCATCTATTGTCAAGGAAACCTTAGACATGATGGGGGCAGAGCCTTTAGTTTACCTCCCTAACCGTTTTACAGATGGTTATGGTCCCAATCAGAGCGTCTATAAATACTTTATTGAGCAGGAAGCTGTGTCCTTAATTATCACGGTTGATAATGGAGTAGCAGGGCACGAAGCGATTAGCTATGCCCAAGCACAGGGAGTTGATGTTATTGTGACTGACCACCATAGCCTGCCTGAAGAATTGCCAGAGGCCTTTGCCATCATTCACCCTGAGCATCCCGATGCTGATTATCCCTTTAAACACTTAGCTGGCTGTGGCGTTGCCTTTAAATTGGCAACTGCTTTGCTAGAAAATTTGCCAACAGACTGCCTAGACTTGGTAGCCATTGGAACAATTGCTGATATGGTAAGTTTGACAGGTGAAAACCGTGTCTTAGTCAAAAATGGCTTGACCATGCTCAAGCATACTGAGAGGATCGGTTTGCAGGAACTAATGACCCTATCACCTATTGATTTAGAACATTTTAATGAAGATGCTATTGGTTTTCAGATTGCTCCGCAATTAAATGCTTTAGGCCGCTTGGATGACCCTAATCCAGCCATTGAGCTGCTGACAGGTTTTGATGACCAAAAAGCCCAAAATATTGCCTTGATGATTAAGGAAAAAAATGAAGAGCGTAAGGCCTTAGTCCAAGAGATTTTTGATCAAGCGATGGCTATGGTTGACGATCAAAAACCTGTTCAAGTCTTAGCTCAAGCCGGCTGGCACCCTGGTGTTCTGGGGATTGTCGCTGGTCGTATCATGGAAACTATTGGACAAACGGTAGTTGTCTTGACCATTGATAATGGCTTTGCAAAAGGCTCGGCCAGAAGTTTAGAAGCTATTAATATTTTTGAAGCTTTGAGTGGCAAGCGTGAATTATTTACAGCGTTTGGGGGGCATGCTGGTGCAGCAGGAATGACCCTTCCCCTTGATAACTTAGAAGCTCTCTCAGACTTGCTCTGTCAGTTTGTGATAGAGCGTGGCTTAGATCAGACTGCCAAAAATACACTGACTATTGATGAAGGTTTGTCATTGGAGGAACTTAGTCTTGATACTTTAAAGAGTTTAGATAAATTAGCTCCTTATGGTATGGATCATCCCAAGCCGGTCTTTTATGTCAAGGACATAACAGTTAGCCAAGCGCGTACCATGGGACAGGACCAGAGTCATCTTAAATTCAAAGTCAGTCAGGGCAAAACTTCCTTTGATGTACTGGCTTTTGGTCAAGGAAGCCAGATACAAGACTTTCAACAAGCTACTGGTTTAGAATTAGCAGTGACCTTATCTGTCAACCATTGGAATGGGAACACGAGTCTCCAATTCATGTTAGTAGATGCTCGTGTTGATGGAGTACAACTTCTTGATTTAAGGACAAAAACGGCGAAAATTCCTGAAGGTATTCCGACTATTGAAGAAGATCCAAATGCCAAAGTCGTTCTGATTAATGACATTCCTGAAGATTTCAAAAGCTGGCGTACCCAGTTCGCTAATAAGACTTTTGACGCTATTTATTTTAAAAATCAGATTAACCATCCTTACTACCTAACGGGATTTGGTAGTCGTGAACAGTTTGCTAAACTCTACAAAACCATCTACCAATTTCCCGAATTTGATTTGCGTCATAAGTTGACTGACTTGAGTCGCTACCTAAACATTGACAAACTCTTATTGATTAAGCTCATTCAGATTTTTGAAGAGTTAGCTTTTGTGACGATTGAAGATGGATTGATGACGGTTAACCCACAAGCGCAAAAACGAGAGATTTCAGAGAGTCACATTTACCAAGAGTTAAAAGAATTGGTGAAGTTTCAGGAAATCATGGCATTGGCTAGCCCGCAGGAGATGTACGATTATTTGGTCCATTCCAAATCATAATCATGCCCATTTCAGACGAGCGTCAATTATTTCATAAGGCAACGATTGGAAGTCTTATTTTACGAAAAAAGCATTTCGTGATATAATGAAGAGCATTTTATTTTTGGCGATTTGCCACTAGAAAGAATTAATTATGGATTTAACAAATTATATTGCATCAATTGAAAACTATCCTAAAGACGGTATCACTTTCCGCGATATTTCACCTTTAATGGCTGACGGAAAAGCTTACAGCTATGCTATTCGTGAAATTGCTCAGTATGCTTGTGACAAAGATATTGACATGATTGTCGGCCCAGAAGCACGTGGTTTTATTATCGGTTGCCCTGTTGCAGTTGAACTGGGTATCGGATTTGCTCCAGTTCGCAAACCGGGTAAATTACCAAGAGATGTGGTGTCAGCTGATTATGAAAAAGAATATGGTCTTGATACCTTAACCATGCATTCAGATGCTATTAAGCCAGGTCAACGTGTGATGATTGTTGATGATTTATTAGCAACTGGTGGAACAGTAAAAGCAACTATCGAAATGATTGAACAACTTGGTGGTGTTGTTGCAGGTTGTGCCTTCCTTATCGAGTTGGATGGTTTAAACGGCCGTGATGCGATTGGCGACTACGATTGCAAAGTCTTGATGCAATTCCCTGGTTAATCAGACACATCGGTATCACATCAAACACTAAAAGTAGCGAAGGCTAGGGACTCTTGTCCTAGTCTCTTGATAGAGGGATTATGAGTTTTTTAGAACATTATAAGTCAGGTAACTTGGTACTTCCAAGTACCTTGCTTTTTCATTACAAGGATATTTTTAAGAGCTCAGATGATTTTTTAGTCTGGCAATTTTTCTATCTACAAAATACGACAAAGCGTGATGATTTAGCTCCCAGTCAGATCGCCAATGCCCTAGGCAAATCAGTGGCAGATATTAATAAAATCATTTCATCTTTGACTAGCCAAGAGTTATTGGATATGAAAACCATTGAACTGGCTGGAGAAATAGAGATTATTTTTGACGCTAGCCCAGTCTTGGCTAAGTTAGACCAGCTCGTAGCTAAACAAACTGCTGCTGAGGCCACTCATCAAGAAGAACCTAATCATTTCAAACATCTCGTTGATGACTTTGAACGTGAGTTGGGACGCTTTTTGAGTCCTTTTGAGCTAGAAGATTTGGAAAAATCTCTTCATGATGATAAAACGGATCCTGATTTGATCCGAGAAGCTCTTAAAGAAGCTGTTTTCAATGGCAAAACTAACTGGAAATACATTCAGGCTATTTTACGTAATTGGCGAAAAGAAGGCATTGTTAACCTTAGACAAGTAGAAGAGCGAAAACGGGCAAGAGAAGATCAGAATGCTTCTCAGGTTAGCGTATCTGATGATTTTCTTGCGGCCATGAACCTTTGGAGTGATTCATGAGAATAGGGAAAGAACGCTTACGCAAAGTTTTAGCCTTGATTGCTGAGATGTTTCCTAAAGCCAGAGGAGAGTTGGATTGGGAGAGCCCATTTCAACTCTTAATTGCTGTGATTCTATCAGCACAGACTACTGATAAGGCAGTTAATAAAATCACACCAGTCCTTTGGGCTAAATATCCTGAAATAGAGGATTTAGCCTCTGCAAATGTGGCAGATGTTGAAAATTGTCTACGGACCATAGGCCTCTATAAAAATAAAGCCAAAAATATCATTAAAACAGCCCAAGCTATTTTAACCAATTTTGGTGGTCAAGTGCCAAAAACACACAAAGAATTAGAATCTTTGCCAGGAGTTGGCCGTAAAACCGCTAATGTTGTCTTGGCAGAAGTTTATGGTGTGCCAGCAATTGCGGTGGATACTCACGTCTCAAGAGTGGCCAAACGATTGAATGTGTCAGCTCCTGATGCGGATGTGACCGAAATTGAGCAAGATTTGATGGCTAAGATCCCTAAAAAAGATTGGATTATCACTCATCACCGCTTGATTTTCTTTGGTCGCTATCATTGCTTGGCTAAAAATCCCAAATGTGCGATTTGCCCCGTTCAAAGCTACTGCAGATACTATAAAGATACTTATGGAAAATCGAAGGCCTAGCCTTTGGTTTTCTTTTTTTATGGGGATAATTTTGCTATAATAGAACCATTACGTTTTAGAAAGAAGTCAAAATGGACAGTCATTTATCAAATCGTTTAGCTCAAGTTGCGACCTATGTTCCAAAAGGTGCCAAGCTTTTAGATGTTGGCAGCGACCATGCCTACCTCCCTATATTTTTGGTAGAAACCAATCAAATTTCAGCAGCCATTGCTGGTGAAGTGGTTAAGGGCCCCTATGAATCTGCTCTTAAAAATGTCACTCAGTCTGGCCTTGCCGATCATATTCAGGTACGCTTGGCCAACGGCCTTGCAGCCTTTGAGGAGGCTGATGGCGTTACAGCCATTACGATTTGTGGTATGGGTGGGCGTTTGATTGCTGATATTTTAGAGGCAGGTAAGGAAAAATTGCAGGGCATTGAGCGCTTGATTTTGCAACCCAACAATCGAGAGGATGATTTACGAACCTGGTTATCGGCTAACGCTTTTAAGATTGTTGCAGAAACCATTATGACCGAAAATGACAAATATTATGAAATCATCGTGGCTGAGCCAGGCCAACAAGCATTGTCCGCGAGAGACTTGCGATTCGGTCCTTTCTTAGGACAGGCAAAATCAGCCGTTTTTGTAAGCAAATGGCAGCGGGAAGTCGATAAATTACAGTATGCCTTGTCCTGTGTTCCAGAAACCAACCGTCAGGACCGCGCAGCTATTCAGCAAAAAATACAACAAATAGAGGAGGTGATTGTTCATGAAAGCTAAAACCTTAATTGATGCCTATGAAGCCTTTTGCCCCTTAGACCTCTCTATGGAGGGAGATGTGCGGGGGTTACAAATTGGTAGTCTCGATAAGGATATTCACAAGGTCATGGTCACCCTAGATGTTCGTGAACAAACTGTAGCTGAGGCAATTGCCAAGGGTGTTGATTTGATTATTACCAAGCATGCTCCGATTTACAAAGGGGTCAAAGACCTGGTGTCTTCCCCTCAGCGTGATATTCTGCTAGATTTGGTTAAACATGATATTGCTGTCTATGTGAGCCATACCAATATTGACATTGTGTCAGGTGGCTTAAATGATTGGTTCTGTGACCTGCTAGAAATCAAGGAAACAACTTACTTGTCTGAAACCAAAGAGGGTTTTGGCATCGGTCGTGTTGGAACTGTTGAGCAACAATCGTTAGAAGAATTGGCAAGTAAGGTCAAAATGACCTTTGGCTTAGATGCGGTGCGTCTTATTCGCTACGACAAGGCCAACCCTTTGGTTTCCAAGGTTGCTATCTGTGGCGGAAGTGGCGACGATTTTTATCGCGCAGCCTTACAAAAAGGTGCGGATGTTTACATTACAGGGGATATTTATTATCATACAGCACAGGAGATGTTGACAGAAGGGTTAATGGGAATTGATCCGGGTCATCATATTGAAGTGCTGTTTACGGAGAAAATAAGGGAGATACTACAACAGTGGAAGGAAGAAAAGGCTTGGGACATCATAATAATGGCAAGTGAAGCCTCAACCAATCCTTTTAGCCATTTGTAGGAGATTGAGGGATTAAGATGGATTGGCTATTATCGCAAAATCTGTTATTATTAGCATTTTTAGCAGGTCTTTTTACTTGGGGCTGTACTATTTTAGGAGCGACTATTGTTTTCTTCTTTAGGAATATTAGTCGTCGATTATTAGATACTATGATGGGATTTGCGGCTGGTGTTATGATTGCAGCTTCTTTTTGGTCGCTCTTAGAACCATCTATTGCCTATGCTAAGGCTGATGGAAATGTCTGGTCTTGGTTTCCAGCGGCCTTTGGCTTTTTACTTGGTGGGCTTTTTATTAGATCCATAGATGCCCTTGTACCGCATTTGCATCTCGACAAAGATGTGTCAGATGTGGAAGGTCTGCAACCTCCGAAAAAATTATCTAGAACAGCCCTCTTGTTTTTAGCTATTACGATTCACAATATTCCAGAAGGATTGGCAGTTGGTGTTACCTTTGGTGCTTTAGCGTATGGTAAGGTCTCAACGTCAGCACTGCTAGGTGCTATAGGTTTAGCCATTGGTATTGGCTTGCAGAATATCCCAGAAGGTGCGGCCCTGTCTATTCCTATTCGTGCTGATGGGAAATCGCGTTTAAAAGCCTTTTATTGGGGTGCTATGTCAGCTATTGTTGAACCAATTGGTGCTGTTATGGGGGCAGCTTTAGTCTTGTTGATGCTTCCAGTCTTACCCTATGCTTTATCTTTTGCAGCAGGGGCTATGATTTTTGTGGTAGTGGAAGAATTAATTCCAGAATCACAGACCAATGGTAACACGGATGTGGCTACTTTAGGGTTAATGTTAGGTTTTGTGATTATGATGGTTATGGATGTCGCATTAGGATAGAATATCAGAGATGAAAATTGCAATTATTGGGGCGGGGATTGTAGGATCAACCGCCGCTTATTATTTACAAAAAAATGGTCAAAAAGAAGTTACCCTATTTGACTATGGTCAAGGACAAGCCACTAAGGCTGCTGCCGGTATTATTAGTCCCTGGTTTTCAAAGCGTCGCCACAAGGCTTGGTATCGCATGGCTCGTTTAGGTGCTGATTTTTATCAACAGTTAGTCAGCGACTTACAGACTGATGGCTTTGCAACGGATTTTTACCAGCAAAATGGGATTTACTTATTAAAAAAGCAAGAGGAGAAGTTAAAAGATCTTTATCAATTAGCTTTAAGTAGAAAAGAAGAATCCCCTTTAATCGGTCATTTGGAGGTAAAAAAACGTGAGGAGATACAAGAGGAATTTCCAGGCTTAGTTGGTTTTGACAGTTGTCTATACGCTTCAGGAGCTGCTAGAGTTGAAGGAGCCACCTTATGTGAGGTTTTGCTTGAAGCTAGTGGCTACCCAGTTATTCGCCAAAAAGTCAATCTGAAACAGCATGGAAGCAGTTACGAGATTGCTGGTCATGATTTTGATCAAGTGATTTTAGCAGCTGGAGCTTGGCTACCTGATTTATTAACACCGCTTGGTTATCAGGTAGATGTTCGGCCACAAAAAGGACAACTTTTGGATTATGTTTGTGAGGATTGGGCCAGTGATGCCTATCCAGTAGTCATGCCAGAAGGTGAGTTAGATATTATTCCCTTTAATCAAGGTAAGATTTCTGTTGGTGCGAGTCACGAAAATGATAAAGGTTATGACCTTGAACCTGATTGGCAGGTCTTAGAAAAACTTGAAATGCAAGCTTTTACTTATTTGCCAACATTAAAAGAAGCCACTCAAAAAGCTTATCGTGTAGGGATAAGAGCTTACACAAGTGATTACTCTCCTTTTTATGGTCAGGTTCCTAATTTAAAACACCTTTATGTAGCTAGTGGTTTAGGCTCTTCTGGCTTGACAGTAGGCCCTCTAATTGGTCACGAATTGGTTCAGCTGTTATTAGGAAAAGAAGCTCGTCTAAGAGCTGCAGATTATCCTACAAATCGTTACCTCTTTCTAGCTAATGGTAAAGCGTGACACTGCTTTCAAAAAATGATAGAATAATAGGGTACATATAAGAATAGGAGCTCTAGTATGAAAGGTATTATTCTTGCAGGCGGTTCGGGGACACGGTTGTATCCACTGACTCGTGCCGCATCAAAACAGTTGATGCCCATTTATGACAAGCCAATGATTTACTATCCTTTATCCACTTTAATGTTGGCTGGTATCAAGGATATCCTAATCATTTCAACCCCACAAGACCTTCCTCGATTTGAAGAATTATTAGGAGACGGTTCTGAATTTGGGATTAGTTTGTCTTACAAGGAACAACCAAGCCCAGATGGTTTAGCACAAGCCTTTGTCATTGGTGAAGAATTTATTGGCAATGATCGTGTTGCCCTTATTTTGGGGGATAATATTTATCATGGCAACGGTCTCACTAAAATGCTTCAAAAGGCAGCTGCTAAAGAAAAAGGGGCTACTGTTTTTGGTTATCAAGTGAAAGACCCAGAACGTTTTGGAGTGGTTGAATTTGATGAAAATATGAATGCCATTTCTATCGAGGAAAAACCAGAAGTGCCTAAGTCTCATTTTGCAGTCACAGGCCTTTACTTCTATGACAATGACGTGGTAGAAATTGCCAAAAACATTAAGCCAAGTGCGCGTGGTGAATTGGAAATTACAGACGTTAACAAGGCTTATTTGGAACGTGGCGATTTATCAGTTGAATTGATGGGACGTGGTTTTGCTTGGCTAGACACTGGAACCCACGAAAGCTTGCTTGAAGCTGCTCAGTACATTGAAACTGTTCAGCGCTTGCAAAATGCTCAAGTAGCCAACCTTGAAGAAATCGCTTATCGTATGGGCTATATTAGTAAGGAAGATGTGCATCATTTGGCACAGTCCTTGAAGAAAAATGAATACGGGCAATACTTGCTTCGATTGATTGGAGAGGCTTAATGACAGATACATTTTTTGACAAACCATTAGCTTGTCGTGAAATCGAAGAAATCCCAGGTTTATTGGAATTTGATATTCCTGTCCGTGGGGATAATCGTGGCTGGTTTAAAGAAAATTTTCAAAAAGAAAAAATGGTGCCTCTGGGCTTCCCAGAACATTTTTTTGCAGAAGGAAAATTACAAAATAATGTGTCCTTTTCTCGTAAACATGTACTGCGTGGACTTCATGCTGAACCGTGGGACAAGTATATTTCAGTAGCTGACGGTGGCAATGTTTTAGGGGCATGGGTTGACCTTCGTGAGGGAGAAACATTTGGAAATGTCTATCAGACGGTTATTGATGCCTCTAAGGGAATCTTTGTACCTAGAGGTGTGGCCAACGGCTTTCAAGTGCTTTCGGATACAGTATCTTACAGCTATCTCGTTAACGATTATTGGGCGCTTGAATTGAAACCGAAATACGCTTTTGTTAATTATGCTGACCCAAGTCTAGGGATTACCTGGGAGAATTTAGCGGCAGCAGAAGTTTCTGAAGCTGACAAAAATCATCCACTATTGAGGAATGTCAAACCTTTGAAAAAGGAAGATTTATAGTAATAGATTGACATTGACTTGGTTAATTTAATATTAAAGAAAGGAATTATTTAACTCAGAAATGTTGCGAGCAGAGCGAGCAAGAGAGGTCCAAAGCCGTAATGAACAGAAAAAGTGCTGAGCTCTTTTTCTTGGGAAAAACTGAGAGTTTAGACGCTCAAATTTTAGGCATGGAATTTCGAAAAAATCGCTGCCGACCGCTCTACCTAAGTTGAATCTCATAAAAAATGACAGATTATAAAAACATTATCGTCACCGGTGGCGCAGGTTTCATCGGTTCAAACTTCGTTCACTACGTCTATCACAACCACCCAGACGTTCATGTGACAGTTCTTGATAAACTAACCTACGCTGGAAATAAAGCTAATATCGAGGCTATCCTTGGTGACCGTGTGGAGTTGGTGGTCGGTGACATTGCCGACGCTGAGCTGGTCAATCAGTTGGCAGCAAAAGCAGATGCTATTGTTCACTACGCAGCTGAAAGCCACAATGACAATTCTTTGAATGACCCAAGTCCATTTATCCACACCAACTTTATCGGAACATACACCTTGTTAGAAGCGGCCCGTAAATATGATATTCGCTTCCACCATGTGTCAACAGATGAAGTTTATGGTGACCTTCCTCTTCGTGAAGATCTTCCCGGACATGGTGAAGGACCAGGTGAAAAATTCACTGCCGAGACCAACTACAACCCAAGCTCACCTTATTCATCTACTAAAGCTGCCTCTGACTTAATTGTCAAAGCTTGGGTTCGTTCATTTGGTGTGAAAGCAACCATCTCTAATTGTTCTAATAACTACGGCCCCTACCAACACATTGAGAAGTTTATTCCTCGACAAATTACGAATATCTTGTCAGGTATTAAACCAAAACTTTATGGAGAAGGTAAGAATGTCCGTGATTGGATTCATACTAATGATCATTCCACTGGCGTGTGGGCAATCCTGACCAAGGGACGTATCGGGGAAACTTACCTCATTGGTGCTGATGGGGAGAAAAACAATAAGGAAGTCCTTGAGCTTATCCTTGAGAAAATGGGGCAACCAAAAGATGCTTATGATCATGTAACAGATCGTGCTGGCCATGACTTACGTTATGCTATTGATTCGACAAAATTACGTGAAGAATTGGGTTGGGAGCCACAATTTACTAATTTCTCAGAAGGTTTAGAAGATACCATCAAATGGTATACAGAGCATCAAGAATGGTGGAAAGCTGAAAAAGAGGCTGTTGAGGCAAATTATGCTAAAACTCAAGAAGTGATTAAATAAAACATTAAAAACCTTGTCATGTTAACGTTTGTTGAAGATGTCAAGGTTTTTTGCTTTAGAAAGAGATGAAAAGAGGAGATCCCCTTAGTTTTGTTGGTGTTAGCATTCCATTTATTAACAGGTTTGCTGCATGATGGAGTCATTGTCTATTTCAGAAATTCCTAGGTTTTTGGAGGACAAAACAGAATGTCGTCACTAGGCTTGGGATTAGAAAAGCGAATGGGGCTGGGTAAAAAGTCGAAATCTCACTGATTTATTCAAATTTTCGAAACAAGAAACAGCATGAAATCTTTCGTTTACAAACGTTGATTTCATGCTGCTTTGCTTATATTAGACTTTTTGCCCAGCCCCATTCGCTTAGTCAGGTCATGTTTAATTATTTTCCAAATAGGCCTTTAACTTTGTCCAAAGCATCATTGATAAAATCATTGCCTTCGAGCATTGTTTTGGCCTTCTCAAAGTAGTCTCCTAGGCCTTCTTTGTGGTCTTCAATAAAGGTTTTTGCAGCTGAAAAATCTTTTTTCGCGATGAGGTCTTTGACCTGTTCAAATAGTTCTTGTGGTGTCATTGGTTTACCTCTCTTTGTTTGGTTGTTTTCATTTAATCATAAAGAAAGCTCTTTATCAAGTGTCTGCCTTGAAAGTGACACAAACAGCTTCTGGAATAATGATATCCGTTGAAAGGAGAGTTAGCTTCCCTGTTTGGTCATGACGTTTAAAGATAGTCACATTATCAGAATCTTGATGGGCAACAATCAGATGGTTTTGGTCGGGACTAATGGTAAAGTCTCGTGGACACTTACCATTGGTCTTAACAGTCTCTAAATACTCAAGTTGCCCATCTTTACGCACCTTAAAGACAGCTAAGGAATCATGACCGCGATTACTGGTGTAAAGAAAGCGCCCATCTTGACTGAGACGAATAGCAGCGCAGGCATTGAAACCCTGAAAATTTGGGGGTAAGGTGGAAACGGTTTGAAGACGTTCAAAGTAGCCACATCCATCATAGACTAAGACTTCTACCCTTGCATTGAGTTCACACAGGAGGTAGGCTATTTTTTCATTAGGGTGAAAAACAAGGTGTCGGCTGCCAGCTCCCGCTTGTGACTGGTAATTAGCTATCTGATTTAATTGCCCTTCAGCTGAAACAGCATAAGTGGTGACAGAATCAGTTCCTAAGTCACAGGTAACAAGGTACTTGTCTGGCGTCAAGCCAACAAAATGAGCATGAGACTGTTCTTGATGTGGGTGAGGACCTGCTCCTTTACGTTTGATTTGATCAGCTAACACTAGAGAGCCATCAGGCATTATCCGATAAACCACAATCATACCTTGATGATAACTAGCCCCATAGAGCAATCGTCTGTTGGGGTCAAGAGTAATATGGCAAAGCGAGAATCCTTTTTCGCCAACACGATTAATCTCTTGACCTTGGCTGGTTAACGCAAGCACACCACCTGAAGTTGCTTCTTTAAAAATAGTGTAAAGGTTTCCTCTCTCGGAGATTGCCAAATAATTGGGGTTTTCTACTTTTGAAAAAAGCTTCACATCAGTTAGTTTCCCCATCTGAGGCTGCCAAGTAGCAGTGTAAATGCCTTGTGATCTCCTCTGGGTATAGGTACCAAAATAAACCGTCTCTGTCATTGTCTCAACACTCCTTCCCATAATAAAATAATAGCATATTTTCTAGAGATTGGTATAATAGAAACAAAGATGGAAAGGAAAGAGGCAAATGACCCAATTAGCAACCATTTGTTACATAGATAATGGCGATGCTTTGCTGTTGTTGCACCGCAATAAAAAAGAAAATGATGTCCACGAAGGCAAGTGGATTTCTGTTGGGGGTAAGCTTGAAGCAGGTGAAACCCCAGACGAGTGTGCCCGCCGTGAAATTTTAGAAGAAACTCATTTGACGGTTAAAAAAATGGATTTTAAGGGAATGATTACTTTCCCAGAATTTACCCTTGATCATGATTGGTACACCTATGTGTTTAAAGTAACCGAGTTTGAAGGAGAACTAATCTCAGATGAAGAATCCCGGGAAGGGACCTTGGAATGGGTGCCTTACGATCAGGTATTGGAAAAACCAACCTGGGAAGGGGACTATGACATTTTTAAATGGATTTTAGAAGACCGTCCTTTTTTCTCTGCCAAATTTACTTACGACCAAAACAACCAACTCATTGATAAATCCGTGACGTTTTATAAATGAGCCTCATGAACTTATCCCCTCAAAAGAAAGGAACCCTATTTTAATGCCCTTAATACCTGATAAGTCTAAAACAGATAGCTTATTTTACAAATGGTTTTTAAATAATCAAGCTGTCATGGTGTTATTAATAACACTTTTAGTCTTTTTAACGATTTTTATCTTTACTAAAATTTCCTTTTTGTTGGCGCCAGTGATTTCTTTTTTTGCGGTCATCATGCTGCCCTTGGTTATTTCGACCATTCTTTATTATCTGACCAAACCCTTAGTTGACCTGATTAATCACTTGGGTCCGAATCGTACCACCTCTATTTTTATTGTTTTTGGTTTGATTATTTTACTTTTTGTCTGGGCGATTTCAGGCTTTGTTCCCATGGTACAGACCCAGCTTACCAGTTTTATTGAGGACCTTCCCAAATATGTTGGCAAGGTCAATGAAGAGGCCAATAAACTTCTTGAAAATGAATGGTTAGTTAGCTACAAGCCCCAACTCCAAGACATGCTTACCCATACAAGTCAAAAGGCTTTGGATTATGCGCAAAGTTTTTCAAAAAATGCCATTGATTGGGCAGGTAATTTTGCAGGTGCTATCGCTCGAATTACCGTGGCTATTATTATTTCGCCTTTTATCCTCTTTTATTTCTTACGAGATAGTAGCCACATGAAAAATGGCCTTGTGAATGTCTTGCCTCTCAAATTACGTGTGCCCATGACTCGAGTTTTGGGAGATATTAACAAGCAATTATCGGGCTATGTCCAAGGACAGGTAACCGTTGCTATTGTTGTCGGTTTTATGTTCTCAATCATGTTTAGTTTGGTGGGACTGAAATATTCCATCACTTTCGGGATTATTGCTGGCTTTCTTAACATGATTCCCTACTTAGGAAGTTTCCTTGCCATGATACCTGTTGTGATTATGGCCATGGTACAAGGCCCATTGATGTTGGTTAAGGTGCTTGTTATCTTTATGATTGAGCAAACCATCGAAGGGCGGTTTGTGGCACCGCTTGTTTTGGGGAATAAGCTGAGCATTCATCCCATTACCATTATGTTTTTGTTGTTGACCGCAGGGGCTATGTTTGGTGTCTGGGGCGTTTTCCTTGTCATTCCAATCTATGCTTCTGTCAAAGTCGTGATTAAAGAATTATTTGACTGGTACAAAAAAGTTAGCGGTTTGTATGATGAAGAAGTAGTGGTGATTGAGGAGGGTAAGGATCGTGTTGAATAGTGACAAAATGATTGCTTCCTTGGATCAGCAAGACCTAGCGCACGCTGAAAAATATTTCCAAGCAGCTTTAAAAGAAGACGATGCAGAGAGTTTAATCGCTCTAGGAGAATATTTAGAAAGCATTGGTTTTTTGCCACATGCCAAGCGTATTTATTTGCAATTGGCTGAGGATTACCCAGAACTCAATGTTAACTTAGCTCAGATTGCAGCAGAAGACGACGCCATTGAAGAAGCCTTCTTGTATTTGGATAAGATTCCAAAAGATAGCCCGGATTATTTATCTGCTCTCTTAGTGATGGCAGACCTTTATGACATGGAGGGACTGACAGATGTGGCGCGTGAAAAATTGCTTCAGGCAGTGGCAATCAGCCCAGAGCCACTGGTCATTTTTGGTTTAGCAGAAATTGACATGTCCTTGCAGTATTTTAAAGAAGCTATTGATTACTATGCGCAGTTAGACAATCGTCAAATCCTTGAATTGACAGGAATTTCTACCTATCAACGCATTGGGCGAGCCTATGCAAGCTTAGGGAAATTTGAGGCGGCTATCGAATTCCTAGAAAAGGCAGTGGCCATTGAATACGAAGACGAGGCTGTTTTTGAATTGGCGACCCTCTTGTATGACCAAGAAAACTATCAAAAAGCTAACCTTTACTTTAAACAGTTAGAAACCATCAATCCAGATTATCCAGGTTATGAATATGGCTATGCTTTGAGCCTTCATGAAGAGCATAAGACGCCAGAAGCCTTGCGCTTGGTTCAACAAGGTCTTCGCAAAAACGCATTTGATAGTCAATTATTATTGCTAGCATCACAGTTTTCTTATGAATTACACGATAGCCAAAACGCTGAAAATTACCTGCTTCAAGCGAAGGAAGTAGCCGTTGATGATGAAGAGATTCTCATGCGATTAGCGACCCTTTATTTTGATGCCGAGCGTTTTGAGGAGGTTATTGCTCTTAATCGTGAGACGATTGATAATGTCCTAACCAAATGGACCATTGCCAAGGCTTACCAGGTCTTAGAACAAGAAGAAGTTGCCTTGACCCTTTATGATGAGATTTCGGCTGATTTGGCAGAAAATCCAGAGTTTTTACAGGATTATGCCTATTTATTAAGGGAGTTTGGCCAGTTTCACAAGGCTGCCCAAATGGTTATTGCCTATCTCAAACAAGTGCCTGATGATGTAAATATGCAAGATTTTCTTGACCATGTCAAGCACCAACAATCAGAATAAAAAACAGCTCTCCAACGGAAGTTATTTCCCTAGGAGAGCTGTTTTTAGTTGATTATCAGGGTAATTTCATAGAGAGAATTTTGACTTGGTCAGGAGTAACCCGTAAGGTTTTTTGACCAGTATAAGTCACAAATCCTGGTTTAGCACCACTAGGTTTGTGCAATTTTTTAACTTCAATCATATCGACCTGAACGAGATTTGATAATCTGGCTTTCGAATAATAAGCGGCTAGTTCAGCAGCATCGGTTTTAACCTCATCACTTGGATTAAGATTGTCTTTGATGATGACATGACTTCCAGGAATATCCTTAGCATGGAACCATAATTCTCCTTTTTTAGCCATTTTAAAGGTTAATTCTTCATTTTGGAGGTTATTGCGTCCCACCAAGAGAAGGGTTTTCCCATCTGAAGCTAGATATTGCTCAGGTTTTTTGCGTTTGTGACGCTTGTCACGGTGTCGATTTTTTAAAAAGCCAGCTTGGTACAATTCTTCACGGATATCTTCGATGTCGTCGATACTTGCTTGAGATAAATTGTATTCAACACTTTCAAAATAAGCAATACTTTGCTTGGTATCGGTAATCAGTCCAGATAAGTGTTTGACGGCTTCTTTTAATTTTTGATATTTTTTAAAATAACGTTGAGCGTTTTGGTTTGGAGTCAAGGCTTTGTCCAAGGCAATCTCAATCTGCTGACCAGTATAGTAATTGTCTAAACTCACTGTGTCTTGATTATTTGGAACCAGACTGAGGTAAGTGGTTAACAATTCCCCTTTTTGACGGAACAGCTCAGCATTTTCGGTGGCTAACAGCTCAGCCTCTTGTTTACGAAGCTTATTGCGAGTTTTGCTCAGTTCAGTTTGCACACGGTGGATCAAGTCGCTGGCTTGCTGATTGATACGGTCGCGCTCAGCCTTATCTTGATAAAAGTGATCAAGCATGTCGGACAAACAATCAAATGTAGCATAACTATCTGAGAAAAGAACAGGTGCAAAAGAGGTTGTGGTCAGATTTGCCTGAGTAGGTCTGGCAAAAAAGTCACGGAACCGTTTTAATTTGTCTGTGGTCAGAAGTCCAGCTAATTCTTTTGCGGTGTCTCGCCCCAAACCTTGAAAATGCTGCTGCAAATTTTTAACGGACAAGTCTTGTGTTTGAAGGATTTCAAAGAGAGGCACATCTGCAATCGTAAAAGGATTGACAGCAGCTGTTTTAGGGGGTTCAATATAGGTAGCGCCAGGTAAAATCGTGCGGTAAGAGTTTTGAGAGAAACCAACATGTTTAATGGATTCGATGATTTTATTTTCTGCACGGTCCACCAAAATGATATTGCTATGTTTGCCCATGATTTCAATGATCAGGGTTGCTTGAATAGCATCTCCGATTTCATTTTTATTAGATACCTTGATTTCGATAATGCGGTCATTATCAATCTGTTCCAACTGCTCAATGACAGCTCCCTGAAGGTATTTGCGCATAATCATGGTAAAGGTATTAGGTACCTGAGGATTTTGAAAGTCTGCTTGGGTGATTTGAAGTCGTCCAAAAACAGGATGGGCAGACAATAGCAATTTATAATTCTTGCGATGGTTCCGAATGGTTAAAACAAGTTCCCGTTCAAAGGGCTGATTGACCTTTTGAATACGGCCGTAAAGCAAGTTCTCTTTTAATTCGTTGGTTAAATGGTGTAAGAAAAAGCCGTCAAAAGACATGGTTTCTTATATTTATATTAGTGGATAGCTCCCGCTAGTATAAACCCTTTCTTTAATTATTTTTTAGATTTGTTTTATACTTAGTTCAGCGCTGTGGATTAGTACCATGTTTTAATCGCTTTGACGATTTAAAGGAGACTCTAACCACAGCTCTTTGTTTTATTGGTAATGAGAATGATAACGCTTTGACGTTTTATTTCGTGTAAGAATACAAGGCAAAGAGTGCGTGGAACGAACAACAGCTGCTAATCACTTGGAAAGGAATCAGAAACTTATGTTCTATATTGGTATTGATATTGCCAAAACCAAACACGATTTAGCCTGTATCAATGAAACTGAAGAAACAGTGATAACTAACTTCAGATTCGCCAATTCTTATCAAGGCTTTCATCAGCTTAAACTTAAACTAAAACAGCTCTCTCCTATCACACAAGATATCCATATAGCACTTGAAAGCACAGGACACTATAACTATAATATTGTTGCTTTCTTAAGAGAGTTAGGATATACCGTTTTCGCTTACAACCCTTTTATTATCAAACAATTTGCCAAATCTCAGTCTCTAAGGAAAACCAAAACAGATAAGCTCGTAAATTACGGTCTGATGTTACTCCTGAATATTATCAGACAGATAAAGTAATGGATGAGTTAAAAGAACTCACACGCTAGCAAAACCGTTTAATTCAGTCACGCTCTAAATGCAAGAACTTATATATCCGATTACTTGACATTATCTTTCCTGAGATTAATAGCTACGTTAGTAATCTTCATAGTCATTTTGTCTATGAGTTATTGACTAAGTACCCTTCTGCTCAAAAGATAGCTCGTGCTAGAGTCTCATCGTTACTTAAAATCAAACGGCTAACCGCTGATAAAGCGCATCAGATACAAGAAGCAGCCAAACAAACGATTGGTAATGCTTCGTCAGCTTTATCCCTAGAGCTAGTGCAGTTAATTGAAAGTATTCAACACTATGATAAACAGATTAATCAAACTCAAGAAGAAATTAACCGATTGATGGCTGAATTGGATTCTTCCATCACCTCTATTTCTGGAATCGGAAGTCGTCTTGGTGCTATTATCCTAGCTGAAATTAAGACTATCTATAATTTCAAGAATCCAGACCAGCTTCAAGCTTTCGCTGGATTAGACCCTGCTATTTACCAATCAGGACAGTTGGATAATACCGGTCATATGGTAAAACGAGGCTCCTCTTATCTAAGGTATGCCCTAATACAAGCTGCCAAACTCATCTCCATTTACTCACCGCATTTTAAAACCTATTTAAAGCTAAAAATCAGTCACGGCAAACACTATAATGTGGCTGTGACACTTATTGCCAAGAAGCTTATTCGTGTCATTTATCATCTCCTCAAAACCAATCAAACCTTTGATGAGGCTAAACTAAGATAAAAATACAGAAATCAAGAATGATTTTTAAAACTTGCTCAAGGGCAAGAGTTTTTGCGTGTCTAAAATTGAGCTTTTAGACGAAAAGGTGTAAAATAATAAGTGCATCCTCCAGACGATTGAGTAACTTGCATTCAAGTTTATCGCAGTGGGGGTGTTTTTTTATTTTGTAGAATTTTCTCTTGACTTTTTATATAGAATGTCTCCTTTCTGAATTCTAATCTCTTCATTATACCACAAATGTTTGGTTAAAAATATGAACGAAAGTTCTTGCAATTTCTTCAATTTAGGTTATAATGTTAAAAAAACGAGAAAGGAATTCCTAAGATGACGCAAGCACAACATCGGACAAATTGGCAAAGCTGGCATAGATAAGTTGTGTTTATGAGCTGTCATGGATACGACTTTTAGAGTACTTCTAAAAAGGTATCTATGCGCTGACATTGGATTTCACAAGAGCGCCTAGTAGTAAATACTAAGCGCTTTTTCTTTTGAGAAGGATTCTCATCATCAACAGTGTAAAGAGATTAACAAGAAATGTGAGGAATTAAGATGAAAAATAAGAGCTTAATAGTAACTCTAATCATATTAATGGTAATGGTGATAGGCTCTCTATTAGCAAAAGGCATGGCAAAAGAGAAAGATGATTTGGCCAGTCAAAAAAACATTAAGATTGGTATATTACAGCTAGTGACCCACGAAGCCCTAGATGATATTGAACGCGGTATTGAAGATCAGCTTAGAAAGCAAACGCCTAAAGGGAAACACGTGACCATTAAGCTAATGAACGCCGAAGGGGATCAGAGTAAAATTCAGGCCATGAGCCGCCAGTTAACCCAGTCAGGAAATGATATTGTGATTGGAATTGCGACTCCAGCAGCTCAAGGATTAGCCGCTGCCACTAAAGATATTCCCGTTGTCATGTCAGCCATTTCTGATCCTGTTGGTGCGAAGTTGGTAAAGCACTTGGAGAGACCCGAAGGCAATGTGACAGGCTTGTCTAATAAAGTTCCCGTCAAGCAAACCATTGACTTGATGAGAGAATTGACTCCTGAGGCAAAACGAATTGGAGTGTTATATGCTAGTAATGAGGATAATTCCTTATCACAAGTAAAGTCCTTTAGTCAGCTGGCTCAGAAAAAGGGTTATCAAGTTATTCCCTATGCAGTCCCATCAACTAACGAAGTTCCTACGACCATGTCCGTCATGTTGAGTAAGGTAGATGCTATATTTATTCCGCAAGATAACACCATTGCAAGTGCCTTTTCATCTGTCATTACCGCCAGTAAAGCGTCAAAGGTTCCAGTTTACTCTAGTGTGGATACTATGGTTAAAGAGGGCAGCTTGGCCTCTATTTCTCAAAGTCAGTATCAATTAGGTGTTGAGACAGCTAATCAGGTTTTACGATTGATTAAAGGAAAAGCTGTTGCCGATATTTCGGTCAAGGTTATTGATCATGGTAAACCACTAATAAATAAAAAGGTAGCAGAAGAACTTGGAATTCCTATGTCACAACACCTTTTGGACACAGTCTCATTTGTAGAGTAATAACAGAAAGGAAAAATATGATTATTTCATCAGTTTCACAAGGCCTCTTCTGGGGAATTTTAGGCTTGGGGATTTATTTGACCTTTAGGATTTTAAATTTTCCTGACATGACTACTGAGGGCTCCTTTCCCTTAGGCGGTGCGGTTACGGTCACGGCTATTCATTTAGGCTGGAATCCCTTTATGTCAACTTTTCTTGGCATGTTTGCTGGAGCTCTAGCAGGGCTTCTAACGGGACTTTTATACACTAAGGGGAAAATTCCAACGATTCTAGCTGGAATTTTGGTGATGACTTCTTGTCATTCCATTATGTTAATGGTCATGGGAAGAGCTAATTTAGGGTTGCATGACAACAAGCGCGTTCACGATTACCTCCCCTTTTCAGCAGATGTGAGCAGTCTTCTAACAGGCTTATTGGTGGTTGTAATTGTCATTAGTCTTTTGATCTATTTCCTTTACACCAACCTTGGGCAGGCATATATTGCTACGGGTGATAACAGAGACATGGCAAAAAGTTTTGGAATTGATACTGACCGCATGGAGGTCATGGGATTAGTTGTGTCCAATGCCTTGATCGCCCTATCAGGAGCCTTGGTTAGTCAACAAGATGGTTATGCTGATGTTTCAAAGGGAATTGGTGTTATTGTTATTGGTTTGGCCAGTATTATTGTTGGAGAGGTGCTTTATTCAACAGGTTTAACACTTTTGGAGCGGTTAATTGCTATTGTTGTGGGATCAATCCTATATCAATTTTTAATTTCAGCTGTCATTGCACTCGGATTTAACACCAACTATCTAAAATTATTTAGTGCCCTTGTTTTAGCCCTATGCTTAATGGTGCCAGTATTAAAGCAACGTTTTTTTAAAGGGATGAGGTTATCACGATGACAAAAATTATTGAATTAATCCATGCGACAGTGGCAGTTAATAATGGGTTTGATGACATTAAAACCATTTTGGATGATGTCTCTTTGACCATTTATGAACATGATTTTTTAACCATTTTAGGAGGAAACGGTGCTGGAAAATCCACACTCTTTAATGTGATTGCCGGAACACTAAGTTTGACACGGGGGCAAATTAGGATTCTTGGTCAAGATGTGACGAATTGGCCAGCAGAAAAAAGAGCTATCTATCTATCACGAGTTTTTCAAGATCCTAAAATGGGAACAGCCCCTCGGATGACAGTGGCTGAAAATCTCTTAATTGCACGTCAAAGAGGAGAAAGACGTTCCTTGATTTCTCGAAAAATAACAGAGCACTTAGCTAGCTTTGAGGAGTTGGTTAAACGAACGGGAAATGGTTTAGAACACCATTTGGGAACACCAACTGGTCTTTTATCGGGTGGGCAAAGACAGGCCTTAAGTTTACTAATGGCAACCTTGAAAAAGCCAGAACTCTTATTGTTGGATGAACATACGGCTGCCCTCGACCCCAAGACAAGTCAGTCTTTGATGCGCTTAACGGATGAATTTGTGACAAAAGATCGGTTGACAGCGCTAATGATTACTCATCAAATGGAAGATGCGCTCACTTACGGCAATCGCCTCATTGTGATGAAGAATGGTAAAATTATCAAAGACCTCAATCAAGCAGATAAGGATCAAATGACTATTGCAGATTATTACCAGCTTTTTGATTAATCTCAAAAATAAACCCATTGAAAGCTTAACTTTCGATGGTTTTTTTGGCTATGACTTATGAAAATAATCTGAAAGTGCCAAGATTATTTAGAGAAAAACTGCCTAAAATATGATATACTATAAAGGATAGTAGCATAGCTACATAGCAGTAATTCGACTTACGTTGTAAGGACCGTTTGTAATAAAAAAATATTAGAGGAGTATCATGACTGATATTAAAATGATTGCCTTGGGGGGTGTCCGTGAATACGGAAAAAACTTTTACTTGGTAGAAATTAACGATTCTATGTTTATTTTAGATGCTGGACTCAAGTATCCTGAAAATGAACAACTTGGGGTAGATTTAGTTATCCCAAATTTAGACTATGTGATTGAACATAAAGACAAGGTGCAAGGGATTTTCCTGAGCCATGGCCATGCTGACGCTATTGGAGCGCTACCTTATTTATTGGCAGAAGTATCGGCTCCTGTCTTTGGATCTGAATTAACCATCGAGTTGGCAAAATTATTTGTCAAAGGGAATAACAACACTAAGAAATTCAACAATTTCCATGTGGTGGATAGTGAAACAGAAATCGAATTTAAAGACGGCTTGGTATCTTTCTTTAAAACGACACATTCTATTCCAGAAAGTATGGGAGTTGTGATTGGTACAGACAAGGGAAATATTGTTTACACAGGAGATTTCAAGTTTGATCAAGCCGCACGTGAAGGCTATCAGACAGATTTGCTACGTCTAGCTGAGATTGGGAAAGAAGGGGTTTTAGCCCTCTTATCAGATTCAGCTAATGCGACAAGCAACGACCAAATTGCCAGTGAATCTGAAGTCGGTGAGGAAATGGACAGTGTCATTGCTGATGCTGATGGCCGTGTCATTGTGGCCGCAGTAGCTTCAAATCTAGTCCGTATCCAACAGGTCTTTGATTCCGCTGTTGCTTATGGTCGTCGCGTTGTGTTAACCGGAACAGATGTTGAAAATATTATACGAACTGCCTTACGTTTGAAAAAACTAATGATTACAGATGAGCGCCTGTTGATTAAACCTAGGGACATGGCCAAGTTTGAAGATCACGAATTAATCATTCTTGAAGCCGGCCGTATGGGTGAGCCGATTAATAGTCTGCAAAAAATGGCAGCCGGCCGCCATCGTTATGTCCAAATCAAAGAAGGAGATCTGGTTTATATTGTGACCACTCCAAGTACGGCTAAAGAAGCCATGGTCGCACGAGTTGAAAATTTGATTTACAAGGCTGGTGGTTCTGTTAAATTAATCACACAGAATTTGCGCGTGTCAGGCCATGCTAACGGGCGTGGATTACAGCTCTTAATCAATTTGTTGAAACCTCAGTATCTTTTCCCAGTTCAAGGGGAATATCGGGATTTGGCTGCCCATGCTAAGTTAGCAGAGGAGGTTGGTATTTTCCCAGAGAACATTCATATTCTTAAACGCGGCGATATTATGGTACTCAATGACGAGGGCTTTCTTCATGAAGGTAGTGTACCCGCCGGTGATGTCATGATTGATGGTAATGCTATCGGTGACGTGGGTAACATTGTCTTACGAGACCGTAAAGTCTTGTCAGAAGATGGTATTTTTATCGTTGCCATCACGGTTTCTAAAAAAGAAAAACGCATTATCTCAAAAGCGAAGGTGAATACCCGTGGATTTGTTTATGTTAAGAAAAGCCGTGACATTTTAAGAGAAAGTGCAGAACTGGTTAACAAAACAGTTGAGAATTACCTGCAAAAAGATACGTTTGACTGGGGCGAATTAAAAGGGAATGTCAGAGATGACTTGTCTAAATTCTTATTTGAACAAACCAAACGACGCCCAGCTATTCTACCGGTAGTCATGGAAGTTCGCTAATGGAAAGGAGGGTTAGGCAAACATTGCCAGCCTTCTTTAGTTTTAAAAGTTTAGGTTTTTACGAGAACATCAGTAATCTTTTTCATTTCTGCTAACCTTGACCACGGATGGATTGTTAGCTGAATCTGGTCTGGTGTTTTATCTAAAAACCATATTCAGGGAAAGGAGTGTTAGTTATGGCAAGTATTGCAATTGAATACCATTCAGCAGTTTTAGACATGGAGCGAGGTGTTAACGTCATTTATCCAGACCAGTCTGAAATCCCGCAAGAGGAACAAGGAGACACGGATATTCCTGTTTTATATCTGCTTCATGGCATGGGAGGCAATGAGAATTCTTGGCAAAAACGGACAGCTATTGAACGTTTGTTGCGCCACACGAACGTGATTGTGGTCATGCCTTCGACGGATTTGGGCTGGTATACAGACACTGCCTATGGGATTCATTATTACCAGGCCTTGGCAGAAGAATTGCCCCAAGTGTTGGCATCTTTCTTTCCAAATATGAGTCAGAAACGAGAAAAAACCTTTGTTGCTGGGCTCTCTATGGGTGGCTATGGTGCCTTTAAATGGGCTCTCAAAAGCAATCGTTTTTCTTATGCAGCTTCTTTTTCAGGAGCCTTGGATTTTTCCCCTGAGACCTTGCTTGAGGGAAATTTGGGAGAATTAGCCTATTGGCAAGGGGTCTTTGGCCAGTTTAATGCCCCTGATCTCGACAAGCATTACCTTAAAAATATGGTGGCGGAAAGTGATGGGAAAACCAAGTTTTACGCTTGGTGTGGCTATGAGGATTTTCTCTTTGAGGCGAACGAAAAAGCTATATCAGAGTTTAGGGCTCAAGGACTTGAGGTGGATTACAGAAAAGATCATGGGAAACATGAGTGGTATTATTGGAACCAGCAATTGGAAACGCTCTTAGAGTGGCTACCCATTCATTATCAAAAGGAAGAAAGGTTGTCTTAGAAATGGTTAAGGCAAAAAGAAGTGACTGATGAAAATATTCCAAGATCTTATCTTGTGGCTACCTAAGCTACTTTTGACGTTTTTTTGGCATCTCATCAAAGGCTTTTTGCAGACGGTTTTACTAGTAACGATTATTATTGTGGGCCTCATTTATTATGCTAATCACAGTGACTCCGTTTTAGCCAATAAGATTTCAATAGTAACCGAACAGCTTGTCCAGCTATTTGATAGCTTAACACAAAAACGATCTACAAGGATTGACCAAGAAAAAGTCCTCCCTAACGAAAGGCTACTTGCTAGCGCCGAGGAGGTTTCCCCATCATTCAGAAGGTCCTAGATTTCTTTTGGAAACTCAATTGAAAATGTCCTCAAAAGGGCATTTTTTTGATAAAATAAAGACATGATTATTTTACAAGGAAACAAGTTAGAACGCTCTTTTTCAGGGGAGGTTCTTTTTCAAAACATATCATTGCAGGTTGGTGAACACGATCGGATTGCCTTGGTTGGTCCCAATGGAGCTGGTAAGTCAACCTTACTCAAGCTATTAGTTGGAGAAGAAATCCCAACGAGTGGAGAGGTCAATACTAAAAAAGACTTAACCTTATCTTATTTGGCTCAAAATAGTCGTTTTGAATCAGATAAGACCATATATGACGAGATGCTCAAAGTTTTTGAAGGGCTACGATCTGATGAACAACGTTTGCGTCAGATGGAAATGGAAATGGCAACAGTTTCAGGTCAAGACTTATCACGTCTGATGGCAGATTATGATCTCCTTGCCGAACGTTTCCGTCAGCAAGGTGGGTTTACTTATGAATCTGATATCAAAGCTATTTTAAATGGATTTAGGTTTGATGAGAGCATGTGGCAGATGACTATCTCAGAATTGTCAGGAGGTCAAAATACTCGTCTGGCCTTGGCTAAAATGCTTTTAGAAAAGCCAGAACTATTGGTTCTTGACGAACCAACCAACCACTTAGATATTGAAACTATTGCTTGGTTGGAGAATTACTTGACCAATTATCAAGGAGCCCTGATTATCGTTAGCCATGACCGTTATTTTTTGGATAAGGTGGCAACAGTGACCTTGGAGTTAACTCCTCATGGCTTGGATCGCTACGTTGGCAATTATTCTCGTTTTATGACCTTAAAGGCTGAAAAATTAGCAGCTGAGGAAAGACAGTTTGAAAAACAGCAAAAAGAAATTGCTAAGTTAGAAGACTTTGTTCAAAAAAACATTGTCAGGGCATCGACCACAAAAAGAGCCCAAGCAAGGCGGAAACAACTGGAAAAAATAGAACGTTTAGATAAGCCATCAAGTGGTCTAAAATCTGCTCATATGACATTTCATGCAGAGAAATCATCAGGGAATATTGTCCTAAAAGTTGAAGAAGCTGCTATTGGTTATGACAACCAAATATTGTCAGAGCCCATTACCATAGACATCAACAAATTAGATGCTATCGCTGTTGTGGGGCCTAATGGTATTGGCAAGTCCACTTTGATTAAATCAATTATTGGGCAAATTCCTCTTATTAAAGGACAGATCAAGTATGGTGCGAATGTGGAAACAGGTTATTATGACCAAACTCAATCGCATCTAAGTCCAAATCATACGGTTTTAGAAGAGTTGTGGCAGGACTTTTCAACCACGCCAGAAGTTGATATTAGAAACCGGCTAGGGGCTTTCCTCTTTTCTGGAGATGATGTCAAAAAATCGGTGGCCATGCTATCGGGAGGTGAAAAAGCCCGCCTGCTTCTTGCTAAATTGTCTATGGAAAATAATAATTTCCTTGTCTTGGACGAGCCAACCAACCACCTGGACATTGACAGTAAAGAAGTGCTAGAGAATGCCCTCATTGACTTTGACGGGACCTTGCTTTTTGTCAGTCATGACCGTTATTTTATTAATCGTTTGGCCACCAAGGTTTTGGAAATTACCGAGACCGGCTCTACTCTTTATTTGGGAGACTATGATTATTACCTTGAGAAAAAGGCAGAGCTGGAAGAATTAGCTCGATTAGCGACAGAGGAAGTATTAGAAACAGTCGAAGAGCCTATCAACGATTACCAATTACAAAAGGCTAATCAAAAAGAACGCCGTCGTTTGACACGCCGCTACGAGGAGATTGAAGCAAGGCTTGAAAGTATTGAAGAGCGGATTAACGACCTTCAAGAAGATATGCACGCTTCCAATGACACCACTCAATTAATGGCTTGGCAAGAGGAATGGGAACAATTGGATCAGGAACAAGAAACACTTATGGAAGAATGGGAAACTATTGCTGAGCAGTTAGAGTAATGAAGAAAACAAGCCTTAGATATTTCTTTGAGGCTTGTTTTGCTTTCGTTAAGGTTTATCTATCAGAATTAAAAAGACTTATTTCTTCAGAACGTAGACAGACTCCATTCTTAGAAGAGTAAAAAAAGATTGTCTTAAATGGAGTTTTTCTTATTAATATGTTGCAATTTGGAATAAGAATGTGTTTCAAAAAAAGCAAAACTGTTATATAGTATTTTTATATTTTTTAGTACAGATCCGTTTGTGATTTCACAAACTATAACGATTTCTAAAAACCAAATAGGATAAGAAAGAAAGCGATTTAATTATTTGCAAATTGTGAATAAAAGTTTTATCATAAAAAGGTACTATGATAATATGGAGGCCAAAATGGTAACAGTTTCTAAAGAACAACATTTGGATATGTTCCTTAAAATGGAACGTATTCGTGAATTTGATTCACGTATTAATAAACTCGTCCGTCGTGGATTTGTGCAAGGGATGACTCACTTTTCTGTTGGTGAAGAAGCAGCAAACGTTGGGGCAGTGGCTCACTTGACTTACGATGATATTATTTTCTCAAATCACCGTGGCCATGGTCAATCAATCGCTAAAGACATGGATCTTAACAAAATGATGGCTGAACTTGCTGGTAAAGCAACTGGTGTGTCTAAAGGGCGTGGTGGCTCTATGCATTTGGCTGACTTTGAAAAAGGAAACTATGGTACCAATGGTATCGTTGGTGGTGGTTACGCCCTTGCAGTAGGTGCGGCGCTTACCCAACAATATAAAGGAACTAACAATATCGCTGTTGCCTTCTCAGGTGATGGAGCTACCAATGAAGGCTCATTCCATGAGTCTGTTAATATGGCTGCAACATGGAAACTTCCTGTTATTTTCTTCATCATCAACAACCGTTATGGTATTTCAATGAGCATTAATAACGCTACAAATACACCACATTTATATACTCGTGCAGAAGCTTATGGTATTCCTGGTTTCTACTGTGAAGATGGAAATGACGTGATGGCTGTTTATGAAACAATGGGCAAAGCCGTTGAACACGTTCGTGGTGGAAATGGTCCAGCTATCGTTGAAGTAGAGTCATATCGCTGGTTTGGTCATTCAACTGCCGATGCTGGTAAATACCGCACCAAAGAAGAAGTGGATGAGTGGAAGGAAAAAGATCCAATAATCAAATATCGAACTTACCTCACAAGTGAAGGTATTGCTACTGATGACGAATTGGATGCTATTCAAGCACAAGTCAAAAAAGAAGTTGACGATGCTTATGAATTTGCACAAAATAGTCCAGATCCAGAACTTTCAGTAGCTTTCGAAGACGTTTGGGTTGACTAATATCACCTTGTCAGTAAGATGCAATCGTATTTGAATAATAAATGGAGAAATAAAAATTATGTCAGAAACAAAATTAATGGCTTTGCGTGAAGCAGTCAACCTTGCTATGACTGAGGAAATGCGCAAGGATGAAAACATTTTCCTTATGGGTGAAGACGTAGGGGTTTATGGAGGAGACTTTGGTACCTCTGTTGGAATGATTGAAGAATTTGGTGCAAAACGTGTTAAAGACACACCAATTTCAGAAGCTGCCATCTCTGGTGCAGCTATTGGTGCAGCGATTACAGGACTTCGTCCAATTGTTGACGTTACCTTCATGGATTTCCTTACTATCATGATGGACGCTATCGTTAACAATGGTGCTAAAAATAACTACATGTTCGGTGGAGGCCTGATTACCCCTGTAACCTTCCGTGTGGCATCAGGTTCAGGTATCGGTTCTGCTGCGCAACACTCACAATCTCTTGAAGCTTGGTTGACCCACATTCCAGGAATTAAAGTTGTTGCTCCAGGGAATGCTAACGATGCTAAAGGCTTGTTAAAATCAGCTATCCGTGATAATAACATTGTTCTTTTCATGGAACCAAAGGCTCTTTATGGTAAAAAAGAAGAAGTTAACCAAGATCCTGATTTCTATATCCCACTTGGTAAAGGTGAGATAAAACGTGAAGGAACTGATTTGACAATCGTTTCTTACGGTCGTATGTTGGAGCGTGTTCTTCAAGCAGCTGAAGAAGTGGCAGCAGATGGTATTAACGTTGAAGTTGTTGACCCACGTACCCTTATCCCACTTGATAAAGAATTGATCATTGAATCAGTTAAGAAAACAGGTAGATTGATGCTTGTCAACGATGCTTACAAGACAGGTGGATTCATTGGTGAAATTGCAACCATGATTACCGAAAGTGAAGCTTTTGATTACCTTGATCATCCAATCGTTCGTCTTGCCAGTGAAGATGTTCCAGTACCTTATGCACGTGTACTTGAACAAGCTATCTTACCAGACGTTGAGAAAATCAAGGCTGCTATTGTTAAAATGGCAAATAAAGGCAATTAGAAGATAAGGCAAGCGGTCTGATACTGACCGTGTTTATCGGTAACTTCTCAGCTAAAAACTATTTTGAAAGTTTTTAGAAGTACTGAGTTGTCTTATCCCGCGTCATACCACCTTATGTTTCTGACATTTTGTAAAGGAATGAGGGTGCTAGTGGCGCTTATCAAATCGTGAAAGGATGTAGAAATGGCATTTGAAATTATTATGCCAAAGCTCGGCGTTGACATGCAAGAGGGCGAAATCATCGAATGGAAAAAACAAGAAGGTGATACCGTCAATGAAGGTGATGTCCTACTTGAAATCATGTCAGACAAAACCAATATGGAACTTGAGGCAGAAGACTCAGGTGTGCTATTGAAAATTGTCCGCCCAGCTGGTGATACTGTGCCTGTAACAGAAGTTATTGGTTATATTGGTGCAGAAGGTGAATCAGTAGATACTATTGCTTCAAGCGAAAAAGCAACAGAAATTCCAGTTCCTGCGTCAGCTGATGCTGGACCAGCAGTTGCTCCAAAAAAGAATGTGGCAAGTCCAGTTCCTCAGGTAGCAGCGACAGCTATTCCTCAAGGAAATAGTGGAAAAGTACGTGCTACCCCAGCTGCCCGTAAAGCAGCGGCAGAATTGGGTATTGATCTTGGCCAAGTGCCAGGGACAGGCCCAAAAGGACGTGTGCATAAAGAAGACGTTGAGAACTTTAAAGGTGCTCAACCTAAAGCATCACCACTTGCTCGTAAAATTGCAGCTGATAAAGGCATTGATTTGGCAACCGTATCAGGTACTGGCTTTAATGGTAAGGTCATGAAAGAAGACATTATGGCTACCCTTGAAGCAGCTAAACCAGTTGAAGCAAAAGCACCATCAGCACTTAAAGAAGAAAAAGTTGTTGAACTTCCAGAAGGTGTGGAACACAAGCCAATGTCAGCTATGCGTAAGGCAATCTCTAAAGGTATGACAAACTCTTATCTTACTGCACCTACCTTTACGCTTAACTACGATATTGACATGACAGAAATGATTGCCCTTCGTAAGAAGTTAATCGATCCAATTATGGCTAAAACAGGTCTTAAAGTCAGCTTTACGGACTTGATTGGCATGGCAGTTGTTAAGACCTTGATGAAACCTGAACATGAATATATGAACGCTTCACTTATCAATGATGCCAATGATATCGAGTTGCATCGCTTTGTCAACCTTGGTATTGCTGTAGGTCTTGATGATGGTCTTATCGTTCCAGTTATTCATGGGGCTGACAAGATGAGTTTATCAGACTTCGTTCTTGCCTCAAAAGATGTGATTAAAAAGGCACAAACTGGTAAATTGAAAGCAGCTGAAATGTCTGGCTCAACCTTCTCAATTACCAACTTGGGAATGTTTGGTACTAAGACGTTTAATCCAATCATTAACCAACCCAACTCAGCTATTCTTGGTGTTGGTGCCACAATTCCAACCCCAACGGTTGTGGATGGTGAGATTGTTGCTCGTCCAATTATGGCAATGTGCTTGACCATTGACCACCGGTTGGTTGACGGTATGAATGGTGCTAAATTCATGGTTGACCTCAAGAAATTGATGGAAAACCCATTTGAATTGTTAATCTGATCATATTAGTATCCAGATACTATTTCATTTTTACAGAAATAGTATCTTTAACAAAAAATAGGTATGGGTATTGAACAAACTTATGAAAACTCGTTAGTTTTCATTTGTGATAGCGTTCGTTAAAGACCCTTTGTATCTTACGAAAGGAAATCAATAATGGCTGTTGAAATTATTATGCCAAAACTCGGTGTTGACATGCAAGAAGGTGAAATCATCGAGTGGAAAAAACAAGAAGGTGATACTGTTAATGAAGGTGATATTCTTCTTGAAATCATGTCAGACAAAACCAATATGGAACTTGAAGCAGAAGACTCAGGTGTTCTTCTTAAAATTACTCGCCAAGCAGGTGAAACAGTACCTGTAACAGAAGTTATCGGTTATATCGGTGCAGAAGGTGAATCTATTGAGGTTTCAAGCTCAGCTGCTTCAGATGTCAACGTTGCTCGTACAACAGAAGATTTGGAAGCTGCTGGACTTGAGGTGCCAAAAGCACCAACTCAAGCTGCTTCAGCTACACCAAAAGCGGCGCTTGCTGACGATGAATATGATATTATCGTTGTTGGTGGTGGCCCAGCTGGTTACTATGCTGCTATTCGCGGCGCTCAACTTGGTGGTAAAATTGCCATCGTTGAGAAATCCGAATTTGGTGGTACTTGCTTGAATGTAGGCTGTATTCCAACGAAGACTTATCTAAAAAATGCTGAAATCCTTGATGGTATCAAGATTGCAGCAGGACGCGGGATTAACCTTGCATCAACTAGCTACACGATTGATATGGACAAAACAGTTGACTTTAAAAACACCGTTGTGAAAACCTTAACAGGCGGTGTTCAAGGACTTCTTAAAGCTAATAAAGTCACTATTTTTAATGGTCTTGGTCAAGTAAACCCTGACAAGACTGTAACTATTGGGTCACAAACGATTAAAGGTCGCAACATCATTCTTGCAACAGGGTCTAAGGTATCACGTATCAATATTCCAGGGATTGATTCTAAGCTTGTCTTAACGTCTGATGATATTCTTGATCTTCGTGAAATGCCAAAATCACTTGCTGTTATGGGTGGTGGTGTCGTTGGTATCGAGCTTGGACTTGTTTGGGCATCATATGGTGTCGATGTTACTGTTATTGAAATGGCAGACCGTATTATCCCAGCAATGGATAAGGAAGTCTCTCTTGAACTTCAAAAAATCCTTTCTAAGAAAGGTATGAAGATCAAAACATCTGTTGGTGTCTCTGAGATTGTTGAAGCTAATAACCAATTGACCTTGAAACTTAATAATGGTGAAGAAGTTGTTGCTGAAAAAGCCTTGCTTTCTATCGGTCGTGTGCCACAAATGAACGGACTTGAAAACCTTAACCTTGAAATGGATCGTAACCGTATCAAAGTTAATGACTACCAAGAAACATCAATTCCAGGTATCTACGCACCAGGTGATGTTAATGGAACTAAAATGCTTGCGCATGCTGCCTACCGTATGGGTGAAGTAGCTGCAGAAAATGCTATCCATGGTAATACGACTCGTAAAGCTAACCTTAAATACACTCCAGCAGCTGTTTACACTCACCCTGAAGTGGCAATGGTTGGTTTAACTGAAGAACAAGCTCGTGAGCAATACGGTGATGTGCTTATCGGTAAAAATAGTTTCACTGGTAATGGGCGTGCCATTGCTTCAAACGAAGCACATGGTTTTGTAAAAGTCATTGCTGATACCAAATACCATGAAATCCTAGGAGTTCACATTATTGGACCAGCTGCAGCGGAAATGATTAACGAAGCGGCAACCATTATGGAAGCAGAATTGACTGTTGATGAATTGTTATTATCAATTCACGGACACCCAACCTTCTCTGAAGTCATGTATGAAGCTTTTGCAGATGTTCTTGGTGAAGCTATCCATAACCCACCAAAACGTAAATAATCACTTTAACTCGATAAGAAAAAGAGTAGTGAAAAATAGCTCTAGGCCAAAAGGCTCAGAGCTATTTTTTAGAGTCTAATAGAGAGTTGAGAGAGAATCGGTTAGGTTCTCTCTTTTTGGTATGGGGAAATCCGTCAGAGTTTCCCACTTACTATCTGAAAATAAAAAGTAGAAAATTTATTATCTTAATTAACTGCCATAAAAAATGACAGTTATTATTAGAGGTGAAGAAGAATTATTTTTACGGGTAATTTAATCAAAGTAAGGTATAAACTTAAATAGAGACTGTCAATAATTTTGTGTAAACACAAGAAGCCAAATTTCAAGTGTAAGTTAGCCAGTCTGTAAAAACTCTTTAGGAGATTTGTAATCAAGTAGTTTCTTTGGGTAGTTATTAATCCCATTTTCAATAAATGCGACTTGTTGTTGAGTCGCATTTTTACTTCCCTTTGGTAACCAACGCCGGATGAGTCGGTTATGATTTTCATTTGTTCCTCTCTCTCAAGAGGAATAGGGGTGGGCATAGTAAATGTTTTCAGGGTCAAAAATCTCTGATAAGCGACTGAATTCAGCTCCGTTATCAGCTGTGATTGAGCGAATCGGATAGACTTTCAGAATAGACTTCAAGGCTTGATTCACTGAAGAAGCCGACTTATCAGGAATAAGTCGAATCATTTGGTAGCGGTTTTTTCTGTCTGTCAGCGTCAGTAGACACTCGTTTTTTGCTCTCGTCTGAATAAAACTGTATCAATTTCAAAATCACCGCTATTCTCACGCTTATTAATGCTTGCAGGTCGTTCTTCAATAGACTTTCCAGCCGGCTTAAAATTGGGACTGGCATGCTTTTTTGAAGCTACATTCTTTCGAGGATAAAGCCTGTCAGCCTTGGTCAATCCTAATTGTCTATGATGAATCCAGTAGTAAATGGTGGAGATGGGAACGGGTATCCCTTTTGCCTTAACCATCATCTCGGGAGAGTATTTTTGTTTGATGTAATGAACAATCTTTTCTTTGAGTTCCTTCGTTAGAGTCATCTGTTTAACGGAGCGTTTACGGTTATTGTCATAAACTTCTTGGGCAAAGTCAGCAGAGTAAACTTGTTCATATTTCCCCTGACGTACTTGTTGTCTAACTTGCCCGCGTTTGACTTCATTGTGAATGGTTTGAGGAGCTTTAGCCAATCTTCTCGCTATTTCACGATTTTGACTGTCCTTCTAGAAGCTAACGGTCAATCATTCGACGCTCAGCTAGTGTCAACTGTTTACTTTTGGGTGTATAATAGTCTTGCATCTCAGAGTCTTTCTAATTGTTGTTGTGGTGATGACAATTATACCTCTCTGAGATGTTTTTTGATACCCTTAGGTGGCTAACTTCATTTTAGAACTTTCCTAAATAGATCATATAAAAATATTTTTAAAATGATTAGAAAACATATTGACAAAATGATCTTTTATTTGTATATTTTAATTATATTTTTAAAATAAAATTAAAGGCGGGTTATATGAAGAAAAATAAATTTTCTCTTTCTAAGTTTATTTTAATGGCTAGTATTACTACCATTCTCACGGGAAGCGTGACTAACGACTTCATTGGGGATAGTGTTTACGCATCACCTGTTAAGTCAGCACGTCAATCTAACACTAATAAATTAAAAAAAGCTAAAAAATCTAAGAACTATGATTCTACAACAGTTGTTGAAGCTACGGCTTCTAGTTCAAAAGAAAACAAGCATATCATGCACACTTTGGATAGTTCCATGAAAACAGCTTGGGAAGATGATTCTCCAGGAAATGGTGTTGGTGAAACCCTATCTTATAAATTTGACTCGTTGACAAATATCGGAAGAGTTCTTATTACGAATGGAGATGTGTCAAGTAAAGAAAATTACTATAACAAAAACCGAATTGCTAAAGCAGATCTCAAATACTATAATGGTGATAAATTGGTCTTGGTCCAACAAGTCGACTTTGCGGATAATTACACGAAAAAACCATATCATGTTGAATTAGACAAGAAAGTTGATGTGGACAAGGTTGAAATTGAAGTGACGGCTATCCATCAAGGGAAAAACAAAGATACCTTAGCTATTTCTGAGGTTACATTTGGTAACTTGGAAAAGGATAAATTTCAAAATAAATTCAACCAGTTAAGAGAAAAGTGGGTAACAGATCAGCAAGCTGAAGAATTTATTAAATATGCTGAAGCTTATGCTGATAAGGCTATTGCCATGTCTGCGGTTTCTTCAAGAACCGAATACTATCGTATGTACGAAAGTAGGAAGTACAACTATAAAAAAGAATTTGTTGAAAACCTCAAGAAAATCTATTTGGACACTGGTGCGTCACATATTGCCAGCAAAAAAGATATTATTTCTGCATTTGAAAATGCTGCTAGAGGATTTTCAATCGGAAGACAAGAACATGGTTTATTCGTGACGAGTGTCGCTGAAGACAATGCTCACCTCTATGATGATAAAGGAAATTTAAAGGCAGCAGCTGCGATTGAAGAAATTAAGGGTGTTGATCCTGGTAAATATAAAGACGGTGTTTACCAATATGAGTACGATGCAGCACTTGCTAAGAATATTAATCAGTTAGGCTTTATCAGAACGGCAAGCGGTGACACCCCAGGTGCTAATTCTTTGAATATTCCAGGTTGTCAAACCTTTGCTGGAAAAAATATTCAAAATTCAGAGAGTGAATTAATTTTTCCTTCGATTGATGTCAAAGGGATTTCATCAAAGAAAGTATTAGCAGAAATTGATTCAAAAGGCTACTTCGAAATTGTAGATCCGACTATTATTACACCGAAAGGTGAGAGGAAACAAGTTAGCGGCCGTTTTAAAATTAAAAAAATGTAGTTCAGAAAGTAGGTCAACATGTATAATTGTCCCAATGGTTATGAACAGTATGTAGCATTGTTTAACAAATCACTTAGTAAAAGGGAGTTGATTCGTTACTTTGTTGGTCAAGATAAAACACATCGGTTAACGAGTCGGGATTCTTTGATGTCAGATATTTCTGATTCAGAATTTATTTTTGAGTATTGTTTGTATCCAAGTTTTTTACAAGGTAAGACAGAAATTAAAGAACTTGTCCAAGAGGCTTTGCTAGAAATGTCTGTCAGTAACGATCCTATTCAAGTTTATCAAGCGCTTTTATTTCTAAATTCGCAAAAGCTGATGCTTCGTTATTATGAAACTGTTCCGTTTACAGTGGATCAAGAGCCTATTTTAACTAATATTAAAGTAGCTTTATCGAATGAAGACTTAAAAAATAAAATGAAAACTTATCAGATCGGAGAATTTGCATGTTATCAAGATAGTATGTTTGATATGCTAGAAAGAGTTTTACTAACATTCTAAATTAGGATAAGGATATGAAGTTAATGAAAAAAAGTTTTAAAAAGTATGCTAGAGTTGCGGGCTTATTGTCAGCAGCAGTGATTATGTGTCATTTTGCTACAGCTAACGCTGAATCAAACAAAAAAACTACAGAGCTTGAAATTAGTAGTACTTCTGATGGAAATACAATAGAAATCATAGGTGCTGATTCTAGAAATACGATATCGGACGAAACTATATTAGGAAAATTAGGAGAGAATCCTAAACAAGATAAAATGCTTAATTCAGATGAAATGATTAAGTTGAATCCCAAGGAAATAGCAGCCGAGAAAAAAGTAGATGAGGATAAAAAGAAGGCTGAAATAGACCATGCGGAGTCGTTGAATAAGGGTATCTATGACCTTCACTACAATGAATTAGAAGTATTAGCTAAAAATGGAGAAAGTGTTGAGAACTTTATTCCAAAAGAAGGTAAGAAGAAAGCTGATAAATTTATTGTCATCGAAAGAAGGAAAAAAGATATTAATACGACACCTGTTGACATTTCAATCATTGATTCTGTTACTGATCGCACTTATCCAGGTGCCCTTCAATTGGCTAACAAAAACTTTACCGAAAATAAACCTGATACTCTTATTGCAAAGCGAAAACCTCAAAACATTCATATAGATTTACCAGGTATGGGGGAAGCAGCTACCGTAGAAGTTGCCAATCCAACGTATTCAAATGTTTCTACTGCCGTTGATAATCTTGTTAATAAATGGCATGATAATTACTCAGGTGGTAATACCTTGCCAGCGAGAACGCAATATTCTGAAACAATGGTTTATTCAAAATCTCAAATTGAGGCAGCCTTGAATGTTAACAGTAAGATTCTTGATGCTACCTTAGGAATTGACTTTAATTCTATCTCAAAAGGTGAGAAGAAAGTAATGATTGCTGCTTACAAACAAATTTTTTATACTGTATCAGCAAATCTTCCTAGTAGTCCGGCGGATGTTTTTGACAAATCAGTCAACATGGATGAATTGGTTAAAAAAGGGGTTAGTAATGAAGCACCACCGTTACTTGTAAGTAATGTGGCCTACGGTAGAACCGTTTTTGTCAAGTTAGAAACAAGTTCTAAAAGCCTAGATGTTGAAGCAGCTTTCAGTGCAGCACTTAAAGGAACAGATGTTAAAGCCAAAGGGAAATACTCTGATATTCTAGAAAATAGTTCTTTTACAGCCGTTGTTTTAGGTGGTGACGCGGCAGAGCATAACAAAGTTGTTACTAAAGATTTTGACGTAATTAGAAATGTGATTAAGGATAATGCGACCTTTAGTCGAAAAAATCCTGCTTATCCGATTTCATACACAAGCGTGTTTCTTAAAGACAATAAAATTGCTGGTGTTAATAATAGAAGTGAATATGTAGAAACAACAACGACTGAATTTACTAGTGGGAAAATGACATTAGCCAATAAAGGTTGGTTTGTTGCACAATTTAGAGTTTTCTGGGATGAAGTTGATTACGATGCAACAGGTAAGGAAATCGTTACTGAGAAATCGTGGGAAGGTAATGGTCATGATAGAACCTCACCATTTTCAACAGTCATTCCGTTACCAGCTAATGCTCGAAACATTAGAGTCTTTGCAAGAGAATGTACAGGTCTAGCATGGGAGTGGTGGAGAACTGTTCTTGATGACAAAAACGTTAAACTCGCTAAAGAAATTGAGGTTAACCTTTGGGGCTCAACGCTCTATCCAGCAGGAAGTATTGGTTACAAAAATTAATTTGACAGCCACTGAGGATCACTACTACCGTGAAAGAATTGGTAAGCATCAACTGGTGAATGCTTACCAATTCTTTTGGGAACCTCAGTATTGCCTAACTGGGCTATACACTTGTCTTTTACGCTTGTTTTCATTATACTAGAGGGGTAGATTACATTTTTGAAAGGATTTTTTCTTCTATGAAATACATTGTTAACAAAAGTCACAATCCTGCCTTTAACATTGCCCTTGAAGCTTACGCTTTTAGAGAATTAGTGGAAGAAGACGAATTGTTTATCCTCTGGATCAATGAACCAGCTATTATTATTGGTAAGCACCAAAATACCATTCAAGAAATCAATAAAGAATACATTGATGAACATGATATTCATGTTGTCCGTCGTTTATCTGGTGGCGGGGCAGTTTACCATGATTTGAATAACTTGAATTATACTATTATTTCAAATAAAACAGCAGAAGGTGCCTTTGATTTCAAAACTTTTTCACAACCTGTGATTGCGACTTTAGCAGATTTAGGAGTAACAGCCAATTTTACAGGTCGTAACGATATTGAAATTGACGGCAAAAAAATCTGTGGAAATGCTCAAGCCTACTATAAAGGTCGCATGATGCACCATGGTTGTCTCTTGTTTGATGTGGACATGACAGTCCTTGGAGATGCTCTTAAGGTCAGCAAGGACAAGATTGAGTCTAAAGGGGTGAAATCAGTTCGTGCTCGTGTGACTAATATCTTAAATGAATTGCCAGAAAAGATTACTGTTGATGAATTTTCAGATAAAATCTTGGCTAAAATGAAAGAAACTTACCCAGACATGACAGAGTATGTTTTGTCAGAGGATGAATTGGCTAAGATTCAACAATCTGCTGAGGAACAATTTGGCAGCTGGGATTGGACCTATGGAAAAGCGCCAGAGTATACGATTGAGCGAAATGTTCGTTATCCTGCGGGTAAAATTTCTACTTTTGCGAATGTTGAAAATTCTATCATTAAAAACCTTAAAATCTATGGCGATTTCTTTGGTATCAAAGATGTGCAAGACATTGAGCATTTATTGATTGGTTGCAAATATGAATATAGTGATGTGCTTGAACGTCTGAAAACCATTGATACCACTCAATATTTTTCACGCATGACCCTTGAAGAAGTTGCAAAAGCCATTGTGGCTTAAAAAAAGAGGCTGGAATAAACAGCCTCTTTTTGATATGTTTATGATAATAGTGAATTCTTTAAGCTTTATCAAAAGCAGCTTTACTCTTGACATCAGCGTATTCTTCAGCTACTTCTTGGTTGAGAATAGCATCGTAAGAAGCTAAGGAAATAGTAGAGCCATATTTTTGTTTGAGAGCGGTTGTCACTAAGCGATAAGCCAAATTAACATTCCGTGACAAGATAGGGCCATGGAAGTAACTACCGTACACATTTTTATAGTGAACGCCTTCGGTTTGGTCTTCTTTATTATTGCCGTTTCCATAAATCACGCGTCCAAGTGGCTTTTCATCATCGGATAAGAAGGTACGTCCTTGATGATTTTCAAAGCCAAAATAGGTTTCGTCAAACTCGTCATTATGAATTTTAATATCTCCAATAAAACGATTTTGGTGTTGGTTGAGGGTATAGTGCCCCATAATGCCAAGTCCGTTGATTTTAACACCATTGGCCTGTACATAATATTGTCCTAACAATTGGAAGCCACCGCAGATGGCAAGAACGACCTTATTGTTAGCAATGTAGTTTGCAAGGGCAGATTTTTTGTTTGGTAAGTCCTTGGCTACAATGCTCTGCTCGTAATCTTGTCCGCCACCGAAGAAAACAATGTCGTAGTGGTCTTGGTCAAAGGCATCATTGAGGGACACAATATCTACGGTAACTCTGGCTTTAAGTTTTTCAGCCACATATTTAAGCATTAGGATATTACCGTTATCACCGTAAGTATTCATAAGATTACCGTAGAGGTGGGCAATGTGAAGGTCATAGTGATAGTCACGATTTTCTGGAGATTTTAGTGAAGTGTAGGTCATTAGATCATCTCCTTTTCAACGACATGGCGGTCAGCAAGGAGGCTACGGAATTCTAACATAGCCGTATAGGTTGCTAAGATGTAGGCATGCTTGGCTTCTTGTTTTTCGATGGCTTGCATGATTTCTTCTAACTTTTCAGCCTGTGATAGTTTTGTTTCATCAAAACCTGTTACACGTAATCGGCGGGCAATTTCAGAATGGCGAACACCACCAGCATTTATTTCGGTAATGGGCATTTGAGTAATGAGTTCAAAATTAGCGTCCCAAATCCAGCTGGTATCAATCCCATCTGCGTAATTAGCATTTAAAAGGACAGATAGGCTAAATGGGTAAGCAGCTAGCTGAATCATTTCAAGGGCTTGGCTAGCTCCCACAGGATTTTTAATGAGAACCAGGGTGCAAGATTTATCACCAAGCATAAAGGTTTCCTGACGACCAAAAACAGCCTTGCTTTTATTAAATCCAGCTTTGATTTGTTCAGGTTTAACGCCAAAAAATTCGGCAACAGCAACTGCAGCAAGAGCATTATAAATATTATAAAGACCACCCACGTTAATTTTGTAATCTTGACCATCGATAACAAATTCAGAACTGTTGTTGGTAATAGTTGTTAGTTCAGTTAATTGATAATCTAAGGTTGGTCTTTGGAAGTTACAATTTAAGCAAACAAAATCTCCTAAATTAGCATAAGTATTGAGACGATAGTAAAGGATATGTTCGCATTTTGGGCATAAAACCCCCTCTGTATTATAATGGGCTAGCTGCGGAGCATGCTTAGTGGTATTAAAGCCATAGTACTTAACTGGATTAACTAAGTCCTTGGAAGAGAAAATAGGACTATCTCCATTGGCTAAGATAGTTGCTTCAGGTGCTTTGCTAGCACCATCTACAATCATCTGATAGGTGGTGTAAATCTCTCCATAGCGATCCATTTGATCCCTAAAAATATTAGTATAGACAAACAAACTAGGTTTTAAGTAAGTCGTGATTCTTGGAAGGCTGGCCTCGTCAATCTCTAAGACAGCAATTTGTTTACCAGATCTTCCTTTTTTAGCAGATAAAAAAGCCGACGTAATACCAGTAATCATATTGGCACCACTTGGATTGGTGAGGACTTCCCCAAAGGCTTCTTTTAGAATACCAACGGTTAAGGCAGTGGTTAAGGTTTTGCCGTTTGTTCCAGTGACAACAACAATATCGTAGTTTTGTGAGAGAGTGTCTAAAATATCTTTATCAAAAGATAAGGCTAGATGCCCAGGATAAGTGGAGCCTCGCCCCATCTTTGTTAAAATCAATTGAGCCGCTTTGCCGACACTCAAACCGAGTAATGTCTTTATTTTCATGTTTATATTTTATCACAAGTTTCTCAATTTTAGATAAGGAAAAATGTCACGAATCGTGATATACTACTAATAGTATCTGTTTTAGATAGGAATGAGAGTTGTATGAGTAATTTATCTAGCATTGACACAAAGTTTTTATTGAGTTTATTTTCTGACCCTTGGATGCTTGCAGTGCATCTTTTGGACATTCTAATTGTTGCCTACCTGATTTATCGGTTTATTAAAGCATTGACGGGGACCAAAATCATGTCTTTAGTGCAGGGCGTTATTTTCTTTTTGATTATTCGCTTTATTGCAGAATGGGTTGGTTTTACTACCATCACCTATTTGATGAATCAAGTTATTACCTACGGAGTCATTGCTGGAGTTGTGATTTTTGCACCAGAAATTCGAGCAGGGCTTGAAAAGTTTGGACGATCTACGCAAGTTTTTCTCCAAAAACAAACAGTTAGCAGCGAGGAAGTTTTGGTAGATGCCTTGATTAAGTCTGTGGCCTATATGGGTCCTCGGAAAATTGGGGCTTTGATTGCTATCGAGCAGACACAGACCCTACAAGAATATATTGCGACAGGTATTCCTTTACATGCCGATATTTCAAATCAACTATTAATTAATATCTTTATTCCCAACACACCACTTCATGATGGTGCGGTTATTGTTGGTCAGAATAAGATTGTGGCAGCTTGTGCCTACTTGCCTTTGTCAGAATCAATGACAATTTCCAAAGAATTTGGAACACGACATAGAGCAGCTATCGGTTTGTCTGAACATTCTGATGCCTTGACCATTATCGTCTCAGAAGAAACAGGGGCCATTTCGGTAGCGCGTAAGGGGCAATTTTTGCATGATTTAACAGCAGATGAATTTGAAACCGTTCTTAGAACGTATTTAATCAGTGAACCAAGTGTTACCTTGCCATGGTTTAAAAAAATTTTAGGAGGAAAAGCTAAATGAAACGATTTTTAAATAGTCGCCTTTGGTTAGCCTTAGTTTCAGTTTTTTTTGCTATTCTTCTTTTTTTGACGGCCGCTTCAAGTAACCACAAAAATTCTGGGTCACAAATTTATAGTCCGATTGAAACATACACCCATAGCCTTAAAGATGTGCCTATTGATATAAAATATGATAGTGAGAAATATTTTATCAGCGGTTATTCTTATGGCGCTGAAGTTTATCTAACCTCTACCAATCGGATTAAACTTGATTCTGAAGTGAATAGCGACACTCGCAGTTTTAAGATTGTAGCAGACTTAACCAAGAGTCATCCTGGAACGGTCACAGTAACATTGAAAGTGGAAAATTTACCTTCTGGGGTAACTGCTACGGTCTCACCCGATAAAATTTCAGTAACTATTGGTAAAAAAGAATCAAAGATGTTTCCTGTTCGAGGCAGTGTAGATGCCAAACAAATTGCAAATGGCTATGAGATTAGTAAGATTGAAACAGGAATTGATAAGGTCGAGGTGACTAGTGATGAATCTACTATTGCCTTGATTGACCATGTTGTCGCCAAGTTACCTGATGATCAGGTCTTGGATGCAAATTACAGCAGTCGTGTCACCTTACAAGCTGTTTCTGCTGATGGAACAATCTTAGCAAGTGCCATTGATCCAGCCAAGGCCAATTTGACAGTTGGTGTTAAGAAAATTACGAAATCGGTTCCTATTAGGGTTGAAGCAGTTGGAGTAATGAATGACGGTTTATCAGATATTCAATATAAGTTGTCCAAACAAACTGCTCTTATTTCTGGAAGTCGAGAGGCCTTAGAAGCTATTGATGAAATCGTTGCAGAAGTTAATATTTCTGACGTGACTAAAAACACTAGTAAGACTGTGAGTTTGTCTTCTAATCAGGTGTCTATTGAGCCGTCAGTAGTGACCGTTCAGTTGACAACCACTAAAAAATAATGGATAATAACAAGGAAAATTGAATGGAGGAAGCCAGTAGGCTTATATAAATTATGGGAAAATATTTTGGAACAGACGGTGTTCGTGGGGAAGCAAATGTTGAGCTGACACCTGAGTTAGCATTTAAACTTGGTCGCTTTGGCGGCTATGTTTTAAGTCAACACGAAACCGAAAGACCCAAAGTTTTTGTGGCACGTGACACTCGTATTTCAGGAGAAATGCTGGAGTCAGCCTTGATTGCTGGTCTGCTGTCTGTTGGTATTGAAGTTTATAAACTTGGTGTTTTAGCAACACCTGGTGTCTCTTATTTAGTTAGAACTGAAAAAGCAAGTGCGGGGGTCATGATTTCTGCTAGTCATAATCCAGCACTTGACAATGGCATTAAATTCTTTGGAAATGACGGTTTCAAGTTAGCCGATGAGCAAGAATTGGAAATCGAAGCCCTCTTAGATGCTAGTGAAGATAACCTGCCACGTCCAAGTGCTGAGGGTCTTGGAACCTTAGTTGACTATCCAGAAGGTCTTCGTAAATATGAAAAATTCTTGGTAACAACTGGGACTGATTTGACGGGTATGACAGTTGCTTTAGACACGGCTAACGGTGCAGCCTCTGTTTCTGCGCGTGATGTCTTTTTAGATTTAAATGCAGAAATTGCTGTTATTGGTGAAAAACCGAATGGTTTAAATATTAATGACGGTGTTGGTTCAACACATCCAGAACAGCTTCAAGAACTTGTTAAGGAGACAGGTGCTGATTTAGGATTGGCCTTTGATGGTGATAGTGACCGTCTGATTGCAGTTGACGAAAATGGCGCTATTGTTGATGGTGATCGTATCATGTTTGTTATCGGCAAGTACCTATCAGAAAAAGGCCTTCTTGCGCAAAATACCATTGTCACAACGGTGATGTCTAACCTTGGTTTCCATAAAGCTTTGGATAGCCATGCTATCAATAAAGCAATCACAGCTGTAGGTGATCGCTATGTGGTAGAAGAAATGCGTCGTTCAGGCTATAACCTCGGAGGTGAGCAATCAGGGCATGTCATTATCATGGACTACAATACCACTGGAGATGGCCAACTAACAGCTATCCAATTAACGAAAATCATGAAAGAGACAGGAAAAAGTCTGTCTGAATTAGCAAGTGAAGTGACTATCTATCCTCAAAAATTGGTTAATATCCGTGTGGAGAACAGCATGAAAGAACGTGCTATGGAAGTTCCAGCTATTGCAAATATCATTGCAAAAATGGAAGAAGAAATGGCAGGTAACGGACGCATTCTTGTGAGACCAAGTGGCACAGAACCTCTGCTTCGTGTCATGGCAGAAGCGCCAACAGATACTGAAGTCGATTATTATGTGAACACCATCGCTGATGTTGTGCGTGCAGAAATTGGGCTTGATTGCTAAAAGAGCGAAGTTGTTGTTTCAGTGTTTTTGTTACAAAACAAAGGAGACTTTGGGCGCTTAGTCCAGGTCTCTTTTTACAATTAAGAGAAAGGAAAACTAATGACCAAGCAAATGATAGCAGACCTCGCTAACGGATTACCTCCCCTAGCAGCTCAGCTTTATTTAGACATGATTCCTGAATACCAAGAGGGCTATGCTTCTTATGTTTATCAAACACCAAAAGAAGACACTCAAAAGCGCCGCATTAAACAGTTGTCTAAAAATTTTGGACGGTTACGGGATACCCCATCTTTCTATGTGATGCCTATGGTAAGAGAAATCGCAGAGCAATTGCTAGCAGATAGAGGAGAAACTTATCATCCTCTATCAACAGTTGCAGCTAATCAAGTATTAGCGGCTACTGTTAATAATCATAAGACGATTTTCCAAGTGCTTCGAAATGGGGCAAGAGTGGCCTTTGTGATTCTTCAAAAAAAGGGAGAATTTCTGGAAATGACTTTAGGGATTCTTTCTCAAGGAAAAGAAGCCGAATTGCCAGCAGCTATTGTGGGAGCTGTCCAGAAATATATTCTGGCAGATATGCAAGAGAAACTCCTTCCATTAAGCGTTCTCGTCAGTCGAGAATCAAGCAAACTTTTTTACCAAGAACAAGGGTTTGTTCTGATAGCTAAGGGTTGCGAGTCAGGAAATGAAAGCCATTCTGTCGCTTGTCAGCTCGTGAAATATTTGTCCAAGTCATGAAGAATCAAGAGAAATGGTTTCTTAGTAGGGGCATTTACCCTCTAAAGTGGTATAATAAGAACATGTCAAAAAAACCTACTTCAGCTTATGTGCATATTCCTTTTTGCACACAAATTTGTTATTATTGTGATTTTTCAAAAGTTTTTATCCAAAATCAACCAGTCGATGCCTACTTGCAAGCTTTGATTCAAGAATTTGATTCCTATGGTATTCGTGATTTAAAAACCCTTTATATTGGAGGGGGGACACCTACAGCTATCACTGCTAAGCAATTGGAGTATTTGCTGAGTCACCTTGAACGGAATCTCAATTTAGATAATCTTGAAGAGTTCACAATCGAGGCAAATCCTGGTGATCTGACGCCAGATAAAATTGCGGTGCTCCGAAGGTCAGCAGTTAATCGGATTTCCTTAGGTGTTCAGACCTTTAATGATAAACAATTAAAGCAGATTGGCCGTAGCCATAATGAACAACAAATTTATAGCACCATCGCCAATTTAAAGGCCGCAGGTTTTCATAATATTTCCATTGATTTGATTTATGCCTTGCCAGGTCAAACCTTAGATCATGTCAAGGAAAATGTAGCCAAGGCCCTTGCTTTGGATATTCCTCATCTTAGCTTGTATAGCCTTATTTTGGAACATCATACAGTCTTTATGAATAAGATGCGACGTGGTAAACTTAATTTACCAACGGAGGACTTGGAAGCGGAAATGTTTGAGTATATCATTTCTGAAATGGAAGCCAATGGTTTTGAACACTATGAAATCTCTAATTTTACCAAACCAGGTTTTGAAAGCCGACATAACTTGATGTACTGGGACAATGTGGAATATTTTGGGTGTGGTGCGGGTGCCTCGGGTTACCTTAATGGTGTTCGTTATCGAAATCGGGTGCCCATTCAGCATTATCTTAAAGCGGTTGCAGCGGGAAATGCCAGACTGAATGAAGAAGTGCTGAGCAAGGAAGAAATGATGGAAGAGGAGCTCTTTTTGGGATTGCGTAAAAAAACAGGTGTCTCTATTGAACGCTTTGAATCAAAATTTGGTCTCTCTTTTGAGGAGCGATATGGCAAAATTGTCAAAAAATTAAAAAATCAAGGGCTGCTTGCCAAAGACGATGCCTTTGTCAGAATGACTAAACAAGGTCTTTTTTTAGGCGATTCTGTTGCTGAGCAATTTATACTAGATTAGGAGATTGGTTATGGGATTAAGTTACCGCGAAGACATTAAACTTCCGTTTGAATTATGTGATGTCAAATCAGATATTAAATTTCCCCTTCTCTTGGATTATTGTCTAACAGTTTCGGGGAGACAATCTGCCGCATTAGGACGGAGTAATGATTACCTTTTAGAGGAATATGGACTAGTCTGGATTGTGACGGACTATGAGGTTACTATCCATCGCTTGCCACGTTTCAAGGAAACCATTACCATTGAGACACAGGCCATGTCCTATAATAAATTATTTTGTTACCGACAATTTTATATTTATGACCAAGAGGGTCAACTTTTGGTGGATATTTTAGCTTGTTTTGCTTTGTTACATCCAGATACTCGAAAGGTGGCAAGTATTCCAGAAGATTTAGTGGCGCCTTTTGAAACTGATTTTGTTAAAAAGCTACGCCGTGCTCCTAAAATGCATCTCTTAGAGGAGTCAATTGATCGCGACTACCATGTCCGATATTTTGACATTGACATGAATGGTCACGTCAATAATAGTAAATATTTAGATTGGATGTATGATGTGTTAGGATATGAGTTTTTAAAGACCCATGAGCCTTTACGCATGACTTTAAAATATGTCAAAGAAGTCTCACCAGGTGGTCAAATTACCTCCAGTTACCAGTTGGACCAATTAATCTCTTACCATCAAATCACATCAAATGGGTATTTGAATGCCCAAGCCATGATTGAGTGGCAACCGATACAAAAATAGAAAGCGAGACAGACAAGTGCCTTATAAGGGTTATTTAATTGATTTAGACGGAACGATTTACCAAGGGAAAAACCGTATTCCAGCAGGGGAACGATTTATCAAACGTCTGCAAGAAAGAGGCATTCCTTATTTATTGGTGACTAATAATACCACAAGAACACCTGAAATGGTGCAAGACATGCTAGCCAATCAGTTTAATGTTGAGACAGGCATTGAGACCATTTATACGGCTACCATGGCAACCGTCGATTACATGAATGACATGAACTGTGGCAAGACAGCTTACGTTATTGGGGAAACAGGTCTCAAATCAGCTATTGCAGCAGCAGGTTATGTAGAAGATCTCGAAAATCCAGCTTATGTGGTGGTTGGTTTAGACAGTCAGGTGACCTATGAGATGTTAGCCATAGCTACCTTGGCTATTCAAAAGGGTGCTCTCTTTATTGGGACAAATCCTGATTTAAATATTCCAACCGAACGTGGTTTGATGCCAGGAGCGGGTGCATTGAATGCCTTGTTAGAAGCTGCTACACGTGTGAAACCTGTTTTTATTGGCAAGCCCAATGCTATCATTATGAATAAATCACTAGAGGTATTAGGTATTAAACATTCCGAAGCAGTGATGGTTGGGGATAATTACTTGACTGATATTATGGCAGGTATTCAAAATGACATAGCTACCATTTTAGTCACAACAGGATTTACAAGACCTGAAGAAGTACCAACCTTACCAGTGCAGCCAGATCATGTCCTATCTAGTCTTGATGAGTGGGAATTGTGATGGTAGAAAACATTAAATTATTTTGTAGCTGGCTATGGGTATTAGCCTTGTCTGTTTTAATAACCATCTATGCAGCCTGGTTACTTTATCCAGTAGAGATTGATTATTTACATTTGGAACAAGTGGTTTTGATGACCAAATCGTCTATACTCTATAATTACAATGGGCTCCTTCATTACTTAACCAATCCCTTTGTGACAAGATTGGAATTGGCTAGTTTTCATTCATCGGCAGACGGACTCAAGCATTTCGCAGATGTTAAATGGCTTTTTCACCTAACTCAAGTCATTTTTCTTGGTCTCCTTTACCCAACTGTTAAGACTTTCACGCAAATGATCAAAACCAACAGTTTCTGGCTCATTCAAAAGCCTTTAATGATGGCAGCTTTGTTTCCTCTTATAATTGGCCTAACGGCCAGCTTCATTGGTTTTGATCATTTTTTTATCCTCTTTCATAAGATGCTTTTTGTAGGAGATAGTAGTTGGCTCTTTGATCCACTGCAAGATCCAATCATCTGGCTTCTCCCTGAAGTTTTTTTCTTGCACTGTTTCCTTTTCTTTATGATCGTTTACGAAATCATTTTGTGGAGCTTAGTAGGCTTGGCAAGGAGGCAACGTCTTAATGTAGAATGAAATAAGGATTAAGAGATTCATTTTCTTAAAAACAAAAAACAAGCGTCTTGAAAGCGCTTGTTTTTTTGTTTGCAGTCAGAGTAAAATAAAGATATAAAAAAAGCACCGACTCGGTGCTCACTTTTTCAAGTTGATTACGGACTAGCCTTATTTTAACTCGCTATGTTGTTTTGAATAGTCCCAACAAGATTATTTTATACTTTTTTAGGAAAATAATCAAGGAGAAATCAAAGAAATTTACAAGCAATAAAACACTACATAATACAATCTAATATTATCAAAATAAGTTAGTTAAGAGAAGGATTTTGTGTTATAATTATTTTATATTATTATGTAGTTAGTTTATAAAACGAGGAAGTGGTTTGGCAAAGAAAAATTAAAGCATATTAAACTTATTTAAGAAGTCATTAAAAGTATTATTGAAATGATTTAAATGATGCGTAATATCATTTAAAATCTTTATTTAGGAGAGAAAAATGGAGAAAAAATATTCAATTGGGCTTGATATCGGAACGAATAGCGTCGGATGGGCCGTCATCACTGATGATTATAAGGTACCATCTAAGAAGTTCAAGGTTTTGGGGAATACCAATCGTAAGTCTATTAAGAAGAATTTAATGGGAGCTCTGTTATTTGACAGCGGGGAGACAGCGGAAGCGACTCGTCTCAAACGGACAGCTCGTAGAAGATATACACGTCGGAAGAATCGTATTCGCTATTTACAAGAAATCTTTGCCAATGAGATGGCGAAGTTGGATGACAGTTTTTTCCAGAGACTTGAAGAATCATTTTTGGTAGAAGAAGACAAGAAAAACGAACGTCATCCCATTTTTGGTAATTTAGCTGATGAAGTTGCTTATCATAGAAACTACCCAACCATCTATCATTTGCGGAAAAAATTGGCGGATTCTCCTGAAAAAGCAGACTTGCGCCTAATTTATCTGGCGTTAGCCCATATCATTAAGTTTCGTGGACATTTTCTCATCGAAGGAAAGCTAAATGCGGAAAACAGTGATGTTGCTAAATTGTTTTATCAGTTAATTCAGACCTATAATCAACTTTTTGAAGAGAGTCCATTAGATGAAATAGAGGTTGATGCCAAAGGAATATTATCGGCTAGATTGAGTAAATCGAAACGTTTAGAAAAACTAATTGCAGTATTTCCAAATGAAAAGAAAAATGGTTTATTTGGGAATATTATTGCTCTTGCTTTAGGACTTACTCCTAATTTTAAATCAAATTTTGATTTGACTGAAGATGCCAAATTACAGCTTTCGAAAGATACGTACGATGATGATTTAGATGAATTATTGGGTCAGATTGGTGATCAATATGCAGATTTATTTTCAGCAGCTAAGAATTTATCAGATGCTATTTTACTTTCGGATATCTTGAGGTCAAATAGTGAGGTAACTAAGGCACCGTTATCAGCTTCAATGGTCAAACGTTATGACGAACACCATCAAGATTTGGCTTTATTAAAAACCTTAGTTCGACAACAATTTCCAGAAAAGTATGCTGAAATTTTTAAAGATGATACCAAAAATGGCTATGCGGGTTATGTTGGCATTGGTATTAAACATAGAAAACGAACAACGAAACTAGCTACACAAGAAGAATTTTATAAATTTATCAAACCGATTTTAGAAAAAATGGATGGTGCTGAGGAATTACTTGCAAAACTAAATCGTGATGACCTACTGCGCAAGCAACGTACCTTTGATAACGGCTCTATTCCTCATCAAATTCATTTAAAAGAGCTACATGCTATTCTAAGAAGACAAGAAGAATTTTATCCATTTTTAAAGGAAAATCGGGAAAAGATTGAAAAAATCTTGACCTTCCGAATTCCTTATTATGTTGGTCCGTTGGCGCGTGGCAATAGCCGTTTTGCTTGGCTGACTCGGAAGTCTGAAGAGGCCATTACCCCATGGAATTTTGAAGAAGTTGTCGATAAAGGTGCATCAGCTCAGTCATTCATAGAGCGAATGACAAATTTTGATGAACAGCTTCCAAACAAAAAAGTGTTGCCAAAACATAGTTTGCTTTATGAATACTTTACAGTTTATAACGAATTGACAAAAGTCAAATATGTCACTGAAAGAATGCGAAAACCTGAATTTCTTTCAGGTGAACAGAAGAAAGCCATTGTTGATTTACTCTTCAAAACAAATCGAAAAGTAACTGTTAAGCAATTAAAAGAAGATTATTTTAAAAAAATAGAATGTTTTGATAGCGTTGAAATTATAGGAGTAGAAGATAGATTTAATGCGTCATTAGGTACCTACCATGATTTGCTAAAAATTATTAAAGATAAAGATTTTTTGGATAATGAAGAAAATGAGGATATCTTAGAGGATATTGTTTTAACATTGACCTTATTTGAAGATAGGGAGATGATTGAGGAAAGACTTAAAACATATGCTCACCTCTTTGATGATAAGGTGATGAAACAGCTTAAACGTCGCCATTATACTGGTTGGGGACGCTTGTCTCGAAAAATGATTAATGGTATCAGGGATAAGCAATCTGGTAAAACAATATTAGATTTTTTGAAATCAGATGGGTTTTCTAATCGCAACTTTATGCAGCTGATCCATGATGATAGTTTGACATTTAAGGAGGAGATTGAAAAAGCACAAGTGTCTGGACAAGGCGATAGTTTACATGAACAGATTGCAGACTTAGCAGGTAGCCCTGCTATTAAAAAAGGGATTTTACAGACTGTCAAAATTGTTGATGAATTGGTCAAAGTAATGGGGCATAAGCCAGAAAATATCGTGATTGAAATGGCGCGTGAAAATCAGACAACCACTAAGGGGCTCCAACAATCACGTGAGCGAAAGAAACGCATTGAAGAAGGAATCAAAGAATTAGAAAGTCAGATTCTTAAAGAAAATCCTGTTGAAAATACGCAATTGCAAAATGAAAAGCTCTATCTCTATTATCTACAAAATGGAAGAGATATGTATGTGGATCAAGAATTAGATATTAATCGTTTAAGTGATTATGATGTCGATCACATTGTTCCACAAAGTTTCATTAAAGATGATTCAATAGACAATAAGGTGTTAACGCGTTCTGTCGAAAATCGTGGTAAATCGGATAACGTTCCAAGTGAAGAAGTAGTCAAAAAGATGAAAAACTATTGGAGACAACTTCTAAATGCCAAGTTAATCACTCAACGTAAGTTTGATAATTTAACGAAAGCTGAACGTGGAGGTTTGAGCGAAGCTGACAAGGCTGGTTTTATCAAACGCCAATTGGTTGAAACCCGTCAAATTACCAAGCATGTGGCACGAATTTTGGATAGTCGCATGAATACTAAACGTGATAAAAATGATAAGCCTATCCGAGAGGTTAAAGTGATTACCTTAAAATCTAAATTAGTTTCTGACTTCCGAAAAGATTTCCAACTCTATAAAGTACGTGATATTAACAATTATCACCATGCTCATGATGCTTATCTGAATGCAGTTGTTGGAACAGCTCTTATTAAAAAATACCCAAAACTTGAATCAGAGTTTGTCTATGGTGATTATAAAGTTTATGATGTTCGTAAAATGATTGCTAAGTCTGAGCAAGAAATAGGCAAAGCAACTGCAAAGCGTTTCTTTTACTCTAATATCATGAACTTTTTCAAAACAGAGGTGAAGCTTGCAAATGGAGAGATTCGCAAACGCCCTCTAATCGAAACTAATGGGGAAACTGGAGAAGTCGTTTGGAATAAAGAAAAAGACTTCGCCACTGTTCGAAAAGTATTGGCCATGCCACAAGTCAATATTGTCAAGAAGACAGAAGTACAGACAGGCGGATTCTCTAAAGAATCTATCTTGTCAAAGAGAGAATCAGCGAAATTGATCCCCCGTAAGAAAGGCTGGGATACGAGAAAATACGGAGGCTTTGGTAGTCCAACGGTAGCTTATTCAATCTTAGTGGTTGCTAAGGTAGAAAAAGGTAAAGCAAAGAAGTTAAAATCTGTTAAAGTATTAGTTGGTATCACTATCATGGAAAAGGGTAGCTATGAAAAAGATCCTATCGGATTTTTAGAAGCCAAAGGATATAAAGACATCAAAAAAGAGCTCATTTTTAAATTACCAAAATACAGTCTATTTGAATTGGAAAATGGCAGAAGGCGGATGCTGGCTAGTGCAACAGAACTACAAAAAGCTAATGAGTTAGTGTTGCCACAACATTTAGTTAGATTATTATATTATACCCAAAATATTTCAGCTACGACTGGTTCAAATAATTTAGGATATATAGAGCAACATCGTGAGGAATTCAAGGAGATTTTTGAAAAAATTATTGACTTCTCTGAGAAATATATTCTGAAGAATAAGGTGAATTCAAATTTAAAATCTTCTTTTGATGAGCAATTTGCAGTTTCAGATTCTATCCTCTTATCAAATTCATTTGTTTCTTTACTTAAATATACTTCTTTTGGAGCATCAGGAGGATTTACATTTTTGGACTTGGATGTAAAACAAGGAAGATTGAGGTATCAAACAGTGACAGAAGTTTTAGATGCAACTCTCATCTATCAATCCATCACAGGTCTTTACGAAACGAGGACTGATTTGAGTCAATTAGGAGGTGACTGATGGCTGGTTGGCGAACGGTTGTGGTAAATACCCATTCAAAATTATCGTATAAGAATAATCATCTGATTTTTAAGGATGCCTATAAAACGGAGCTCATCCACCTGTCAGAAATTGATATTTTGTTATTGGAAACGACGGATATTATCTTATCCACTATGTTGATAAAACGGTTAGTGGATGAGAATATTCTCCTCATATTTTGTGATGATAAACGGTTGCCAAAAGCTATGCTGATGCCTTTTTATGGTCGTCATGATTCGAGTTTACAGCTGGGAAAACAAATGTCTTGGTCAGAAGAGGTTAAATCGGAGGTTTGGACGACCATTATTGCTCAAAAGATTTTGAATCAATCCTGCTATCTAGGAGCATGTTCTTATTTTGAAAAGTCCCAATCTATTATGGAGCTATATCATGGTTTGGAACTATTTGATCCTAGTAATCGAGAAGGGCATTCAGCGCGCATATATTTCAATACTTTATTTGGGAATGATTTTTCACGTGAACAGGACAATGTGATTAATGCAGGGCTAGATTATGGCTATACATTACTATTGAGTATGTTTGCGCGTGAAGTAGTTGTCTCTGGTTGTATGACTCAATTTGGGCTTAAACATGCCAATCAATTTAATCAGTTTAATTTTGCAAGTGATATTATGGAGCCTTTTAGACCCTTAGTAGATAAGATTGTTTTTGAAAATCGAAATCAACCATTTCTAAAAATAAAAAGAGAATTATTCACGTTGTTTTCCGATACATTTTTATACAACGGTAAAGAGATGTATCTTACTAATATTGTCAGTGATTATACCAAAAAAGTAGTGAAAGCTCTCAATAATAAAGGGAAAGGAGTTCCTGAATTTAGGATATGAGCTATCGATATATGAGAATGATTCTTATGTTTGACATGCCAACGGACACAGCAGATGAACGCAAGGCTTATAGAAAATTTAGAAAGTTTTTGTTATCTGAGGGGTTTATCATGCATCAATTTTCTATTTATAGCAAGCTTTTACTGAATAGTACTGCAAATAATGCCATGATTGGACGACTACGAGAGAATAATCCTAAAAAAGGAAATATTACTTTGCTAATAGTAACAGAAAAACAATTTGCTAGGATGATTTACCTACATGGTGAAAAAAACAATTGCATTGCTAATACAGATAATCGCTTAATCTTTCTAGGGGAGGCTTACAATGGTGATGATTAACTTTGAGCTATTGGACAATCCTTTGACAATCGAAAAAATGACAACATTGGTTATTAAAGATGTGAATGTGTTCTCTAGTTTCGTAAGGCAATGTTATCAGTACGGGGAAACCAATGACCTTCAAATATTTGATACTAAATTAAAAGCCTTAAAAGTATCAGAAGTCATGCTTATCACTGATATCTTAGGTTATGATATCAATTCCCCAAGCATTTTGAAAATGATTCATGCTGATTTAGAAGATTGTTTCAATAGTCAACCTGAAGTGAAATCTATGATTGAGAAATTAGCAGCCACAATAACGGAATTGATTGCTTATGAATGCTTAGAAAATGAGTTGGATTTAGAATACGATGAGATCACCATTTTGGAACTGATAAAAGCTCTGGGAGTCAAGGTTGAAACACAAAGTGATACTATCTTTGAAAAGTGTCTTGAAATTTTACAAGTTTTCAAATACCTTTCAAAAAAGAAACTTTTAATTTTTATTAATTGTGGTTCTTACCTTACAAAAGAAGAATTATTGAAGATAAGAGAATATATTGACTTGTCTCAGCAAACAGTTCTTTTTATAGAACCAAGAAAGTTATACAATATTCCCCAATATATTTTAGATGAAGATTATTTTTTGATAAAAGAACATACAACTTAGACTACATTCGTAAATGTTGATTCTATAGGTTTTTTGGCGTATAATGGAGCTATGAAAAGGACTGTTTAAGACTAAAGTCTAGCTAAGACAAATAGTGCGATTACGAAAAATTGTGGACGAAAATAGTCTACGAGGTTTTAGAGCTATGTTGTTTTGAATGGTCCCAAAACAATTGTCTGTGTAAACATCCTCATGCACACGTTTTAGAGCTATGTTGTTTTGAATGGTCCCAAAACCAGTTCAGGTAATGGCATCCAGTACAATCCGTTTTAGAGCTATGTTGTTTTGAATGGTCCCAAAACATCAACCTGTCTTAAATTTCTTTCTGACATGTTTTAGTGAAAAGGCAACACTTTTCTGTACAGATTTTATAAAGTGCTTTTTCTAAACGACTAAACGTTTGGTCATCGGTGTTTGGTAGTTGAGGCAGCTGTGAATGCGGTGGTGATTCCACCAGTGGACATAGTCCTTAGTTTTGAGGGCCAATTCTTCTAGCGTCTGGAAAGTTTCCTGGTGGACAAATTCCATTTTGAAAGCACGATAGGTACTTTCAGCAACGGCATTGTCGTAAGGACAACCTGCTTGACTAAGAGAGCGGGTGATTCCGAAGGCCTCCAACATGTCATCAATCAAAGTATTATCAAACTCCTTCCCACGATCTGACTGGAATATCTTGACTTTGGTCAGAGCGTAAGGGATGCTCTGAATCGCTTGTTTGACCAATTCGGGGGTCTTGTGCCAACCAACTGACAGACCGATGATTTCACGATTGAAGAGGTCAATAATCAAGCAAACATAAGCCCAACCATTACCGACACGAACGTAGGTTAAGTCTGACACTAAAGCTTTTAGAGGCTTTTCTTGATGAAATTGTCTGGCTAAGTGATTAGGAATAGCTGCCTCATTCTTCCCTTTTGAATATGGCTTGAAGGCTGCTTTCTGGTAAACGGATACTAAGTTGAGTCTGTGCATGATGCGACGAATCCGACGACGAGACAGCTGGATGCCTTCATTTTTCAAACATTTCTTGATTTTCCTAGCCCCGTATCTGGCCTTACTTTCGAGAAAAATAGCTTTGATTTTTTCTTCAAGCTCGGTATCAGATACGGATTCCACAGCTTTGTAGTAATAGCTAGAACGAGGAATACCCAACCACCGACACATGGCTGAAATACTATATTTGTCTTTGTTAGCAGTGATTACTTCTCTTTTCGTGCCATAATCACCGCCGCTTGCTTTAGGATATCTAGCTGCATTTCGAGTTCTTTATTACGCTTTCGGAGTTCCATCAGCTCACGCTGCTCATCTGTAAGATTATCAATAGTTTTAAAGGAACCAGTTGTTTTTGCCTGACGCACCCACTTATCGAAGGTTGATGGGGTTAACTCATATTCTTTGATAAGCTCACTTCGTTTCATCCCTGCATTGTGAAGGTCAACGATTTGTTGCTTAAAGTCGTCGGCGAAGTGGCGACGTATTTTTCTAGACATAATATTCTCCTATTTTCTTTAGTGTAGAACACTTTATAAGACTGTCTAGTTTAGTGTAACCTATTCAATAGATACCATACTTGTCCCAAAGTAAGTTCTACCTTATTTTTCTGTCTCAGTCTAATTTCTAGTTTTCAACGACACCTAGAAGTTACTTTGAGATTTAACCAGATTTAACCGAAATTTATTTTTTAGAATTATTTATTGACATGGCCTTTTTAAAAAGGTATAATGATTAAGGTTTTGATAAAAAACTGACCTAAGACAGCAGGGGAGTGTGCTCATAATATTCCTGCCGAGGCACAAAACGTGATTAAAGAAAATAACGTATTTGTACTTTCGTGTCTAGGTTTAGGTGCGATTTTTTTGTGCCTAGCCCAAAAATAAAAACGGAGGTAAAACTAATGAGTGAAGCAATTATTGCTAAAAAAGCTGAACAAGTCGAACTTATTGCTGAGAAAATGAAAGCAGCAGCAAGTATCGTTGTTGTTGATTCACGTGGTCTTACAGTTGATCAAGATACTGTTCTTCGTCGTTCACTTCGTGAAAGTGGCGTTGAGTTCAAAGTTATCAAAAACTCAATTTTGACTCGTGCAGCTGAAAAAGCAGGTCTTGACGAGTTGAAAGACGTATTCGTAGGACCATCTGCAGTAGCATTTTCTAACGAAGATGTTATCGCACCAGCTAAAGTTATCAATGACTTTGCTAAAACTGCTGACGCACTTGAAATCAAAGGTGGTGCAATCGAAGGCGTTGTTTCTTCAAAAGAAGAAATCCAAGCACTTGCAACATTGCCAAACCGCGAAGGAATGCTTTCTATGCTTCTTTCTGTACTTCAAGCTCCAGTTCGCAACGTTGCATACGCTGTCAAAGCTGTTGCAGAAAACAAAGAAGGCGCTGCTTAAGTCGTCTCAACGTAGCCTAGAGCTACATTTAACATTTTAAATTAATTATTTGGAGGAAATAACAATGGCATTGAACATTGAAAACATTATTGCTGAAATTAAAGAAGCTTCAATCCTTGAGCTTAACGATCTTGTAAAAGCTATCGAAGAAGAATTTGGTGTAACTGCAGCTGCTCCTGTAGCAGTTGCTGCTGCTGGTGGTGCTGAAGAAGCTGCTAAAGATTCATTCGACGTTGAATTGACATCTGCTGGCGACAAAAAAGTTGGCGTTATCAAAGCTGTTCGTGAAATCACAGGTCTTGGTCTTAAAGAAGCTAAAGGTCTTGTTGATGGTGCACCTGCTAACGTTAAAGAAGGTGTTGCTGCTGCAGAAGCTGAAGAAATCAAGGCCAAACTTGAAGAAGCTGGAGCAACAATTACTCTTAAATAATAGAGTAACGCAATTTGATTGCGGAAGTCTAGTAAATCAAGGTTTTAGAATTGCTTAGAGCGATTAAAAATCAGAGGAATAATTTCATTCCCCACCAAAACCCCACCAAAGTCTAGGTCTTGGTGGGGTTTTATTTAGTGACTTTAGTCTGTTTCGATCCGTAGGTGCGAAACAATAAACCATCCGCTATTCGGGTGCGTATCGGATGTTATAAAAAAATTTCTAAACGCGATACAATAAAGGTGCTCAAGCCAATTGTAAAGCTGAGGTGATTATAGTTAGTGTTGTATACGGCTCTCGTCATATGGATAATTGGTAAAGAGAGAAAAAACTGAATGGTAAATATAAAAAGTAGAGTTCATTAATAATACAAAAATTTTTTTCTACTTTTAGTCAATTTGGTGCTAGGTAGGGGTAAGAGTGTCACATCTATAAATCTAAAGTTGAAACTCTAATATTGTGTATCTATCAGAACTTGAGTTATGGCAAGAAATGAATGATAGATGACTTAATTGCTAAGTAATTGTTTGAGAGTTTTAAGATTTAACCTCAGAAAGTGCAGGAGGATATTGAACAAGCTGAGCAATACTAAGGGGAATCAACTCAAAATGTTCCTCTTTTGCTTTAGTATAGTTGATTAAGATCATAACTAAAAATTACTTCATAAAAAAGATCCAGAGAGGAGCCTGTCATCAGTGGCTCTCCTCTGGATCTTTTTGAGTCTGTCCTTTACTGGTCTGCTGACTCGCCAAATTATTTTGCTGCGCATACTTTAATGGACTGATCCCAACCACTCTTTTGAAGGTACGTGAAAAATTAGCTGATGTTGAGAATTGGAGTAATTCCGCAATGTGAGCCAATGTTTTTCCTTCCTCTAATAACTGTTTAGCCACTTCAATTTTTAAATGAAGAAAATATTGTAGAATGGTCATGTGCTTTTCTTGTTTAAATAACTTTCGTAATTTAGATTCACTCATGTGAAACTGTCTGGCTATTTCCGCAGTCTTAATAGCTCGATTGAGGTTATTTTCAAGATATTGAATAACCCCAATAACTGTTTGAGAATATTGTGATACTAGTTTTTGTTTAATCCCCGACACTTGTTGAGTGTAAAATAGAATAGCTGTATCGCGTAACTTCAAAACAGCGTGTAATGATTGAGCTTGTTCTGTTTCTGTAACAAAGCGATCTCGCGATTGATAGGCTGTCTCAATATCAAGGCCAGAGTGAACAGCTCCTTGAGCTAAACGATCATAAATCATAATAGAGTAATTCTTCTCGGACCGTAATTCATCGCCACTTAACGTAGCAGAAACGGCATTGCTTAATTGACTTACAGTTTCTCTTAAAAGCTCTTCCTTCCCAGATTTAACAGCTTGTAAAATCCTAGTTTCATACTGGTATTGATAAGTATAGGTATTACTATTTTCGACAGACAACTGTTTGATTTTATTTAAATCAAAAGCATTGCTCCACCCTTTTGTATAGTGATGTAAAGGGGCTGACAACAAATCTTCAATTTTCCCAGTTAAACAATAGTTAACTAAAATAAGTAGCTCTCTAATTTGACTGAGGGGGAAGAAAGGAAGTTGAACCAACTTCTCAAAGAAATAATTTTGTTCATCGTTCTCAATATGAGCTTCGTTCATTTTCCTTTTAAAGAGTAAAGGATCAATGGCATTACTCCTCCAAGGACCAATAATGACGTAGTGATTGTCTGTGCGAAGAGCAAGGAACAATTCTCCCATAAACCCATAGTGAAATAAGAAATTCTCTTTGGTTTTACTAAACTCATTTAAGATAAGATGATGGTCATAATAAAGAGAAACGGTTTTATCTGATTTATACTCTGTTAGAACTGTAAAGGATCTGTCACAAACGGTAATAGATAATTTTAAAGTGCTATGTAATGATTTTAACAGTAAAGAGTTTATGATGAGCACCTCCTCTTTTTGATTTATAGTAATAATTCTAAAAAAGATTCTAAGAAAGTCAATCGATATCACCTCTAAAAGTTAAAAATACCAAAAATGATCAAAAAAATTAAATACGCTTTATTAGAAAAAAAAAAAAACACATGAGAAAATATAAATAAATAGAGATATTCTAATCAAACTCCTAAACAGGTAGACTTAATTTTGTATAAAAATATACAAAATAAAAAAGGAGACTACGTATGTTTAGTAAGGCAAGAGGGACACAATACGATGCTTCACAGACGAAACAACGCTTTTCGATTAAGAAGTTTAAGTTTGGTGCTGCTTCTGTATTAGTCGGGTTATTATTTTTAGGAATGAATAGTCATTCTGTTTTGGCGGATGAGTCAAGTGCTATGAGTGCGGAGGTAACACAAGCGGCTGAAGTAAAACCGGAAGTTACTGCTACACAGCCTACCTCAGATGTAATAAGTCCAGCGGCAGATACGACAACTTCAGCAATGTCATCTACAGATGTATCTCATTCTAATTCTACAGTGTCAGCGGAACCTATTGTAGGTACGAATGCTGAGGAGGTAGCGATCCCAGAGACACAAGACAAAGAAGCCAATAAAACGTTGCAAGTTGCATCTTCTTCCACATCTGAATTGATAGCAGAAAATCAGGATTCAGAAATTGCAGTATCATCTAGCGAGCAGGTAGAAGTCGTAAAAGATGACGAAACAGAGACTCAAAGAGTCTCAAACAGTCATCTATCAAATGTTAAGGATTTAGACATTGAAAACATGACTTTTGCTGATTTGGAAAAATTAGTTAATGTTGATAATATTTCCTCAATTGATTTTAAGAAATATCCTCAATTGAAAACAGTTTTTGAACAAGCTGTGATTGCGAATCCAGACGTAGCTAACTGGCCAAAAGTTGGAGAAGTTTCTGCAAAAGATTACATCTTAACTAATGGTGTTGATGACTATAGAGAACAATTGGGGCATGTTAGAAGGCAGACCGTTCTTTCTCAGACGATTAATGATCATCCAGTTCTTCGAAAGGAAGATTCTATTGCTCCGATTGATGCCAGTAAAAATCCAGTTATGGTGAAAGGTACAGGATATGGTTTTGGTGGGATTCCAATTAATTATGAAGTAAAAGCCCAAAAAAATGGTAATAAAGTAGATTTTACAATTACTTATCATGCTGAAAATTCTAAAGAGCATTTTAGAAATGATTTCTTCTTGTATCCTGGGAGCGGATACAATATAAATGGGGAGATTGATGTCACAGTAACCACTAATGGAAAAAATCAAACACTGAAATTAGGTAAAGGATATAGTACTCAGGCTCCAGGAGCTCTTGGTTTAAAATCTCCGGCTGAGTGGAGTGGTGGTAATCCAAAAGCTACCTCACCTCGAACTCCTCAAGTTATTACATTTTCTTTACCAATAAAAGATCAAAGTGGAGATTTGTCAACCAGATTAATGGTAACTGCTTATAGTGCACAAATTGGTGGAAATAAAACTCATGACCCATACAGTAATGATAATTATTATTATGGAAATGCGCCAATAGATTCTGATTTTAATCCTGACTATACTCAAGGAGCTACAAAAGTTAAAGAAGAAATACCTGCTCCAACATTATATATTCCTACAACAGAACTTCAAGAAGGTGTAACTCAAGTTATTAGCGAAGGAACACCAGGAATAAAAACAACAGCTTATAGGACACATCAGTTTGGCAATCAGACACTCTTAGGATTACCGATTGGAAAACCAGAAATTAAAGAACCATCTCCTAGAATCGTTAAGGTTGGAATATCCCAAGAAAACATGTCACAATTTCCTAGAGGTCCTAAAGGAGATGCTGGAGCACAAGGTCCAATGGGACCAGCTGGACCTGCCGGTGAACGTGGTGAACAAGGTCCTAAAGGAGATGCTGGAGCACAAGGTCCAATGGGGCCAGCTGGACCTGCCGGTGAACGTGGTGAACAAGGTCCTAAAGGAGATGCTGGAGCACAAGGTCCAATGGGACCAGCTGGACCTGCCGGTGAACGTGGTGAACAAGGTCCTAAAGGAGATGCTGGAGCACAAGGTCCAATGGGACCAGCTGGACCTACCGGTGAACGTGGTGAACAAGGTCCCAAAGGAGATGCTGGAGCACAAGGTCCAATGGGGCCAGCTGGACCTGCCGGTGAACGTGGTGAACAAGGTCCTAAAGGAGATCGTGGTGAACAGGGTCCAGCAGGTAAAGATGGCGAACGCGGTGAGCGTGGTGAAACCGGTCCAGTAGGTCCTAAGGGAGATCGTGGTGAACAGGGTCCAGCAGGTAAAGATGGACTATCTCCAACAATTACAACTAAGCCAGGAGCAGATGGTAATAGCACTGATGTCACAATTACTATTCCAGGTAAGGAAGATACAACCATTAATATTAAAAATGGACGTGATGGATTAGACGGAAAAACCCCGAAAGTTGATAGTCTCAGATTAGAAGAACAAGGAATTACAGTAGTTACTTTCTATATTGATACAAATAATGATGGGAAATATACTCCGGGCGTTGATGATATTATACAATCAGAACTTATCAAAGACGGTAAAGATGGTAAAGACGGTAAAGATGGAAAAGACGGTAAAGATGGTAAAACACCAACCGTTGAGCAAACACCAATTAAGGATGCTTCAGGTAAAACTATTGGAACTACTATCATTGTGAAAGATGGTGACGGTAAGGAAGTTTCTCGTAGTAACGTCTTGAATGGTAAAGATGGCGTCAGTCCAAAAATTACTGTGACACCAGGTAAGGACAAAGACGGACAACCAGGTCATACCATCACTATCGAAAAACCAGACGGTAGCACCGAAGATGTGTTCATCAAAGACGGTAAAGATGGAAAAGACGGTAAAGATGGTAAAACACCAACCGTTGAGCAAACACCAATTAAGGATGCTTCAGGGAAAACTATTGGAACTACTATCATTGTGAAAGATGGTGACGGTAAGGAAGTTTCTCGTAGTAACGTCTTGAATGGTAAAGATGGCGTCAGTCCAAAAATTACTGTGACACCAGGTAAGGACAAAGACGGACAACCAGGTCATACCATCACTATCGAAAAACCAGACGGTAGCACCGAAGATGTGTTCATCAAAGACGGTAAAGATGGAAAAGACGGTAAAGATGGTAAAACACCAACCGTTGAGCAAACACCAATTAAGGATGCTTCAGGGAAAACTATTGGAACTACTATCATTGTGAAAGATGGTGACGGTAAGGAAGTTTCTCGTAGTAACGTCTTGAATGGTAAAGATGGCATCAGTCCAAAAATTACTGTGACACCAGGTAAGGACAAAGACGGACAACCAGGTCATACCATCACTATCGAAAAACCAGACGGTAGCACCGAAGATGTGTTCATCAAAGACGGTAAAGATGGAAAAGACGGTAAAGATGGTAAAACACCAACCGTTGAGCAAACACCAATTAAGGATGCTTCAGGGAAAACTATTGGAACTACTATCATTGTGAAAGATGGTGACGGTAAGGAAGTTTCTCGTAGTAACGTCTTGAATGGTAAAGATGGCGTCAGTCCAAAAATTACTGTGACACCAGGTAAGGACAAAGACGGACAACCAGGTCATACCATCACTATCGAAAAACCAGACGGTAGCACCGAAGATGTGTTCATCAAAGACGGTAAAGATGGAAAAGACGGTAAAGATGGTAAAACACCAACCGTTGAGCAAACACCAATTAAGGATGCTTCAGGGAAAACTATTGGAACTACTATCATTGTGAAAGATGGTGACGGTAAGGAAGTCTCTCGTAGTAACGTCTTGAATGGTAAAGATGGCGTCAGTCCAAAAATTACTGTGACACCAGGTAAGGACAAAGACGGACAACCAGGTCATACCATCACTATCGAAAAACCAGACGGTAGCACCGAAGATGTGTTCATCAAAGACGGTAAAGATGGAAAAGACGGTAAAGATGGTAAAACACCAACCGTTGAGCAAACACCAATTAAGGATGCTTCAGGGAAAACTATTGGAACTACTATCATTGTGAAAGATGGTGACGGTAAGGAAGTTTCTCGTAGTAACGTCTTGAATGGTAAAGATGGCATCAGTCCAAAAATTACTGTGACACCAGGTAAGGACAAAGACGGACAACCAGGTCATACCATCACTATCGAAAAACCAGACGGTAGCACCGAAGATGTGTTCATCAAAGACGGTAAAGATGGAAAAGACGGTAAAGATGGTAAAACACCAACCGTTGAGCAAACACCAATTAAGGATGCTTCAGGGAAAACTATTGGAACTACTATCATTGTGAAAGATGGTGACGGTAAGGAAGTTTCTCGTAGTAACGTCTTGAATGGTAAAGATGGCATCAGTCCAAAAATTACTGTGACACCAGGTAAGGACAAAGACGGACAACCAGGTCATACCATCACTATCGAAAAACCAGACGGTAGCACCGAAGATGTGTTCATCAAAGATGGTAAAGACGGTAAAGATGGTAAAGACGGTGATTGTGCTTGTAAACCAGAAGTACCAGGTAAACCAGAAGTACCAGGCAAACCAGAAGTACCAGGCAAACCAGAAGTACCAGGCAAACCAGAAGTGCCAGGCAAACCAGAAGTGCCAGGTAAACCAGAAGTACCAGGCAAACCAGAAGTGCCAGGTAAACCAGAAGTGCCAGGTAAACCAGAAGTGCCAGGCAAACCAGAAGTACCAGGCAAACCAGAAGTGCCAGGCAAACCAGAAGTACCAGGCAAACCAGAAGTGCCAGGCAAACCAGAAGTGCCAGGCAAACCAGAAGTACCAGGCAAACCAGAAGTGCCAGGCAAACCAGAAGTGCCAGGCAAACCAGAGGTACCAGGCAAACCAGAAGTACCAGGTGAATCTACTTTAATACCTCTAAAAGTGAATTATACTTCAGGTGAGAGATTGGAAAACCAAGAATTACCTTCTACTGGAGAGTCAAATAATCCACTTGTATTACTTGGTGTATTGGGGTTACTAACTGGGGCATATATGATGAACTCTAAGAAAAAAGAGGATTAATCGTTTGACCTAAAATGTCATTAAACTTTTCGCCATTTATTGGTGTGAACACTTTAATTAAGTTATGCATCTCTCTCCAACAAAATTAATTAAAGTGTTTCAATTTTTCGAGATTAATTCTTGAAAAGCCTATCGAGATTATTAATTCCGATAGGCTTTTGATTTTGTATGCTAAATAATAAAGTGTAAATATTTTTGAAATATTTGGTAAACGTTGAATCAATTTTTAAATATAGCAAATATCAGACTGAAGACAAAGTCCTTAGAATTCTTGTTCTAAGGGCTTTTTGTAATGTGAAGTGCTATAATAGAGATAGGAAAAAGTGGGAGGAATGGTTATGTTCCACAAAGAAAATCCTAACTATAATCGCAATCAAGTTGGTTTTTATAGTTTAGATGAATTGGTTCCTAAAGACCATCTCTTACGTCAAATTAATCAGGCTATTGATTTCTCTTTTATTTATGATTTAGTGAAAGATAGCTATTGTGTGGCTAATGGTCGTCCTAGTTTGGCCCCTGTCATGTTAGTGAAAATTCCCATGATTTAATGTCTCTTTGGCATTCGTTCCATGCGTCAAACCATCAAAGAAATTGACGTCAATGTGGCTTACCGCTGGTTTCTTGGATTGACTCTAGAAGGTAAGGTGCCTCATTTTACGACTTACGGCAAGAACTACAGCCGTCGTTTCCAAGATAAACAAGTCATTGAAGCTATCTTTTTTCATATCTTGGGGCTCTGTCTGAATGCTGGTTTGATTGACCCTACTGAAATCTTTGTGGGCGGTAATCCTATCAAGGCAGCCGTTAATCATCACAAATACATCAATCAAGAGGTCGAGGCGCAAGCTAAATTCATGAGTGCCCAATTAGAGCGAGGAATTGCCAAGGATAGAGAGAAACAGGGAAAAAAGTTGCTAGGGCTCGCCAAAGAAAAAGAGCCCATAAGTAAGAAAATATCGACAACGGATCCTGATAGTGGTTGGTTTCATAAGGGAGAACAGTGAAAAGGTTTGGGAAAACTTTTCAGCCTGAGCCTAGAAACAAAAAAGTGAAGGAAGTCTTTGCTTACAATGCTCAAGTAGCTTGTGATAAATATGCTTGGGTACTAGGATACAGTATTCACGCTGGGAATGTTCCTGATAGTCTGGCGTTTCCCGACCTCTTTGACCAAATTAAAGACCTCAAACCAACTGACCTTATCGCAGACTCTGGTTATAAAACACCCAGCATTGCTTACTTTCTCCTCTTCCAAGAGATTACTCCTGTCTTTCCTTACACGAAACCGATAGGCAAGACCAAGATGCAGGATAAACTTGAGCTAGCGTTAGCCTGCCTTAATCTCAAAACACACACACCAAAATCATAGTTAGGAAGGTCTTTTTATTTGGCTTCTCTGACCTATTTTTTCACTTTTTGACAAGAGGAAGACTGAAAAAAAGACAAACCCAGATGAAATAGGGATTGTCTGCGGTTTGAAGAGTCGGAACACTGTTCCGGCAGGGGTATTGTGTTATTTACCAAGGCAGAATTGGCTAAAGAGTTGGGTAATGAGTTCATCAGGAGTAGCATCCCCTGTAATTTCTCCAAGGATTTCCCAAGTTCTTGTTAGATCAACCTGTAATAAATCCACTGGCATGCCAAGTGCCAAGCCCTCATTGACAGCTTTCAAACTCTGCACAGCTTTTTCAATTAGAGAAATGTGGCGAGCGTTTGAAAGATAAGTAGCATCTTGTTCCACTAATCCAGCATTATCAAAGAAGAGCTGGTTGATACGATCTTCGATTAGGTCAATATTATGATTGGTTAAAACGGAAATAGAGATGCAGTCATCAGGTAATTGCTCTAACTCAATCTTTTGTTCCAAATCGGCTTTGTTCAGTAAAATAATACGGTTACTGTCCTGACTGAGATTTAACAAAGCCCTGTCTTGCTCGGTCAATTTTTCAGAAGCATTCAGCACAAGGAGAACAAGGTCAGCTTCTTGGAGGGCTTTCTTAGACCGTTCAACACCAATTTGTTCGACCAGATCATCTGTCTCACGAATGCCAGCCGTATCGACAAGCTTGAGGGGAACTCCCTTGATGTTAACGTATTCCTCAATGACATCTCGAGTGGTTCCTGCAATATCAGTGACAATGGCCTTGTCTTCTCGCAATAAATTATTAAGTAAGCTTGATTTACCAACATTTGGACGACCAATAATAGCTGTTGATAAGCCCTCACGCAGAATTTTACCTCGTTTGGCTGTTCGGAGAAGATTCTCCAAAAGGTTTTGAAATTCTTGTGTTTTTTCACGCAGTAGAGCTGTGGTCATTTCTTCCACATCATCGTATTCAGGGTAGTCAATATTGACTTCAACTTGGGCCAAGGTATTGAGAATTTCTTGTCGGGTACTATTGATAAGCTGGGAAAGAGAGCCATCGAGCTGCTTGACCGCAATCGTCATAGCCTTGTCTGTTTTAGCACGAATGATGTCCATGACAGCCTCAGCCTGAGTCAAATCGACACGCCCATTTAAGAAAGCACGCTTGGTGAATTCGCCAGGCTCTGCCATTCTAGCCCCTTGTCGAATCAACAGTTGCAAAATTTCATTTGTCACAGCAATGCCACCGTGGGTGTTAATTTCGACAACATTCTCACGGGTAAAGGTTTTTGGGGCCAGCATGACAGAAACCATAACCTCATCGACAATAGCTTCTGTTTTAGGATCAACGATATGACCATAATTAATGGTGTGGGAAGTTACTTTCTCCAAATCCTTTCCTTTAAAAACAGATTTAGCGATGGTAAGGGCCTCTGTTCCAGAGAGGCGAACAATGCCAATAGCTCCTTCACCAAGAGGAGTGGAAATGGCGGTGATTGTATCAAATTCTTTAGTTATACTCATGCCCTCTATTTTAAATCAAGTCCTGCCAGAAAGCAAGGTATTGCTATCTGGTTGTGGCTCTTAACTTAAAGCGCGCTAATCTTTTAAAGGGGGACACAACAAAAAACAAGGAAACATAGGAGAAGCCAATTCCTCTGTGATCTTATGAATGAAAATCAGATATTTCCATTAACAAGTGGTCGCTTTCATGGTATAATAAAGTGCTAAGACGCAATTCTATTATAAGGGGGAATCATGGAAGCACTCAAAAAAGTTGCCGGTGTTACCGCTGCGCAATATGTGACCGATGGCATGACTATTGGACTGGGAACTGGGTCAACGGCCTACTATTTTGTTGAAGAAATTGGTCGTCGTGTAAAGGAAGAAGGACTGCAAGTAGTGGGAGTTACGACATCAAGTGTGACCAGTAAGCAAGCAGAAGGTCTAGGCATTCCTTTGAAATCGATAGATGATATTGATAGCATTGACCTCACTGTCGATGGTGCTGATGAAGTTGATAAAGACTTCAACGGTATCAAGGGAGGCGGTGCAGCTTTATTGATGGAAAAGATTGTCGCAACACCGACAAAAGAATACATCTGGGTTGTGGACGATTCTAAAATGGTAGAGCATTTGGGTGCCTTTAAATTACCAGTCGAAGTGGTTCAATATGGTGCTGACCGCTTGTTCCGTGTCTTTGAAAAATCTGGGTACAAACCTTCTTTTCGTATGAAAGGTGACAGTCGTTTGGTGACCGACATGCAAAACTACATTATTGACCTTGACTTAGGTCGCATTGAAGACCCTGTTGCCTTTGGTCGTTTGTTAGATGGGACAGTTGGTGTTGTGGAACACGGTCTCTTTAATGGTATGGTTGATAAGGTGATTGTTGCTAGCAAAGATGGTGTTACTGTTTTAGAAGCGCCTAAAGTAGGCTAGTCTTAGCACATTAACAGTGTTAAAAATATTTTATAGGTTTTGGGGAGCCAACCGTAACCTCCCCTAGATTGGAGACTTATGTCAAAATTTAATCGTATTCACTTGATCGTTTTAGACTCTGTTGGTATTGGTGCAGCACCAGATTCTGACAAGTTCTTTAATGCAGGTGTAGCTGATACAGATTCTGACACACTCGGTCATATTTCAGAAACAGCGGGCTTGTCTGTTCCTAATATGGCAAAAATTGGACTTGGCAACATCCCTCGTCCAGTGCCGCTAAAAACTGTTCCGGCAGAAGAAAATCCTACTGGTTACGCGACTAAATTGGAAGAAGTATCCCTTGGAAAAGATACCATGACAGGTCATTGGGAAATTATGGGACTAAACATTACTGAACCCTTTGACACTTTCTGGAATGGTTTCCCAGAAGAGATTTTAACTAAAATTGAGGAGTTTTCGGGTCGTAAGATTATTCGTGAGGCTAACAAGCCTTATTCTGGAACTGCTGTTATTGATGATTTTGGTCCACGTCAAATGGAAACGGGTGAGTTGATTGTTTACACCTCAGCAGACCCAGTGCTTCAAATTGCAGCCCATGAAGACATTATTCCTGTGGAAGAACTTTACAAGATTTGTGAATATGCTCGCTCCATCACGCTTGAGCGTCCGGCTCTTTTAGGTCGTATCATTGCGCGTCCTTATGTAGGCGAACCAGGAAACTTTACCCGTACGGCCAATCGTCATGATTATGCGGTGTCTCCTTTCCAAGATACGGTTTTGAATAAATTGGCTGACGCAGGTGTGCCGACTTATGCCGTTGGTAAGATTAATGACATCTTTAATGGTTCAGGTATTACGAATGACATGGGACACAATAAGTCAAACAGCCATGGTATTGATACCCTTATTAAGACCCTCCAACTACCTGAGTTCACTAAGGGATTCTCCTTTACTAACCTTGTTGATTTTGATGCCAATTTTGGTCACCGTCGTGACCCAGAGGGTTATCGAGACTGCTTGCATGAATTCGACAATCGCTTACCAGAAATCATCTCAAATATGAAAGAAGACGATTTACTTCTCATCACTGCTGACCACGGTAACGACCCAACTTATGCAGGGACAGACCATACACGCGAATACATTCCCTTGCTTGCTTATTCAGCTTCCTTTACTGGAACTGGCCTCATTCCACAAGGTCATTTTGCCGATATTTCAGCGACTGTTGCAGAAAACTTTGGTGTTGATACAGCCATGATTGGGGAGTCATTCCTCAGTCACTTAAAATAAGGAAAAGTTAGTGGTTGGTATTAGTGGTTGGTAATGGAAGAAATCACGATTTATCATAATTCAAACTGTGGTAATTCACGCAATGTTCTTGCAATGATTTGTCATGTAGGCATTAAGCCAACAATTATTGAGTATTTGCAGACACTATCTAGGCGAGAGACCTTGATTGCTCTCTTACACAAAATGGGAATGACAGCTCGGGAGTTTTTGCGAAGCAATGTTTCTGAATTTGAGACCCATGGATTAGCCAACCAAGCAGTAGCTGAGCAAGATATTATCACGGTGATGCTGGCGGATTCCATTCTGATTAATCGTCCTATTGTTGTGACTCGTAAAGGAGTAAGACTTTGTCGTCCTTCTGAGTATTCTTCCTATCCCCCTGCTCCTGCCTAGTTCTTATCTGAAAGAGGAAGGCGAAATTATGAACCCTATCGAGGTAAAAGGAGAAAAAGATGTCATTGATAACGAAAATTAACGAAACAAAAGACTTTTTGGTTGCTAAAGGAATTGAAGCACCAGAATTTGGATTAATTCTTGGTTCAGGCCTTGGTGAACTTGCTGAAGAAGTAACCAATGCTATTGTTATTGATTATGCTGATATTCCAAACTGGGGCAAGTCAACTGTTGTTGGCCATGCTGGAAAATTAGTTTACGGTGATTTAGCTGGTCGGAAAGTGCTTGCTTTACAAGGACGTTTCCATTTTTACGAAGGAAACCCGCTTGAAGTGGTGACTTTCCCTGTTCGTGTCATGAAAGCTCTTGGGTGTGAAGGCGTTCTTGTCACAAATGCAGCTGGTGGTATCGGCTATGGGCCAGGTACCTTGATGACAATCACAGACCATATCAACATGACTGGAAATAACCCATTGATCGGTGAAAACTTAGATGAGTTTGGTCCACGCTTCCCTGATATGTCTGATGCCTATACTAAGGTTTACCGTGATAAGGCACATGACGTAGCTGAAAAAATGAACATTAAGCTAGAAGACGGTGTTTATATGGGCTTGACTGGTCCAACTTATGAAACCCCAGCAGAAATCCGTGCTTTCAAAGTACTAGGAGCAGATGCTGTTGGTATGTCAACTGTGCCAGAAGTTATTGTTGCTGCTCATTCTGGACTTAAAGTACTTGGTATTTCAGCTATTACAAACTTTGCAGCTGGTTTCCAATCAGAATTGAACCACGAAGAAGTTGTGGAAGTGACCCAACACATCAAAGAAGATTTCAAAGGGCTTGTTAAGGCTATCTTAGCAGAGTTGTAGAAGGAACAAAATCAACTGGGTTATCATATTATAGGAATGTTATTTTATGTCGTCAGTTTGGCGCAGTTGATAATCACATCATAAAGCAATGGTCTTGACTTGGTTTTGCTTAGGAACGGTTTTTATAAGCCAATCTGTTCGCAACAAAAAAACTAAGAAGTAATCACAAAAAGATGTTAACTGCCCTCTAAATTGCAGTGACATCCCTTCTGATTTATTGACCAGTTAACACGAAAGAAAAGAGAGCGAACGCTGTCTTGGAGCTCAATCTCGTTTATTTAAACATTATGCAAAGAATGGACGTCGAATGGTTATCATTGCGTTTAGGCGGCTATTCTATCATTTTTAACTTTTAAACACGAAAGCAAAGGTAGGAGTTCTATTGATTTTGAACTCAGGCACTAGCTTTTCTTGTTAACATAACCAACGAAAGGAAAGGGTTCGTATTCAGTTTGAATGGAATACGGCCAGAAATCTTGGAAATGAGTTGTCTTGTGCGTCTGCACACTGTGTCGGATTTCTAAATTCCAATCGCTTTCTGGTCGCCCTTAATATCATTATGTCTATCCATATTTCCGCCAAACAAGGCGATATTGCTGATAAAATTCTTCTTCCCGGAGACCCATTGCGCGCTAAATTTATCGCCGAAAACTTCCTAGAAGATGCGGTATGCTTCAATGAAGTCCGTAACATGTTTGGTTACACTGGGACTTACAAAGGGCACCGAGTTTCTGTTATGGGAACTGGTATGGGAATGCCTTCGATTTCTATCTATGCTCGTGAATTAATCGTTGACTACGGTGTCAAAACATTGATTCGTGTCGGTACTGCGGGTGCGATTGACCCAGATGTTCATGTGCGTGAATTGGTGCTTGCCCAAGCAGCAGCAACCAACTCAAACATTATTCGTAATGACTTCCCAGAATTTGATTTCCCACAAATTGCTGATTTTGGGCTACTTGACAATGCTTACCATATTGCTAAAGAAATGGGAGTAACCACTCACGTTGGGAATGTTCTTTCTTCTGATGTCTTTTACTCTAACATGCCTGAGCGCAATATGGCTCTTGGGAAAATGGGAGTCAAAGCCATTGAAATGGAAGCAGCAGCCCTTTACTATTTAGCTGCTCAACACCATGTTAAAGCTCTTGGTATTATGACGATTTCTGATAATTTGAACGATCCAACAGAAGACACCACTGCTGAAGAACGTCAAACAACTTTCACTGATATGATGAAGGTTGGTTTGGAAACCTTAATTGCCAATGACTAATAACCAAACAATAGACATCCTTTTGGATGTCTATGCTTATAATCACGCCTTTAGGATTGTAAAAGCCTTGCCGAATATTCCTAAAACTGCCCTCTATTTACTAGAGATGTTAAAAGAGCGCAGAGAATTGAACCTTGCCTTTTTGTCGGAACATGCCGCAGAGAATCGGGCTATTGAAGACCAGTACCACTGTTCATTATGGCTTAACCAATCGCTTGAAGATGAGCAGATTGCTAATTACATTTTGGATTTAGAAGTTAAGGTAAAAAACGGTGCTATTATTGATTTCGTTCGGTCAGTATCACCTATTCTTTACCGCCTTTTTCTCAGACTCATAGCGTCAGAAATTCCACAATTTAGGATCTATGTTATCGATTCGAAAAATGATCAATACGATATTTGGGATTTTCAAGCTATGCAAGAGGCCAATCATGATGTTTTCAAAGCCTACCTGTCTCACAAGCAGTCTCGCAATGTGACGACCAAAAGTTTGGCAGACATGTTGACTTTGACCTCCCTACCTCAGGAAATCAAGGACCTGGTTCTTTCGTTGAGAATCTTTGAAAAATCTGTTCGTAATCCTCTGGCTCATCTGATTAAGCCTTTTGATGAAGAAGAATTATACCGTACAACCCATTTTTCTTCTCAGACTTTTTTGGAAAATATTATCGCTTTAGCAACTTTTTCCGGCGTTGACTACCGACGTGAGCCCTTTTACTTTGACCAGATGAATACCATTATTAAAGCTGAGCTAGGCGATTCAGACTAGTTTCTTAGTTGCATTTATCAAAAAGACACGATAACTTGACCGAGAATGGTCTTGCTACCGTGTTTTTTTCGTATGACGATTGAAAAAGAAATTAATCAAAGGTTACTTCTTCGAGAAGGTATTCGATAAAACGTTCCCCCATTTTGGACAAGTTGGCTTTTTCATGCTTGATAAAAACAATATCAATTTCGTCAGGAACATCTAGCGGGATAGCCACAATCTGGTCACCATTTAGATTACTATTTAGAATACCACTGGCAACGGTATAGCCGTCTAAACCAATCATTAAATTAAAGAGGGTGGCACGGTCACTGACCACAATTGATTTACTGTGGGGCATCTGAGACATCATCTCTTCTGAAAAGTAAAAAGAGTTGTGAATCCCTTGGTCATAACTCAGGTAAGGAAAATCTATCAAGTCGTCCATGACTAATAGTTTTTTAGATGCCAGAGGATTTGATTTGCTGACAAAAATATGGGGATGGGCCTTAAATAAAGGCGTCACCGTCAAATGATTGTCATCAAATAGTTTCGTCAAAACATCTCGGTTGTAGTCGTTAATAAAGAGAACACCAATTTCAGAACGAAAGTTTTTGACATCATCAATGATTTCCCAAGTTCTTGTCTCACGCAAAAAGAGTTCGTACTGGGTCATGTCGGTCTGCTTGAGGAGTGAGACAAAGGCATTCACCACAAAAGCGTAGTGTTGTGAGGAGACACTAAAGAGTTCGCGACTTGTATTTTGATTTTTATAGCGGTCTTCTAACAGCGATGTTTGCTCGATGATTTGACGGGCATAAGATAAAAATTCCACCCCGTCTTTAGTCAGGGTAATCCCTTTAGGGTTACGGATAAAAATGGTGATTCCCATTTCGCTTTCCAAGTCTTTAACAGCATTAGATAGACTTGGCTGTGTGATGAATAACTGCTTAGCGGCTTCATTCATGGAGCCACATTCGACAATTTTAATAATATAATGTAATTGTTGAATTCTCATAAGTACAGTCTATCCCAAAAAAAATAAAGACGCAAGCACAAAAGTCTTAGAAAATAGAAGGCTTTAGAGAAGGCTGTTGTTAAGGGAAAATGCAACAAAGAGGTCGCAAAACCGATTGTTAATTTTAAGTAATAGATCCATCAATTCGTTGCCCTTTTATTTGTCTTGTGTTATATTAATAGTATTAACAAGTGTGCTTTTTTCTAATCAAAGGGTGGTGGTCGTGTGAATGTTACTGAACAAAATAGTCATCAAATCTTGATCCAAAAGTTATTGGTCAGTATCCACTATTTGACTCTTTTTCGTGATGAACTGAAGCTCGTAGAACGAACTCCTTCCATACTTGGAGGAGAATTTCCAGCTTATTTAGTACAGTCTGAGTTGGGAGACATTGTTGCGGCCATTGATACCTTGGATACGCAGCAACGCTTGATTGAGTCCACTTTTTGGTATGAAGAATCAGCCTTTAAGTTGATGAACAAAACTTTGGATATTGTCGATAATTGGATTAAAGGAGTGGATCATCTGATAGATTTATGCCAATCCAAAGAAGTCTTTCAGGCCATTATTGGTGATAAACGGATTCGTGTTTTTGGTGTCTTGATTGATGTCTTTTCTTCTTTAAAGATTATTGCCATGTCTCTTAAGGAAATTCCTATTTCAGAAGTTCTTTATGACCACATTAAACTGGTCAATCTTGAGGAAGAAGCCTTTATGAAACATTACCAAAGTCCAAAAGCAGCAGCGGCTGAGCTCAATCAACCGACTGACTAGGGATTAGTGGCATTAGTTGACTTCTATTCAGAAAAAAGATACAATGTTAGCATTAAATGAAAACCTTTAAGTGACGTCCAGAGAGGCGAACAAGGGACACAGGATAAAAAGAGGGGATTTTTCCCTCTTGGTTTAGTGTAGCCTCGCTTCTTTGGAAGTGAGGTTTTTTGCTTGCTCTACTGACAGCATTTGTAGAAAGGAAAGATTATGCCAGGAGAACGTCCTATTATTGCTTTAGATTTCCCGTCATTTGATGAGGTGAAATTATTTCTTTCGCTTTTCCCAGCAGAAGAAAAACTCTATGTTAAAGTCGGTATGGAATTGTATTATGCCCAAGGGCCAGACATTGTTCGTTACATCAAAGGTTTGGGACATCATGTCTTCTTGGATTTAAAGTTGCATGACATTCCAAATACTGTCTATGCCGCTATGAGAGTACTCAAACAATTAGATATTGACATGACAACTGTTCAAGCTGCAGGTGGAGTTGAGATGCTTCGAGCTGCTCGAGAAGGGCTAGGTCAAGGACCAACCTTAATTGCGGTGACGCAGTTAACGTCAACTAGTGAACAACAAATGCGAGAAGATCAAAATATTCAATCTAGCCTTTTAGCATCTGTGTTGCATTATGCTCGAGGGGCAGCAAAAGCGCAACTAGATGGAGTAGTTTGTTCGGCACAGGAAGTAGAAGCTATTAAGGCTGTAACGCCTCCGGGATTTGTTTGTTTGAGCCCGGGTATTCGCCCCAAAGGCAGTGCAGTAGGAGATCAAAAACGAGTCATGACTCCAGCCCAAGCAAGGACTATCGGAAGTGATTATATTGTGGTGGGGCGTCCTATTACACAGGCGGAAGATCCAGTAGCTGCCTACCATATGATAAAAGCTGAATGGGCAGGTTAATCCATTTCGTGTCTACCAGAGCAATCAACCAGCATAAAAAAGAATTAGGAGATTTCAACATGACATTAGCAAGCCAAATTGCAACTCAATTACTTGATATTAAAGCTGTTTATTTAAAGCCTGAAGACCCGTTTACTTGGGCCTCTGGAATCAAATCCCCGATTTACACTGATAATCGCATTACTTTATCTTATCCTGAAACCCGTAATCTCATTGAAAATGGGTTTGTGGAAACTATCAAGGCAACTTTCCCAGAAGTTGAGGTCATCGCTGGTACAGCCACAGCAGGAATCCCCCATGGCGCCATTATTGCTGATAAGATGTCGCTTCCTTTTGCTTATATCCGCAGCAAACCTAAAGATCATGGCGCTGGAAACCAGATTGAAGGTCGAGTTTTAAAAGGCCAGAAAATGGTTCTTATTGAAGATTTAATTTCAACAGGTGGGTCGGTACTGGCAGCCGCCGCTGCCGCTAGACGTGAGGGAGCTGATGTTTTGGGAGTGGTTGCCATTTTTACCTACGAATTGGCTAAGGCTGCTAAGAATTTTGAAGAAGCAGGTGTGAGGTTGGTCACCTTGTCAAGCTACAGCGAATTAATCAAAGTAGCTAAGGAGCAAGGCTATATCACTGCTGATGGCTTACAGCTACTTCAAAAATTCAAAGAAGATCAGAAGAATTGGCAAGGGTAAACTATCGTTAAGCCCTTTGATTTACGGAAAAAGGAATGCATTATGTCTTACAAAGCTTTACTGGAAGCAGGAGAGCCTGTTTATCAGAAAACAGAACGCTTTAACCATTATAAAAATCCCATCACTTCAGAGCGTTATTTTTCAAATTACCTTAGTTACTATCGTATGCCCACTGTGGCAGACTTAAAAGAAGATTTAGCTTATTTGTCTACGGAACAGGCCGATTATGACAGTGACTATGCTTTTGTCTTTTTTGCAGAAAATCAGGAACTGACGTCTGAACTGCAAGTGTTTTTAGAAGCAAAAGGGTTTGCCTTTGAAAAACATCTCATCTTTACCAGTACCCGTGATCATTTAAACCTAACTTGGCGACATACTGAGCCGATAAGAATTGAGCCGCTCTCAAAAGAAACCTTCTCGGCTTATCTAGCTTATAAATATGAAAGATACCTTGATTATGGTCAAACCTATGCCAATCAAATGCAAGCCTATAATGAAAACCACTTACTGACGGAAGGCTCTGCTATTTACCTTGCCCTTGACCAAGATAATATTGTTGGAGACATCACGGCTTGGGAATGTGGTGATTACATTGAAATGGATGACTTTTATGTGAGGGAAACCTATCGGGGGTGTGGCATTGGAACCAATCTGCAGTACCGAGCCAGTCAAGACTATCAAAAGGTTATCTTGATTTCAGAAGAAGAGAATCGTGCCATGTATGAGCATCAAGGTTACCAAGAGGTGGCCTACTATTGGACGGCTTTAAGATCACCTCGATAAGTATCATCATCAAGGACTGCCTTAGGGTAGTCTTTTTTGGTTGCTGGTTATTATTCTTTTAATGGTGGTTTGATGAGATTTGTGTTTTAATAAAAAAGGATGTTTTAAAAAGACAATGTCAGAAAGGAAGAGTCATCATGACTTATCAAGATGCAACAGCTATGGCTACGGCAGTTCAAGCCGGACAAATCACTCCAGTAGAATTGGTCGGTCAGGCCATTCAAAAAGCAAAAAAGTTAAATCCTACCTTAAATGCCATTACCTCAGAACGCTTTGAAGCAGCCCTAGAAGAAGCCCGGCAAAGGGATTTTTCAGGTAAACCTTTTGCAGGAGTTCCCATTTTTTTGAAGGATTTAGGTCAAGAGCTAAAGGGAGACTTATCAACATCAGGTTCCAAGCTATTCAAGGACTATCATGCAACTAAAACCGATTTATTTGTGCAAAGGTTAGAAGCCTTAGGCTTTATTATTTTGGGTCGAACCAATACGCCTGAATTTGGCTTTAAAAATATTAGTGATAGTCGTCTCTATGGTCCGGTTTCTTTACCTCAAGATAACTCGCGAAATGCTGGTGGTTCATCAGGTGGGGCAGCAGCCGTGGTATCATCTGGGATTAGTCCATTAGCACCTGCTAGTGATGGGGGCGGCTCTATTCGGATTCCAGCCTCTTTCAATGGCTTAATTGGCTTGAAACCTAGCCGTGGACGCATGCCTGTTGGGCCTGGTTCTTATAGAGGCTGGCAAGGAGCCTCAGTTCATTTTGCTTTGACCAAATCAGTTAGAGACACCAAGAATTTGCTTTACCATTTACAGGTAGAACAATTGGAAAGTCCATTTCCTCTTGCCAGATTATCAAAAGATAGTATTTATCGACCGCTCGAGCGTCCCTTGAGAATTGCTTTTTACCAACGGTTAATTGATGGTAGTCCAGTATCTTTAGATACCGCAGAAGCTTTAAGACAAGCTGTAACTTGGCTAACAGAGCAGGGACATCATCTGGTTGAATTGCAAGAGTTTCCTATAAACATGACAGAAGCGATTCGTCATTATTACACCATGAATAGTGTTGAAACAGCTGCTATGTTTGCTAGTATTGAAACCACTTTTGGGCGCCCAATGACCAAGGACGATATGGAAACCATGACTTGGGCTATTTACCAATCAGGTAAAGACATTCCTGCTTGGCGTTACTCACAGGTCCTTCAAAAATGGGATGCTTATAGTGCAACCATGGCTAGCTTTCATGAGACCTATGATTTATTGTTGACCTTCACAACCAATACACCAGCCCCTAAACACGGGGAACTTGTCCCAGATTCTCACCTTATGGCGAAACTGGCTCAGGCTGAAGCTTTCAATAGCAAAGAGCAATTAGATTTGGTAGAAGCGATGTTTGACAAGAGTTTGGCCATTAATCCCTACACAGCCCTGCCTAATCTAACTGGCCAGCCAGCTATCAGTCTACCGACTTATGAAACGAAAGAAGGCCTACCAATGGGCATTCAACTGATTGCTGCTAAAGGCAGAGAAGACCTATTATTAGGAATTGCAGAGCAGTTTGAAGTAGCAGGCTTATTGAATATTCCTCAACAGTAATCTTATAAAACAGTTTATCTATTATAGATTAATTTTTTGACGGTTGTGAGCGTTAACAAGGAAAGACAAATAGTTTGAGTGTTATACTGTTTTTATCTTAACAAAGGAGTCACCATGAAAAAACCAGTTACCGTACTTTCTATCGGACTTGCCAGTCTTTTATTGACAGCATGTGCTTCACATAAATCACAAGAGTCAACCTGGGATAAGATCAAGGACAAAGGCGTGCTCAAAGTAGCTACTCCAGGAACTTACCAACCTACCTCTTTTTATAATGATGATAATGAACTAGTGGGTTATGAAGTAGATATGGTCAAAGAAATTGGTAAACGTCTTGATATTAAAGTCAAGTTTGTCGAAACAGGATTTGACCAAGCCTTTACCTCAGTTGACAGTGGTCGAGTGGATATTTCCCTCAATAATTTTGACATTACCCCAAAACGTCAGAAAAAATACAATATGTCCACACCTTATAAATATGGTGTAGGAGGCATGATTGTACGCGCTGATGGCAGTTCAAACATGTCTAAAAAAGACCTTAGTGACTGGAAAGGTAAGAAAGCAGCAGGTGCCTCCGGAACAGAATACATGAAAGTGGCGCAAAAGCAGGGAGCCGAGCTCGTAACCTATGATAATGTCACAGGAGACGTTTACCTCAACGATGTGGCCAATGGTCGAACAGATTTCATTCCAAATGACTACCCAGCCCAGAAATTATTTGTAGATTATATGCTCTCTCAAAATCCAAACTTGAATGTCAAAATGAGCGATGTTCAGTACAACCCAACCGAACAAGGGATTGTCATGAGTAAAAAAGACGATAGTCTTAAGAAAAAAATCGATGCTGTTATTAAGGACATGAAAAAAGATGGTAGCTTGAAAAAAATCTCTGAAACCTATTATGCAGGTCAGGATTTGACCAAACCTTTTGGTAAAGATAAGAAAATTCCCGTCATTGATACTAGAGATGTTAACTAATGCTTGCTGTTAAAGGAGGCCTAACCACATGATTAATATCCAGTTAATGAAAGATAGTTTAGGATTTGTGTTATCGGGATTACCTTATACTCTTGGTATATCACTACTTAGTTTTCTAACTGGGCTCTTCTTTGGCTTACTCCTTGCTCTATTAGGGAGATTACGTCAGCCTCTGATACACTATCTTGTTAAAGTTTACATTTCTATCATGCGTGGCGTGCCAATGATTGTCGTTCTCTTTGTCTTATATTTTGGATTACCTTATTACGGCTTAGAATGGCCATCCTTATTGTGTGCTTATCTTGGTTTTTCCATGGTTAGCGCTGCCTATATTTCTGAAGTTTTCCGCTCGTCCATAGACGCTATTGATAAAGGACAATGGGAAGCTGCTAAGGCTCTAGGTTTGCCATATTCCCTGATGGTTAAGAAAATCATTTTGCCGCAGGCTTTTCGGATTGCAATTCCCCCTTTGGGAAACGTGATTATTGATATGGTCAAAAGCTCATCGCTGGCTGCCATGATTACCGTACCAGATATTTTTCAAAATGCTAAAATTATCGGTGGTAGGGAGTGGGACTACATGTCCATGTATATTTTAGTAGCCTTTATCTATTGGCTCATCGCCTTTTTGTTAGAACGTTATCAAGAATATTTAGAAAGAAAGCTAGCGCTAGTTTAATATACCACAAAAAACGAATATTAACCCTGAAAATACCATGTTTTCAGGGTTTTTCTGTTAAAAATATGATAGACTAGATAGAAAAGAATATTATTTTTGATTTAGTAGCTGACGTCACTAGAAAGGAACCTTATGAATCATTCAACTTGGCATGAGAAAATCAAGGCTTTTTTACCAGAACATTACTATGGTCGTATTAACCATTTTTTAGACGATGTATATGCTTCAGGCTGTGTTTACCCACCTCGGGAGAATGTTTTTAAAGCCTTGCAGGTAACTTCTTTAGAAGAAACCAAAGTGTTGATTTTAGGCCAAGATCCTTATCACGGACCTAAACAGGCACAGGGCTTGTCATTTTCAGTTCCAGAAGAGATTCCCGCTCCGCCATCCCTCCTGAACATTTTAAAAGAATTGGCTGATGATATTGGTCCTCGTGATCATCATGATTTGACGACTTGGGCCAGCCAGGGAGTTTTACTCCTCAATGCTTGCTTAACGGTACCAGCCGGACAGGCTAACGGACATGCTGGTTTGATTTGGGAACCATTTACAGATGCTATTATTAAAGTTTTAAATGAGAAGGATAGTCCTGTTGTCTTTATCTTGTGGGGAGCCTATGCGAGGAAGAAAAAAGCCTTCATTACTAATCCCAAACACCATATTATCGAGAGCCCTCATCCAAGCCCCTTGTCATCTTACCGTGGTTTTTTTGGTAGTAGACCTTTTTCAAGAGCCAATGCTATTTTAGAAAAAGAGGGCTTGACTGGTGTTGATTGGTTGCAATAGGAAGAAGTGTTACTGTTAACATATGGAGCGCTTTAGGTTAAGCACCTTAGGTCAGCGTTTTTGATATGCTAGTAGTTTCAAGTAACTAAAGTGGAATGTTTTAGGTAAAAATATCTAAGTTTTCAGGAGAATAACAGAAAAAAGGAGAGAGCATGTTACTCATTAAAAATGGCCGCCTTATGGATCCAAAATCGCAGCGTGATCAAGTGGTAGATGTGTTGATTGATGGTAAGCAGATTGTAAAGATAGCTCCCGTTATTGACTGCCAAGAAGCCCAAGTGATTGATGCTACTGGCCTCATTGTTGCTCCAGGTTTGGTAGATATTCATGTGCATTTCAGGGAGCCGGGGCAAACACATAAAGAAGATATTCATACAGGAGCCTTGGCAGCTGCAGCAGGTGGTGTGACGACAGTTGTCATGATGGCCAATACCAATCCTGTTATCTCAGATGTCAAAACCCTACAAGAAGTGCTAGCTAGCGCCGCTAAAGAAAAGATTCATATTTACACCAATGCCAGTGTGACCAAAAACTTTAATGGACAAGATGTGACTGATTTTAAAGCCTTGTTGGAGGCTGGAGCAGTCAGCTTTTCGGACGATGGCATTCCCTTAGAAAATTCCAAAGTTTTAAAAGAAGCCTTTGACCTCGCCAATGCTAATAATACCTTTATTTCCTTACACGAAGAAGATCCTCAGTTAAATGGTATTCTTGGCTTTAACGAAGGTATTGCTCGGGAGCAGTTTCACTTTTGCGGAGCAACTGGTGTGGCGGAATACAGTATGATTGCTAGAGATGTGATGATTGCTTATGATAGACAGGCTCATGTTCACATTCAACATTTATCCAAGGCAGAATCGGTTCAAGTAGTCGCCTTTGCTAAACAGCTGGGTGCTAAGGTGACTGCCGAAGTAGCCCCACAACATTTTTCAAAAACTGAAGATCTCTTGCTTTTGGCAGGGACTAATGCTAAGATGAATCCTCCCTTACGTACAGAAAGAGACCGTTTAGCCGTTATTGAAGGTTTGAAATCTGGTGTTATTACAATTATTGCTACTGATCATGCTCCTCATCACAAGGATGAAAAAGCCGTTGAGGATATGACTAAAGCACCATCTGGAATGACAGGTCTTGAAACTTCTTTGTCCTTAGGTTTGACATATTTGGTTGAACCAGGTCATCTTAGCCTTATGTCCCTATTAGAAAAAATGACCATTAATCCTGCTTCCCTCTATGATTTTGATGCTGGTTATTTAGCAGAAAATGGACCAGCAGATCTAGTGATTTTCTCAGACAAGGAAGACCGTATCATTACAGATCAATTCGCTTCCAAAGCTACCAATTCGCCATTTGTTGGGGAAAAACTCAAAGGTATTGTGAAATACACTATTGCAGATGGAGAGGTTGTTTACCCCAATTAACAAATGAGTTAAAAAAGCTTGACTTTCAGAGGAAGTCAGGCTTTTAGTAAGTTTATTTTTGAGGTGTTTGTTTGCTTAAATTTAGCCCCCAAGGCACTAAATTTTCAGAATGGTGTTTCATACGCTTAATATTATCCTGATGTCTTGTGATGATAATAGCGGCTAATAACATGACAATGAAGGTTAAAAACCAGTCATAGCGAGGTAAAAGAAAGTGGATCGCAGGGAAGATTAAAACAATTAGAACAGCCACAATGGCAGAAACCACACTAGCTAGAGAAATCATACTGAACAAATAAAGAGTCAGTAAAAAAACAAGGGCCAGAGAGAGAAGATACCAAGGGGCAAAGCCAAGTAAAACACCAGCACTAGTTGCCACTGCCTTACCACCCTTAAACTGAGCAAAAATAGGAAAGGTGTGCCCCAAAACTGCAAAAAATCCAATGACAATGGGTGATACTGTGGTTAAACCAAAAACAACTGGTAAAATAGTGGCCAGTGTGCCTTTTAAAATATCAATCACCAAGGTGGTCATTCCCGCCTTAATGCCTAAGATACGAAAAGTATTAGTAGTTCCAGTATTCCCTGAGCCATGTTCGCGGAGGTTAACATGGTAAAAATGCTGACCAATCCATAAACCAGTTGGGATAGAACCAAGTAAATAAGCGATTAGAATAAAAAATATCAATTTCATACTTCATATTATACCATATTCATGGATTGAAGAACTAGACCCTGAAAAGAATTCGGGAAAATTAGCAAATTACTTTGCAAAATTGTCAAAAAACTTGTAAGATAAAAAAGATGAAAATGTCCGGAGGTCAATTTTGACTAAGAAAGAAATAACAATTAATAACTATAATGACGATGCTATTCAAGTCTTAGAAGGCTTAGATGCCGTTCGTAAGCGTCCAGGGATGTATATTGGATCAACAGACGCTACAGGACTACATCATCTGATTTGGGAAATCGTCGACAACGCTGTTGATGAAGCATTATCTGGTTTTGGAGATGATATTAGGGTGGTCATTAATAAGGATGGCTCAATCAGTGTTGCAGATAGTGGACGGGGGATGCCAACTGGTCAACATGCTATGGGGATTCCGACGGTTCAAGTTATTTTTACAATTCTCCATGCAGGGGGGAAATTTGGCCAAGGGGGCTATAAAACATCAGGAGGCCTACATGGTGTAGGGTCTTCGGTTGTTAATGCCCTATCTGCTTGGTTAGAAGTTGAAATCACAAGAGATGGTGCTATTTACCGTCAGCGCTTTGAAAATGGAGGAAAACCAGTAACAACCCTTAAAAAAGTTGGCACTGCTCCCAAGTCAAAATCAGGAACAGTTGTTACCTTTATGCCTGACGATAAGATTTTCTCAACCATTGATTTTAAGTTTAATACCATTTCAGAGCGTCTCAAAGAATCAGCCTTTCTCTTAAAAAATGTCAAGATGAGTTTAACGGATCTTCGTGGTGATGATCCAATTGTCGAAGAATTTCATTATGAAAACGGGGTTCAAGATTTCGTTGAGTATCTCAATGAAGATAAGGAAACCTTAACCCCTGTCATTTATATGGAAGGTCAAGATCAGGATTTTCAGGTAGAAGTGGCCATGCAGTACAATGATGGTTTTTCAGACAACATTTTATCCTTCGTTAACAATGTTCGCACTAAGGACGGTGGTAGCCATGAAACGGGACTGAAGTCAGCTATTACCAAGGTGATGAATGATTACGCTCGTAAAACCAATCTCTTAAAGGAAAAAGATAAAAATCTAGAAGGTTCAGATTACCGAGAAGGATTATCAGCAGTGCTCTCCATTTTAGTCCCAGAGCAGCACCTGCAATTTGAAGGACAAACTAAAGATAAGTTGGGAAGTCCTTTGGCTAGACCGATTGTCGATAGTATTGTTTCTGAAAAATTGACCTTCTTTTTACTAGAGAACGGGGAACTGGCATCTCATTTAGTGCGTAAAGCTATTAAGGCTAGAGATGCGCGTGAAGCCGCTCGAAAAGCTCGTGACGAATCTCGCAACGGTAAGAAAAATAAAAAAGATAAGGGCTTGTTGTCAGGAAAATTAACCCCAGCCCAATCAAAAAATGCCAAAAAAAATGAATTGTACCTTGTCGAAGGAGATTCTGCAGGCGGCTCTGCCAAACAAGGACGAGATCGTAAGTTTCAAGCGATTCTCCCATTACGAGGTAAGGTTCTCAATACTGAAAAAGCTAAAATGGCAGATATTCTGAAAAACGAAGAAATCAATACCATGGTCTATACCATCGGAGCAGGAGTGGGGGCTGATTTTAATCTCGAGGACATTAACTATGATAAAATTATTATCATGACTGATGCCGACACGGACGGTGCTCACATTCAAACCCTCCTATTAACCTTCTTTTACCGTTACATGCGACCATTGGTAGAAGCCGGTCATATTTACATCGCCCTTCCACCTCTTTACAAAATGTCAAAAGGCAAGGGGAAGACTGAAAAAATTGCTTACGCTTGGACTGATGGTGAATTAGAAGATTTACGCAAAGAATTTGGTAAAGGTGCTATTCTCCAACGGTATAAGGGACTTGGAGAAATGAATGCCAACCAATTGTGGGAAACTACTATGGATCCTGACACTAGAACCCTTATTCGTGTTACCATTGACGACTTGGCAAGAGCAGAGCGACGCGTTTCTGTGTTGATGGGTGACAAAGCCGCTCCACGTCGTCAGTGGATTGAGGACAACGTCACATTTACCCTAGAAGAAAATACAGTATTTTAGTCGTTTTATTTTGAGAAAAACTTAGTTCCCATGTTCTTAAGAAGAGGAGAGCTTCTATGAAGTTAGTTATTTGGCAAAACGAGTTTAGCCTTCAGTGGAATGGGACTTATCATTTTGCTTTAGAGGCCTACCCATCCATTCAAGCTTGGGAGTTGGAAAAGATAGCTGCTTTTTGTCATTACGAAAGAATGAATCAGCGAGAACCTCAAATTATTTGTAAAGATCAAACTATTGTGACAACAATTAATCAGTATTTGAAACATGATAACAGTAGAGTGCCATTTACTCCAAGTCATAGAAAGGTTGCCTCAACTTATGATGTTTCTGGAAAAGTTGTTTATGGTGACTGGCTTAGTCATACTTGTACGGTGGAAACTGCAATAGCAATCTTTAAATCAGGAAAACTTCTATCAGCAGTTAAGGCTTTCAACCTCCCAGCTGAGGAATTAGTGAAAGATAGTAGAAATGCTGCAGGAGATCCCGCGGACTATTTTAACTATGTGATGTTGGGGTGGTCAAATACTAGCTCAGGTTATCGTTTAGCTATGGAAAGATTACTTGGACATTTACCTAATGATAGAGAGTTAAATGAGGCATTTAACTCGTCCCAGGGGTTAGTTTTCATTTTGCTTATGATGAGATAGTGTCTTTAAAAGAGTATCTCTTTGATGGCTACCATCCTGCAAAAGTCAAAGATGAACTGCCATTAACTCATTTAAAAGCCTGTATTATTCCTCAAGAACAGGCCTCTGTGTTTGAGGGGGTTATCCTTGAAACCCTTAAAATGCGATGTTTTTATTTACCTTATAACAAAGAGGGATTAATAGAATGGAGTGAGAAAGTTCATCGCTTTTTAGTGAGAATTTAGATGACTTACTGTCTTCTCCTAGATCACCTTTAGGAGAAATTACCTTTTTCAAAACTATCGGTTTTCTAGTGATTCCCTAGTTTTTTCTGACCTTTAACTTTAAGAAAGGATTTGAGCATAGGCTCAAAAGCTGGTGAAAACAATAAATCAGTTTGCGATTAATACATTGCTTGTTCTGATTATTGCTTGTCCTGCTTTTTGAGGGCTATGCATCATAAACTTATGTCAAACATTCAAAACATGTCCCTTGAGGACATTATGGGAGAACGTTTTGGACGTTACTCCAAGTATATCATTCAAGAACGGGCGCTTCCTGATATTCGAGATGGGCTAAAACCTGTTCAGCGCCGTATTCTTTATTCGATGAATAAGGACGGTAATACTTTTGAAAAAGGTTACCGTAAATCAGCTAAATCAGTTGGTAATATCATGGGGAATTTCCACCCACACGGGGATTCCTCTATTTATGATGCCATGGTTCGGATGAGTCAAGACTGGAAAAATCGTGAAATTCTTGTTGAAATGCACGGGAATAACGGTTCGATGGATGGTGATCCGCCTGCGGCTATGCGTTATACGGAAGCTCGCTTATCTGAAATCGCTGGTTATTTACTTCAAGACATTGAGAAAAATACGGTTCCTTTTGCTTGGAACTTTGATGACACAGAAAAAGAACCCACCGTTTTACCAGCAGCCTTTCCTAACTTACTTGTCAATGGGTCTTCTGGTATTTCAGCTGGCTATGCAACAGATATTCCACCGCACAATTTGTCAGAAGTGATTGATGCGGTTGTTTACATGATTGATCATCCTAAAGCAAGCTTAGAGAAATTAATGGAATTTCTCCCAGGGCCTGACTTTCCCACCGGCGGTATTGTCCAAGGGGCTGATGAAATAAAAAAAGCCTATGAAACTGGTAAAGGTCGTGTCGTTGTTCGTTCTCGGACTGAAATCGAGGATCTCAAAGGTGGCAAGCAACAAATCATTGTCACTGAAATCCCTTACGAGGTTAACAAGGCAGTGCTGGTCAAAAAAATTGACGATGCGCGTGTTAATAATAAAGTTCCAGGCATCGTAGAAGTACGTGATGAATCTGATAGAACAGGTCTTCGCATAGCTATTGAGTTGAAAAAAGATGCGGACAGTCAAACCATTTTGAATTACTTATTGAAGTACACAGACCTTCAAGTTAATTACAATTTCAATATGGTTGCCATTGATCACTTTACACCCCGCCAAGTAGGCCTTCAAAAAATCTTATCAAGCTATATCAATCATCGTAAAACCATTATCATTGAGCGTTCCAAATTTGATAAAGCCAAGGCTGAAAAACGTCTTCACATTGTTGAAGGCTTGATTCGTGTATTGTCCATCTTAGATGAAATTATCGCTTTGATTAGGGCTTCTGATAATAAGGCTGATGCTAAAGAAAATCTGAAAGTCAGCTATGATTTCTCTGAGGAACAAGCAGAAGCTATTGTGACCTTGCAGCTTTATCGTTTAACCAATACTGATATTGTTACTCTCCAAAAAGAAGAAAACGATTTAAGAGACTTAATCACAACCCTTTCAGCTATTATTGGTGATGAGGTAACCATGTATAATGTGATGAAGCGTGAACTGAGAGAAGTGAAAAAGAAATTCGCCAATCCTCGTTTATCAGAGTTGCAGGCAGAAAGTCAAACCATTGAGATTGACACTGCTAGCTTGATTACTGAAGAAGAAACCTTTGTCAGTGTGACACGGGGTGGTTACCTCAAAAGAACCAGCCCGCGCTCCTTCAATGCCTCAAGTCTGGAAGAAGTCGGTAAGCGAGATGATGATGATCTCATTTTTGTCAAACAGGCAAAAACTACAGAACATCTCTTGTTGTTTACAACCTTAGGCAATGTCATTTACCGACCAATCCATGAATTGATTGATTTACGTTGGAAGGACATTGGTGAACATTTATCGCAAACCATTTCAAACTTTGCGACAGAAGAAGAGATTCTCTATGCTGATATTGTGACTTCATTTGACCAAGGACTGTATGTGGCTATAACGCAAAATGGTTTTATCAAACGCTTTGACCGTAAAGAATTAAGTCCTTGGCGAACTTATAAATCCAAATCAACCAAATATGTGAAGCTAAAGGATACCAAAGACCGCGTGCTTACCTTGTCACCTGTTATCATGGAAGATCTGCTATTAGTGACTAAAAATGGTTATGCTTTGAGATTCTCCAGTCAGGAAGTACCTACTCAAGGCTTGAAATCTGCTGGTGTCAAAGGGATCAACTTGAAAAAAGATGATAGGCTTGCCTCAGCCTTTACCGTGACAAGTGACTCTTTCTTTGTCTTGACTCAGAGAGGATCTCTAAAACGGATGGCTGTCGATGATATTCCACAAACAAGCCGTACCAATCGAGGGCTTTTAGTGTTACGGGAATTAAAAGCAAAACCTCATAGTGTTTTTCTAGCAGGAGCAGTATTATCAGATACCTCCTCTGATACGTTTGATTTATTTACTGAAATCCCAGAAGAGAGTGCTGAGCAACAAGTGTTAGAAGTTATCAGCAAGACTGGTCAAGCCTACCAGATTCAATTGGACAATCTATCCTTATCGGAACGGACAAGCAATGGTTCCTTCATTTCAGATACTATTTCAGATCAGGAAGTCATGGCCGCAAAAATTCGTTAAAAAGAGTGAAAACTCTTTTTAATTTTATGTTGAATTCAGAAAATTGCAACCAAAGGAATAGAATAGACTTGAAAATTATTGAAAAAAAGTTACAATAGAAAAAAGCAGAAAAGAGGTAAGATGATGACAATAGCTATTGATTGGGACAACTTAGGATTTGAATATCATAAGTTGCCATTCCGTTACATTTCTTATTACAAAGATGGTCAATGGGATAAAGGCCAATTAACAGAAGATGCCACCTTACATATCTCAGAAAGTGCTCCCGCGCTTCATTATGGGCAACAAGCTTTTGAGGGTTTAAAGGCTTACCGCACCAAAGATGGCTCCATTCAACTGTTTAGACCAGATCGCAATGCAGCGCGTTTGCAAGCAACAGCAGACCGTTTGTTGATGCCACAAGTATCAACAGAACAATTTATTGATGCTGCTAAGCAAGTGGTTAAAGCTAATGAGGATTTTGTGCCACCTTACGGAACGGGTGCAACGCTTTACCTTAGACCGTTATTAATTGGAGTTGGAGATATTATCGGGGTTAAACCAGCTGAAGAATATATTTTCACCATTTTTGCCATGCCAGTAGGAAACTATTTCAAAGGCGGACTTGCTCCAACTAACTTTATCGTTTCTGAAGAATTTGATCGTGCCGCTCCTTATGGAACAGGTGCTGCTAAAGTTGGTGGTAATTATGCAGGCAGTTTGCTACCAGGTAAGGCCGCTAAAGCAGCTGGTTATTCTGATGTGATTTACTTAGACCCAGCAACACATACTAAAATTGAAGAAGTCGGAGCTGCAAACTTCTTTGGTATTACTGCTAATAATGAATTTGTTACACCACTTAGCCCATCCATTTTGCCATCTATTACCAAGTATTCACTCTTACAATTAGCTGAAGAAAGACTCGGTATGACAGCCATTGAGGGTGATGTTCCGATTAATGAACTGGATAAATTTGTGGAAGCAGGTGCTTGTGGGACAGCAGCTGTTATCTCTCCAATTGGGGGCATTCAGTACAAAGGTCAGCTACATGTCTTTTACAGTGAAACAGAAGTTGGTCCTGTGACACGTCGCTTGTATGATGAGTTAATAGGCATTCAATTTGGTGATATTGAAGCACCTGAAGGCTGGATTGTAAAAGTTGATTAAAGTAAAGCTTGCTCCAGAACGTAGACAAACTCTATTTTTAGAAGGTGTCAATGGAAATGGTTTAATGATCATGATGTCCACTAACTCTTGAAATGCCTATTTTATCGCGTTTCAGGAGTTTTTCTTTTTTAGAAGAGCAAAAAAGATTGAAGAAAAATTGTCCTAAATGGACTTTCTCTTCAATCATGACCACCCGTTAGACGGGTGGTTTGAACCGGGGCTATAAGCCCACATCACCAGCCAGCGCCTAAAGATGCTGGCTTTCACTTTGTTCAAGCCTCGCTGCTCTTGACTCGTCACTAGCCTCTTAAAGAGGCAGTTGTACTACTTGCCACTATCCCTAAAGGGATCCTCATATTCTTTCACACTCAACTTATCAAGTGCTATATCATGTTTTTCCTGCTCTTGAATATATTTCTTTATGGTGGCTTCATTGAGACCAACTGTACTCACGTAATAGCCCTCTGCCCAAAAATGTCGATTCCCAAATTTGTATTTTAAGTTGGCGTGTTTATCAAACATCATTAAAGCACTTTTACCTTTTAAATACCCCATGAAACTTGATACACTTATTCGTGGTGGAATGCTCACTAACATATGAACATGGTCTGGCATCAGATGTCCTTCTATAATTTCCACTCCTTTGTAACTGCATCATCGGCGAAATATCTCGCCTAAACTGTTTCTATATTGATTATAAATAACTTTTCGTCTATACTTAGGTGTAAACATAATGTGATATTTACACATCCACTTTGTGTGTGATAAACTATGTGCCTTTTGTGCCATATTATTGTCTCCTTTCGCTTTACAGTTGGCTTGAACACCCTTATTGTATCGCGTTTGGAGATTTTTTTGTATAACATCTGATGCGCACCCGCATAGCGGGTGGTTTATTTGTCTCGCACCTATCGGAGCGAGACGGGCTTAAAGCCACATAATCTGAAGCTTGCTCTTGCAAGCTTTTTTGATTTTGTGTAAAATAGACAAAGCGAGGTAATGTGATGAGTAAAAAAGATAAAAAAATTGAAATCCAACTGATTGATCACAAAGTTATGGTCAATGAGACTAAGATTGATGGTTATCAATTACAAATTGGCAAACGTGTAGTTGGAGAAATTGCAGAACTTGATGAGAAATTTGCTGTTTTAAAAGATGATAGCGTAGATAGCTTCTTTAAAACGCTCGAACAAGCAATTGAAAATATCATTGAAAACTACAATTTGAATCACTAAAAGTGGGTAAAAACACTTGCAAGCTTACAAAAACTATGATAGAATAGTTTTTGTTGTTACGGAAAGATAGCGAAGAGGCTAAACGCGGCGGACTGTAAATCCGCTCCTTCGGGTTCGGGGGTTCGAATCCCTCTCTTTCCATCTCAGAAAATAATTTATTAGAAGATTAGATTTCTGTGAAAAATATTTTGGGGTATAGCCAAGCGGTAAGGCAAGGGACTTTGACTCCCTCATGCGTTGGTTCGAATCCAGCTACCCCAGTCAGAGGTATCAGATATAGTCTGAGACCGTCAAAGATAAGAGTTGTTGTCGTTGCGGGTTACCTTGAGAAAATATATTGTTATCAAAAGCTAGCATAAGCTAGCTTTTGTTGGAGGATTTTTTAGAATGAATGAATTTGAAGATTTGCTAAACAGTGTTAGCGAAGTGAACCCTGGTGATGTTGTCACTGCGGAAGTTTTAACAGTTGATAACGGTCAAGCAAGCGTTGTTATCGAAGGAACAGGTGTTGAAGGTGTCTTGACACTTCGTGAATTGACTAACGATCGTGATGCTGATATCAATGACTTTGTTAAAGCTGGCGACACAGTTGAAGTACTTGTTCTTCGTCAAGTAGTAGGTAAAGATACTGATACAGTTACTTTCCTAGTATCTAAAAAACGTTTGGAAGCTCGCAAAGCCTGGGACAAACTTGTTGGTCGTGAAGGTGAAGTTGTTACTGTTAAAGGTACCCGTGCTGTTAAAGGTGGTCTTTCAGTTGAGTTTGAAGGACTTCGTGGATTTATCCCTGCTTCAATGATTGATACACGTTTTGTACGTAACACTGAAAAATTTGTTGGTCAAGAATTTGATGCTAAAATCAAAGAAGTTGATGCAGCAGAAAACCGTTTCATCTTGTCACGTCGTGAAGTTATTGAAGAAGCAGCTAAAGAAGCTCGTGCTGAAGTATTCTCTAAACTTTCAGAAGGTGCAGTTGTCACTGGTACAGTTGCTCGCTTGACAAGCTTTGGTGCTTTTATCGACCTTGGTGGTGTTGATGGACTTGTTCACGTGACTGAATTATCACACGAACGTAACGTTTCACCTAAATCAGTTGTTTCTGTTGGTGAAGAAGTAGACGTTAAAGTTCTTTCAATCGACGAAGAAGCTGGTCGTGTATCACTTTCACTTAAAGCAACAACTCCTGGACCATGGGATGGCGTTGAGCAAAAACTTGCTCAAGGTGATGTTGTTGAAGGTAAAGTAAAACGTTTGACTGACTTCGGTGCTTTTGTAGAAGTATTACCTGGAATTGATGGACTTGTTCACATTTCACAAATTTCTCACAAACGTGTTGAAAATCCAAAAGATGTACTTTCTGTAGGTCAAGAAGTTACTGTTAAGGTTCTTGAAGTAAATGCTGCTGATGAACGTGTATCACTTTCTATCAAAGCTCTTGAAGAGCGTCCAGCACAAGCTGAAGGTGAAAACAAAGAAGAAAAACGCCAATCACGTCTTCGTCGTCCAAAACGCGAAGCAAAACGTGACTACGAACTTCCAGAAACACAAACTGGATTCTCAATGGCTGATCTTTTTGGCGATATTGAATTGTAATAAATGAAAAAGTTGAGTCTAAAAGCTCAACTCAGATTGAAGAAAAAGTTCAGTTAGGACAATTTTTCTTCAATCTTTTTTTGCTCCTCTAAAAAGAAAAATTCCTGAAACACGATAACATAAGTGTTTCAAGAGTTGGTTGAAGTCATGATCATTAAATCATTTTCATCGACATCTTCTTAAAAATAGAGTTTGTCTACGTTCTAAGTTGAGTCTGAAGGCTCAACTTTTTAGTTATAATCTCTTAGAGTGCATGCTCTACATTTCTTGCCAGATTTCTGAGAATTTTTGTTATAATAGTAACTATGAAAGATATAATGATGAAAAGGTGGGCTATCCTTTTTTTTGTGGCATTGGCTTGTTCAGGGATTGGTAATACAGTTCTAGCAGCTGATTTTCAAGTGGGAGCAGAGCATGCGATTGTAGTAGAAGCAGACTCTGGGAGAGTTTTGTATGAGAAAGACGCTAAGACACCAGATGCCATTGCCTCTTTGACCAAATTGGTGACAGCCTATCTTGTTTTAGATAAGGTTAAATCAGGTCAATTACATTTATCAGATCAAGTTAATCTCTCAGATTATGCACTTGAGTTAACAACGGATAGTTCTCTAAGCAATGTGGCTTTTGATGAAAAGTCTTATTCGGTACAAGACTTACTGACAGCTACTTTAGTAGCAAGTTCGAACAGCGCAGCGATTGCTTTAGCAGAACAAGTGGCAGGTTCAGAGCCTAATTTTGTGACTCAAATGAGGGATCAGCTATCTCGTTGGGGGATTGACTCTGCTAAAATCTTTAATGCTTCAGGTTTGCCAAATGAGGTGTTAAAGGACCATCGTTATCCTGGTTCTGCTTTGGAAGAAGAAAATGCTTTAAGTGCTCAAGATGTTGCGGTGGTGGTATTGCACTTATTGGAAGATTTTCCTGAGGTTCTAGACATCACGAAACAAGCAGAGGTTGCTTTTGCAGGAACCACACTTAAAAGTTTTAATCGGTTATTGCCTGGTATGGCAAATGGTAGAACAGGGGTTGATGGGTTAAAGACAGGAACAACCGAAATAGCAGGGCATTGTTTGGCGGTCACCTCTATTGAAAATGGTATGCGCGTCATTACCGTTATTCTAAACGCAGATGGATCAGATCAAAACCAAGACACGCGGTTTGAGCAGGCTAATCATCTTTTGGACTATGTGGACAGAACTTATCATCGTCGTAAGATTTTAAAAAAGGGAAGGCTTGTGTCGCAGCGATTGTTACCTGTTCAGGACGGTCAGGCAAAAGAACTACCTGTGTTTGTTGCTGAGGATGTAACTGTTATCTTGGGACGAGGTGAACGAGTGCCTAAGCCAGAACAGTTTAGAATATCAGATTTTTCTTTATTAGCTCCTATTGCTAAAGGTGAGGTGGTTGCTTATTTGACATCTCCAAGAATAGCAGGGCAGGCAGTGAGGTATGTGAAGAAACCTGAGTACATTCCTCTGAAAGCCAGCCAATCTCTAAAAAAAGCTTCTGACTTACAACTATGGTGGCGAGGTCTTTTTGAGAAAATTCATTAAGGATAGAGATAGCAGCATTTTATGGCGATACAAAAAGACAGTGATGAGAAGAAACCTTTTCTCATCGCTGTCTTTTAAGGTTGTTCTAGATACTATTTTTACTAATCTAATCTAATCTTTTTGTCCCATAGCTGCTAAGAGTGTTTCAGGGCTTGTGCTTGGTAATATGCGAATGCGATTGAGGGAAAGAAGGCCATCGGCTGCGCTAGCCACCCCTTCATTGGTGGTCACACCCAGCTTGTAGTTTAGACTGGCTGCGATTTGCAGAGTTGTATCACTGTATCGTCCAGCTGGGTAAGCGATAGCAATTGTTTCTTGATTTAATTCCTTATCAAGGTAGTCCTTGGAATCCTTCATTTCGCTTGTCTGAGTCTCTGGGCTAGACTGTTCTAAATCAGGATGGTTAACGGTATGATCTTGGAAGGACATGCCTGATTGTTTCATTTCTTTCATTTGATCAATAGTTAAATTGGCAACACTACCAACTTCAGTTAGTCCTGTAATGACATTATTAGTGGCCTTGATCCCATATTTTTTCAAGATAGGGAAGGCGACTCTATAAAAATCAATCATACTATCATCAAAGGTTAGCCAGACCACTTTCTTAGCTGGTAATTCATTACTTGAAAGGGCACGGTAAGCTTCCTCTGGGCTTAAGAAGTAGTAGCCAGCTTCTTTCATTGTTTTGATCTGTTGTTCAAAAAGATCAGGAGCGACAATTAAATTGGCATTGGCAGCTTCCTCTGGTGCCATAACGTGAACAGCATGGTACATTAAAATAGGAACTTTAACGGCAGCTTCTTGTTTGGTCCAAGTTACCTGATGATGATTGGTTTGTTGTGTTTTTGAGGCGGTTGTTTTACTTGTCTTAGTAGATTTGCTTACTTTTGGGGTAGTTTTTTTGGGAGTAACAAGACTGACTTTGGGAATAGCTTGAGATACTTTGGACAGGCTAAGTTTTGAATGGTTCTGATACAAATAGAAAATCAGGGCTAATCCAAGGGTACAGGCTAATAACAGCATCAGATTTATTACAGTGAAGGCTTTTCGTTTTTGGCGCCGTTTATGTCTATTGTTCATCACTTGCTCCTTTTGATATGGTTATCACTATTGTAACATTTTTTAGGGAGTGCAAGGCTCTAGGAGGGAAATTTTTCTTCATTTTCAAATTGATATATTCTGTAAAATTAACATGAAGTTTGTTATAATAAAGGAGTTTGATGGGCGACGGGTCTATTGTTGATGGAAGAACAGAAGTTCGTAAAATACTAGTAAGAGTAGCCCTATTAGGATTTGGAACTGTTGCAACAGGACTTTTTTTATTTAGAAGAGGATGCCTCAAAACGATAAGCAGCAGTGGGAGATAAGGCAGAATTTACGAAGGTATTAGTCAGAGATGAAACAACAAGAAAAGTTACGTCAGCAGGACTATTTCTACGAATTTGTCAATTCCTTAGATGCTGTTATTAAAGATGATACGATTGCTATTGTGATTGAATTGATGGGGCGTAGCGAGCCTGTTAAAACTTACACTACTCGTGTCTTGCTAGAGGGGGAACATGTGGTGACTGCTAATAAAGATTTACTGGCTCTTCATGGACAAGTCCTGGTTTCTTTGACTAATCAGCAAGATCTGGTTTTTGGTTCACTCCATTATTTAAAGTCAAATCCCTTTAAAATCAACGTTTCTAAAATAAAAAATCACTGAAATTCTTATTTATAGACAAATATTTAAACCTAAACGGTATCAAAAAGGTATCAATTTTCTGTAGTTTCGGAGCTTATAAAATAAACGAAAGCTATCTCAATCAATTGGGATTCTTTTATTGACTTTTTTTATGTATATGAGATAATTAAATAAATTACATAAAGGAGTTACATAATATGGTTGAAGTAGAAAAAAACAGAGCTGTTACATTCCAAGCTAACAAAGAATTGGTAAGCGAAGCAATGACAGTATTAAACAAGAAAAATTTAACCTTATCATCTGCTTTAAGATTATTCCTTCAAAATGTCGTTGTCACAAATGAGGTTGACTTATTGACGGAAGAGGAGCTAGAGAAAGAAAAACTTTTCAAGCAATTTCAAGCTGAAATCAACAAAAATATTGAAGATGTTCGTCAAGGGAAATTTTATACCTCTGAAGAAGTGAGGTCTGAACTTGGACTATAAGAAATATCAGATTATCTATGCTCCTGATGTTTTAGAGAAGTTAAAGGAAATTCGTGATTATATTTCTCAAAACTATTCCTCGACATCAGGTCAGCACAAAATGGAGCAAATCATTAGTGACATAGAAAAACTCAAGGTTTTCCCTGAAGTTGGTTTTGATGCCGATGAAAAATATGGTTCAAAAATCAGTAAGTACCACAGCACTAGAGGTTATACCTTAAGTAAAGATTATATTGTCCTATACCATATCGAGGAGGAAGAGAATAGGGTCGTTATTGATTACTTGCTTCCTGCTCGAAGCGACTATATCAAATTATTCAAATAGCATGTAAAAAGCCTTAGCATAGTGCCAAAGCTTTTTTGAAGATTACAAATTAACTAGGAGCAAAATTAGTTCGGGCTGTTTAGTAGATATTCCACAAGGCAGAGCCAACCCTGTATTGACAAACAATACCTTTGAGAAAACTGTTACCAGTTAATCAACTTTCTTCTAATGCAAAAGCTGAGAACCCAGTCGGGGATTTACCTAAGAATACTCAGACGGAATAACTCAACGTTTCTCTAGAATAGTTTACCTTTATTAAGCTTTCCCAATAAATTTTCTCGTTCAACCTTGCGGTATTCTCTGGGTAGGAGTGCTAGCACTTCTTCTGGAGTTATCCTGAATAAATAGCTGTATCTGTAATAGCTATAGGTAACTTTAACGATTTTTCTCCATTGTTTAAAATCTTCAAAATGAATTGACTGCTAGTTAATCAACTGTCTAGCTTGTATCTTATCAAGCTAGAATTTAGTAATTCAAATATATCAGTAGTTTTTACTATGAAGTGGCAGCGATTTTGACTAATAAGATGACTAAAGCGACCTTCGATAGGTTGAAACATTAATTGGAAGTTAGGTCAGGTATTAGTGTTTTAACCGTTTTAATGTGTTAGGAGAAGACTGGTATGAAAATAAGAGTACCTGCTACTTCAACTAATCTGAGACCAGCTTTTGCTTCTGTTAGGATAGCCGTATCCCAATAGTTAGAAATTGAGATTTTAGGAGCGAGCGATAAGTGGTCTATCGAACACAATTTGGAAGGTGTGCCTTGTGATGATGAGAATTTATTGCTGCAAGCAGCCCTGAAGTTAGCCTCTAATATACCACCTCATCATCTCAAAATGACCTCAGAAATTCTCTTGGCACGTGGCTTAGGATTGTTTTCATCGGTCATTATAGCTGAAATTGAATTGGTTAATCAGCTAGGGCAGTTAACCTTGTCAGATGAGCGCAAATTAGAGATTGCTACAGAAATGCAAGGACATCTTGACAACGTTGCCCTTACTATTTTAGGTCAAATGGTCATTTCGTCACAGCTAAGAGGTTAATTATATCGTAGCGCCTTTCCCAAATCTTGCCTTGGTATGTGTTATTTCTAATGGTGAATCAGCCGAATCAAGGTAAGCAAATGTCTTATAAACAGGCAGTGGATTGTCATCAGTTGTTAATCTGGCTATCTCTGCCTTATGAACTGGCAATATGCAGAAAGCTGAAAAGGCTATTGAGAATAATCAATTTTATGAAATTTGCCGGTAAAAATTGGTGAAAGAATTTCAGCCCATCAATCAAGCTGTAGCAGTAAGTGGGTTCTCTGATATTTATTTGTCCGAAGTGGGGTCAACGGTTACGATGGTCTTATGTGCTCTTGAGAAACAAGATATTGTATATGAGGCAATGACTAAACTAGAGTTGCCAGGACATATTGAGAGGCTAACCATTGATCAGCAGGGTTTTTGCCTTGTCCAAAGTCAGTCATTTTGAGAAAAAATGAAAAAGTGAAATCGGTCGCGTTATCCGCTTTCACTTTCCTTGTTATATGATATACTAGAAATAGATTTTGTGAGGTGTAAAATGACTTATCAAGAGACACTAGATTGGATTCATGGACGAATAACCTTTGGAATTAAACCAGGCTTAGAACGCATGCTCTGGGTACTCAATCAATTAGGTAACCCTCAGGAGAAGGTCAAGGGAGTTCATGTAGTCGGTACAAATGGAAAAGGTTCCACAGTCAATAATTTACAACATATCTTTACGGCAGCTGGTTATGAGGTGGGGACCTTTACCTCGCCTTATATTATGGACTTCAAAGAGCGGATAAGTATAAACGGCCGTATGATTTCAGAAGAAGATCTGGTGGCTGCTGCAAGTCGTATTCGCCCCTTAACAGAGCGTCTGGTTAAAGAGACTGCTTTTGGAGAGGCCACGGAATTTGAAGTGATTACTTTAATCATGTTCCTTTATTTTGGTGAGATGCATCCTGTGGATATTGCTATTATTGAAGCAGGTCTTGGCGGCCTTTACGATTCGACCAATGTTTTTCAAGCGATGGTGGTGGTCTGTCCGTCAATTGGCTTAGACCATCAAGCTATTTTGGGAGAGACCTACGCTGATATTGCCGCCCAAAAGGCTGGTGTTTTAGAAGGGGGAGAGGCCCTTGTTTTTGCCGTTGAAAATCCGTCAGCTCGAGAGGTTTTTTTAACAAAAGCTGAGCAGGTTGGTGCCTCAATCTGGGAATGGCAAGAGCAGTTTCAAATGACTGAGACTGCATCTGGTTATCGTTTTACTAGTCCTTTAAGAATTATTTCAGATATTCATATCGCTATGCCAGGACAACACCAAGTGTCTAATGCAGCCCTAGCTATTATGACTTCCTTAATCTTGCAAGACCGCTACCCACAAGTCAATTTAGAGCATATTAAGGAAGGTTTGGCAAACAGCCTGTGGCTAGGTCGTACAGAACTGCTGGCACCAAATCTGATGATTGATGGAGCCCATAATAAAGAAAGTGTGGCGGCCTTGGTGTCTGTTTTGAAAACCAAATATCATGATAAAAACATTCACATCCTTTTTAGTGCTATTGACACCAAACCTATTGCAGATATGTTGGCTGCGCTGGAACACCTAGGTGACTTGCAGGTTACTAGCTTTCATTACCCGAATGCTTATCCGCTGGAAAAATACCCAGAACAATTTGGCAGGGTTGCTGATTTTAGGGATTTTTTGACCTTGCGTAAACACGCCAAGGCAGATGACTTTTTCGTGATTACAGGTTCACTGTATTTTATTTCAGAAGTGAGGCAGTATTGGAAAAATCAGGTAGAGGAAAGCGTTCTTTGAACATGCTAAAAAAGAGAAAAGGGGAAGACTATTGTCTATTAATAAGGAAAAAGCAGAAGCAGCCATTTATCAGTTTTTAGAGGCTATTGGAGAAAATCCAAATCGAGAGGGTCTTCTTGACACGCCTAAACGGGTTACTAAAATGTATGCAGAGATGTTTGTAGGGCTGGAAAAAGATCCTAAAGAGGAATTTACGGCTGTCTTTACAGAGCATCATGAGGATGTGGTGATTGTCAAAGACATTAGTTTTTATTCCATGTGCGAACACCACTTAGTTCCCTTTTATGGCAAGGCTCATATCGCTTACTTACCAAGTGATGGTCGAGTCACAGGTTTGAGTAAATTAGCGCGGGCAGTTGAAGTGGCTAGCAAGCGACCTCAACTTCAAGAGCGCTTGACCTCTCAAATTGCTGATGCTCTAGTAGAGGCTCTTCGTCCGAAAGGCGTTCTAGTTTTAGTTGAAGCTGAACACATGTGCATGACTATGCGGGGGATAAAAAAACCAGGCAGTAAAACCATTACCACCACTGCCAGAGGTTTATACAAGGAAAATCGTGCTGAGAGACAAGAAATCATGGCTCTAATGACAAGAGATTAGGAGGACTTATGGAAATTGGAAAGTTTATGATTGAGGGCAATGCGGCTATCATGGGGATTTTAAATGTGACCCCAGATTCTTTTTCAGATGGCGGTTCCTACACTACTGTTCAAAAAGCGTTAGATCAAGTTGGACAAATGATTACTGATGGGGCTAAAATCATCGACGTTGGAGGAGAATCAACACGTCCCGGTTGCCAATTTGTTAGCGCTGCTGATGAAATTGATCGTGTGGTTCCTGTAATCAAAGCCATCAAAGAAAAATATGATATTTTGATCAGCATTGATACCTATAAAACTGAAACAGCTCGAGCGGCTTTAGAGGCGGGTGCAGATATTCTCAACGATGTGTGGGCAGGCTTGTATGACGGGCGAATGCTTGCCCTAGCAGCTGAGTATGATGCCCCTATTATCTTGATGCACAACCAAGACGAAGAAGTTTATCAAGAGGTGACACAAGATGTTTGTGACTTTCTAAGCAATAGAGCACAAGCGGCCCTTGATGCTGGCGTGCCAAAAAACAACATTTGGATCGATCCAGGATTTGGTTTTGCCAAGTCTGTTCAACAGAATATGGACTTGCTAAAAGGGCTAGAAAAAGTCTGCCAGCTAGGCTATCCTGTTTTGTTTGGCATTTCGAGAAAACGTGTCGTAGATGCCTTGTTGGGTGGTAATACCAAAGCTAAAGAGCGAGATGGAGCAACAGCAGCCTTGTCTGCCTATGCTCTAGGAAAAGGCTGTCAGATTGTACGCGTGCACGATGCCAAGGCTAATCAAGAAATTGTGGCTGTTTTGAGTCAGTTGATGTGAGGGTTTATGGATAAAATAATATTAGAAGGCTGTCGCTTTTATGGTTATCATGGAGCCTTTAAAGAAGAACAGACCCTTGGGCAAATTTTTCTAGTTGATTTAGCATTATCAGTCGATTTACAAGCAGCTTCTTTGTCAGATCAGTTAACAGATACGGTCCATTACGGTATGGTGTTTGATAGTGTCCGACAGTTAGTGGAAGGGGAAACGTTTATCTTGATTGAACGTTTAGCAGGTGCGATTTGTGAAAAGCTTTTTAAGGAGTTTCCACCTATTGAAGCCATCAAAGTAGCCATTAAAAAAGAAAATCCACCGATTGCAGGTCACTACAAGGCAGTTGGAATTGAATTGGAGAGACAACGATGACCATTGTTTATTTAAGTTTGGGCACCAATATGGGGAATCGAAAAGCTTACTTGCAAAAAGCTATTCAGGCTCTGGCTAGCTTACCTCAAACACGGTTGCTTGCCCAATCTTCCATTTATGAAACAGCTGCTTGGGGCAAGACAGATCAGGCTGATTTTCTTAATATGGCATGTCAACTGGATACTCGATTATCTGCTACCGACTTTTTGAAAGAAACGCAAGCTATTGAACAGGCTCTCGGCAGGGTTCGGCATGAAAAATGGGGACCAAGAACCATTGATATTGACATCTTGTTGTTTGGCAATGAGTCTTACAAGACCAAAGAATTGACTGTTCCTCATCCCTATATGACTGAGCGTGCTTTTGTTTTAATTCCCTTATTGGAATTGCAGCCAGATTTAAAATTACCTCCTAATCAAAAGTCTTTAAGGGATTGTCTTTCAGCTTTAGACCAATCAGATATTACCATATTTTGGGCTAAGCCCACTGAGATTTAACTCTTGGTTTAATAAAGAGAAATTCTTCAAGTCAATCCACAAAGTTTTGCCAAAATCATCGTTATTTTTGTCAAAATTTGATATAATAATATCGGCTCTTTGCCGATTTTTTTACGCGTATAAGAAGTGATAAAAGAAAGAAGATAACTATGGTAACTGAACTTCATGGGATTGATATTCGAGAAAATGAACTCCTAAAACATTACACCTACACTAAGGTAGGTGGCCCAGCAGATTTCTTGGCTTTTCCTAGAAATCATTACGAGCTATCACGCATCGTTGCTTATGCCAACAAAGAAAATATGCCTTGGCTTGTTTTGGGAAATGCCAGCAATCTCATTGTGCGAGATGGTGGTATTCGTGGCTTTGTCATCATGTTTGATAAGTTAAATGCAGTACGCTTAAATGGTTATACCTTAGAAGCCGAAGCTGGTGCCAATCTGATTGAAACAACGAAGATTGCCAAATTCCATAGTTTAACAGGGTTTGAATTTGCATGTGGCATTCCTGGAAGCATTGGGGGTGCTGTTTTTATGAATGCTGGTGCTTATGGTGGGGAAATATCACATATTTTCTTATCAGCTAAGGTACTTACCCCAAGTGGAGAAATCAAAACCATTTCAGCTAGGGATATGGCTTTTGGTTACCGTCACTCTGCCATTCAAGAAACAGGTGACATTGTCATTTCTGCTAAGTTTGCCCTTAAACCGGGTAATTATGATACGATCAGCCAAGAAATGAATCGGTTAAATCACCTTCGTCAACTAAAACAACCTTTGGAATTCCCATCTTGTGGATCTGTGTTTAAGCGCCCGCCAGGCTATTTTGCCGGTCAATTAATCATGGAAGCTAATCTTAAGGGGCACCGAATTGGTGGCGTGGAAGTTTCCGAAAAACATGCTGGTTTTATGATTAATGTGGCTGATGGCACTGCACAGGACTATGAAGATCTGATTGCTCATGTCATTGAGACTGTTGAAAACCATTCTGGTGTTAGGCTTGAGCCAGAAGTGCGTATTATTGGAGAAAGCCTGTAACATTTATTAAGGATTAAAGAAAGTACCGTGGAGGATTTATGACAATTGACTAAGCCAATCATCACATTTAACAATGTTTCAAAAACATTTGAGGACAGTGGAACACAAGTCCTAAAGAACATTAATTTTGACCTTGAAGAAGGAAAATTTTACACCTTACTTGGTGCCTCTGGTTCTGGCAAATCAACCATCCTAAATATCATGGCTGGACTTTTGGATGCTACCAGTGGGGATATTTACTTGGATGGCGAACGTATTAATGATTTACCGATTAATAAACGTGATATTCATACCGTTTTCCAGAATTATGCCCTTTTCCCTCATATGACTGTTTTTGAGAACGTTGCCTTTGCTTTGAAGCTGAAAAAAGTGGACAAGAAAGAGATTGCTAAGCGCGTGAAAGAAACCTTGAAAATGGTTCAGTTGGAAGGTTACGAAAATCGTTCCATTCAAAAATTATCCGGTGGTCAACGTCAACGTGTGGCTATTGCGCGTGCGATTATCAATCAACCTCGTGTGGTCTTGCTTGACGAGCCGCTTTCAGCTCTTGATTTAAAACTCAGAACGGAAATGCAATATGAATTGCGGGAATTGCAACAACGTTTGGGGATTACCTTCGTTTTTGTGACTCACGATCAAGAAGAAGCATTAGCCATGAGTGATTGGATTTTTGTCATGAACGAAGGGGAAATTGTTCAATCAGGGACACCGGTGGATATTTACGATGAGCCAATTAACCATTTTGTTGCTAATTTTATTGGAGAATCCAATATTATCAATGGTACCATGATTGAAGACTATCTTGTTTCCTTCAATGGTAAAACGTTTGAATCAGTTGACGGTGGGATGCGTCCTAACGAGCCTGTTGAGGTAGTCATTCGACCTGAGGACCTCCAAATCACCTTGCCTGAAGAAGGAAAACTTCAAGTTAAGGTCGATACCCAATTATTCCGTGGGGTTCACTACGAAATTATTGCCTATGATGAATTAGGTAATGAATGGATGATTCATTCTACCCGCAAAGCTATCGAGGGAGAAGTCATTGGTTTAGACTTTACGCCTGAAGATATTCATATCATGCGTCTTAATGAAACCGAAGAAGAATTTGATGCCCGTATTGAAGAATACGTGGAAATGGAAGAGCCTGAAGATGGATTGATTAACGCCATTGAGGAGGAGCGTAATGAAGAAAACCTCTAGTCTTTTTTCGATTCCTTATTTTCTATGGATCCTCTTCTTTGTTGTGGCACCAGTTACCCTCCTATTTTACAAGTCCTTTTTTGACATTGAGGGGCATGTGACGCTTGCTAACTATGAAACCTTTTTTAGTTCTTGGACTTATTTGAGAATGAGTGTCAATTCCATTTTATACGCTGGTATTATCACACTAGTCACTCTCTTGATTTCTTATCCGACGGCTCTCTTTTTAACCCGTCTAAAGCACAAGCAGTTGTGGCTTATGCTCATTATTTTGCCAACTTGGGTGAATTTATTGCTAAAGGCCTATGCTTTTATGGGAATTTTTGGTCAACAAGGTGGAATTAACAGCTTTTTAACCTTTATGGGCATTGGCCCACAGCAAATTCTTTTCACGGATTTCTCCTTTATTTTTGTAGCCTCTTACATCGAGCTGCCTTTTATGATTTTACCAATTTTCAACGCTTTGGATGATATTGATCATAATGTTATCAATGCTAGTCGTGACCTAGGAGCCAATGAATTTCAGGCCTTCTCAAAAGTTATTTTTCCCCTTTCTTTAAATGGGGTTAGGGCAGGTGTTCAGTCGGTCTTTATCCCAAGTTTAAGTCTCTTTATGTTAACCCGTTTGATTGGTGGAAACCGCGTTATTACACTTGGTACAGCCATTGAACAACATTTTTTAACAACCCAAAACTGGGGCATGGGGTCAACCATTGGTGTTGTCTTGATCTTGACTATGGTTGCTATTATGTGGCTCACAAAGGAGAAAAGTAAATGAAAAAATTTGCCAATCTTTATTTAGCGAGTGTCTTTGCTTTACTCTATATTCCTATTTTTTATCTGATTTTCTATTCCTTCAACAAAGGTGGGGATATGAATGGTTTTACAGGATTTACCCTTGAGCATTACCAAACCATGTTTGAGGATAATCGTCTCATGACGATCTTACTGCAGACTTTTGTTCTTGCTTTTAGTAGTGCTCTACTAGCAACCCTTATTGGAACCTTTGGTGCTATCTTTATCCATCACATCAAAGGAAAATACCAAAATGCAATGCTATCAGTCAATAATGTCTTGATGGTATCACCAGATGTCATGATTGGAGCTTCCTTTTTGATTCTTTTCACCTCGTTGAAGTTTCAGCTGGGCATGTCTTCAGTTTTATTAAGTCATGTTGCCTTTTCGATTCCTATTGTGGTGTTGATGGTCTTACCGCGCTTGAAAGAGATGAATCAAGACATGGTCAATGCCGCTTATGATTTGGGTGCCAATTATTTTCAAATGCTCAAAGAAGTGATGCTACCATACTTAACACCAGGGATTATTGCGGGTTATTTCATGGCCTTTACCTATTCTTTGGATGATTTTGCAGTGACTTTCTTTTTGACAGGAAATGGTTTTACTACCCTATCTGTTGAGATTTATTCACGGGCGCGTCAAGGTATTTCCTTGGATATTAATGCCCTATCAACCATTGTTTTCTTTTTCTCTATCCTTTTAGTGATTGGTTATTATTATATTTCACAGGAGAAGGAGGAGAAACATGCGTAAACTTTATTCATTTCTAGCTGGTATTTTGGGTATTATCGTCATTTTGACCAGTGTGTCTTTTATCTTACAGAAAAAATCAGGAACTGGTCATCAAGCAGAAAAATTAGTCATTTACAACTGGGGGGATTACATTGACCCAGCTCTGCTCAAAAAATTCACCAAAGAAACGGGCATTGAAGTACAGTATGAGACTTTCGATTCCAACGAAGCCATGTATACCAAAATTAAACAGGGTGGAACCACTTATGATATTGCTGTTCCTAGTGATTACACCATTGATAAGATGATCAAGGAAGATCTCCTTATCAAACTGGATAAATCAAAATTGGTAGGTATGGATAATATTGGTAACGAATTTTTAGGGAAAAGCTTTGATCCGCACAATGATTATTCTCTGCCTTATTTCTGGGGAACTGTTGGTATCGTTTATAATGACCAGTTAGTAGACAAGGCTCCTTTGCATTGGGAAGACTTGTGGCGCCCAGAATACAAAAATAGTATTATGCTGATTGATGGGGCCCGTGAAATGCTAGGGGTTGGTTTAACAACCTTTGGTTATAGTGTGAATTCTAAAAATCTAGGGCAGTTGCAGGCAGCTGAGAGAAAACTGCAGCAGTTGACTCCTAATGTTAAAGCTATTGTAGCAGATGAGATGAAAGGCTACATGATTCAAGGTGATGCTGCCATTGGGATTACCTTTTCTGGTGAAGCTAGTGAGATGCTAGATAGCAATGAACATCTTCACTACATCGTGCCTTCAGAAGGGTCTAACCTTTGGTTTGATAATTTGGTGCTGCCAAAAACCATGAAACACGAAAAAGAAGCTTATGCCTTCTTGAATTTCATCAACCGCCCTGAGAATGCTGCGCAAAATGCTGAATATATTGGCTATGCGACACCCAACAAAAAGGCTAAGGCCTTGCTTCCAGAGGAGATAAAAAATGACCCTGCTTTTTATCCGACAGATGATATTGTCAAAAAATTGGAAGTCTATGACAACTTAGGGTCAAGATGGCTGGGGATTTATAATGATTTGTATCTCCAATTTAAAATGTATCGCAAATAAGTACTCAAAAAGGCTGGTATTTCTAGCCTTTTTAATGTATTGAAAGACGGCATCACCAGTACACGCGATAGGGACGATCAACCTTAGTTTTACTCTGATGAAGTCCTTGAAGCTGGCAGCTATATTGTTGGTGCAGAGAGCAGTGATTTCCCAAGCCAAATTAATGATGTTCATGCCTTCTCAGGTATGTTTAGGGAAGCGTTGGATTCACGGGCAAAAATCATTACTGTTGAGATGCTAATTGCTACCGCAAAAGGTATTGCCAGTCTTGTTCCAGATGACGCCTTGAGCACCGCTAATATTTATTTTAGATGCCTTCCAAAAAGAGTTCTTGACATTGTTGCTAAAAGCGTCAGCTCTGCAGTGACTGAAGCTTAACTAAAACCTTCCTCTAATCCTTTTAAGTAAGAGGCTGGGACAAACAGCCTCTTTGTGTGCTTACAGTCTCTTTAGCAGATTAGCCTCGGAAAAAGCACTGGCAACTTAAGCCTGTCTTTGATACAATGATACTAGTGCATTTAAAAGAAAGAGAGGAAAAGATGGAAAATCACAAAAATGAATTTACCTTTTCAAACAAATCTATCATTGCCTATGTTTGGCGTGGGATTATTGTTGGGATAATTGCTGGGGTTGTGGTCAGCCTATTTCGGTTAATGATTGAGTTGATGACAGAAGCTGTGATTGAGCGTTATCGTTTGGCTCACCAAAACTTATTCATGTTGCTTCCTATAATTGGTATCAGCTTGTTGGCTGTTATTTTTGTCGGCTTTTTGGTCAAATCTGATCCTGATATTAAAGGATCTGGTATTCCCCATGTTGAAGGAGAGCTTAAAGGACTTATGTCACCTAATTGGTGGAGTACCCTCTGGAAAAAATTTCTTGGGGGAACCTTAGCCATTTCTATGGGCTTTATGCTCGGTCGTGAAGGTCCATCCATCCAACTTGGGGCAATGTCAGCTAAAGGTTTGGCTAAGTTAATCAAGTCTAGCCGTTTGGAAAAACGAGTTCTGATTGCTAGTGGTGCAGCAGCAGGCTTATCAGCAGCCTTTAACGCTCCAATTGCCGGTTTATTATTTGTTGTAGAGGAGATTTACCATCATTTTTCTCGCTTGATTTGGATTACGGCATTAGTTGCTAGTTTGGTTGCTAATTTTATTTCTCTCAATATTTTTGGTCTCAAACCAGTGCTTGCCATGCCAAAAGCCATGCCTTTTTTGGGGCTCAATCAATATTGGTTATTGTTATTCCTAGGACTTTTTCTCGGTTGTCTAGGGTATTTATATGAAGTGGTGATTCTTGACTTCCACAAGCTTTACGCTTTTTTAGGGAAATGGCTGCGCTTACCAGCTCATTTTTATGGAATGATTATGGTGGCTATCATTTTACCAATTGGTTATTACCTTCCTCAATTATTAGGGGGTGGCCACGGTTTAATTATTGCCTTATCTCACCAGCAGTTACCTTTGTTAACCCTTCTTTTTTATTTTCTAGTTCGCTTTATCGTTAGCATGTTTAGTTATGGTAGTGGCTTGCCAGGAGGTATTTTCTTACCAATTCTCACACTTGGTGCTTTAGCAGGCCTACTGTTTGGACAAACAGCCCTACAACTAGGTTTATTAGATCAGCACTTTCTACCTCTTTTCTTGGTTTTGGGAATGGCTGGTTATTTTGCAGCTATTTCCAAAGCACCCTTAACAGGCATGATCTTGGTGACTGAAATGGTAGGAGATTTGAAACCACTGATGGCTATAGCCGTAGTGACCTTTATTTCCTATCTCGTGATGGATTTATTGAATGGGCAACCGATTTATGAGGCTATGCTAGAAAGAATGGCCATTAAACACCCAACAAATTTAGTAGAACCTACCCTGATTGAATTAACAGTCGGAGACAAGATTGCAGGTAAGTATGTCAGAGAGTTAAAACTACCTGACAATGTCTTAATCACTACACAAATTCACAACAAAAAATCGCAAGTAGTGTCAGGCAACACGCGCCTGTTGTCAGGAGCCACTATCTTTTTAGTTGTTAATGAAGCCGACACAGGATTTGTCCGTGACGTATTGATGTAAGGTGATAACAAGTAAAAGCAGAGTGAGGAAATCTCACTCTGCTTTTACTATAAATGGTTCCTATACGGATTAAAAACTGTCCCTAATCACTGAATTCATTTGGACGTTTAAGGCATAGGAATGGCTATCTTTAGTATATTGTTTTCGGTAATTGCTTGGTCTTGTGGCGTAATGTTGCTTGAATTGACGATTAAAATTGGAAAGGTTGCTAAAACCAATATCGTTAGCAATTGCGACGATGGGTTTAGTAGAATTGACTAAAAAGTCACAAGCCTTTTGGAGTCTTACCTGAATAATAAATTCGGTACAGGAACTTCCAGTGTGTTGTTTGAAGATGGTCATGAAATGCGTTTTACTGTAACCAATTAAATCAGCTAACAAGTCGATGGTTAATGACTGGTGGTAATTATTTTTGATATAACTGATTAGGTTACGGACCTTTTCATTTTTACGATAAAAGTCGTCAGCAATTTTACGCACGACATACCGATGGTGATAGAGGAGGTATAAAAATTTATGTAGCTTTGCTTTTAACAATAAGTCAAAAGGCCTTTCCTCTTCCTTAGATAAACTAAAAATGGTAAATAAACACTCCTTAAGAGCATCATAACCAGGCATATCAGACTTAATGCGAGGGATAAAGGCATAAGTATTATTTTGTAAGGGTTGCAAATACTTGAGGTTAACTTGGTCGCTATCAGAAGAGCCAAGCATATCTAGATGGAATTGAAAGGTACCAATGACATGCGTTTCGCGGTTAATCGGATAAATGGAGTGCATGCCGTTGGGGTTGACAAGAATAATATCACCAGCTTGACTGTTAAAAAAATCATAATCAATATGGTAACGAGCAGTTCCTTCGTAGACGTAAGTAATCTCTAATTCAGGGTGCCAATGAAAAAAATACCAGGCCTACCATCATTGACGACTGTCTTAAAATAACGATAGGGGAGTGACTGTTTTTTGGCATCATTCCCTAGGCGTGGCTGTAACTTATTTATCATGTTTTCTCTCCCCTAAAAACAATAGTCAGATTATAGTATTATATCAAAAAAGCCATATCTTTTCTTAGAATATGCTTAAAAAGAGCATCTTTTTCGAGGATAAAAGTAGAGAGAAGCCATAAAAATATCAAAAATATTTCTCTCATTATGGAGGAAATAAAGTGTGTATAGAATGAAAAATGCGCTTAAAAGTTAAGGCATGAGGTCACCTCTTTATCAGATGATAGTATTAGCTTTTTTGGGGGTAAAGTGCAAGTTGGCTTTTCTCTTTCTCCTCATACTATTGGCAATAGTGGATGGGGTAATATTTTAAGAGATTTGTTATCTCCTTATTTTGAAACCACTTTGATGAATACTAGTGGCCTTTTTGTTATACTAGAAACAAAGATAAGGAGTTTGACATGCTAGAGATTGTTTCAGAAGAGTTGCGTTGTTATCAGGAAAAAAAATTGGCAGATTACCGTGACCAAAATAAGGTCACTAAGAGAGGAGGCATTGTTTTTGCAGGAGATTCCCTCGTTGAATTTTTTCCTTTGAAAAAAGCTTTTGGTGTCGAGTTACCCTTAGTCAATCGAGGCATTGCAGGGATTGATAGTCAATGGTTATTAACTCATTGCGAGGACCAAATCACTGATTTAGAGCCGGAAAAAGTTTTTTTATTGATTGGCTGTAATGACATTGGGCTAGGCTATGACGAGAATCATATTGTCAAAACGATCGTTGAACTCATCAATCACATTCGTAGCCATTCCATTTATAGTCAGATTTATCTTTTGTCTTTGCTACCGGTTTCTCAGAATCCAGATTATCAGGCTACCGTCAAAGTTAGAACCAATGCGGTCATTAATACCATTAATCAAGAATTGTCTATGATTCCTGCCATTGAGTTCATTGACGTTAATGCTTGCCTCAAAGATTCGGAAGGGGGCTTATCAGATGAGAATACCCTAGATGGCTTACACCTTAATTTCCAAGCTTATGACAAAATAGCGCAAGTGATTAAGGATTATTTATAGGTAAAACCATAAGTATGGAACAAGGCCAGATGACAGAATCGCTGAGCGTTATTGAAACGTTATGAAGAGACCAGATAAAATGAGGAAAAGCTATTTTAGAATGGTTTTTTACTTGGCTGCTTAAATGTTTTGTGTGACTAATCAGTTTATTTCTCTCCTCAGACATTGTTATATCGCTCTCCTTAGTTTTAGTGTATAATAGAAAAAGAAGGAGTTACCATGAAATTTGAAAAAAAACAAGTCCTCTATATAGGCTTTGCTTTTGTCCTTTGTTATGCTATTTTGGCTAATTGGGAAAACGGAACTGCAATTGTAATAACTGTTTATAAAACAAGTCTCCCCTTTCTTTACGGAGCTGCTGGAGCCTATATTGTTAATATCGTCATGAGTGCATACGAAAAAGCCTATATGTACGCTTTTAGGGAATCTCCCCTTGTTTTGAAAGCCAAGAGGGGTCTGTGTATGCTGTTAGCTTATTTGACCTTTTTTATTTTAATCACTTGGATTATTTCAATTGTGATTCCAGATTTAATTGCTAGTATCAGTACCCTGACAAAATTTGACACGACAACCATTAAAGAAGTGATTAATAATCTGGAGCATAATAAATTATTGGCGCGTGCCATTAAATATATCGGTGGTGATGCCAAGCTAACGGAAACTATTACCGGTTATAGTCAGCAACTGTTAAAACAATTTATTGGAGTTTTGACCAATATTTTAACGTCTGTAACCATTATTGCCTCTGCCATTATTAATCTCTTTATCAGTTTTGTTTTTTCTTTGTATGTTCTGGCCAACAAAGAAGACCTCTGTCGTCAAGGTAATACCTTGGTTGATACCTATACAGGGAAATACGCTCAGCATATTCACTATGTAGTGGAATTATTACATCATCGCTTTCATGGTTTCTTCGTTAGCCAGACCCTAGAAGCTATGATTTTAGGCACCTTAACAGCTATTGGCATGTTCGTCTTGCAGTTACCCTTTGCGGGAACGATTGGAGTCTTAGTGGCCTTTACCGCATTGATTCCAGTTGTAGGGGCTTCGATTGGTGCAGCTATTGGCTTTATTTTAATCATGACGCAATCTATGTCCCAAGCCATCGTTTTTATTGTCTTTTTAATCATTTTACAACAGATTGAAGGGAACTTTATTTACCCAAGAGTAGTAGGAGGATCAATTGGCCTACCAGCTATGTGGGTATTGATGGCAATTACGATAGGTGCCTCTTTGCGAGGTATCGTTGGGATGATTGTCGCTGTTCCATTGGCAGCTACTCTTTATCAGGTGGTTAAGGATCATATTCAGAAAAAACAAGCCATTCAAAAAAAACAGGTTTCTTAACAGGAAACTTGTTTTTTTATCGAATAAATAGATGGAGGTAATAAGATGTATTCCATCAAATGTGACGATATTAAGCTAATGCCTAGAGAAAGACTGATGCGAATGGGAGCTGAAGCCCTCAGCAATCAAGAATTATTGGCTATTTTATTGAGAACAGGCAATAAAGACAAGCATGTTTTAGAGCTATCTTCTCATCTTTTAACGCATTTAGACAGCTTAGCAGACTTCAAGAAAATGTCTTTGCAAGAATTACAAAGTTTAGCAGGCATTGGAAAGGTTAAGGCTATTGAGATTAAGGCCATGCTTGAATTAGCAGCGCGGATTCAGGCGACAGATCAAACCTTGACAGATAGGGTTCTGTCAAGTGTTCAAGTTGCCGAAAAAATGATGGTCGCCTTAGGGGATAAAAAGCAGGAGCACTTGGTTGTTTTATATTTAGATAGTCAAAATCGGGTGATTGAGGAAAAGACGATTTTTATTGGGACTGTCAGGCGGTCAATCGCAGAGCCTAGAGAAATTTTATATTATGCGTGTAAAAATATGGCGACCAGTCTGATAGTTGTTCACAACCATCCGTCCGGAAGTATCGAACCTAGCCCGAACGATTATGGGTTTACCAAAAAAATAAAACGATCATGTGAAGACTTGGGCATTGTTTGCCTAGATCACATCATCGTTAGTTATCAAGCGTATTATAGTTTTCGAGAAAGGTCAGATCTCTTTTAATGTAATCTAGAAATCATTGACAAATAAATCAAAAAGTCGTAAATCTTCTTGCCGAAACCCCTGAAGTAATTCAGGGTGCCATTGGACACCAAGAAAAGGAATAGCAGGATTAGTTGACACGACAGCTTCGATAGTCCCATCGCGCGGGTCTCTAGCAATAACGTTTAAATCATCTGCTACTTTTTTCAAGCTTTGGTGATGAAAGGAATTGATTAAGGTTTTTCCTCCATAAATAGGATATAAGATGGAATCTTTTTCCACCACCATTTCGTGGGACAGAAAATCAGAAGGTGCATCCTGCCAATGTGAGTCAATGTTCTGATTTAAGGAACCACCTAAGGCAACGTTCATTAATTGGGTCCCACGGCAGATTCCTAAAATTGGTTTTTTCTGTGCTATAGCTTCTTTAATGATGGCTAGTTCAAAAAGATCACGTTCGGGAGAAAAGTCGTCATCAAAGGCCGCTTTTTCTTCTTGATAATATTTAGGATCTACATTTTGTCCCCCAATCAAGATAATCTTATCAACCATGGAAACATAAGTTTTAGCGGAGGATTCATCACCAATTGGTAAAATAAGAGGTAGTCCACCCGAATCAGTGACGGCTTGAACAAAACCAGTAGGAGCATACGACCAAGGCAGGTTATCCAAGGCAATGTTTAATCGTTGATTAGCAGTTATCCCTATAATTGGTTTGGGCATCATATCTCCTTAGTTAGGGTGATTTTGATTCATAAAATAGAGCAAGGTTTGCAATTCGCTGGTCAAATCGACAGATTGAACAATCACACCTTTTGGAACTTGCAGATGGACAGGAGCGAAACTCAAAATTCCCTTAATGCCAGCTTCAATCAGTTGCTCAGAAACTTCTTGAGCATAGATACTTGGAACGGTTAAGATGGCTGTTTCAATATCAGTATTGGCAAGACGTTCTTTGATAGTTGAAATACCGTAGATAGGAATACCATCGGTTGTTTTAGTGCCAACAAGAGCATTGTCGTTAGTGTCGAATCCCATAGTGATTTGCATTTTATTACGATCATGGAAGCGGTAATGCAATAAGGCACGACCAATATTACCACAACCGACTAAAATAACATTGGTAGTGGAATGATCATTAAGCAAGTCAGCAAAAAAATTCATTAACTTGGTAACATCATAACCAAAGCCGCGTCGTCCCAATTCTCCAAAATAAGAGAAGTCGCGACGTACAGTTGCAGAATCAATTCCCATCGCATCTGCAATTTGTTTAGAGCTAGCTTTTTCAACTTGGTCAGCGTAGAAACGTTTAAAAATACGGTAATAGAGTGATAAGCGTTTTGCGGTCGCTTTTGGAATAGATTTATCAATAACCACTGTTTTAACTCCTTATAGAATTATCTTTACATTTATCTCTTTCTATTGTAACAGAAGGATTGTGAAAAATGCAACTTTTTGATTAATAATTTGAAGACAGAGTATCTTAGTAGTAGTGAAAAGGGCAATCTGCGTATTTGCTAACGAAAAAAGCCAAGAAGACGATTCTTAGCTCTGCTGGTTTAATGAAGTCCATGATTTTCAAGGAAAAAGTAGAGATCTCCAAAAGAACCGGTGTAATCAAGTTGGTTACCATTTACAACAACCTTGGTTACAGGAAAATAATCTGCAATAGCAATTTGACAAGCAAACTGGGCTTGTTTGTAGTCGTCATAACTGGCATAGGAAACTTGTTTTTCTTGTTTGCTATTGGTTAAGTAGGTAATATCAATCATTGTTTCTTTACCTCCCTTTCTTGATACCATCATTATAGTACAGGGAATCAAGAAATACAATTGATTGGCTTAGTTTTCTGTCTTCGTGAAAATGTCTCGTTCCACTAGGCTATCCATGAGGAAATAAAACTTATCTTGAAGAATTTTATTATCCTCTGTTTTGAAAATATTAACCAATCTTAGTCCAGACTGGTCAGTAATGGCTAATTTAAAACCATTAAGCTCTTTGTTTATGGTAATTTTTAAAGGAAAACCTTCTCCTGAATTAGGAACCTTTTCTAACAAGCGTGTTAATTGATAATGACCAACTGTCGTTTGGGTAAAGGTGGTATCTCTTAAAGTATATTTTTTAACGTTTGGACTGATTTGGTAACGGTATTTACAGTCTTTTAAGCTAATTTCTTTTTCAAATGCCATCTGTATCTCCTAGAATTTTTCTTAAAGTTTGAGCTAACTGCGTAATCTCTTCAAGGGTGTTTTGATCTGACAAGCTAATGCGGATGGATTCTGCTAAGCGATGGGAATCCTTACCAAAATAAGCTGCGAGGACATGACTTGGTTCAACGGTTCCAGCTGTACAGGCAGAACCTGTTGAGACTGCGAACCCAGCTAAGTCAAGTTGGGTCAACAAAACCCCGTTTTGATAGCCTGGAAAGCCAATATTAAGCACATGTGGTAAATGGTTGGGACTTTGATTGATGTAATAAGTCAGTCCATCTAATTGACTTATTAAGTGTTCCCGTAAAGTGGTGATATGGTGGGTTAGTTGAGTTTGCTCAGTCATAGCATCATTTAGGGCCTGTGTCATGCCGACAATGCTTATCATGTTTTCTGTGCTAGCTCGACGTTTTTCTTCTTGGTCTCCACCGTGGAGCAAAGCATCCATTTGTAGCCCCTTACTATACAAGAAACCAACGCCCTTAGGGCCATGAAACTTGTGAGCAGAAGCAGATAAAAAGTCAATCCCAAGTTCGCTAGGAACAACCTTGAGTTTGCCAACAGCCTGAACGGCATCGACATGAAAAGCAGCTTGATGCTCTTTGAGCAGATTTCCAATGTCCTTAATAGGCAGCAGATCCCCTGTTTCGTTATTGGCATACATTATACTCACCAAAATGGTATCATCTCTCAAGGCTTTTTTTAAGTCAGCTAAATTAATTTGTCCATTTTGACAAGGCAAATAAGTGACTTCAAAACCAAATCGTTCTTGGAGATAGGCCATGGCATGAAGAACAGAATGATGCTCAATAGCAGTTGTAATGAGGTGTTTTCCCTTTTTCTGATTGGCTAAAGCATAACCTTTAATAGCAGTATTGTTGCTTTCTGTTCCACCGGAGGTAAAAATTATTTGGCGTTCACTAGCCCCAAAATGATTAGCGATAGCTTGTCGGCATTCTCTAAGTGTTTTACTAGCTTGACGACCATAAGAATGAATACTAGAAGGGTTACCAAAGTTATCTTGCATAGCTACTGTCATAGCCCTAATCACATTAGGACTAAGCGGGGTGGTGGCGGCGTTATCAAAGTAGGTCATGCGTTATTTTTGCCTTTAGATTGATAAGAGAAAAGTGGACTCAAGGGTCTTCTTTCATGGATACGAATAACAGCTTGAGCAATTAAGTCGCTGGCGCTAAGATAGGTCACATTTTCTGGCACACGATTTTTGGTTTTAACAGAATCTGTAACAATGATTTCTTTGATTGGAGCGGTTTCTAAAACATCAGCAGCTCCACCAGCAAATAAGCCATGACTAGCAACGGCATAGATAGCAGTAGCTCCTGCGCGTTCAAGAATTTTAGCAGCTTCTGCAAAGGTTTTTCCAGTATTTAAAATATCATCAATTACAATCGCTTTTTTACCAGCAACATCACCAATGACATAGCCTTCTTCACGTTCTGAATCATCTTGCGCATAGTCAATAATAGCGATTGGGGAATCCAAATATTCTGCTAAGCTTCTAGCACGTTTAATTCCAGAATTTTTAGGACTAACCACAACAGTATCAGCCCCCAATAATCCCAGTTGACTGTAATGTTCTGCAAATAGAGGAACTGTGAAAAGATTATCCACTGGAATATCAAAGAATCCTTGTACTTGAACCGCATGTAAATCAAGTGTTACCACGCGGTCAATTCCAGCTTTCGTTAACATATTGGCTACTAATTTGGCTGTAATAGGTTCACGTGATTTAGCCACGCGGTCTTGGCGTGAGTAACCAAAATAAGGCAAAACAACATTAACGGTGTTGGCACTAGCACGCTTACAGGCATCAATCATGATAAGTAACTCCCAAAGGTTATCATTGACAGGAAAACTAGTAGATTGAATGATGTAAATATCATCACCACGAACTGTTTCTTCAATGTTAATCATAATTTCCCCATCAGAAAATTGGCGTGATGATATTTTTCCGAGTGGAATACCAGATGCTTCCGAAATTTTCTCAGCAATTGGAAGATTTGATGTGAGTGAGAACAGTTTGATTTGCTTGTCAGCATATCGTTCAGTCATGATAGATTTAGCTCCTTAATTTCAATAGGTAGAATAAACGAGGAAAATAATTCCAAGTCTTATTCAAAGTGATTAATTGACGTTACTATTCTAACAAAAAAACAGAAAAATTTCAGTCTTTCTGTTGATTTTATCTATTATTTCTTGGTCTTTTTCAAGGTTTTGCTGAAACGTGCAACCTTACTTTTTGCATATTTGAAGGCAATTTGATGCTGGGTTAAAAAAAGATCAAAATCAATTTTTCCTTTTATAGGGTCAGTGACTTCTAGTTCTAATTCATAGTCTTTAGTATTAGCATATTGATTGTAGTCCAAAGCCATCTTACCGATAGGGGTCTCAGTTTCTCGGCGAATAGTTGTTAGGTTCCCAAAGGTTTTGAGTGCTGTTAAATCAATTCCGGTAGAAGCGATCACATCCAAGGCAGATGACTGAGGAAAATTGCCATATTTAATCATGTCTTTGGCTTGATCAAGGGCAAGGGGGACATTGTATTCACGGTTTCCAACCTTTTCGGGAACTTTTAAGGTTAATTCAGCACTATTTGAGAAGGTACGAATGCGTAGCGACATTTTATGGGCTTTTAAATCAAATTGTTCAGTATCGATATAATAATTGGTCTGGGTGATCGGAGTCACATGACTCATTTGTGAAAGAAGACGATTGTACTCATCTTTGGTTAACAAGGTTTTGTATTCGATTTCTAGGTTGGTCATGGGAAATTCCTTTTAAACTTAATTTGTGCTATAATAAATTGTTATTTCAATTTTATATTAATATCCTAGCTTTGACAAGAAAGGAGAAAACAGATGGTTTTAGATTGGGAAGAATTCTTAGACCCCTACATTCAAACAGTTGGTGAATTAAAAATTAAATTGCGCGGCATTCGCAAGCAATTTCGTAAGCAAAATCGTTATTCGCCTATTGAATTTGTAACGGGACGTGTCAAGTCTGTTGAAAGCATTAAAGAAAAAATGGCTCTACGTGGGGTTCTTGAAGAAAATATTGAACAAGATATTCAAGATATTGCAGGGCTTCGTATCATGGTGCAATTTGTAGATGATGTCGAAGAGGTTTTAGCTTTATTGCGTCAACGACAAGACATGACAATTGTCTATGAACGGGATTATATTCGCAATATGAAGTCTAGTGGTTACAGGTCTTATCATGTGGTGGTTGAGTACCCTGTTGACACCATTGAAGGTCAAAAAAAGGTCTTGGCTGAAATTCAAATTCGTACGTTGGCGATGAATTTTTGGGCAACCATTGAGCATTCTTTGAATTATAAATATGGTGGTGAATTTCCAGAAGAAATTAAAAAGCGTCTTGAAGTGACCGCTAAAATTGCCTTAGAATTAGATGAAGAAATGCGTAAGATTCGAGAAGATATTCGGGAGGCCCAATTATTATTTGACCCCGTAACACGAAATTTAAGTGATGGTGTAGGAAATAGTGATGACACAGATGAATTATACAGATAAGGTGAAGCGGGTTGCTCTTATTGCTAATGGTAAGTATCAAAGCAAACGTGTCGCTTCTAAACTTTTCTCCGTATTTAAGGACGATCCCGATTTTTACTTATCAAAGAAAAATCCAGATATTGTGATTTCCATCGGCGGAGATGGGATGCTTTTATCTGCCTTTCACATGTATGAAAAAGAATTAGATAGGGTACGTTTTGTAGGAATCCACACAGGTCATCTTGGTTTTTATACCGATTACCGAGATTTTGAAGTCGATAAATTGATTGACAATTTAAGAAAAGATAAGGGAGAGCAAATTTCTTATCCCATTTTAAAGGTTGCCATTAGTTTAGACGATGGTCGTGTGATTAAAGCGCGTGCTTTGAATGAGGCGACGGTTAAGCGCATTGAAAAAACGATGGTAGCAGATGTCATTATTAATCATGTTAAGTTTGAAAGTTTCCGAGGAGATGGTATTTCGGTATCAACCCCGACAGGAAGCACAGCCTACAACAAATCTTTAGGTGGGGCTGTCTTGCATCCTACGATTGAAGCCCTACAATTAACAGAAATTTCCAGTCTCAATAATCGTGTGTTTAGGACGCTCGGTTCCTCAGTGATTATCCCTAAAAAAGATAAGATTGAGTTAGTGCCAAAACGATTGGGCATTTATACTATTTCTATCGACAATAAAACCTATCACCTCCAAAATGTTACGAAGGTGGAATATTTTATTGATAACGAGAAGATTCATTTTGTGTCCTCACCGAGTCACACGAGTTTTTGGGAAAGAGTCAAAGATGCCTTTATTGGAGAGATTGACTCATGAGATTTGAATTTGTAGCAGATGAACAAACAAAGGTAAAAACCCTTTTAAAAAGTCATGATGTTTCTAAGGGACTATTGGCTAAAATCAAATATAAAGGGGGCAATATTTTAGTGAATGGTATTGAACAAAATACCATTTATTTATTGCAAGTAGGAGATGTTGTTACCATTGATATTCCCAACGAAGAGCCCTTTGAGAAACTTGAAGCCATTCCTTTTGATTTGGATATTGTTCACGAGGATGATCATTTTCTGGTGATTAATAAACCTGTTGGATTTGCCAGCATTCCGAGTGCCATCCATTCTAATACCATTGCTAACTTTATCAAGGCATATTATGTAGAAAATCATTACCCAGACCAGCAAGTGCATATTGTGACCCGTTTAGATAGGGATACGAGTGGATTGATGCTTTTCGCTAAGCATGGCTATGCTCATGCGAGGTTAGATAAGCAGTTACAAACTCGGTCAATCGAGAAACGTTACTTTGCTCTGGTTTCTGGTAATGGGACTTTGCCAGATGAAGGAGATATTATTGCTCCAATTGGTCGTTCCAAGGATAGTATTATTACTAGAGCAGTTGACCCTATGGGAAAATATGCCAAGACTAGCTACAAGGTTGTGGCACGGTATCCAGAAAATGTGCATTTAGTGGACATAAAATTGCATACAGGACGTACCCATCAAATCAGGGTCCATTTTGCCCATCTCGGTTTTCCACTTTTAGGAGATGACTTATACGGCGGTCGTTTAGATTTGGGAATCACGAGGCAGGCCTTACATTGTCATTACTTGAATTTTAAAGATCCATTTACAGAGAATGTTTGTAGTCATGCAATAGACTTGACAGATGACTTTGATAGCGTTATCATAGGTTTACAAAAAAAGATAGAGGATAATAAATAATGAGTATTCGTAATTTATTCGGTGGTTTAAGAGAAAAGATTCTTGGAAAAAACATGAAGATTGTTTTTCCAGAAGGTAATGACGAGCGCGTCGTCCGTGCAGCTGCTCGTTTGAAATTTGAAGGGCTCTTAGAACCGGTTATTCTTGGACAGTCAGAAGAGGTTCGTAACCTTTTGACAAAATTAGGCTTTGCTGATCAAGACTACACCATCATTAATCCAAATGAATATGCGGATTTTGACAAAATGAAAGAAGCTTTTGTTGACATTCGTAAAGGGAAAGCAACGCTTGAAGATGCTGATAAAATGCTTCGCGATGTTAACTACTTTGGTGTTATGTTAGTGAAAATGGGCTTGGCAGACGGGATGGTATCAGGTGCTATTCATTCAACAGCCGACACTGTTCGTCCAGCACTTCAAATCATTAAAACCAAACCAGGTATTTCTAGAACCTCTGGTGTTTTCTTGATGAATCGTGAAAATACGAGCGAACGTTATATCTTTGCCGACTGTGCTATCAACATTGATCCAACTGCACAGGAATTGGCTGAGATTGCCATTAATACGGCTGAAACGGCTAAAATTTTTGATATTGATCCTAAAATTGCCATGTTAAGCTTCTCAACAAAAGGCTCTGGTAAAGCGCCGCAAGTTGATAAAGTAAGAGAAGCAGCAGAAATTGCTAAAGGTTTGAATCCTGATTTGGCACTTGATGGTGAATTGCAGTTTGACGCAGCTTTTGTTCCTGAAACGGCAGCTATCAAAGCACCAGATTCAGCTGTTGCGGGCCAAGCCAATACTTTTATCTTCCCAGACTTACAATCTGGAAACATCGGCTACAAAATCGCCCAACGATTAGGCATGTTTGGTGCCACTGGTCCAATCTTACAAGGTTTGAACAAGCCTGTTAATGATTTATCTCGCGGATCAAGCGCTGAAGATATTTATAAATTGGCTATCATTACAGCAGCGCAAGCTGTTGAAGGTTAAAAAATACGCCGCTTAATGTAATGTGTTTTTAATGATTAAGTGATGTGTTGGGAATTTATTCTAAGTCTAATTGACAATACAAAAACGAGTTGGCCAGCCCATCTCGTTTTTTTGAAGGTGAGGAAGAGATATGGCAAAAATTGCATTGGTTACAGGTGCCTCCGCAGGGTTCGGCAAGGCTATTGCTGAACAGCTGATTGCTGATGGTATCAAGGTTATAGGGGCAGCACGTCGTCTTGACAAACTCAAGGCCATGGAAACTTGTTTGGGTACAGAAAACTTTTATTCCTTGCAGATGGATGTTTCAGATACCAAAGCTATTGATAAGGCTTTGGCAAGTTTACCAAGTCAGTGGCAAGACATTTCTATTTTAGTGAATAATGCAGGTCTAGCTTTGGGACTTGACAAGGCTCATGAGGCAGATTTTGCGAATTGGATGACCATGATTAATACCAATATAGTTGGTTTGATTTATCTCACCCGTCAATTATTACCAAATATGGTCTCCAAAGATGATGGGATTATTATTAATTTAGGGTCGACAGCAGGAACCATTCCTTATCCAGGCGCTAATATTTATGGGGCTAGCAAAGCTTTTGTCAAACAATTCTCCCTCAATTTGCGAGCAGATTTAGCTGGTAGTCATATTCGGGTAACAAATATCGAACCAGGTTTGTGCGAAGGAACAGAATTTTCATCCGTTCGCTTTGATGGTGATGAAGAACGGGTTAAAGCTATTTATAAAGGTGCCCATGCCATCCAGCCTAGGGATATTGCCAACACTGTGACTTGGGTTATCCATCAGCCTACGCATGTGAATATTAACCGTATTGAAATGATGCCTGTTTCGCAGACTTACGGGCCACAACCTGTCAGCCGTGATTAACGTACTACGAAAAAGGTAGCAACTCGTTTTGGGGCCTGCTCCCTTTTTTAGTGATGGATTTGATGACAAGTCGTCTCTTAGAAAAAGATGAGGTATTCTTTAGAAATGCCTTTGGTCAAAACAATTTGAGACAGTTGTGATTAAGATTTAGTTGTCTGAAATAGAAGGGCCAGAGGTGACATCAGACCAGCCAACAATAGCCTGCCCGGTTTCTTCTAGGTATTGACTAAGGAGCGGCTTAATATCTTGAATCGTGTCAAAAATACCAAGAATTTGCCCTTGTGCATTTTTGAGTGCTTGATAATGTTGCATGTAGATATGATCTAAGGAGCCGGATGGCAATAGAAAGGATATGCTAGTATCCCCTGATGAAGTAAGATCAGCCATAATCCAAGGCTCAATTTGTTTGTCAGTATTTTGGAAAAAACTACCATTAAAGGCATGGTTATTTACTAAAATGTCGCCATTTTTGTCGGCCACTCTCGCTTGCAAGGGCAAGTAGTGTAAAAATTGACCATCAAATTTCTGGTAAAATTTAGTTAGGTATTGCGTCACTGCCAAGATATCAGTGGCTCGATCAAATAGGTTTTCGTCAATCAGAAATCCCAGCCCAAGATTAGACGTTTTAAAATAAAGAGTGGGCAAGTCAAAATCATGTTCATAGAAACTGAAAATTGCTTGGAAGTCTGATAACTGACTGGACGTGATAGCGTCTTTGTCACCAATCATGGTCAGGTCAAAAAGATGAGAAAAATACTCAGCCAGACCTTTTATGAACTTATCTTCTAGGGAATTGTTTGGATTTAAAAGTACTAAAGTAGGAATAGCATTTATCATAACTGTATCATAGTCATATTTAAGCTAAAAAACAATTAATTTGTTTGATTAATATAGGATAGTCGTTATTTTTCCTGTTAAATAAAAATTAAGTGCTGAAGTAGCAGTAAGAATAAGCAATCAGAAGCATAAAACATAACTTACAAAACGATATTTTCATCACGTTCTGAAGGGCTTGAGAATGTGATGAAAATGTCTCCTTTTTATAGGGAAAATAGTCCAATTAGTTGACTTATAGCCCTAAACTTTTTATAATGGTCAAAATAGATGATAAGAAAATGATTAGGAACTAATAGTAGAAAAAAGCACCAGTTGTTAACCTTATCAAGAACTAACGCAGGGCGTTTTAAGTAATAACTGATCGGATTTAAAAAGACTAGAACTTAAAGAGTCAAAGAAGTGCTTAGCTTGTCTTTTTTCTTGAGTAGATAGTCCATTAAGCTCATTTTTCTGGTGGAAGCTGACTAGTAAAAAGCCAAGTCAATTGTTCAATTTTTAAAGTCAGCCCCTAACATTAGCCGCTTGGACAAGTATAAGAGAGATAGGTTAACTCAATTAGTCAGTCAGCCGACTGACACTTTAACCGATGAATGGGAGAGATAATGATACGTTTTAATAATGTTTCTAAAACCTTTGGTCAAACGAAGGTCTTGCAAGAACAGACCTTTCAGATTAACAATCGTGAATTTTTTGTTTTGGTTGGTCCTAGTGGGTCGGGAAAAACAACCCTTTTAAAAATGATTAATTGTTTAATCGAGCCAAGTTCTGGGGACATTCTCTTAAATAAGACGCTTCAAAAAGATTTGAATTTGCGTGATATGAGACTATCTATCGGTTATGTCTTACAGCAGATTGCTCTCTTTCCCAATCTCACAGTGGCTGAAAATATTGCTATTGTTCCCAGGATGAAACAGTGGTCACCTGAGGATATTAAACAAAAAACAGAAGAATTATTGGAGAAGGTTGGCTTGCCAGCTAAGGATTACGTGAATCGTTACCCTAGTGATTTATCTGGAGGGGAGCAACAGCGTATCGGTATTGTTCGTGCTATTATTTCTCATCCTAAAATTTTATTGATGGATGAACCTTTTTCAGCATTAGACCCTATTTCGCGGAAACAATTACAAGAGTTAATGTTAAGTCTTCACAAAGAATTTGATATGACCATCGTATTTGTGACGCATGATATTGATGAGGCTGTCAAATTGGGGGATCGCGTGGCTATTTTAAACGAAGGACAGATTGTGCAGTTAGACCGTCCAGAAATCATTAAAGCCCATCCTGCGAATGCCTTTGTTGCGAATTTATTTGGAGGTGATGACCATGCCTAGTTTATTTGTGACCTTCCAAAACCGCTTTAGCGAATGGACAGCAGCCCTAGCAGAGCATTTACAGATTTCCCTCTTATCTTTAATGATTGCCTTGTTAATTGGAATTCCTTTAGCAGCCTTATTGAGTCGAAGTAAACGCTGGTCGGATATTATGTTGCAGGTTACAGGCATCTTTCAAACGATTCCTTCGCTGGCTTTGTTGGGACTCTTTATCCCTTTGATGGGAATTGGAACTTTCCCTGCAGTGACGGCTTTAGTTATTTATGCTATTTTCCCGATTTTACAAAATACCATCACAGGCCTAAATGGGATTGATCCAAGTCTTGTAGAAGCAGGGACTGCCTTTGGAATGACCAAATGGGAGCGTCTGAAAACCTTTGAAATTCCCATTGCCATGCCTGTTATTATGTCGGGAGTTCGAACATCGGCGGTTATGATTATTGGAACAGCTACTTTGGCTTCCTTGATTGGAGCTGGTGGCCTCGGTTCTTTCATTTTACTCGGTATTGACCGTAATAATGCCAACCTGATTTTGATAGGAGCTATTTCGTCAGCACTACTGGCTATTATTTTCAATAGTCTTCTACAATATCTGGAAAAGGCTTCCTTGAGACGTATTATTGTCAGTTTTGGGGTGATTCTGCTAGCTTTGTTGACTTCCTATGCTCCAATGGTCATTGGCCAGTTTTCAAAAGGGAGAGACACTATCATTATTGCGGGTAAGTTAGGCGCTGAACCAGATATCCTCATCAATCTTTACAAAGAATTGATTGAAGATCAATCGGAGCTAAAGGTTGATTTAAAATCTAACTTTGGGAAAACCAGTTTTTTGTACGAAGCTCTTAAATCTGGAGACATTGACATTTACCCTGAGTTTACAGGAACCATTACGTCGAGTCTTTTACAGGAGAAGCCACCTTTGTCAAATAATCCTAAGCAAGTTTATCAGGATGCCAAAAGGGGGATTGCTAAGCAAGACAAGCTGGTTTTGCTAAAACCATTTGCTTACCAAAATACTTATGCTGTTGCCATGCCTAAGCGTTTGGCTAAGGAACGTCATATTGAGACCATTTCTGATTTAAAAGAGCATGCTTCAGATTTAAAAGCAGGTTTTACCTTAGAATTTAAAGATAGAGAAGATGGTTATAAGGGAATGCAATCACAATACGGGATACATTTATCTGTAGCTACCATGGAGCCAGCTCTTCGCTATCAAGCGATTCAATCAGGAGATATTCAGGTGACAGATGCCTACTCAACAGATGCCGAAATTACTAAGTACCATTTGAAAATTTTAAAAGATGATAAGCAGCTTTTCCCACCTTATCAAGGAGCACCTTTAATGAAGGCTTCGTTGTTAGTGAAATACCCTGAATTAAAGGGGATTCTTAATCAGCTGGCTGGAAAAATCACTGAAAAAGAGATGCAAGAAATGAATTACAAGGTTTCAGTAAAAGGAGAAGATGCTAGCAAGGTGGCTCACGCCTATCTACTGAAAGCGAAATTAATTGACCGGTAATCAGTCATGTTAGTCCTAAGGGCTAACATTTTTTTATGGATGGAGAGGTATGAGAAGCAACTGAAGAAAAGAGTTGGTTTTTATAAAAACCGAACGTTTAATAAAAAAAACATAGTGAAATTTGACAAAAAATAAACAAAAAGATAAACTGTAAAAGGAAAGGTAACTATTTACCTAGCGATGACTCTGGTTTTTAGAAGTCATAGGAAGGTCATTTTTGTGTAAAACGAGGAGAAGAGATTGTTCTGTGAATAGGCGCTTTTCAACTCTGTTAAAAGGAGAAAACCTATGTTTAATGACATGCCTGTATTTGATTATGAAGATATCCAGCTGATTCCTAACAAGTGCATTATTAATAGTCGATCACAAGCGGACACAAGCGTGACACTTGGAAAGTACCAGTTCAAATTACCAGTTATCCCTGCCAATATGCAAACCATTATTGATGAGACAATTGCAGAACAGCTGGCAAAGGAAGGTTATTTTTACATCATGCACCGTTTTGATGAGGCAAGTCGTCAACCTTTCATCAAACGCATGCACGAGCAAGGCTTGATTGCCTCTATCTCTGTTGGGGTCAAAGCTTATGAATATGACTTTGTTAGCTCCTTAACAGAGGATGCCCCTGAATTTATCACCATTGATATTGCTCACGGCCATGCTAATAGTGTCATTGATATGATTAAGCATATTAAAACAGAGTTACCAGATACTTTTGTGATCGCTGGGAATGTCGGAACGCCAGAAGCAGTACGTGAACTTGAAAATGCAGGTGCTGATGCTACTAAAGTAGGAATCGGCCCTGGAAAAGTATGTATCACTAAAGTTAAAACCGGTTTTGGAACAGGGGGATGGCAGCTAGCAGCACTACGGTGGTGCGCTAAGGCAGCTCGTAAGCCGATTATTGCTGATGGTGGGATTCGTACTCATGGTGATATTGCCAAATCCATTCGCTTTGGGGCTAGCATGGTCATGATTGGTTCGCTTTTTGCTGGTCATATTGAGAGTCCTGGAAAAACAATTGAGGTCGATGGTCAATCTTTCAAAGAATATTACGGATCTGCATCGGAGTATCAAAAAGGTGAACATAAAAATGTTGAAGGTAAGAAAATCTTGCTTCCAACAAAGGGGCACTTGGCAGATACCCTGATTGAAATGCAACAAGATTTGCAATCTTCCATTTCTTATGCAGGTGGCAAAGACCTAGAAAGCTTACGGCGTGTTGACTATGTCATCGTGAAAAATTCCATTTGGAATGGGGATACCATTTAGGTGACAGGCCCAGTTCCCCTTACGAGGAACACCCCTTTCTGATTGTGGAAAAACAATCTTCTATTACCAGTCTGACCCTAAACTGGGCGCAAAAGGGGTTAAACATTTTTATTGAAAAAAATAAGAAAAGTGGTAGAATAATAAATTATCATAATGAATAAAATAATAACGTACTTATTTATACTGTGAATTGGCGCAGTGTTTCTACAAGACACCTTAATGTCTAACAATAAGTAAGCTTTTAAGCTTGCTTGGTTTTTTAACCTTGCAAAGTAAGGAACTTTTGTAGTTGCTTATTTTGCGGCAAGCTTTTTTCTATTTGAATCAAAAGGAGATTTATGCAGTTACTTGAAGAGCGCATCTTAAGAGATGGTAATATTCTAGGAGAGAATATTTTGAAAGTGGATAATTTTTTAACACACCAAGTCGATTACCGTTTAATGAAAGAAATCGGCAAGGTTTTTGCTCAGAAATATACTGATGCTGGAATTACAAAAGTGGTTACTATTGAGGCATCAGGTATTGCGCCAGCAGTTTATGCAGCAGAAGCTTTAGAAGTTCCGATGATTTTTGCTAAAAAGCATAAAAATATTACCATGACAGAAGGTATTTTGACAGCAGAAGTTTATTCTTTCACTAAACAGGTGACAAGTACTGTTTCAATTGCGGGCAAGTTTCTTTCTGAAGAAGATAAGGTTTTGATTATCGATGACTTTTTAGCCAATGGTCAAGCAGCAAAGGGCTTGATTGAAATTATTGGTCAAGCAGGTGCGCAGGTGGTTGGAGTTGGGATCGTTATTGAAAAATCTTTCCAAAATGGTCGTCAATTAATTGAAGATATGGGAATTGAAGTGACATCCCTGACTCGCATTAAAAACTTTGAAAATGGGGAACTAAACTTTTTGGAGGCTGACGTATAATGACACATTCAACAAAGCAGGAACATTCACATTCCCAATCGGCTGTGTTAGGATTACAGCATGTTCTGTCTATGTATGCTGGTTCCATTTTAGTTCCAATCATGATTGCGGGAGCTTTGGGTTATTCTGCTAGAGAGCTCACCTATTTGATTTCCACAGATATTTTCATGTGTGGTATAGCAACCTTTTTACAATTAAAATTGACCAAATATACAGGTGTTGGTTTACCCGTTGTTTTAGGTTGCGCCTTTCAATCAGTAGCACCTTTATCCATTATTGGAGCGCAGCAAGGGTCGGGTGCTATGTTTGGAGCCCTGATTGCTTCAGGGATTTATGTTATTATGGTCGCAGGTATCTTTTCTAAAATTGCGCGTTTCTTTCCGCCTATTGTAACAGGTTCTGTGATTACCGTTATTGGTTTGAGCCTGATTGGTGTTGCTATGGGGAACATGGGGGATAATATCAAAGAACCTACATTACAAAGCCTGATTTTGTCACTGTTGACGATTTTCATTATTCTTTTGGTTCAAAAATTTACCAAAGGTTTTGTGAAATCCATTTCCATTTTGATTGGACTTGTAGCGGGAACCTTGTTTGCAGCTATGATGGGATTGGTGGATACAACTCCTGTTGTAGAAGCTTCTTGGATTCATGTACCAACTCCATTTTATTTTGGCATGCCAACTTTTGAAATCACTTCTATAGTGATGATGTGTATCATTGCGACGGTTTCTATGGTTGAATCAACAGGTGTTTACTTGGCTCTTTCTGATTTAACCAATAATCACTTGGATGAGAAACGCTTGCGAAACGGTTATCGCTCAGAAGGGATTGCAGTCTTTCTTGGAGGTTTGTTTAACACTTTCCCTTACACAGGCTTTTCGCAAAATGTTGGTTTGGTTCAGATTTCAGGTATTAAAACACGTCGTCCCATTTATTATGCTGCTGGTATTCTTGTGGCAATTGGCATGTTACCAAAATTCGGAGCAATGGCACAAATGATTCCAAGTCCAGTTCTGGGAGGAGCTATGCTTGTTCTCTTTGGTATGGTTGCTCTTCAAGGGATGCAAATGCTAAATCGTGTTGATTTCCAAAATAATGACTATAATTTTATTATCGCTGCTGTTTCCATCTCAGCAGGTTTAGGCTTTAATGGCACTAATCTTTTTGCCAGCTTACCAGAGACAGCACAAATGTTTTTAACCAATGGTATTGTGATTGCAACATTGACGTCTGTTGTTTTAAATTTAGTTTTAAATGGCAAAGACAAGTAAGAGGAATCATTAAAAAACGGCTTATTAAGCCGTTCAGAACGTAGACAAACTTTATTTTTAAGAAGGTGTCGATGAAAATGATTTAATGATCGTGATGTTAACTAACTCTTGAAACACTTATGTTGTTGTGTTTCAAGAGTTTTTCTTTTTTAAAAGAGTAAAAAAGATTGAAGAAAAATTGTCCTAAATGGACTTTTTCTTCAATCTGAACAGCTAATAAGCCGTTTGTGATTAGTTTTGAGCAAACCGTTAAACTCTTTTAGTGATAGTATGGTTGAAAATAGTGTTTCAAACCATTTGACATAAGGACATGATGCTTTCTTGTTACTAGAAGACCTTCAACATTATCAAGGGTATTTAAAAGAGTGATAACCATTGAGCTATCAAGGCCAAATAAACGGGTGGTCCACAGTTCGCACGTGAGAGATGACGGGGCTACGATAGTTAAGCTAACCATCTCTGTTTCTATCGGATAGCCAGTCTTGCGATCGAAGAGGTGATGGTAGTGTTTTCCGACGACGTTTAGTTGCCGTTCATAGATTCCAGAAGTCACAACAGATTGATTGTTAATCTTGATGACACCCAGATGTTGCCCACGTTTGGCACCGGGTTTCTGAATGCCGACATGAAAAGCGGCGTCAGCTCGCTTAGGATTAGGTCCATGAACGAGCACATTTCCTCCTAAATTAATAAGGGCGGAGTCGATACCATCTCTGATAAGGTAGGCCATAATCTTATCAGCTATGTAGCCTTTGGCCAAGGCTCCTAAGTCTAAAGCCATTCCTGCTTGTTGTAGAAAGACAGTTTGTTCTTTGTCATCTATAATAACTTGCTTAGGGTCTGTTAGGGCTAACTGTCGTGAGATAAGGCTATGGTTAGGAACCCTAGCATCTTCAAATCCAATTCGCCAAGTTTGGACAAGTGGTCCGATAGCAATATTCAAATTGCTTGGCGTTGACAAGCTATGAGTTTTACCAATTTGGATTAGGTTTAATAAATCAGAGTGGACGTTGACTGGTTTAACACCAGCCGCCTGATTAACAGCCATCAATTCAGAGTCTGCGTCATTGGCTGAAAAACGATTTTTGTAAGTATGTAATAAGTCGATGACTGTTTGTAGTTGTTGAGTGGCCTTGTCAGATTCGATTTGCACGTCAATAATAGTACCCATCAATGTCAGTTTTTTCTTAGCAAGCATGGTCTTTCTCTTTTAGCAAAAGACCCCCACTTAGTAGTAGGGGAAGGGTTATAATAATTTTCGTTTTAGCTCACCTTGTGGGAAATATGTCCCTTCTGGCATGTCATTAATAAAGACATGAATCGATTCTTTAGGTGCTTGGGCAATTCGTGATACAACTTCAGTTACTTCACGAGCTAATTGATTTTTTTGCTCTTGACTACGACCTTCAAAAAGATCAATGGTTATAAATGGCATAGGTGTCCTCCTTTTTCTAGTTATGTCTATTTTATCATGTTGTTAAGGAATTGCCTATGCTTAAGGCCTCCTTGAAAAGGCTTACTAGAGGAATTTCTTCCAATATGATCCTGTTGGATTTTCAAAGAAGCCAATCGCCAAATGGGGACAATTATGATAGAATAGAAAGGATAAAAGTAGAAGGTAGGAAACTCCATTTTGGCTCAATTATACTATAAATATGGGACAATGAATTCAGGCAAGACCATTGAAATTTTAAAAGTGGCTCACAATTATGAAGAGCAGGGAAAACCTGTTGTTATCATGACAAGTGCCCTTGATACACGTGATGGTTTTGGTGTTGTGTCAAGTCGTATTGGCATGAGACGAGAAGCTATTCCCATTTCCAGTGACATGGATATTTTCACATTTATTGCCCAATTGGAGGAAAAACCTTACTGTGTCTTGATTGATGAATGCCAATTTTTAAGCAAGCAAAATGTTTATGATTTGGCGCGTGTGGTTGACGAATTAGCTGTACCAGTGATGGCATTTGGTTTGAAAAATGATTTCCAGAATGAATTATTTGAAGGCTCAAAATACCTCTTGCTGCTAGCCGATAAGATTGATGAGATCAAAACAATTTGCCAGTATTGCAGCAAAAAGGCCACTATGGTCTTGCGAACCGAAAATGGGAAACCTGTTTATGAAGGGGCTCAGATTCAGATTGGGGGCAACGAAACCTATATTCCAGTCTGTCGCAAACACTATTTCCACCCACCAATGGATGCAGAGTAGCTAGCAGTGACTGAGAAAAAGTAAGAAGAGGAGACGACAAACACGAATGAATATTTATGATCAATTACAGGCGGTTGAAGACCGTTACGAAGAGTTAGGTGAATTGTTGAGTGACCCAGATGTGGTTTCAGACACCAAACGTTTTATGGCTTTATCAAAAGAAGAAGCTAGCACGCGTGATACGGTTACTGCCTATCGTGAGTATAAACAAGTCATTCAAGCCATTGCTGACGCTGAAGAAATGATCAAGGATGCCAGTGGTGACCCTGAGTTAGAAGAAATGGCTAAAGAAGAATTGAAAGAATCTAAGGCTGCCAAGGAAGATTACGAAGAAAAATTGAAAATTCTCTTACTTCCAAAAGATCCAAATGATGATAAAAATATTATCTTGGAAATCCGTGGAGCTGCTGGTGGGGATGAGGCTGCACTTTTTGCAGGCGATTTATTGAGCATGTATCAGAAGTTTGCCGAAAGTCAAGGTTGGCGTTTCGAGGTCATGGAAGCCTCTTACAATGGTGTCGGCGGTATTAAAGAAGTGGTGGTCATGGTTTCAGGGCAATCTGTTTATTCCAAATTAAAATATGAATCAGGTGCTCACCGCGTACAGCGTGTTCCAGTAACCGAAAGTCAAGGACGTGTTCATACCTCAACAGCAACGGTTTTGATTATGCCAGAAGTGGAAGAAGTGGAGTACGACATTGATCCCAAAGATTTACGGATTGATATTTACCACGCATCAGGTGCTGGTGGCCAGAACGTCAATAAGGTGGCAACTGCGGTTCGTATCGTTCACTTGCCAACCAATATTAAGGTGGAAATGCAAGAAGAGCGGACTCAGCAAAAAAACCGTGATAAGGCAATGAAAATTATCCGAGCCCGCGTAGCTGACCATTTTGCTCAAATGGCACAAGATGAACAAGATGCTGAACGTAAATCGACCATTGGGACAGGAGATCGTTCTGAACGCATTCGGACTTACAATTTCCCACAGAATCGTGTGACTGACCACCGTATTGGCTTGACTTTGCAAAAGTTGGACACGATTTTATCTGGGAAACTGGATGACATTGTTGATGCCCTTGTCATGTATGACCAAACACAAAAATTAGAATCTCTAAATAACTAATGAATTATGCTAGATTAATGAGGACTTATGAGGATAAACTGGACAAGATAGGTGAGGATCGCGAAAACCTCGCCTATGTTTTTAGGGAGCTAAAAGAATGGTCTAGTCTTGAGTTTTTACTACATCAAAATCAAGAAGTAACTGCCGACGATTATCTTCTATTAGAGGAGATTTTTGGTGCCCTAAGTCAACACTTATCTCCTCAATACATTACTGGACGTGCTTATTTTCGTGATTTGCAACTTGCAGTGGACTCACGGGTTTTAATCCCAAGGCCAGAAACAGAAGAATTAGTTGACTTGATTCTTAAGGAAAATACTGCTCCTCACTGCAAGGTTTTAGACATTGGAACGGGAAGCGGTGCCATAGCACTTTCTCTCAAAAAAGAGAGACCAGACTGGCAACTAACGGCATCTGATATTTCCAGAGATGCCCTTGCTTTGGCCCAAACCAATGCCGATACTTATCAGCTTGACGTGACCTTTATTGAATCAGATGTTTTTAGCCATCTTTCAGGAAAGTTTGATATGATTATTTCCAATCCTCCTTATATCGCTTATGAGGATAAGGAGGAGGTAGGCTTAAATGTTCTCCACTCGGAACCTCATTTGGCACTTTTTGCAGAAGAAGATGGCTATGCCATTTACCGCAAGATTATTGAGGAAGCAGCTGATTATTTAACGGAAACGGGAAAGTTATATTTTGAAATTGGTTATAAGCAGGGAGAAGGTCTTAACCATTTGTTGAAAACCTATTTTCCTGATAAACGCGTACGCCTGTTAACGGATTTATTTGGTAGAGAAAGGATGCTGGTTGTTGATAATGGAACGCTTAGTTAGTATTATTGAAGCAGGTGATGCTCTTGTTTTGCCGACAGAAACGGTGTATGGTCTTTTTGCCAAGGCTTTGGATGAAAAAGCAGTAAATGCTGTTTATGACTTAAAACAAAGACCTCGCGACAAGGCGATGAACCTTAATGTGGCTGATTTTAATAGTATCTTAGCCTTTTCAAAGGAACAGCCGGGATACCTCAAAAAATTATACCAAGCCTTTTTACCAGGTCCCTTGACGATTATTCTAAAAGCTAATGATCGAGTTCCTTATTGGATTAATTCGGGACTGCCAACAGTTGGTTTTCGCCTACCCAGTCACCCAATTACCGCAGCTTTAATTCAAAAAACAGGTCCTTTAATTGGTCCTTCTGCAAACATATCTGGCAAAGCCAGTGGTCGGGTTTTTGATCGGATTATGCGGGATTTTGACTTTAAAGTGATTGGTTATGCAGATGATCCCTTTTTGACAGGAAGGGATTCAACCATTTTAGACTTATCAAGTGAGCGTGCTGTGATTTTGCGTCAAGGTACCATCACCAAAGAAGAATTATTAGCCAAAGTACCTGAACTTCGTTTTTAAGAGAGGAGCTGTTTGGAATGTTGAGACCATTAAGCAAAACGGATTGTCCTATGCTACAAGAAATTAATGCCAAAGCTCTTGGCTATTTAGTTTCTCTTGACTTGTTAGAAAGGCAATACGAGCGCTTGATTGAGGATTGTCATCATTATTTTTTAGCCTATGCCGACAAGGACACTAATCAATTATTGGGCTATGTTCATGCTGAACGGTATGAGACCCTTTATGCGGCTGATGGTCTTAATCTATTGGGCTTGGCTGTTTTACCAGCCTATCAGGGAAGGGGAATTGGAAGTACCCTACTAAGGGCTTTGGAATCACAAGCTAAACAGGAAGGGCTTGCCTTTATTCGTCTCAACTCTGCCAGTCATCGTAAAGAAGCGCATGCTTTTTACCGAAACCTCAACTACGCAGATGATAAAACACAATTACGATTCATCAAGAACTTACAAGGAGATGACAATGATTTTTGACAAAGAGACTTTTGAAGATTTTGATAAAGAACTTTGGGATGCCATTCATGCTGAAGAAGAAAGACAAGAGCACAATATTGAATTGATTGCCTCTGAAAATATGGTTTCAAAAGCTGTCATGGCTGCTCAAGGTTCTGTTTTAACCAATAAGTATGCAGAAGGCTATCCAGGTAATCGCTATTATGGGGGAACAGAATGTGTGGATATTGTTGAAACGCTTGCTATTGAACGTGCTAAGAAACTTTTCGGTGCCTCATTTGCCAATGTTCAAGCCCATTCCGGAAGTCAAGCCAATGCAGCAGCTTATATGGCCTTGATTGAGGCTGGTGACACCGTATTAGGAATGGATTTGGCTGCTGGTGGTCATCTCACGCATGGTTCTCCAGTAAATTTTTCAGGAAAGACCTATCATTTTGTGGGTTACTCAGTAGATGCCGATACGGAAATGTTAGATTATGATGCCATTTTGGAGCAGGCTAAAGCTGTCCAACCTAAATTGATTGTTGCAGGGGCTTCGGCTTATTCTAGAAGCATTGATTTTGCAAAGTTTCGTGATATTGCTGATCAAGTTGGTGCTTATTTAATGGTGGATATGGCTCATATTGCTGGACTTGTGGCTGCAGGTTTGCACCCGAATCCTGTCCCTTATGCGCATATTGTGACGTCAACAACCCATAAAACCTTACGTGGTCCTCGTGGAGGATTGATATTAACCAATGACGAAGCTCTTGCTAAAAAGATTAATTCAGCCATTTTCCCCGGCTTACAAGGAGGACCTCTGGAACATGTGATTGCTGCTAAAGCAGTTGCTTTCAAAGAAGCCTTGGATCCGGCCTTTAAAGACTATGCACAAGCTATTATTGATAATACTGCGGCTATGGCAGATGTATTTGCTCAAGATGACCGTTTCCGTCTGATTTCAGGCGGTACAGATAACCATGTCTTTTTAGTTGATGTTACCAAAGTCATTGCCAACGGTAAATTAGCGCAAAATCTTCTGGATGAGGTTAATATTACCCTTAATAAAAATACCATTCCTTTTGAAACCTTGTCGCCATTTAAAACCTCAGGTATTCGTATTGGCTGTGCTGCCATAACCAGTCGTGGCATGGGCGTTAAAGAAAGTCAGACCATTGCTCATCTCATCATCAAAGCCTTGGTTAATCATAATCAGGCTGCTGTTCTTGAAGAAGTCCGTCAGGAAGTGCGTCAATTAACAGATGCTTTTCCACTCTATAAAAAGTAAGGAATCATGTTAGATAGTTATATAAAACGTATTGTTATTCACCAATTTTCTCCCAATGACACTGAGTTATTGTTATCAGATCGCTTGGTGAGCATTACACCACGAATTGATGAGTATTTTCGGAAAAAGTTAGCTAAGGTGTTCTCAGATGAAGCTAAAAGAGGTCAATTTGATGCTGACAATGCTTTTTTTGCAAGTATCAACGATGATCTGTTGGAAACGTCTGTTACTATTGCACAATTATGGAAGGAAGCCTTTGTTATTTCAGAGGATCAAAAAACCAATGATTTAGTCTTTATCCAGTTCGATAAGGATGGGGAACCCTTCCTTGCTTTCTTGCGAATTGTCTTGAGAGAACAGTTTGCTCACCTCTCTGATAATTATGAACACCCATTTACGGTGACACAGAATAATCTGCCTGGTCCTACCCAGACGCCAGATGAAGCACTGGTAATTAATCTTAAGTCTGGTCAATACTACCTAATTGAAAAGCGTGTGAAGCATAATGGTAGCTTTGCTAATTATTTTTCAGAAAACCTCTTGAAGGTTACACCTGAGCAATCTGTTAAAAAGTCCATCAAACTGATTGAACAAACTGCTCAAAAAATTGCTGAGAATTTTAATCAAGATGATTTTGCTTTTCAGTCAAAGATGAAATCCACTCTTTTTAAACAATTAGAAGCAGACCAAGCTTTATCACCAGAAAAATTAGCAGACCAACTCTTTGATGATAATTTAACGGCCCGTTTAACCTTTGTGGATCAAGTCAAAGAAGTCATTCCAGAACCTATCCAAATCAGTGATATTGACCATTCTAGACAAATAAAAAAATTAGAAAGTCAAAAGCTGTCGTTATCAAATGGGATAGAATTAATCGTACCAAATGCCATTTATCAAGATGCTGAATCGGTTGAATTTTTGTTAAATAATGATGGGACGTATTCTATCTTGATTAAAAATATAGAGGATATTAAAACAAAGTAGATGTTTAGATTTTTAAAGCGTGTCTGTGGCTTTCTTATTCTCCTTCTTGTTGCTTACCAAGCCTTTGTTATTCATCACAATGTTCAACGTGTTTTGGCATACAAGCCGATTGTTGAGAAAACATTAGCAGAAAATGATACCAAAGCAAATGTGGATCTTGTATTGGCTATGATATACACCGAGACAAAAGGGGGAGAAGCAGATGTCATGCAATCCAGCGAAAGCAGTTCGGGACAAAAAAACTCAATTACAGATAGTCAGGCCAGTATTGAGTATGGTGTGAGTTTACTTTCTCATAATCTTGCTCTAGCTGAGGAAGCGGGGGTAGATTCTTGGACAGCTGTTCAGGCCTATAATTTTGGAACTGCTTATATTGATTATGTTGCCAAACATGATGGCCAAAATACTATTGAATTAGCAACTACCTATTCTAAAACGGTTGTAGCTCCAAGCCTTGGAAACACTAGTGGTCAAACTTATTTTTATTATCATCCCCTCGCCTTGATTTCTGGAGGCAAGCTTTATAAGAATGGTGGCAATATCTATTACTCACGAGAAGTTCATTTCAATCTTTATTTAATTGAACTGATGAGCCTTTTCTAGAAAGTTACCATAAAAAAACGATTGCGTTCATATCTGAAAGGGTACCTAAAAGAAACCATCTTGGGTCCCCTTTTCAACTTATCAGAAGCTTTATTTGAACTATTGATTCCTTTAGTGATTGCTAATATGATTGATGTGCAGATTAGTCAACACAATAGTTAAGGGATTTTGGGAGTTGTGTTAGCAGCTGTTGGATTTACCAGACAAATGACAGATGATTTGTTAAAAAACATCATGTTTTTGAGCAAGGAAGGCTAAGACTATCTTGGTTATGTTAGTCTTTTATCACGGTTGACCAGTGATTGTTTTCAAATCAGATCGGTATTAATCAATTTTTTCGTCTTTTTTTAAGAGCCCCCATTATCGTATTTGGTGCTATGGTAATGGCTTATTGGATTAGTCTAAGTCTGACCCTATGGTTTGTGATAATGGTGGTTGTTTTACTGGCGCTTGTTGTTGTTATGTCACACTTATTAAGCCCCCTTTATCTCTTAACCCTAGATGAAGTAACTTCCTCTATTGATATTAGAACAGAAGCTGATTTGATTTTAGTTATGGAACAAGATTGGTTGATTGAGTGGGGAACTCATTCGGCATTGGTGGCTAAAAAAGGATTTTGTGCTAAATTACAAAAAACAGAGTAAAGTTCGTCTTTTTTATAAAGATGGCTTTTTTTGATTATTAAAATTAGTTAATTAACAAACTTTAATTTATTGTATAAAAAAATGATCGTGGAAAAATGAACAACATTTTCTAATAAATGGGAAATCACAGCCAGCAAAAAAGAAATAGATAAGAAAAGTGAGCAAGATGTTTGAAAGCGCTTTTTTACTGTGATATAATATTCATATATAATATTGTGAAATGAGGAACAAAATATATGAGTAAAATCGTTGTTGTTGGTGCAAACCATGCTGGTACGGCCTGTATCAAAACTATGTTAACAAACTACGGTGATGCTAATGAGATTGTTGTATTTGACCAAAACTCAAATATTTCATTTTTAGGCTGTGGTATGGCGCTTTGGATTGGTGAACAAATTGCTGGACCAGAAGGCTTGTTCTATTCTGACAAAGGAGAACTAGAGTCTTTAGGAGCTAAAGTTTACATGGAATCACCTGTTCAATCAATCGACTATGATGCTAAAACAGTGACAGCACTTGTGAATGGCAAAGAGCACGTGGAAGCTTATGACAAATTGATTTTTGCAACTGGCTCACAACCAATCTTACCACCAATTAAAGGTGCCGAAATCAAAGAAGGATCACTTGAATTTGAAGCAACTCTTGAAAACCTTCAATTTGTTAAGTTATACCAAAACTCAGCTGATGTAATTGCAAAGCTTGAAAACAAAGACATTAAACGTGTAGCTGTTGTTGGTGCAGGTTACATCGGAGTTGAACTGGCTGAAGCTTTCCAACGTAAAGGCAAAGAAGTGGTTCTCATTGATGTCATGGACACTTGTTTGACAGGTTATTATGACCGTGATTTGACTGACTTAATGTCTAAGAATATGGAAGAGCATGGTATTCAACTAGCTTTTGGCGAAACGGTTAAAGAAGTAGCTGGTAATGGTAAAGTTGAAAAAATCATCACTGATAAAAATGAATATGATGTGGATATGGTTATCCTTGCTGTTGGTTTCCGTCCAAACACAGCCCTCGGTAATGGCAAGATTGAGCTTTTCCGTAATGGTGCTTTCCTTGTTAACAAACGTCAAGAAACTTCTATTCCAGATGTTTATGCCATTGGTGATTGCGCAACTATCTATGATAACGCAACTCGCGACACAAACTACATTGCTTTAGCTTCAAATGCTGTTCGTACAGGAATTGTAGCAGCACATAACGCTTGTGGCACAGACCTTGAAGGAATTGGTGTCCAAGGATCAAACGGTATTTCAATTTATGGCTTGCACATGGTATCAACTGGTCTGACCCTTGAAAAAGCTACACGACTTGGTTTTGATGCTGCAGTGACTGAATACACTGATAATCAAAAACCTGAGTTTATTGAGCATGGTAACTTCCCAGTGACCATTAAGATTGTTTACGATAAAGACTCACGTCGTATCTTGGGTGCTCAAATGGCAGCCCGCGAAGATATGTCAATGGGAATTCACATGTTCTCACTTGCTATCCAAGAAGGAGTGACCATTGAAAAGTTGGCATTAACCGATATTTTCTTCTTGCCACACTTCAACAAACCTTACAATTACATCACAATGGCAGCACTTGGTGCCAAAGACTAATACCTGATAGGAAGAGGCCAGAGCAGTTTAGCTGTACTGGCTTTTTTTAAAATAGTTGTCGCAAAAGGACACTTTTATGCTAGTTGTTTGCCCCTGAAAAATCCTAAACTTTTATTATTCTCTTATAGCACGTTGGAAAAGGAATATCAGACAAAACAAAAAGAGACCTCGGTCTCTTTTTGTAATTAGTTTTTAGCAGCAGAAGCAAATTCTTCTTTAGTAAAGGCTTCATCAATGATAGTTTTTAATTGATTTGCAGAAGCTTGCATTTTTTGCAATTCAGCATCGTTAAGTGGAATATTGACTGGGCGAACAATTCCATAGGCACCAACGATTGCTGGTTGACCAATGTAGCAATCTTCAACACCTTCGTATTGGCCTTCTTGGAAAACAGAAAGTGGAAGAACTGCATTTTCATCGTCAAGGATAGCTTTTGTAATACGTGCTAGGGCAACTGCAATACCGTAGAAAGTAGCACCTTTTTTATTGATAATTGAGTAAGCAGCATCACGTACAGAAATGAAAAGATCAACTAGACCTTGCTCATCAATATCACGGTTAGCTTGGAGCCAGTCATAAAGACCAACACCTGCAACGTTAGCATGTGACCAAACGGCAAATTCAGAATCTCCGTGTTCGCCCATGATGTAAGCATGGACTGAACGAGCATCAACACCGATTTTAGCAGCAAGAGCTTGACGGAAACGTGCTGAATCCAATGAAGTACCTGAACCGATGACGCGCTCTTTAGGGAAACCTGAGAATTTCCATGTTGAGTAAGTCAAAACGTCAACTGGGTTAGCAGCAACAAGGAAGATTCCTTTGAAACCAGAAGCAACGATTTGAGTGACCACTTCTTTATTAATACGAAGGTTTTTCTCAACAAGGTCAAGGCGAGTTTCGCCTGGTTTTTGAGGAGCACCAGCTGTTAAGACAACAAGATCTGCATCATGACAGTCTGAGTATTCAGCAGCATAGATTTTCTTAGGTGATGTGAAGGCAAGAGCGTGGCTTAAATCTTCAGCATCTCCTTGAGTTTTTTCTTTAAAAATATCAATAATACCAAGTTCTTGAGCAATATTTTGTGTTACCAATGCAAAAGCGTATGATGAACCAACGGCACCATCACCGACCAAAATTACTTTTTTGTGTTGTTTAGTTGCAGTCATTTCTAAATATCTCCTTAATTTTATTAGAGCAATAGCTCATACGATTTTATTTTAACATATTGGGATATGTTTGTCATGGAATTCAGGAAAATAATGAAAATTGTTTTCTGATAACGCTTCCTATAAGAAAAAAATAAGGATTTTATGGTATAATTAACTGTAGTATTGACTAGAAAAGGAGCATTCCTTAAATGCAAGATAGAAATTTAATTGACGTCAATCTGACAAGTGAAATGAAGACAAGTTTCATTGACTATGCCATGAGTGTTATCGTGGCAAGGGCATTGCCAGATGTGCGTGACGGCCTAAAACCCGTTCATCGTCGTATTCTTTACGGCATGAATGAACTTGGTGTGATGCCTGATAAACCACATAAAAAATCTGCTCGTATTACTGGTGATGTTATGGGTAAATATCACCCACATGGGGATTCTTCTATTTACGAAGCCATGGTTCGTATGGCGCAATGGTGGAGTTACCGTCACATGCTTGTTGATGGCCATGGGAACTTTGGTTCTATGGATGGCGATGGTGCTGCGGCACAACGTTACACCGAAGCACGCATGAGTAAAATTGCACTTGAATTATTAAGAGATATTAATAAAAACACGGTTGATTTTCAAGACAACTATGATGGCAGCGAGAGGGAACCTTTGGTATTGCCAGCTCGCTTTCCTAATCTATTGGTCAATGGGGCGACCGGTATTGCCGTGGGAATGGCAACTAACATTCCGCCTCACAACTTGGCAGAGTCTATTGATGCTGTCAAGATGGTAATGGAACATCCAGACTGTACAACAAGAGAATTGATGGAAGTGATTCCTGGACCTGACTTTCCAACCGGTGCCCTTGTCATGGGGCGCTCCGGTATTCATAGGGCTTATGATACTGGTAAAGGTTCTATTGTTTTACGCTCACGGACAGAGATTGAGACAACCAAGACAGGTCGTGAACGCATTGTTGTCACAGAATTCCCCTATGGGGTCAATAAAACGAAAGTGCATGAGCACATTGTTCGTCTTGCCCAAGAAAAACGCATCGAAGGGATTACAGCTGTTCGTGACGAATCTAGCCGTGAGGGTGTGCGTTTTGTCATCGAAATTCGTCGTGATGCCTCTGCTAGCGTGATTTTGAATAACCTTTTCAAATTAACTAGCCTTCAGACGAATTTCAGTTTTAATATGTTGGCTATTGAAAATGGTGTGCCTAAAATTTTATCATTAAGACAAATTATTGATAACTACATTAGCCACCAAAAAGAGGTGATTACTCGCCGTACTCAGTTTGATAAGGACAAGGCAGAAGCTAGAGCTCATATCTTAGAAGGCTTACTGATTGCCCTTGATCATTTAGATGAAGTGATTGCTATTATTCGTAATAGTGAGACAGATGTTATTGCTCAGGCAGAATTAATGTCACGTTTCAACTTGTCTGAACGCCAAAGCCAGGCTATTTTAGATATGCGTTTACGTCGTTTGACTGGTTTGGAACGTGATAAGATTCAATCAGAATATGATGATCTGTTGACCTTGATTGCTGACCTAGCTGATATTTTAGCCAAACCAGAACGCATTGTCACCATCATCAAAGAAGAAATGGATGAGATTAAGCGTAAATACGCTAATCCACGCCGTACAGAATTAATGATTGGTGAAGTCCTCTCTCTAGAAGATGAAGACTTAATCGAAGAAGAAGATGTTTTAATTACCTTGTCAAATAAAGGTTACATCAAGCGTCTTGCTCAAGATGAATTTCGTGCCCAGAAACGTGGTGGACGTGGCGTCCAAGGAACTGGGGTCAACGATGACGATTTTGTACGTGAGTTGGTATCAACTAGCACCCATGATACCTTGCTCTTCTTTACGAATTTTGGGCGTGTCTATCGTTTGAAAGCTTATGAGATTCCTGAATACGGTCGTACAGCTAAAGGGCTCCCGATAGTTAATTTACTGAAATTAGAAGATGGTGAGACTATTCAAACCATTATCAATGCTCGCAAAGAAGAGACTGCGGGTAAATCTTTCTTCTTTACAACTAAACAAGGCGTTGTCAAACGTACAGAAGTTTCAGAATTTAATAATATCCGTCAAAACGGACTTCGTGCGCTCAACTTGAAAGAGGGAGACCAACTAATTAATGTGTTGTTGACAGACGGTCAAGACGATATTATTATTGGAACTCAGTCCGGCTATTCTGTTCGCTTTAATGAAGCAAGTATCCGCAACATGGGCCGATCAGCTACAGGTGTTCGCGGAGTCAAACTACGGGAAGAGGATCGCGTTGTCGGTGCGTCACGTATTCAAGATAAGCAAGAAGTTCTAGTAATTACCGAAAATGGCTATGGTAAACGAACCAGTGCCACAGAATACCCAACAAAAGGTAGAGGTGGTAAAGGGATAAAAACAGCTAATATTACCCCTAAAAATGGTCAATTAGCTGGGTTGGTTACCGTAGATGGTACAGAAGATATTATGGTTATCACTAACAAAGGTGTTATTATTCGTACAAGTGTTGCCAATATCTCCCAAACAGGTCGTGCTACTCTGGGTGTCAAGGTCATGAAGTTAGATGCGGACGCTAAAATTGTTACATTTGCTTTAGTAGAAACAGAAGACGAGGAAGTTGTTCTTGCTGACAATCAAGAAGTAGTGTCGGGAGAGGCAACAGTAAGTAATAGTGAGGAAATAGAGAATGGCTAAAAAACAAGGTCGTCAAAAACGAAAATCCATGTCTTGGGGAAGAAAGTTACTGATTGCTGTGCTTCTAATCATCGGTTTAGCTTTACTTTTTAATAAACCTATTCGTAATACGTTAATTGCTTGGAATTCTAACAAATACCAAGTGACTAAAGTCTCGAAAAAAGACATTAAAAAGAATAAAGAGGCTAAATCCACGTTTGATTTTCAAGCTGTAGAGCCAGTTAGTACAGAAGCAGTTTTACAAGCCCAAATGGCTGCTCAACAGCTTCCAGTAATAGGTGGTATTGCAATACCAGATGTTGGTATTAACTTGCCGATTTTTAAAGGACTAGGAAATGTTGAGTTAATTTATGGAGCAGGAACCATGAAAGAAGACCAAGTTATGGGAGGAGAGAATAATTATTCTCTGGCTAGTCACCATATCTTTGGGATTACTGGCTCATCACAAATGCTATTTTCACCACTTGAAAGAGCTAAAAATGGGATGGCAATCTATTTAACCGATAAAGAAAAAATTTACGAATACATTATCAATGACGTTTCGACAGTTGCCCCTGAACGAGTTGATGTGATTTACGATACTCCGGGTGTCAAGGAGGTTACCTTAGTCACCTGTACGGATTTAGAAGCAACAGAGCGTATTATTGTCAAAGGTCAGTTAAAAACAGAATATAACTTTGATCAGGCACCTGCAGAGATATTGAAAGCATTTAGCCATTCGTACAATCAAGTATCAACCTAAAGGAAAGACTGTTTTAAAAGTAGGAGTGTGGTATTGACATCACACTCTGCTTTTTCTTTTGAAAGGAGATTAACCGTGAAATTGGATGCTATCCATCATGTGGCTATTATCGTATCAGATTACGAAGCCTCAAAAGACTTTTATGTGAACAAGCTAGGATTTAGTATCATTCGGGAAAATCATAGGCCAGAGAGGCACGATTACAAGCTGGATTTAGCTTGCGGTCAGATTGAATTGGAAATTTTTGGAAATGTGACTAGCGATTCAGCTTATCAGGCTCCTCCTAAACGGGTTGGCAGGCCAGAATTTGAGAGAGAAGCGTGTGGCTTAAGGCATTTGGCTTTTCGCGTCAAGCATATTGAAGATTATGTGGAAGAGCTAAAGCGTCTGGGTATTTCGGTTGAGCCAATCAGGTATGATGATTATACTGGGGAGAAGATGACCTTCTTTTTTGATCCAGATGGCCTTCCCTTAGAATTACACGAATGAAAACTTCAGCCCCCTTATTAGCCCTAAGAAAATCAAGCAAGGAGTTATAGTATAGTTTTTTTACATCTTATCAAATGATAAGAGATTGACAAAATCATTAAAGGATGATAAACTGAATATGATTAACTAGTTAAGAGAGTGACGATGAGAAAAAACTTTATTGCGACAATAACGTTTCTAGCGACAAGCCTGATTTTATTTGTTTTATCAGGTTGCCAGCCAGATTCTAAAACAAAGACCGAGGGTCTTCACATTAAAACCAGTTTTTATCCCATTTATGCTTTAACCAAAGAAATTTCTGGTGATGTTAATCAGGTTGAGCTGATGGTTAAACAGGTCAGCATTCATTCTTATGAGCCTAGTCCTCATTTGGTTGCAAAACTTTATGATGGGGATATTTTCATCTACCATTCTAAAATTTTAGAAGCTTGGGCAGCCGATTTAGCTCCGCAGTTAAAACAAAAAGGAGTGACTGTATTGGAAGGTGCTGCTCAGTTACCTTTGGATCGGGTCCAAGGTATGGAACGTGTCCCACTAAAAAAAGGCATGTCAGCAGATGCTTTGAATGATCCTCATACGTGGACGGATCCTCTTTTGGCCAGCCAGGAAGCTGACGCCATTGCGACCTTATTAGCTAAAAAAGACCCTGCTCATAAGGCTTATTATTTCAAGAATGCCAAGCGTTTTAAATTAAAGGCCGAAAAATTAGTTGAGCGTTATCAGGCTAAGTTTGCGGGATTATCTCACCATACCTTTGTCACCCAGCATACAGCTTTTTCTTATTTGGCTAAACGCTTTGGGTTGAAACAACTTGGTATTGCAGGTGTGTCACCAGAGCAAGAGCCAAGCCCGCAACAGTTGGCTGATATGAATCGTTTTATTAAAAGGTATGGGGTAAAAACAATTCTCATGGAAGAAAATGTATCAGACAAAGTCGCTAAAACGTTGGCTAAAAGTAGCGGTGTTAGCGTACAGCAATTGAGTCCACTTGAAATAGCACCAAACAATCAAAAGCCTTATCTTGATAATCTTGAAATGAATTTAGCGATACTCTATCGTGTTTTGGAGAAAGAAAATGAGTAAACGTATCTTCCTTCGTATCCTCTTGATTTTTGCCTTATGTAGCTTGACCGCTTGTCATAAGCAAGTCATGGATTCTTCGACTAGTAAAAGTGACAAGACCAGTCAACATAGTTCTTCTAAAGAAAATACTGTAAAAGATGAGAAGGACAAAACGCCTAATCAGATTAATCAAGAAGAAGGCATTGCTGCGGAACAAATTGTTGTTTCTATTTCAGATGATGGTTTCGTGACTTCACACGGGGATCACTACCATTTTTACAATGGGGAAGTACCATTTGATAGCTTATTATCATCAGACTTATTAGCGCCTAAAGACTATCAATTTGATGCCAAACAAGTGGTCAATGAGATTAACAATGGTTATATTGTGAAGGTTGATGGGGCTTATTATGTCTATCTCAATGATTCAAACCATCAAGAAAATATTAGAATGGTGACAGAAAAGTAATCTTATCAGCAAAAACGAAATAAGACTGCAATACTGTGATGATTAAAAATTCCTTTGGTGCTATTTCCAAGGGATTTTTAGTTGTTCTTAACGAGTTGAGATACAGTTTTTAATCGTCTTCCTAGGTTAAAAATACTACAATAGTTCCATTAGATTTTGAAAAAGAAAAGGAACGAGGTGCTGTTTTAATGGCAAAGACAGGATTTTGGTCAAAAAATAAGAAAAGTTAGCAGACTAGTCTGAAAAGCCCGGTAACCTTATGTTGGTCTGATTCTAATTTTTGACCCCATCTCAATCCAATAGGAAATTTCTCTAACCAAGGTAAAGAAAATGACATATCGAAAACAATTATTGGCAGGAGCTCTTATATTAGCTTCGTTTTTTACGATGCAAACAGCTTCTGCAGCAATTAATCATGTTCAAACTGTCATAGATGAACATTATGTGCAGCCAGATTATGTGTTAGGCTACTCTCTGTCTCCTGAACAACAAAACCAAACACTATCTTTGCTAAATTACAATCAAACCAAAGACAAACAGATTAAAACCTTGAATACAACAGCCTATGCTGCTATTATGAATGTGGCTGATGACCCAAGCCTTCAACTTTATTCTTCTGTTAAAATTCAAAAACTAGGGGCAAAAGAAACCTTAACAGTCACCATTGTAACTCCTGAGAATATACAAAAAGTAACGCAAGACATGTATCGTAATGCGGCAGTTACTCTAGGCATTGAACATGCTAGAATTCAAGTAGCTTCACCTATTCCTGTAACGGGAGAGTCAGCTCTAGCTGGTATTTATTATTCTTTGGAAGAAAACGGAGCTAGGGTACCAGAGGAAAACAAACAATTAGCCCAGGAAGAATTATCTACTCTCTCAGGAATTAATGTTGAAAACACAGGGAAAGAGGGATACGATGCGGACAAGCTCAATGTTGCCTTAACAGATATTAAGGCCGCTATTGCCGAAGGCGGGAAGAAGTTAACAGAAGATGATGTTCGTAAGATTGTTGAGGATACTCTTAATCATTATGGGTTAAGTCAGTCTGTAACAGCAGACCAAATCAATCTGATTGTTCATTTTGCTATCCATCTTTCTAATAGTGGGGTTATCACCAATAGCCAATTTATAGAAACTTTAAATGATTTAAACAAAGAGTATCGTAACGAAAGCCAATGGAACATTTGACCATATTAACCTTAACTTTAATCCTACTCAGGCTATTGATACAGGAAAAGGGATTTGGCAACAAATCATTGATTTTTTCAAGCAGCTGGTAGGTGGATAAGGGACACTGTTTTCATAAAGGAGAGAAGAGGGATTTTTCCTTTTATCCATTACGATAATTTCTCTTTAAGAAGCTGAATGTTAATGTTCAGCTTTTTTATTCAGCTAAACACTTTTTTAAATATAGTTAATTAAAAAAGCTTGCTTTGACAACTTGCGATAGACATATTTAAAGGAGATTTTGTCAAAAAGGGATTGACAAAGCTTAAAAAGAGGAATATACTTAACTGGTTAAGAAAAAAACAAACAAACCAAAACTTAACAGACAACTACTTTTTTAATTAGAAAGGAGCCAATCGTGAAAAGAAAGTATATTGCTTTAGGACTTAGTCTTTTATGCTGCTTGTTATTTCCTATATTGACAGCCTGCCAAAAGCAACCTAAGCAAACAAAAGATGGATTACACATTGTGACAAGCTTTTATCCTATCTATGCGATGACCAAATATATTTCTGGTGATCTAAATGATGTCAAAATGATTCAATCCAGAGCGGGTATTCACTCTTTTGAACCTTCTCCTAATGATGTGGCAGCCATATATGACGCAGATTTATTTGTTTACCATTCCCATACACTGGAAGCTTGGGCAGGTAAATTGGATGCGAGCAATCATCATTCAAAAGTGAAGGTTGTTGAAGCCTCAAAAGGCCTGACGTTAAATAAGGTTGAAGGCTTGGAAGATATGCCAGTAACAGATGGTATTGACCCGGCTAGATTGTATGATCCTCATACTTGGTCTGATCCCTTACTAGCAGCAGATGAAGCAGACATTATTGCAAAACAATTGGCAACTATCGATCCAAAACATCAATCGATTTACGAAAAGAATGCTAAGGCTTTTAGAAAAGAGGCTAGTGCTATTAACCATGTGTTTCAAGCTAAATTTAAAACGGTTAAAGCTAGAACTTTTGTGACCCAACATACAGCATTTTCTTACCTAGCCAAACGTTATCACCTGAAACAGTTAGGAATTGCAGGAATCTCACCAGAGCAAGAACCAACGGCAAGACAGTTGACGGAAATTAGGGATTTTATCAAAACCTATCAGGTAAAAACCATTTTTGTGGAGAAAAATGTCTCCCAAAAATTAGCAAAAACAGTTGCTCGCACAACTGGTGTCAAACTTAAACTATTGAGTCCTCTAGAAGCGGACCCAGAAAATAATAAATCCTATTTGGAAAATGTCAAAGAAAATTTGACCATTTTGTATAACGAATTACGTTAAAGGAGGATACAATGAAACAAAAAAAATTAATTGGTACAGCGGCAGCTTTGGTTGTTTTATGTAGCTCTTGCGGTTATGCTCTAGGAAAATATCAAGCTGAGCAGGCACAAAATAATGCCGTTTCTTATGTCAAAGACAGTGGTCGAGACAAATCTGATAGAACTTCATTAGTAGCAGATAAAACCCCTGACCAAATTAGTCAGGAAGAAGGTATTTCGGCAGAGCAAATTGTGGTTAAAATCACTGACCAAGGGTACGTGACGTCACATGGTGATCATTATCATTACTACAATGGCAAAGTTCCTTACAATGCCATTATCAGCGAAGAATTGTTGATGACGGATCCGAATTACCATTTCAAACAATCTGATGTTGTGAATGAGATTTTAGATGGTTATGTGATTAAAGTGGATGGTAAGTATTATATTTACCTCAAACCAGGAAGCAAACGCAAGAATATTCGGACCAAAAAAGAAATAGCAGAACAGGTTGCAAAAGGCACCAAGGAAGCTAAGGAAAAAGGGTTAGCCCAAGTTGCCCACCTCAGCAAGGCAGAAGCTGCAGCAGTAAATGAAGCTAGAAAAGAAGGCCGTTACACTACTGATGATGGTTATATCTTTAGCCCAACAGATGTCATTAATGACTTAGGAGATGCCTTTTTAGTGCCGCACGGAGACCATTTCCACTACATTCCTAAAAAAGATTTGTCTCCAAGTGAATTAGCTGCAGCACAGGCTTATTGGGACAGAAAATCAGGTGCTGGACAAACACGTCCAAATACCTCTAGTCATGTGATAAGACCTGCTTACCGTCCTGGAAATGGCAGAGGTGCTTTACCATCTTATGGTGATGGGACCAAACCATTAGTTCAGCCAGTTCCTCATAAGGAAACGCCGAATAATGCTAGTTATGAGTCACTTTTAGCGCGTTTATATGCCACTCCAAAATCAGAACGTCATGTGGAATCAGACGGACTTGTCTATGATCCAGCTCAAATTCATAGCTTTACGAAAGATGGGGTGTCTGTCCCTCACGGAAACCATTACCACTTCATTTATTACAGCAGCATGTCGCCACTAGAGTTTGAAGTGACTAAGTTAGTCGCTAAAGCTAATGGGATTTCGCTTGATGATAATACATTAGGACCTGTGACCCCTAAACCAGGAAAAGAGTCTTCTTCTGAAAAAGAAAAACCTACTCCTAAAGGGGATCACAGCCTGACAGATGAAGAAGAACACTATCCTGTAACACCATTAAATGAGCGTCAAGGCAAACCAAATGCTAAAATCGTTTATAGCGATAAAGAAATTGAGGCGGCACGCGCAGCAGGTCACTACGCAACTTCTGATGGGTATATATTTGATCCTACTGATATTATTGAAGATACTGGTGAGGGCTATGTGACCCCTCATATGGACCATGAGCACTGGATTCCTAAAAAAGATTTATCAGAAAAAGAATTGGCAGCCGCTAAAGCTTTCTGGGAAAAGAAATCATCTTCTGATAAAAAACCTGTTAGTCCAAAACCTGGTCAACATAAAACAGCACAAGAAATTTATGAAAGCATTGAACCTAAGGCTCTCATTAATCCAGATGACCTGATTTACGGTATCGCTTTAGCAACGGAATACAAAAATGGTACCTTTGTTATTCCACATAAAGATCATTACCATTATGTAGAATTAAAGTGGTTTGATGAAGATCCAGACATCTTTAAGGATTGTGAAAAAACTTATGGCTTAGAAGAATATTTAGCAACAGCTAAATATTATATGGAACACCCAAGTGAACGCCCACAAAAAGATGGCTGGGGAACAGATGCGGATATTCATAAGGAAAAAAATAAGGGAGACCAGACTAAGCCGTCTGATAAGAAAAAGGAAACAAATGATGTTGCTAAACCTATTAAAGCCGAAGGACTATATGAATCTGTTAAAGCAGCCCAAATCGTTCCTTTAGATAAAATGCCTTACAATACTGCCTATACTGTAAGCGTTCAAGGTGACCACTTGGTTATTCCTCATTTGGACCATTACCATAATTTACGTTTTTCTTGGTTTGACGAAGGGTTATACACTGCACCAGAAGGTTATAGCTTGAGTGACCTCTTTGCAACCATTAAATACTATATTGAAAACCCAAGCGAATTGCCTAAAAAAGAAGGTTGGGGAAGTGATAGTGACTATGGTAAACAAGGCAAGGCAGACATGGACAATAATCATTACAAATCAGAGGAAGATGAAGATTTGTTAGAGGAGGACGAAGAAGTATCAGAAGCAGAAGCAGAAGCAGAAGAAGATGATTATGATCGTCAAATGGTAGAACTTGCTAAGAAATATGACCTTGATGTGAAAAATTTACAGTATCGCTTAGCTAAAATTGCCTTGACCTATGGTATTAGTATGGAAGGTTTCAGTTATCAAGACACTATTACCTTCACAGCGAATGGTAAAATCGTTCACTATGATATTCGTAACATGACGGAAGTTAATTCTTAAAATCGATAACATAAAAAACTTCTAGCCACTGAAAGGCTGGAAGTTTTTTTGAAGGGTTAGGGTAATAGGAAATGAATTTGGTGTCCTAAGAAGTGGAAATAAAGACGTATCTGATCATCCGCAAATAAGGTGAGAATCACTGAGCCTTGTTCTTCAACAGAGTAGTTCATTTGAAGCGACTGCTCATGAAAAGCTCTTGCATCATTTTTGTGATATTTGAAACAGTAGCCGAACTATAATCCTGTTCATACTTATGTTCAATAATAGCACTAATTTAGGCTAGGAAGTTAAGTAACTCTGTAGTAAACTAGGACATGGAATAAATCTCTTTCTAGTGACATTTTGCAACTCTACTATACAGAATTTATTCCTTTTTTTGTGCTTACATAAGATATGTTACACTGCCAGTAATAATGATGTTTATAGTAAGATTTTCTGATAACTTTTTTATAAAAAAATAGTTATTTTTATCTATTTTTATCGAATAACTAAATGAAGGGTATTTAACAGGATGTCAAGAAATAAAGTTTACATTTTTAACACATTTTGGTAATATAGTAATATATTTGTAACATAAGTTTTCAAAAGCTTATAGGTGAGAGAATGCTAGTTAGATTTAGGGGATGATAGAAATAAATGACGAACTTAATTTTTTATTCAAAAATTGGTATCTCTGAAGAAGAGCACGATTTATTTGTTAAACAACATGAACAAATTAATGTGCTACAAAGCAGTGCTTGGGCTAAGATTAAGAATCAGTGGCAGAATGAACGCATTGGTATTTTTAAAGGGGAAAAACAGGTCGCCTCTTTATCACTTTTAATTAAGCCCTTGCCTTTTGGAAGAAGCATTATTTATATTCCAAGGGGGCCAGTCATGGATTATCTTGACCGTGATTTAGTGGCATTCACCATGAAAACACTAAAGGATTATGGAAAAACTAAAAAGGCCCTCTTTATCAAATATGATCCAGCTGTCCTTTTAAAACAATACGCACTGGGACAAGAAGGAGAAGAAAATCCTTTAGCTTTAGCAGCTATTAAGAATCTCCAAGAAGTTGGTGCCCATTGGACTGGGCTAACAATGGAGATTGCAGATAGCATCCAACCTCGTTTCCAAGCCAATATTTATACTCAAGAAAAACTTGAGATGCAATTTCCTAAGCATACCAGACGTCTAATGAAAGATGCTAGGCAGCGTGGTGTAGAAACGTATCGTGCCAGTCAATCAGAGCTTCAAAAATTTGCCAAGATTGTCTCCTTAACAGAAAAACGTAAAAATATTTCTTTGCGTAATGAGGCTTACTTTCAAAAGTTGATGACTACTTATGGGGATAAGGCTTACTTACATTTGGCAAAAGTGAATATTCCTCAAAAACTAGATCAATACCGTCAGCAATTAAACCTTATTAATCAAGATATTATTAGCACTCAAGCTCATCAAAAAAAGCGTTTAAAAAAATTAGAAGATCAAAAAACTTCTTTAGAACGTTATATAACTGAATTTGAAGGTTTTACGGCCCAATATCCTGAGGAAGTTGTTGTGGCAGGTATTTTATCTATTTCTTATGGAAATGTCATGGAAATGCTTTATGCTGGGATGAATGATGATTTTAAGAAATTTTATCCTCAGTACCTGTTGTATCCTAAAGTTTTTCAAGATGCCTATCAAGATGGTATTGTTTGGGCTAACATGGGAGGAGTGGAAGGCTCACTTGATGATGGGCTTACTAAATTTAAGGCCAACTTTTCTCCGACAATAGAAGAATTTATAGGAGAATTTAATCTCCCTGTCAGCCCACTTTATCATATTGCTAATGTCATGTATAAAATTCGAAAACAGTTAAGAAATAAACATTAAAAAGCTCGCTAATTTTGGCGAGTCTTTTAACTTTAAAGGCTATAATAATGAGCAATTACAAGGGCTTAGAAATTAGTATTTCAGAGCCCTTGTAATTGTTTTTGTTATTCCCACTCGCTAATTGTCGTATTTTGAATGACTAGAATTATTGGTCTTATAGCGTTTGATAATACAATCAATAAGTGTTATTCATCATTATTTGAATGTGTTGTTGTTGAATTGTTGTTAATCCTTTTGCCATGGCTATTTGAATTTTCTTTTTGATTTTCTGAACTTTTCAAATGCTAGAACCTCATCAGCAAATATTTTTGCTTCAGTTAGTATAGTATCTAAAATGACTTCTTGGTCTTTGTCAAGTTTGTTTTTAGTTGTTAACTTATTTTTGACTGTTTGAGTATCAATGGAATCATCTAATAGTTCGAGTACTATTGTTGATTTCAAATCGTAAAGTTCTTGCTCACTAAAGTTCTTTATATTGCTTAAGTCATAGTTAGTTATATTAAATATGATTTTATCCCCAAAGTTGACTTGTCTTCCCAATAGTTCATCAGTAGTTGTATCTAGGATATTCGCTAACTTTATTATATTATCTAAATTTGGCTGGGTTTTACCTCTTTCCCAATCACTGTAAGTATTTTGTTTTATTCCAAGTTGTTCGGCTAATTCTTTTTGAGTTAGCTTTTTATTTTTTCTATTTTCTTTTAATCTATTAGTGAAACTCAATATATTACCTCTTTTTTATCGAAAAAATCGATATTACACTTTACAAATATCTGAAATTCCGATATAATAATTTTATCGAATATTTCGATATACAAATTATACCAAACAATCCTAACGTTTGGCAAGTAGAGATGAGGTATCTGTCTATGATTGCATGAAAAAAATCTTTGAAGAAATCTACTTCCTCAAAGATTTACCAAAATCAATTATTCTGATTATATCATATTTTAAAGAAAAGAGAATAGAAGAAATGGCTTATAAGGAGTACAAAGATATTATGCAAGCTACTGGAAAATCGATTACTTCGGTTAAAAAGTGGCGATTAAAAATTGAAGAGCTTTCTGGTTATGAATTCAAAAAAACTAGAATGCGTGTTAGTCGCAGAAGAGTACAAGATGTTTATCAATTTACTGAAGATGAGTTTGATAAGTTTATCAGGCTTTCACCAAGAATTGATGAAACAAATAACATGGCTCAGTCTGTAATAGAAATTTGGGGCGATTTAAAGGCTCGTGAGGAGCGACGATTAAAGCAAGATGTTGCTGATATGAAAGTTACTCTAAACAAGCTAGTAAAAGCTCATAACACCAAAAACATAACGATATCTGTGCTTGAAAAAAAGGTACAGAAACTAGAAGAAAGGATAGCAGTCTTAGAAGAAAACCAAAAACAAGGTTTCTTCTCAAAAATTAGAAAGAAATAAAGAGGTAAAGACTAATGGCAACTAACAAAATGAAATTGACAAGTGACTTAAATCTTAAAGAAATGGCTTTAGATAGCTAACAATTCTATATCCCTAAAAAAGTAAAAGTTGACTTTACACAAGCTCGTCCTAAAAACAAGTATAAAGACGGTAAGCCGACTGATATTGTAGAAGGCTATATGTTGAATGGAATTGATGAACGTACAGCTAATGCTGTAGAACAAGGTCTGATTGATTTGGAAGATGTCAAGACAATCACAATTGAAGTTCTAGGTAGCTCTGATGAGATCGAGGGAGCTATGGCAGGTGCTCAACTAGCTTTTGTGGAGTTGCTCGATACTCGGGTTATGGCACAATGGGTTGATGGTCGTAATGCAGGTTATAAGGGGCTGAAATTGGTGGCTAGTGGCTTAAAACTGCTGTAAGGAGCTGAAAATAGGGCTTTTGGGAGCTTAGCCAGCGGGAGTGATAGGCTACCAAGCTACCAAAAATCAGTTCTATTTTTAGCTCAAGAGTTTTTTAGGGCTAGTATAGCAACATAGACACATTTCTATGCGCGGGCGCCATTCTGGACTTGACGATAGAATGGTGCAAAACAAGGAAAAACCTTGATTTGACAGCATTTTGAAGGGTTGGGCAATACCGAAGGTGCCAGCGTACGCGTCCCCTAAAACTGCTAGAAAACATGGCATTTTACTTGGCATTATTCTAACGAAAAACGGAGTATAATGCCAAAACTTTATTGAAAAATGATTGAAAATGATTTGAAAACCCCTATATTAACTAGAAAGGGAAAAGATGACAAAAAGAATTAGAAACAGACGATTTTTATTTGAACAACAACTAAAAACCAGCTTTTGGGATTGGTCTATCCAAGAAAAACAATTATTATATGATTGGGAAAAGAATAAAGATAAAATTTTTAGACTTATCTTTGACCGTGTGAGAACATTAGTTGAAGAAGATGAGTTTGTGGAATTTGCGATAGTGGTACATGATAAAGATGTGTCCTATGGTACAAAATTAGTTGAACCTCACGTACACGGCTATATTGACTTTCCAAAACAAATTGATTTATCAAAAGTAGCCAGTGCCTTAGGTCTAGAACGTGAACGAATTGAAACTCCAAAATCAAAAGGAGGACGAGCTTATACACGTATCAATGCTCTGGCATACCTTATCCATGCCAAAGATAAGGATAAGTACCAGTATCCAGTCAATGACGTAGAAACCTTCGATACGCTTGATTATGAAACATTCATCAATCAAAATATAGAAGATTTTGAAAAATATGCTGCAACTCGTAAACGTGAAAAATCTGATGAAAGTCTTGACTTAGTCTTATCAAAAGTCCAAAAGGGAGAATTAAATTATTTGGAAGTTATGGAAGATGATGAACTAGCTTTCTTATTTGCCAATAACCAACAAAAATTCAGAGAAAGCTTTAATTTCTTTGGAGAACGTGAGACAGTATTACGTCTAAAAGATTTGAAAAAAGGTAACTATCAGCTAACAGTTCTTTATATTCAAGGCGAACCTGGTATTGGAAAAACCCATCTTGCCAATGAGCTTATTTTAGAAGTGTCAAAACGGTTAAGAGAAAATGGTTTAAAAGGTGAGTATTATCCTGCTAGTTCAAAAAATCCATTTGATAATTATTACGGTGAGGAAATTTTATTTTTAGATGACTTGCGAGAAGATAGCTTATCTGCGAGTGATTGGTTAAAACTCTTTGACCCTCTTAACTCTGCAAGAATGTCGGCACGTTATCAAAATAAATTGGTTGTCCCTAGATTGATTGTGATGACTGCTTATATGTCACCCAAACAGTTTTTTGGCAATATCAAAACAGAAGATTTAAACCAGTATTTAAGACGTGTTAATTTTTCAACGGAGATAGCTAAAAAGCACGGTATGGAAGATACCTTTTATAGCGTGTCAGAAGTTAAGAAAAATAAAGCTAATGATCACAACCAACGCTCTGATGGCTCTAGTGTTGTTTTAAATTTCAACTATGAAGATTTGTATTCATCACAAAACAAAGACGAGTTTATCACAAAATTATTAGAGGAATATATTTATCCTAGAATTTTGCCAAAGAATGTGAAGGACGTGACAAATGGCTAGGAAAATAATCATATTTGAAAAAGTTAAAGTGGATAATGTTTATTTAATTGATTTCAGAAATGAAAAGAGTTTATATAAGCATTTTCCAGATATTTATGTGTTTTTTAAAAATAAAGCAAACTATCAAAAAATTAAAAAATGATGCAGTCGGCAAACCGCATCAAATATAAAAATAACCAATTATATTTTAACATGAGAGGAAATTTTGGGTGTAAAAATTGATGAAGCTGATTTGCTAGATAAGGAAGTAGCAGAACATGCCTAAAATTCCTAGTGTCTATCCAATGCCAAATGGTACGTTTAGAGCGTCTGTATCGCTTGGATTTGACCCTATAACAGGTAAAAGGATACATAGCTTTAAAACTCAAAAGGAAGCTTTAGAATGGCGTATGAGAATACTTGCTGATTTTGGGAAAGGTTCATTATCAAGCAATAGCTCAATGACGTTTAAAAAATTCCTAGATGATTATTTTATACCAGATTATCAAAGTCAAGTTAGACAACGTACTTTTGATATGTCATGTTCAAAGTTTAAAAGACTAGCCTATTTTAATAATATGAAATTATCAGACATTCTTCCTCCCCATGTTAAGCAATGGCAGAATGCTATGTTTATTGAAGGACTATCAAATAATTATATTCGTTCTGTACATCAGATACTACAACAAGTTTTTGATTTAGCTGTTCGACTTGGTATGTTACCTAACAACGTCGCTAAACAAGTTGGAAATGTTAAGAAAGATAAACCAAAAGTTGATTTTGGGACGGTTGAAGAGTTTCAGAAGTTCATTAGTACATTTGACAAGTTCTAATATTTATGATTTACTGTATTTTACCACGTTTTGGTTCTTCTTTATGACTGGGGTTCGTACAAGCGAATTACAAGCTATTGAGTGGTCAAAGATTGATTTTGATAGTGGTACTGTCTTGATAGACTGCTCAATGTATTATAAAAATCAAAACGAATGGTATATTACAGATACAAAGTCTATCTCAGGTACTAGGTTATTGTATCTTGATGACGATACTTTAGAACATTTGAAATACTGGAAACAAGCACAGGCTCAAATAGGAGAATGCAGATTTGTCTTTTCTCTAGCAGATAGTCCATTGGTAAAATCTACGCTAAAACGTGTTTTAGAAGTACATGGTGAGTTTGTAGGCATAAAATCTATTCGTATTCACGATTTAAGACACTCTCACGCTAGTTTTATGTTGTCGCTTGGTATGAATGATTTAGAAATGCAAAATCGCTTAGGGCACGCAGATATTAAGACAACGCTTGGAACTTACTCTCATCTACGCCCTAATGCTATGAAAGAAGTTGCTAATAGAATGACAGGACAAGTAGTAGTGACGGAAAATAACGTTAGAAAAAGTAAGTTTAACGGCAACCAACATACTATCAATTTGGATAGTAAAATTTGACAATTATCTCAAATTATGTGATAATAATCATGCAAGAACTGTAACGAAGTCTTGGCAAAAACAAAAATACCAGAGCTCCACCTCTGGTATTTTCTTTTGTCTGATATGCAAGTTATCAAACTCAGGTTATTTGTCTTTGTCGCCTTTTTCTAGCCACTTTCTGACTATCCACTCAGAAATGACATTACCTATAATTGTGATAAGTAAAGGTGCTAGAATAACTGTAACGAAGATTAGCAAAAACTCACCTCCAAACTAAGTTCGTTAGTGGAGTTGCGACAAGCATTATTATACCACAACCTTTAACTATTGACACTCCTTTTTGAAGTTTGACTAGCGTAGTCTGTTGAACGAAAAAAGGAGTTCTCAACGCAGTTGATAAAAAAAATAATCTGTTTTTGTTGCTAAACTGTTGTCAATACAAAATAAAAAGCCTTAGAAATATTGATTTCATAGGCTTTTTATACTTATTAACTCTATTCCCACTCAACTGTTGCAGGTGGTTTACTTGTAATATCGTAAACGATACGGTTAACGTGGTCAACTTCGTTTACAATACGTGTTGAGATTTTTTTCAAGACATCCCAAGGGAGTTGAGCAAAGTCAGCTGTCATGCCATCAATTGAGGTAATGGCACGGATAGCAATAGTATAGTCGTAGGTACGACCATCTCCCATGACACCAACGGAGCGAACACCTGTATTAACAGTAAAGTACTGCCATACATCGCGATCAAGTCCAGCTTTGGCAATTTCTTCGCGTAGAATAGCATCTGATTCGCGAACAGTTTCAAGTTTTTCTTCAGTGATAGCCCCCATGACACGGATAGCAAGTCCAGGTCCAGGGAAAGGTTGGCGCCAAATGATTTCTTCAGGCATTCCAAGAGCAATACCGAGAGCACGCACTTCATCTTTGAAAAGGGTATTTAGAGGTTCAATCAGCTCAAACTGCATGTCTTCGGGAAGACCTCCAACATTGTGGTGAGATTTGATGGTTTGAGCAGTCTCTGTTCCTGATTCAATAATATCAGTATAGAGTGTTCCTTGAGCAAGGAAGTCAACACCTTTTAATTTGCTAGCTTCATCGTCAAAAACATATACAAATTCATTACCGATAATTTTACGTTTTTTCTCAGGATCTTCCACATCTGCAAGGAGATCAAGGAAACGTTTTGAAGCATCTACTCGGATAATATTTAGCCCAAATTTGCCTCCAAGCATTCCCATCACCTGATTTCCTTCATCTTTACGAAGAAGGCCATGGTCTACAAAGATACAGGTTAACTGATCGCCAATAGCTTTTTGAAGAAGGACACCAACAACTGAAGAATCCACTCCACCAGAGAGACCTAGGAGAACTTTACGATCACCTACTGTTTTGCGGATTTTTGCAATTTCCATTTCAATGAAATTATCCATTGACCAGTCACCACGTGCACCACAGATTGCTACTGCAAAGTTTTTGAGGATATCATTGCCATATACAGAGTGTCTAACTTCTGGATGGAATTGGATACCATATAGCTTTTTCTGAGTATTTTCCATAGCAGCATAAGGGCAGTCATTTGAGTCCCCAACAAGATGGAAGCCTTCTGGAATTTCCGTAACAGCATCGCCATGGCTCATCAAAACAAGTTGTTCTTCAGGAGTACCTGTAAATAATTTTGAATTAGCACGAAGATGAAGGGTTGATTGACCGTACTCACGATTTCCAGCTTGTCCTGCAGGAACAACTTTACCACCCAAAATGTGAGTGATTAATTGCATACCATAACAAATGCCAAGAATCGGAATACTTAGTTCAAAGATTTCAGGGTCAATTCCAAAGGCATTATCAGCATAAACAGAGTTTGGACCTCCGGATAAAACGATACCAATTGGATTAATCTCACGAAGTTCTTGAGCAGTGATTTTATGGCTTTTCAGTTCGGAGAAAACACCGAATTCTCGAATACGTCTAGCAATAAGCTGGTTGTACTGGCTACCATAATCAAGAACGATAATTTTTTGAACATCATTCAAAATTGAAATTTCAGTCATTGTAATCCTTTCATTCTATACCAACCATCTGGTTGATAGTTTTCAACTTATTGTAGCATATTTTTACTGAAAAGGCATTAGAATTTCTCTGAGGGATTTTAAAAATGATCGGGAGCTGTGTTACAATAAAAGACTAGGGAAAAATATACACTAAAGAACTTCTAAATCAAAAGCCTCATTATTAGATAAGAAATAAGGTTCAGGTACAACGTTTAGGAAAATATTATGACTGGATTGGAAGGGTAAGTAAGAAATAGATAATACTTACCGTCCTAGTTATCATTATGAGGTACTTTTTCCTAAAAAGACAAGGAATATTAGGATGACAGAATCGGAATTAAAGAAGGCTGATGAGACTAAGTTTGTCTCATGAAAAATTGTTCAATTATCTTCTTTGAATGAAGAATCGGATTGGATTGCGATTCCATCAGGTGGGTTATGGTTGAATGATTACGTGGCCTATTGGGAGGTGGTTGAGGCGTTAGAAGGACAGTTGAGTGAATTCGTATTGAGGGCAATTAGCAACCATCGAAAAGGTAAATCCAATCTTTGATTTAGGAAGATCTGTCTATTTGCTTTGCAGTTTTTAAGAAAAATATGATAGAATAAAAGAAGAATCGACGTAAGGAGTAAGGCATGCTACCAGCTTATATTAAAATTCATGACGCCATCAAAAAAGATATTGATCAAGGCATTTGGCTTATTGGTAGTCGGTTGCCAAGTGAGAGGGATTTGGCAGAACGCTTTGCAGTTAGTCGTATGACGTTACGTCAAGCGGTTACCTTACTTGTAGAAGAGGGGATTCTTGAAAGAAGGATAGGAAGCGGCACTTATGTGGCTAGTCATCGTGTACAGGAAAAGATGAGAGGAACCACAAGTTTTAGTGATACAGAGGTGAAAGAACTTGCTCTAGACAAAACAGATCATGTGATTCGAATGGAACGTATCCGTTATGCTGATAATATCCCTTTGGTTTATGAGGTTGCTTCAATCCCAGAAAAATTTATTAAACGTGTCAAGCGTAATGACATTACAGAGCACTTTTTCCAAACGCTAATAGCTAACGGCTATGAAATTGGGAAGAGTCAACAGACGATTTATGCTAAAACAGCTAGCGATCGTGTGGCTTCCTACTTGGAAGTTGCTAAAGGACATGCCATTTTGGCTCTAACTCAGGTGTCTTACTTTACAGACGGCAAACCTTTTGAGTACGTCCGTAGTCAGTATGTTGGCGACCGCTTTGAATTTTATTTAGAAAACAAGTAATGATTTTTCAGGAGGGGGTGACAACCGTCCTCTTTTCATTTTCCTCAGAAGTCAGAAGCAGATTGCTGATTTGCTACTGTTAAAAACGGTAACAATATGATAAAATGAAGACTATGGAAATTGAAAAAACAAACCGAATGAATGCCCTTTTTGAGTTTTATGCAGCCTTATTGACAGATAAACAAATGAATTATATTGAATTATATTATGCTGATGATTATAGTTTAGCTGAAATCGCTGATGAATTTGGTGTTAGTCGTCAGGCTGTTTATGATAATATTAAACGTACAGAAAAGATTTTAGAGACCTATGAGATGAAGCTTCACATGTATTCAGATTATATCGTCCGTAGTGAAATCTTTGATGAGATGATGGCTCATTACCCTGAGGACCAGTATCTACAAGAAAAAATTTCCATTTTAACCAGCATTGATAATAGAGAATAAGAGGAGTTTCGACTATGGCTTTTGAAAGCTTAACCCAACGTTTACAAGATGTCTTTAAACATATTCGTGGTAAGAAAAAATTATCGGAATCAGATGTTCAGGAAGTGACGAAAGAAATTCGTCTGGCTCTTTTAGAAGCCGATGTTGCTTTACCTGTGGTAAAGACTTTTATCAAACGTGTTCGTGAACGTGCTATTGGTCATGACATTATTGACACGCTTGACCCAACGCAACAAATTCTCAAAATTGTTAATGAAGAATTAACGGGTATCTTGGGAGCAGAAACTGCGGAACTTGAAAAGTCACCAAAAATTCCAACGATTATTATGATGGTCGGCTTGCAAGGGGCTGGTAAAACAACTTTTGCAGGAAAATTGGCCAACAAATTAATCAAAGAAGAAAATGCTCGTCCTCTGATGATTGCTGCTGATATTTATCGCCCAGCGGCCATTGATCAATTAAAAACATTGGGTCAACAAATTAGTGTTCCTGTTTTTGAGATGGGGACAGACCACTCTGCTGTTGAGATTGTTAGAAGAGGTTTGGAACAGGCTCGTGAAAACCGAAATGATTATGTCTTGATCGATACTGCTGGTCGTTTGCAAATTGATGAAAAGCTAATGGAAGAGCTTCGCGATGTCAAGGGTTTGGTCAATCCCAATGACATTCTTTTGGTTGTTGACAGCATGATTGGTCAAGAAGCAGCTAATGTTGCTGAAGAGTTTAATCGTCAATTAAGTATTACCGGGCTTGTTTTAACTAAAATTGATGGTGATACCCGTGGTGGTGCGGCACTTTCTGTTCGTGAAATCACTGGTAAACCGATTAAATTTACAGGTACGGGTGAAAAAATTACAGATATTGAAACTTTCCACCCAGACCGTATGTCCAGCCGTATTTTGGGAATGGGGGACTTACTTACCCTTATCGAAAAAGCTAGCCAAGAATATGATGAGAAAAAATCTTTAGAATTAGCTGAAAAGATGCGTGAAAACACCTTTGATTTCAATGACTTTATTGATCAGTTGAATCAAGTGCAAAACATGGGGCCTATGGAAGACCTTTTGAAAATGATTCCAGGAATGGCTGGTAATCCTGCTTTATCTCATATCAAAGTCGATGACAAACAAATTGCTCGTAAACGTGCTATCGTCTCTTCGATGACTCCTGCTGAACGTGAAAATCCAGACTTACTAAATCCTAGCCGCCGCCGTCGTATTGCAGCCGGATCAGGTAACAGCTTTGTGGAAGTTAATAAATTTATCAAAGATTTTAACCAAGCAAAAACTATGATGCAAGGGATTATGTCAGGCGATATGTCTAAGATGATGAAAGATATGGGTATTAATCCAAATAGTTTCCCTAAAAACATGTCGGGCGGCATGCCAGATATGTCATCTCTAGAAGGAGTGATGGGACAAGGTGGTATGCCAGATTTATCTTCCCTTGGCGGCGATGGCGATATGGATATGAGTCAACTATTTGGTGGCGGTTTCAAGGGGAAGATTGGTCAATTTGCTATGAAACAAGCTATGAAACGCCAAGCCAATAAAATCAAAAAGGCTAAGAAAAAACGGAAATAAACAATCAATCAGAAAAGAAATAGCTCAGTAGTCTCTATCGCGTGAAGTAGGTAGGAGTGGTTCCAAGCTATTTCTTTTTATTAATGGGAATTTAACGATATGAGTATTTTTTGAAGTTAAGAGGACTAAAACCCTAAATGAGTGGGAGAAACACTAAGATAGGACACCTAGCTTTTTCTATTATATGGATTAAACTTCTAGTGGCATAAAGTTGGCAATAATTTTACCAATAATACGTGGCTCTTCGTCATAGGGGGCAAACTTATCAGAATATTTTTTGTTCAAGGAAACAAGCCGTAAGCCGTCTTCTTCACGGTAAACTTTCTTGATATAGGTCTGTCCATCCCATTCAACAGCATAGATGGCACCGTCATAGTCAAAGCTATCTTGCTTAATGAGAACAACTTCACCATTTAGGTAGGTTGGTTCCATAGAATCACCGAAAACCCAAGAGGCAAAATCATAGTCTAACTGTTCGTCATAAAAGACCACGTCGAAATTGCCATCACCAAAATAAGAATAACCTGTACCAGCTGACAGACTTTCATAAACACGATAGGGATAAACTTGGCGTTTCTTATTAGGAAGCATAGTAAGAGTTGATTGTTGGCTTAGTAACTGTTCTGAATAGCTAATAACCTTCTCTTTATTGGTAGGAAGAAGTTGATTAAATGGAACTAACAAACGATGTTCGGGTCTGAAATAGTCAGCTTTCACCTTAAAAAGACTTAATAAGCTATCGTAATGTTTTTGATTGGGTGTATTTTTACCTTTCTCCCAATTAGAAATAGTCATTTTATTAACATTTAGTATTTGTCCTAATGCTTCTTGGCTCATGCCTTTTGCTAAGCGTGTCGCTTTTAATTGATCTCCAGAAAACATGATAGCAACTCCTTTAGTAAAGTTATAACTTTACTAAAGTATAGCAGAGTAAACACAATAAAGCAAGTATTTCCCTTGAAATAATTATTAAAATTTTTGATGATAGTCTTAATAAAGTGTATAATCAGAAAACATCATTTCAAAAATTTTCGTCTATTCCGTAAAGAACCATTTATTTCTTTACAACATCTTTCCGAAAAACTGTAATTTTCTTGAAAAATGGATAAAGGTATGATAGACTTCTCTTATAGATAATTAGATAATGATACCTTGAGATTATCTATAAGATAGATACAGGGTTTAAAAAATATTGATACATTTGATAAGGACGATGACATGAGACGTGAGTTATTACTGGAAAAAATTGAAGCCTACAAGGCCATCATGCCTTGGTATGTTTTAGATTACTACCAATCCAAATTAGCTGTCCCGTACAGCTTTACCACCTTATATGAGTATTTAAAAGAATACAAACGCTTTTTTGATTGGCTGATAGATGCTGATTTGACTCAGGCGCCAAAGATTGCTGATATTGACTTGAGCACTCTGGAGCACCTTACTAAGAAGGATTTAGAGGCTTTTGTGCTTTATTTGCGAGAGCGACCTTCTCTCAACACCTATTCAACCAAAGAGGGGCTTTCTCAAACTACAATTAATCGGACCTTGTCCGCCCTATCAAGTCTTTACAAATACTTGACTGAAGAGGTCGAAAATGACCAAGGGGAGCCTTATTTTTATCGGAATGTTATGAAAAAAGTATCAACAAAAAAGAAAAAAGAAACCCTAGCATCCAGAGCAGAAAATATTAAACAAAAACTATTTTTAGGAGATGAAACTCTGGCTTTCTTAGACTATGTAGATAAGGAATATGAGCAAAAATTGTCTAATCGTGCCAAATCTTCTTTCCGTAAAAATAAGGAGAGGGATTTGGCTATTATCGCCCTACTGCTTGCTTCTGGTGTCCGTTTGTCTGAAGCGGTGAATCTTGATCTCAAAGACATCAATCTGAATATGATGGTTATTGAAGTCACTCGTAAAGGTGGGAAACGTGATTCAGTAAATGTAGCAAGTTTTGCTAAAGTCTATTTAGAAGCTTATCTGGCCATTCGCAAGAACCGTTACAAGGCCGAAAAACAAGATGTCGCTTTCTTTTTAACGGAATACCGTGGCATTCCTAATCGAATGGACGCTTCTAGTATTGAAAAAATGGTTGCTAAGTACTCTGAGGGATTTAAAATTCGTGTGACTCCCCATAAATTACGACACACGTTAGCGACAAGGCTCTATGATGCTACTAAATCTCAGGTTTTGGTTAGTCATCAATTAGGCCATGCCTCTACTCAAGTCACGGATCTTTATACCCATATTGTCAATGATGAGCAGAAAAATGCTTTAAATAAACTTTAATTCACATAATAATAATTATGTAAATTAATGATTAAAATAGTTTACAAATTGGAAAATTTTAAATAAAATAATACTGTGAATAGAAAACTTAAACCTATTATGACTTATTTTAAGCCTTACGATTATCTACTGATTTTAGTAGCAATTGTGATTTCCTTTATCCCTCTTGTGGTGACTAGCTATTATCAGTCTGCTGCTACTTCTTCAGAGGCCTTAGTTGCTGTTGTCAAGATTAATGGCAAAGTAGCTGATGAATTTCCTCTAAAAAAGGGAGGAGAACATCAGGAAAAAACTTATTATCCTCAAAAAGGGCATTACAATATTATTGAAATTGACGGAGAACGGATTCGGGTTAAGGAAGATAATAGCCCTGATCAGATTGCAGTTAGAACAGGCTGGATTAGTCAGCCGGGTCAGGTGTCTGTTTGTTTGCCCCATCAACTGATTATTGAAATTCAGGGTTCAAGTAGTCATTCTTATCAAGATAACGAAGATGAACTTATTCTTCCGCTTTAATCCTTGTGAGTCTCGCTTTATGTTATAAAAACTACGCTCAGTTATTGGAACCAGTAAGGATAGCCAAATAACTGAGCGTAGTTTTTAAATGAGGCAAAGAATGAGGAGCAAGATGACATAGATGCTGCTCACTAAAACAAAATTTTTAATTGCTTCAATAAAGGTTTCTTGTTTGATTTGCTTTTTCAAAAAGATCAAGAGCGTTTTAAGGCTAAGAGGATAAGCTAGGAAGATTAAGAGAGCAAAGAATGGCAGCCACTGCCAAATGATAAAGAAAGCGAACATTAACCAAGCTAAGCTGTGAAGGCCTACGTAGAGGTGACGGCTATTTTTTTCTCCCAAATAGTGTATCAAGGTATAGCGTCTGTTGTTAAGGTCTTGCTGATAATCACAAATGTTATTAGCAAGCATAATATTGGAAATAAGAACCACTAAAGGAAGGGACATCAAGGCAATTTTTAAGACTTGCATCCATTTTAAAGTGAGTGAGATACTTTCGCTAGTCCACTGGCTGTAAAAGAGCTGATGAGGATCCTGAACATAGATCGCTAAGAAAAAGATACCAAAGCCCATAGTGACCCCTGAAAATAGTTCGCCAAGAGGCAGACGTGAAAGTGGAAAGGGCCCAAAGGTGTAAAAAATGCCAATTAAAAAACAGAGGGCACCCATTGGCAACAATAAAAGGTCTGTTTTAATGACTAAAATGATTGAAATCAGGCAAGAAGAAGCCAGCAGACCATAAATGATAAGGGTCATGTGTTTGACATTGAGTTGGTGTTTTCCGATGACATTTTCGTTGCGTTGATAGGCTGTGTCATAAGCTTTATGATAGTCCATAGTATTGTTAATAGCCGTTGTGCACATGTCAAAAGCAATAACAGCTAAGGCAAATAACAAACTATTAGTCACATTAATCTGATGATACTGCCACTGACTCCAAGCAAATCCAATAATCATTGGAAAAACACTGGCTACCTTTGTTTTTAATTCGACAAATTCTAAAAAAATGGGTAAGGTAAGTGATTTAGTTTTCATTAATAATATGATACTCCTTATTGGTTAGTGTAAACTTATCTTTTAGCCCCTTGCTTAAATGCACCCCCTTTGTTTTATCAATAAAAACAGCTTCTACCTGATTCATTTTGTTGATGAATTTAAGGCCATCTTTAATTCCTAATAAAAAGAGTGTGGTTGACAGCTCATCTCCTTGTAAAGAGGTTTTCGTATAAACAGTGACACCAGAAATGTTATTCTCAACAGGATAGCCTGTTTTGGGATCTATAATATGATGGTATTTTTTGCCATTAACTTCTAAAAAGCGCTCGTAAATACCTGAAGTAACAATCGATTGATCTTTGAGATGAACGGTACCAACGGTATCTCCTCGAACTTGATCAGGATTTTGCACACCCACATTCCAACCTTCTTTAGGATTTTTTGGTGAGGTACCAAGGACTAGGACATTTCCTCCAAGATTAATAATGGCAGTATTGACACGATGTTTTTTTAAAATGGTTTTGACACCATCAGCAATATATCCTTTAGAAATAGCTCCTAATTCTAAGGTCATGCCCTTCTCAATAAAGACAGTCCTGTCTTTGTCATTGATATGAATATGGCGGTAGTTAATATAAGGAAGTGCTGCTTCTATTTCCTCTTTGCCTGGTAATCTGGCAACATCATCTCCAATACGCCATAAATTTGTAACGGCTCCGATAGAAATATCAAATTTCCCATGACTAGTCTCTGCCATTTTTTGGGCTGCTTTGATAATGGTGTAGGTTCTAGGATCAACCTTGACCGCTTGTTGACCAGCCTGATGGTTAATGCGATAGACGTCTGACCCTTCTAGATTAGTTGATAGGAGTTTTTCCATATCTTTAATATAACGAATGGCTTCTGCCATGGTTTTTTCTTGATGGTCATGGTAAATGCTAAGCTGGACAACCGTATGCAATAATGGCTCTGTTCGAACAAGAGGGGTATCAATGATGGCTAACTGTTTGGCATCCTCCTGCTGACAAGCTCCTAAACAAAGGCAGACTAATACTGCTCCGAGCCACTTGAGAAATTTCATAAGGCCTCCTTTTATCATAAAAAAACCAAAGAGCTAAGGCTAACCTCAACCCCTCGGTTTTGATAGTAACTTATTTTCCTAAATCAATGGTATCTGTTTTACCTTCTTTAGCTGCTTTGAGAAGAGCTTCTGTTGATTTTTTGAAGTTTTCTGAGGTGTGAGTTGCTCCTGAAACCACTTCAACATCTTCAATATTTTGTTTTTCAACAAGTTGGCTGTTTAATTTTTCAGTGGCTTCTTTTGAAGAAACACCTGATTTTGCCTTCATGTTTTTGTTGTATTCCTCGTCATCAGCTTTTCGTTTACCGTCTTTATTTTCGTATCCAAAGTTTGATGCTGTGATTTTACCGTCTGCAACTGTAATGGTGTGAACCACTTTCCAACCGCGTTCATCAAATGCTGACTCAGCTTTATAAGTGCCATCTTTAAGCATAGCTTTATCATCAGTAGATTTTGCAACTTTTTCAGTTTTTGCTTCTGACGACATTGCTGCTTTATCATCAGACTTGCTACCACATGCAGCAAGCATGACAAGTGATGCAACTAACAGGGAACCTGTTAACAGTTTCTTTTTCATTAAAAAGACCTCCAATTTAATTTCCTTTAATTAGTTTACCATAAATTGTGTGAAAGGTCGAACAATTTATGTAAGCCTTTCATACGCTTCGTTAAAAGTCTCTAGCGAGGATTCGTCTGATAAAAATCAAGAATTCCTCCTTGTGTTCTAAGGGTAATATCTCACAGGCTCGATTGAGTTTTATCAAATAGTTATTGATCAGGGTTTCAGTGGCTTCAAAAGCTTGTGTTTCTTCTAGCTGTTTATAAAGCATAGCTAATTCTTCTTGCTCCCATTCCAAAGATTTGTGGTTTTTGACAGCTTGCCTAATAGGCTTTGACTCTGCCATTCCCAAAATAAGTGGGGCCGTGTAAATGCCATTTTGAACATCTTGTAGTCTAGGCTTGCCAGACTGATTAGCTTTAAGCTGATAATCAATTAAGTCGTCTGATATTTGAAAGGCCATTCCTAGAAAAATACCAAAGTGATAAGCTGCACTTAGCTCTTTTTGTGATAATCTAGGGTGCCAGGTACCCAATTGACAAGCTATTCCAAAGAGGAAAGCTGTTTTACCCTTTATCTGTTTTAGGTAGGCTTTCATGGTCATCTGGCTATTGTATTGATTCATGAGTTGTGCCAATTCGCCAGCTAAAATACGTTCAACTAGCTGATAAGAAAGAGGTGGTTCATCTTCCAAAGTTTCCTTAATCTTTAATAATTGGGCTCCTTTGGCTGCCAATCGTCCGGCGTAGGACAAGAGGTAATCACCAGAATAAATGGCAAGTTTGTTAGAATAAACCCGATGCAACGGTTTGAGATTTCGTCTCAAATCTGCTTCATCAATCACATCGTCATGGATAAGAGTAGCCAAATGAAAGGTTTCAATGGCTGCTGCAAGGTACAATTTACCTTGAGAGATTTTTCCCTCAATTTCCTTAGCTAGATAAAGACAAAGCCCTGCTCTAAGGTATTTGCCAGAAGCATTGATATACTTTAAAATGTTAGCTTTAATATCTGGAGACAATGCTGACATTTCAGAAATCATGATGTGTTTAACACTGACTAATGCCCCTTCTATGTCACCATGATCTTTCCAAATGGCATGTATCACAAATAGCTTCTCCTTTACTTGTTGTTTGCCTTGGTCCAAGATCAATCTGGTGTGAATTTATTCTCGAGACAGGCCAACTTAATGATTTTTCTTTAGATAAAGGTGTTTAGGCTTACCGTAAATCCATCGATCTAGTCGATTTCCTAACCAAGGCATAATCCAATAATCAAGACCGAAGCTTCTGCCAGCACCTGCCATTAAAGCAATGGCTACAGGAATAAACCAGATGTTTACCCAATAGAACATACCAGATAAGCTAAACATGACGACTAACGCTGCTGTTGCTGCGCTAACCAACCAAACAAAAGCACCTACAATTAAGGCAAGGCCGATAGCGATTTCTAAGCAAGTCATCATTTTTTGCATGAACAGAGCGACTTCTTGGTTTGGCATCATGAATTTCATGAGAGATTCAAACCAGTGAGGCATTGATTTGAGTACCTGCATTGGTTCTTCGCCATAAGTATAACTCAAACCAAAAACTTGTTTGGCCATTTCACTAGCTCCCTTGGCAACAGCATCACCACCAGACTCTGAGGCACCAGATGTTACTTCTGCTGCTTTTTGAAGCCACGGGAATGGAAAGACAACCTTATTTCCAAACCATGATTCTGTTCCAAATAAACCAAAGGCTTTTTTAACACCTTCATATAGCCATAATGATCCATAAAAGACACGTAATGGGACTAACCACAAACGGTTTCCCTTGCTTGACAAATTGCTTCCAAAAATATTACGACCATTTTTAATATCAAAGAACTCGTGTCTGAGGTAGGCACCAATATTAAAGAAACTACTAATAGTAAAGAAATAAAGTAAGTTTGTAAAGTGTTTGACAGCCATAGCTAGGAAACCAGATAAGTGGAATTTATCCATCAAATAGGCAACCCCATATTTGGATCCTATGGAGACCATAAAACCGTCATACTTGCCCTTGTAGCTAACTTTTTCAGTTTTCTTGATACTTGCGGCAATGTTTTGAGCAGCTGTTTTACCAGTTTGTTCAGCAGCCTGAACAATTTGCGGTGTTGGTTTTCCCCCTTGGCTACCATCTTCGTAATAAACCAAGTCCCCTGCAACATAGACATTTGGATGTTCCAAAGTCTCCATGTATTGGTTAGCAACGAGTCGACCTCCACGTGCTTTTTCAATGTCAAAATCACTGGTATCACTGTTTGCTTTTACCCCTGCTGTCCAAATGGATGTGTAGGTATCAATTTTGCGTCCTGAGCTGAGGTATAGAGCATCTTTGTCAACACTTGCTACTCCATCAGCTAAAATCAGTTCAACTCCTTTTTTAATAAGGTATTTTTGAGCCTTGGTTTGCTCTTTTTCTGTTACCATATTCAAGATAGATGGCATTGCTTCTACTACTTTTAAGGAGAAGTCATTAATATCTAGCTTGAATTGTTTCGCGAGGATTGGTACCCAGTCAATTAATTCCCCAATCATTTCGATACCAGTGAAACCAGCACCGATGACAGTAAAGGTTAATAGGGCTCTGCGTTTAGCAACATCGTGCTCTTTCATGGCACGGTAACAAGCATCTAAAATATGGTAATGTAAAGTTTCTGCTGCTTCAATAGACCATAAGCTAAAGCCATGTTCTTTAACACCTGGAGTACCAAAATCGTTGGCTTCTCCTCCCATGGCTAAAATCAAGTAATCGAAATCAAGGGTATGGTGTTCTGCTTTGACTTGTTGTTGATCATAGTCAATGGCAAGCACTTTATCAGTGACTAATTGAACTTTGGGATATTTTTTGAAAATACGTTGCAAGTCATATTTAATAGCTTCTGGTTCAACACGGCCTGCTGCTACTTCATGTAGCTCAGTCATATAAGTCTGAAATGAATTTTTATCAATCAGCGTGATGGTCACATCTTGCTGTTTTTTGAATGTTTTTGCTAGGTATCTAGCGGAAGCAATTCCTGCATAGCCAGCACCGACAATGACGATATTATGTGTCATGGTTGTCCTCCGTTAACGATTTCACATGCTATTATATCATACTAGCTAGTGATATTCAAGATGATATTTACTGAATAGTCACATTATAATCTTTTATTTTGTCTTTTTTATCTTATCTTGTGTTAAAATGGGGTGTACAAAGAATAGAAAGAAAGATTATGAATAAACAATCGCAAAAATTATTATTTATTACAATGCTGGCAGCTCAGGCAGTGGTCATTTCCTTCTATGAACGCTTCATTCCTACTCCTTTTGCCTTTGCACCTGGAGCTAAGCTTGGGATAGCTAATCTTATCACTATACTGGCCATATTTACCTTAAAACCAATGGATAGTGCCAAGGTTATCTTTTTAAAACTGTTACTCTCTACCTTTCTAAGTGGGACCTTTTCGACTTTTTTATATGGTTTTTCGGGAACACTATTGAGTTTTCTAGTGATGTTAGCCTTAAAAACATTGGGTCCAAAACGCGTGAGCGTCATCGGCATTTCAACCCTTGGTGGTATTATGCATAATGTTGGCCAACTGCTTGTTTTTGCTTTCATTGCTCGGTCTTGGTTGGTGCTTAATTACCTTCCTATTTTATCCTTTAGTGGTATTATATCAGGTTTTTTTGTTGGTCTAACGGGCAATTATTTACTCTTAAAAGTAACCCCTCTAAAACGGTTTCATCAGGATTTATTGGATGATTGGACTTTCTGACGATTTCTGTTTGCGTAACTATATTTATGTAAATAAAACCATTAGTATCAACTAGTGGTTTTATTGTCTATTTCTTTAGTGGAAATACTATAACTTTGGTGCCTTCTCCCACCACACTTTCAATTTGAATATCAAGGTTTAATTGATCCAAAATTTGTTTGGTCATATACAGCCCTAATCCTGTGGCTTTTTGGTGTTCGTGCCCATTAAATCCAGTAAAGCCCTCGTCAAAAAGTCGTGGCAAATCTTCCTTTAGTATACCAATACCATTATCTGATATTGACATACTACCTTCTTTTATGGAAATACTGATATACCCGCCCTTGTTGGAATACTTGATGGCATTATCAATGACTTGAGTTAGGGCAAAACTAAGCCACTTCTTATCAGTTTTGACTTGCCAATCTCCCTGGATTTCCATACTAATGTTTTTTGCAATGCAAAGTTGGCTGGATTTCTTGATGACAGAAGAAACCACTGCTCTGACAGAGACTGCTTGGAAACGAAAATCATCTTGATGTTGTTTGAATTTTAAATAGCTCAAGAGACTGTTGAGGTACTGTTCTAGTCGATAGCCTTGCTGCTGGTATTCTTTTAAATCTGTATTTTGGGTTTGAATCATTAAAGACAGTGCTGATAAGGGGAGTTTCATTTGATGTGACCACATCTTGATGAGAGCTTCCATATTTTTTTGCTTATTGATGTGTTGCAATAAATGATCAGCTTCTGCTTCTTTTAATTTGACAATGAGTGCTCGGTAGGCTTTTTCACTAGGCAAGGTTAAGGTATCTAATTCTTTTACATAAATAAATTCTTGTAAAATTTTTATTTTTTCCTTGAACTGATAGTACTGCCAAAGGCTATTCAAGACTAGAATCGTCAAAGCGATCCAGTTGGCTGTTGTGAAGTATGCCATGGGAAGATGGTACAAATAGAAAACTACCCAGTAAATGAGTATTGTCAAACCATATTGAAGGTAAAAGGATCGGTATTCTTTTAAAAAAGCTAAAATCATTTGATGAGGTACCCCACTCCCCTAACAGTATGAATACGATCGAAACCAATGCTCCCAATTTTTTTACGTAATCGTGTCATGTTAACATTGAGCGTGTTATGATCAATAAAGTTATCGTTTTCCCATAGTTTTTCCAAGATTTCCTCTTTGGAAACAATTTCTTGATTTCTGGTCATCAAAATGGTCAGCATTTTGTGCTCTGTCGGTGAAAGAGTGACCGTATCTTCCCCATTGGATAAGGTACCATCAAAATGAAGCTTGAACTGATCAAGGCTAATATCATCACTGGTAAACTGTTGGGAACGCCGTAAAAAAGCTGCTATTTTGGCATCTAAAATGGTTAATGAAAAAGGTTTAGATACAAAATCATCTCCTCCCATATTGAGGGCCATAACCGTGTCCATTTCATCATTGCTGCTGGAAATAAAAATAATAGGAACGGTAGACTGCTTTCGGATTTCAGTCGTCCAATAAAAACCATTGAAAAATGGAAGAGTAATATCCATTAAAATAAGATCTGGTTGGTAAGTCAGCACTTCTTGTTTAATATCCCTAAAATTAGTAACAGTCCTAACGTGGTAGGCTTGGCTAAGGTGATTGTCAAGAAGAGATAAGATTGTTGTATCATCTTCGATAATATAAATTTTGTCGTGTTTTGTCATACTGTTATTCTACCAAAAAAGTGGCGAAAAATCGCCACTTCTCTTATCTTTCAATAATCCGATAATAAGTTCTGCTGGTCATCTTATAAATGATAAAATAAAGGCAAATAATGAGACCAATAGTGATTGCACTGACCAGATAAATGAGGGTTGAGTCTAGTACACCAAAGAGCAATAGCATTTGCTTGAGCATCACAAGTGCTGCACAGAAATGGAGAACAGCCAAGGCAATTGGCATAAAGAAAACTAAAAGAATTTGTGAATTGATAGTCTTTTTGACTTGGTCTTTACTCATACCTACTTCTTGTAAGATCTTGTACGATTTTTGATCTTCATGTCCTTCTGAGTATTGTTTATAGTAAATGATTAAGGCTGCGCCAAGAATAAAGCTAAAGCCTAGTAAGAAACCTGTAAAGAGGAAACCTCCTGAGAGGGCATATACGCCAAGACGATAGTCTTCTTTTGTTTCTATGTTACCAATAAATTGGCCGTTATCACTGATGGTTCCTTTGTCATCTAGAATCTTAGCAATTTCTTCTTTAGTGAGATCAGCATAGGCAGTTATCGATGGTTCAAAGCCGTAATTAGTTATCTTTTTAAAGGTTTCTTGGACGTTGTCTAAAGTGGTTTTATCACTAACGACTAAAACTCCAGGATTGTAGGTATTAGCTACTGCAGGGAATTGAACTGTTTTAAGATTAAGGACATTCTTAAAGTGATGTCCCAACAACTCAATTTCTGTTAACTGACTATCCCCTTTTTGTTTATAGAAAGCAGTCTGACCTGTCTTTAACTGAGGAAGTTTATTTCCCAAAGAACGAAAATCATCTTGAGTAACTAGATAAACAAAACCAATTTTAGCGATATTAGGATGCATGACATCCTTTTTGGTGACCACGATTTTAGAGGCTCGAGAAATTTCAAAAGTTATCATGGTATCCTTATAAATCAGAAAGTCAGATGCTTTTTTATCAATCTTGTCTAGGACCACCTTTTGGAAAATCTCATCTTGATTCGTTAAGGTATTATTATCAAAGGTAATTTTACTATTTCTTGGAAAGAGTTGTTCAGTCATTACCTCTGTATTGGTATATAAGGCAGTCGTTGTTGCAATGGAAATAAATGCCATCACTGCTAAAATGGTGATATTAGCAAGTCCCACAGCATTTTGTTTCATCCTAAAAATCATTTGTGACGTGCTAACAAAATGCTCTGGCTGATAAAAATAAGTCTTATTTTGACGACGGCGTTTTAAATACCAAGTCATAAAGGAGATGTAAAAAAGATAGGTACCAACAATGACAATGATAACGGCTATAAAGAAACGAATAATGGTTTCAAAAGCTGTTAACGTCGAAGACGTCAAGGAAATATAATAACCAACACTAAGAGATATAACGGAAAGACCTGCTAATAAGAAATTGCCGCGAGGTTCTTTTTCTCCTTTTTCACTATCTCTGAAGAGCATTAAAGGAGAGGTTTTGCCAATTTTAAGCAGGCCAACTAAGGCTAGGAAACCGAAAATAAAAGCAAAGATAAAGGCTGTTAAGGTAAAAGCACCTATCTGAAATTGCAAGGTTAGGTTGGTAGAATGAACCAGATTGACAAAAATCAAGTAAAAGAGGTGAGAAAAAATAGCTGATAAGAGGCTACCCACTCCTACTGTCACAAAATACATCAAAATGAGTTCAAGGGTGGAAACCCAGCTGACTTGCTTTTTATTCATGCCTAGCATATTATAGAGACCAAATTCTCGGCTTCTTTGATTGAGTAAAAAGCGATAACTATAAACTTCCATAATCAGAGCAAAGAGGATCAGAATAAAGGCGCCTAAACCGAGGAGTATTTTCCCGTGTTTCATGTTTTCTGAAATAGGACTCATAAGAATAATATGAACAATGCAATTAAGCATGTATAAAACAGTACTCGCCAGTAAAAACGGAGCTGAAACGCTTAGAGAATTTCTAAGGTTATTCCAAGCTAATTTGAGGTAAAACATCCTATTCACCTCCTAAAAGGCCTGTCATGGCAATAGAAATATCTTTATTAAAGTCTAAATTATTTTTATTTCCTCGGTAAATCTGATGGAAAATGCGGCCATCTTTGATAAATAAGACGCGGTTAGCATGGCTGGCAGCGTTGGCTGAATGGGTAACCATTAGAATAGTTTGACCACTTCTGTTGATCTCTTCAAAGAGAGTGAGTAACTCTTCTGAATTACGATAATCCAGCGCTGCTGTCGGTTCGTCAGCAAGTAATAATTGTGGTTTCGTAATCAGGCTTCTGGCGATAGCTACCCGTTGTTTTTGCCCGCCTGAAATTTCAAACGGTCGTTTATCTAAAAGGGTATCAATACGTAATTGCGGGGCAATCTGGTTGATGCGAGCCTCCATTTCCTTGATTGGTCTGCGGTTTAAGACTAGCGGCAAGAAAATATTATCCCGAACAGATAAGGTATCAAGTAAATTAAAATCTTGGAAGACGAAGCCGAGGTTTTGCAGACGAAATGCCGCCAGACGGTTTTCTTTGATTTTAGTAATATCAATGCCATTTAAGCAGACGGATCCATTGGTCGGTTTTTCTAAGGTAGCAAGAATATTTAAGAGGGTTGTTTTACCAGAGCCAGATTCTCCCATAATCGCAATAAATTCGCCCTTATCCACTTTAAAGTCGACATCTTGTAGCGCTCTAGTTTCTTCTTTTGAAAAGCGCGTGCGGAACACTTTTTCGAGGTGATTGATTTCTAATAACATGGTAAACTCCTTTTGACAACCTTGTGTCTATTATATCTTATTTCGTTACTTCTGATAACCATTGCTTGGCGTCAGCAAGAGGGTCTTGGCTATTTCTGTCAGGGAAAATAGGATTATTTTCATAAACTTGTCCTTGACGGTTGATAATGCGACTGCTAGTAATAACTAAAAGGGCACCGTCATATAAGGGAATGACATTATTTCCTGTCGTATAACCTGCTGTTGGCTCTCCAAAGAAAAGGGTATTTTCTAGGCCTTGAAAAGCAAATGCGGTCATTTCTCCTGAAGAGGCTGTTTGGTGATCTATTAAAACGGCAACAGGGATGTCTTGTTTGACAACTGGCTTATCTAACGCAATACTATCTTGATTGACTAGTTCTTTGCCTTGTAGCTCCACGACCTGTTTGTTTCGGTACTTATCTTCAAAACTGAATAAATCTCCGTCCGGTAGAAGTCCCGACAATCCGATAAGCATAGGGGTCATATTACCACCAGTATTACCACGCAAGTCAACAATTGCTCCCTTATAGTTCTTTGTAAGAGGAGTGTTTAACTTATTGGCGTAAGCTGTCAAAGTTTTGGGAGCTAATCCTTCAATAGCAGGCACTTTTAGGTAAAGAATACCGCCCTCAACCTGTGCTACGGGCTTCTGCTGATCGACTAAGCTTTTTTGGAAACTGTTTTTACTGACCAAAGAGGAATGTTTTCCTCCTGCTACGCTCACTGCCTTTTGGAGAATTTGCTGAGCTTCTTTGTAAGATTTTGCTTTTTTAAGAGCCTTGTGCGTTTCTTGGCATGTCTTGTCCCACTTTTCACCTTGAGCATACAAGCCAAGCATATCTAACCGTTCTAAGGCAATGTCTCCATATTTTTGAGCACTGGGTGGGAATAGATACAGATTAAAGTTAGGTCCATAACGTTGAATACCATAGATGACTATGCTGAGGATTATCATCAGAGGAATTCCTAATAAGGATAACACTTTCATATATCGTTTCATGAACCTCCTCTCCTTTCTTAACTTCGTTTTGATAAGTCTAGTTTAGCATTACTAGGCTAAGAGTAACCTTACAATGCTAAACAAGCAACTTACAGTTTTGTAAGGTATTGCATGCTATTTTCAGATATTTTGTTATAGTAAAAGAAATGACTCGAGGAGAGAAGAAATGCCAAAGAAAATAATCAAAGCCTTTGGGGCGATAGGAAAGCTGATTTCAATTATTCCTGATACAACTGAAATTATTGGCAAAACCATTGATAACAGCCGTCCTATAATCGAAAAACGTATGGAACCAAAACATGAAAGAGAGATTTATTTTATATTTGTTTTTCTTTAGAGACTAAAATCTTGATATAATAAGTTTAGTAGTTTATAGATAAGGAGAAAAAATGTCTCGCTATACCATTTCAAAAGTCTTTTCCTCTTGCAGTGCGACAACCCCTCATTCAGGAAGGGCTAAAGCACCTTAATAATTGAATTAGGGTTCCTATTTGATTAGTCAGGCAACCTTTCTAGCTTATTTCCAAAAAGAAGACAATGATGTGATTAAGAAGAATCAAGCCTTATTGGACACCGCTATTTTCCTAAAAATAGCCCAAACCCTTCATATTCATAAAAGATACGTTGGAGAAGAGCCAACAAGTCGAGTGACCACTATTTATAATGAAATCATGGCTCAACAATTACAGGAAGCTGGTCTTTTTCTACTATATATGATGGGGAGCATAAAATTTTGATAAGCAGGTAGGTTTTTTGGTATCGCTCTTACAGCGAATGCGTTTCATTAAGGAAAAGTCCCTCTGTAAAACTGTTTCTGTTACTGCGACTTATTGCTGCATGCTACACCCTCCAAAACTGAATCAACTAATGAGTACTATTCATGATATACTATTGCTTCTAGCGACCATAGCCAATTCATGTATTTTTGTGCATTCTTTTGCATCATTGGACACTCAAAAAAATACGCAAAAAAACTCTTTAGTCAACTGACTAAAGAGGAACTCTGTTGTAAGTTTTAAAGAGCAGCTAAGCAATTTTCTAAATCAGCTAAGGCACGATTAGCAATGACTTCGTAACGTTCTTTCTTATCACGAATCCGTGGACCTTCGAGTTCTTTGATGATCCCAAAATTGACATTCATCGGTTGGAAATGCTTGCTTTCTGTATGGGTTACATAGTAAGGAAGGCTTCCGATAGCTGTCGTCCGTGGGAAGACTACTTCCTCCTCACCCTTGAAAAGACGAGCAGCATTGATACCAGCTACTAAGCCTGAAGCAGCTGATTCGACATAACCTTCAACTCCGGTCATCTGACCAGCAAAGAAAAGGTTTGGATTGCTACGAGATTGGAAGGTTTCCGTCAGAAGATTTGGTGAATCCATGTAGGAATTGCGGTGCATGACACCGTAGCGGACAAATTCAGCATGTTCAAGACCTGGAATCATTTGGAAAACGCGTTTCTGTTCTCCCCATTTAAGATGAGTTTGGAAGCCGACGATATTATAAAGACTGCCAGCAGCATTGTCCTGACGGAGCTGAACAACGGCGTATGGCGTCTTAAAGTCGCCGTCACGAGGTCCTTCGTAGTCGTCTGGGTATTCCAAACCGACTGGTTTCATTGGACCGTAGAGCATGGTTTTAATGCCACGTTTGGCCATGACTTCGATTGGCATGCAGCCTTCAAAGTATTTTTCTTTTTCAAAAGAATTCAGCGGTGCTTCTTCTGCAGTTGTCAGTGCTTCATGAAAAGCCATGAATTCTTCCTTGGTCATAGGACAATTGAGGTAAGCAGCTTCGCCTTTATCATAACGAGATTTGAGATAAACCTTGCTCATGTCAATAGTGGATTTGTCAATGATAGGTGCTGCCGCATCGTAAAAATAGAATCCGTCACCGCCGTTGAGCGCGTGAATTTTTTCAGCAAGGGCATCTGATGTCAACGGACCCGTCGCAATAATTGTGATGGCATCGTCAGGGATTTCAGTGATTTCACCACGAATGACTTCGATGAGGGGATGATTTTCTAGCTCTGCTGTGACACCTTCCGCATAGCCTTCACGGTCCACCGCCATGGCACCACCAGCAGGAACTCGGTGAGCTTCGCCATTGCGCAAAATGATAGAATCCAAGCGACGCATCTCTTCTTTGAGAAGACCAACTGCGTTGGTCAAGCTGTCGCCACGGAAAGAATTAGAGCAAACCAGCTCAGCAAAATTCGCTGTTTTATGCTGGGGAGTTGGCTTAACGCCACGCATTTCATAGAGTTTGACGGGGATGCCACGCTTGGCAATCTGGTAGGCAGCCTCAGAGCCAGCAAGGCCTGCTCCAATGACATTGATATAAGTTGCATTCGATTGAGACAAGAACTAATACCTCTTTGCTAGGAAAACCTAGCTCAAATCTTTCTAATATAGTTACCTGACCTATTATAACAGAAATGGGAGGAAAGCAAAAGAAAGAGACTGTTTCTTAATCTCTTTCGCCAATCCTTAGCCAAACTAGAAAAAGCAGAGCCATGCCGCTACAAATACACTCAGAATGCTAAACAAGGAACCGATTAAATAATATTCAGCAAAAGCAGGATTTTCAGAAATTTTATTGTAGCGAGCAATAGATTTAGCGGTAAAGACTAGACCTATTGAGGCAAACTGCCCCATAATCATACAAATGCCAATAACAATTCGCTCAAGGTTACCAATCATCGCACCTGCCCCCATAATAGTATCCATCTTTTCTCCCTGGTCAGGCTGGTATTTGCAGAAAAAGAGTTTAAAGATAATATTAGTCGGTTTGGTAATGAGTAGGATAAACAAAACGGTCAGCAACAAAGGCGCAGGAAGCCAACTAGGCAAGGTCACTCCTGCTAACCTTAGTCCAGCAAATAAACTAATACCGATATGTAGACACTGATCTAGCAGAAAAATCCATTCTCTTTTCCAGTTTAAATAGCTCGCTACCTTCGGTTTTAGCCAATCAATAAGCGCGTGACTAGTCATAACCAAAAGACTCATTAGCCATACTTGTGGGATAATAAGCGTTAGACAAATAAGAGGAATGCTGACTCCGATGATATGATCCCCAAAATAAGCCAGATCTGCTTCTTTCTGATCGGCCATTCGTTGGCTTTGTAACTGATAGTCTGATAACACATGACAAATCAGAAAAAGAGTTAGAACTGGGTTTTGGGTCAGGTATTGTGATGCACCGTTAATCATCAGTTACCTCCTTTAGCTGGTGGAGACAGCGCAGAGCACTTTGACGTGTTCGTAAATAAATTTTAACATGACTACTCTTTAACCGTTTAGAAAGAGCGCTTGAATTAAGTGATAAGCATCTTCCTAGGACTTGCTGATCAAAATAGTCTTCATAAATGCCCAAATCTAAAAGCGTGTCAAAAATTTCCCATTGACTTGTTCGCCAGTTGGCTTTTATGGCTTCTCCAGCCGAAATTAAACTATTTAACAAGTCATCCCACTCTTGGTTGCCTGTCCGAATAGCCAAGGTAGTATTACCATAATCATTTTTTTGATGAATGTAGGTAATAGCCTCTCGGGCATGCCAGTAAGCCGGTCCATCAGCACCAATACTAATCTCAGGATTAATTTCTGTTAAAATAGTTCCTGTTCCCAACCCAAAACGAAGAGGGCTATTTTTCATGTTACGATTAATCAAATCAATCAAGTGAAAAATGGGGGTATCCATTTGGAAAAGACCTTGAAATTCATCTCCCAAGGTTACCGATAACTTCGAAACGATATAAGGAGCAAAGGTTTTGTTAAGCTCCTCTAGACAATTTTTTAAAGTTTCTTGTGCCTTGGAGCGATCTACCAGTTGTTTAGACTGAATAATGTCCCCAATAAGTGCTAAATACATGGAGGTTATCTCCTTTCTTTAGGTCTATTATAACGGACTAATATAAAAAAGTCCATTATAAAGGAGGTTGTTGTTTTCTTCCTTTATAATGGACTTTCATACGGTGATTAGTTAACACGAGTTGTTGTACCAGTTTCGATAATTTCTACCGTAGCATTAATAGCACTTTTTAAAACATTGGAACACAAGAAATTGGTTTCAATACTTTTTTGTTTACTTGACTTTTTCTTCCTTGTAATCGCAAGCTTCATTGCTACAAACGACTTGTTTACCGCCACCCCGTACCTTCTTTTCAACGAGGTAGTCACCAGACTTAGGACAATCACGTCCAACTGGTAGATCCCAAGAAGTAAAGTCGCATTCTGGGTAACGATCACAACCATAGAAAATTCGATTGCGCTTGGTTTTACGTTCAATCACTTGTCCCTTATGACAAATTGGACAGGTGACTCCGATTTCCTTAGTGATGGCTTTTGTATTACGACACTCTGGGAAATGACTACATGCATAAAATTTACCAAAACGTCCTAGTTTAATCACCATTGGATGACCACAAACATCGCAGTCAAAGCCAGCAGGTTCATCCTTAATTTGAATCTTTTCAATTTCTGATTCGGCCTTACCTAATTCTTTGACAAAAGGCTTATAGAATTGATCGATGACATGTTGCCATTCTTCTTTGCCAATTTCAACTTGGTCTAGCTTACCTTCCATCTCGGCAGTAAAGGCAACATCAACAATATCTGGGAAAAATTCTACAATGAGTTTGTTAACAATTTCCCCAAGTTCTGTTGGCTCAAAGCGCTTAGCAGACAATCTAACATAGTATCTGCGTTGAATCACTTCTAAGGTTGGAGCGTAAGTTGATGGGCGGCCGACTCCATTTTCTTCTAAAGTTTTAATCAGAGTTGCCTCAGAATAACGAGCTGGTGGCTGCGTGAAGTGCTGTTCTGGAGAAGTTGATACTTTTTTTACCGCTTCTCCTTCTTCCATTTCAGGTAACATTTTGTTTTTATCTGAATCATTATAAACAGCCATATAACCATCAAACTTCATTTGGCTACCATTTGCAACAAAAAGCACCTTATTTTGTTCCAAATTCACCTTAACTGTATCAAAAACAGCTGCTGTCATTTGACTAGCCACAAAGCGATTCCAGATAAGCGTATAAAGTTTTAACTGATCCTTATTAAGGTATTTGGCAATAGAGTCTGGTGTATGGTTAACGCTGGATGGGCGGATCGCCTCGTGAGCATCTTGGGCTCCACTTGTATTTTTAACACGATTACCATGTTTTGAATAATTAGCTCCAAAATGATTGGTAATAAACTGAGCGGCATCATTTTGCGCAACAGGGCTGATACGGGTAGAATCTGTACGCATATAGGTAATCAAACCTTGTGTGCCATTGGAACCCAAATGAATCCCTTCATAAAGTTGTTGAGCCACCATCATGGTTTTTCGTGTTCTGAAATTAATCTTATTAGCAGCATCTTGTTGTAGAGAAGATGTGGTATATGGAAGGGGAGCGTTACGTCTACGCTCTTTCTTTTCGACCTTACTGACAAGAAAATCATCCCCTCCTAACTTAGAAAGAACTTCTTTAACGTCATCGTTATTAGAAAGTTTCATCTTCTTGCCATCGATGCCATAAAAACTTGCTTGAAATTTCTTGGTACCTTTTTTAAAGAGACCATCAATTGACCAATATTCTTCTGGAATAAAGGCTTTGATTTCATTTTCGCGGTCAATGATTAGTTTTAAAGCAACAGATTGGACACGGCCTGCTGAAAGTCCTTTTTTAACCTTTTTCCAAAGAATGGGGGAAATGGAGTAACCCACAATACGGTCTAAGACACGACGAGCTTGTTGAGAATCCACCAAATTCATATCAATCTGACGAGGCTCTACAAAAGCACTCTTCACAGCGTCTTTAGTAATTTCATTGAAAACTACTCTGTTATTATCTTCAGGATCAAGTCCAAGGATATGTGATAAATGCCAAGAAATAGCCTCTCCCTCACGGTCCGGGTCACTTGCCAAATAAACTTTTTTTGCAGCTTTAGCTTCTTTTTTCAAAGAATTGATAAGGGGGCCCTTTCCACGAATATTGATGTATTGAGGTTCATAGTTATTCTCAAAGTCAATAGACATAGAGGATTTTTTCAAGTCACGAATATGACCCACTGAAGCAACAACTTTGTAATTGCGACCAAGGTATTTTTCAATTGTTTTGGCCTTGGCAGGTGACTCGACAATAACGAGATTTTTTTTAGCTGTTGATTTCTTTTTAGTGGTGGGCTTTTTAGTCCCCGTTTTTGGCTTAGTTGTAGTTTTTGTTCCCAATTCGATACACTTCCTATAACAGTTTGCTTAAAGCTTATAGAATAATATCCCATTTTTGAGCAACTGTCAATAAAAAAATGCTATATAGGAAGAAACTTTAGCCTTTTTGGTATTCTGAAAGGATATCTATACCCGATGTGACACATGTTGCCCCCTCTTTAATGAGTTGAAGACAACCTTCGGCTTGCCCGTCCAAAATATTTCCTGGAATAGCAAAAATGTCTCGTCCTTCTTCTATACCAATTTGACAGGTAATTAGTGAACCTGAACGTCGCTTGGCTTCAACAACAAGAATACCTCGACTAAGACCTGCAATAATACGATTCCGTTCTGGAAAGTGATATGATAAAGCTTCTTCTCCTGGGCCATATTCTGTTAACACAAGATGATTTTTCCCTAAAAAAGTTTGCAGCTCTCTATTTTCTTTAGGATAAAAACGATCCAACCCTGTTCCAATAATAGCGATTGTTTGTCCTCCATTTTTGAGGCAAGCTAAATGAGCACTAGTATCAATCCCTCTGGCTAAACCACTAACAATCACAAAATGGTTTTTTAATTCTTTTATGATTTTCAAGACAGATTTTGTTCCAATATCACTTGCGCGACGCGAGCCAACAATAGCTAATTTAGGTTTTTCTAAAAGTTCTAAATTTCCCTGAAAAAATAAGAGGACTGGCGGATTATAAATTTCTTTTAGTGCCATGGGGTAATGCTTGTCTAAAATAGAGACGCTGGGAAACTGGTTAAATTCTTGCTTTAGTTTTTTAACATCTAACTGCTTGTAAGTTTCTATGAATAAGGCAGGATGTTGACAACAGGAAACAACAGCCATGTCTCGAAGGGATAACGATTTTTGGTATTTGCTTTGATAATCAAGAATACGGAGAATATTGTTATTTGTCAAGCCGGCTTTTTTCAATTTATAAAGTTCAAAATGATTCACTAAGCTACCTCCTACTTCTTTTATTCGTAAAAAAAGGAAAAAATTCTGCCAAAAACAGAACTTTTTAAGGATTATTTGAAAACGATGACATGGATTTAACAGGCTCAAAACTTTTACGATGGATAGGCGTTATACCGTAAGTTTTTAATCCCTCTAAATGTTCTTTGGTGCCGTAGCCAGCATTTTTAGCAAAGCCATAACCAGGAAAGGCTTGATCGTAGCGAGCCATCAGCTGATCTCTGGTTACCTTAGCCACAATTGATGCTGCTGCAATTGACAAGGAATTGGCATCGCCTTTGATAATAGACTGCTGCGAAATAGCAATATCTAGTGTCATGGCATCAATTAAGAGGTAGTCTGGCCGTGTGAGTTGTCCCTCCAACTGATTAATGGCTTCTAGCATGGCCAGTTTGGTTGCTTCATAAATATTGACCTCATCAATCAGCTGATTGTCAATAATACCGATGCCGATGGCCAATGCCTTTTCTTTCACTGCCTGATAAATGGTCTCATGTTTAGCTTTAGGGATTTTTTTAGAATCATTAAGGCCTTTAATTTTGCAATGTTGAGGTAAGATAACACAAGCTGCCACAACGGGACCTGCTAGAGGGCCACGCCCTACCTCATCAATACCTGCAATGGCTTGGTAACCTTTTTTATAAAGAACTTTTTCATAAGAAAGCATGGCTTCTAATCGTTCTTCTTCTGCTAAATCGGCCTGAATGGCCTTTTGTCGACTTTTAAGAGCTTTTTGGACGCCTAGCCTAGCGTCAGTTGCCAATTCTTGAAAGAGGGGATCTGAGAGGCTAGTCACGGTTTCTAGGCTCTCCTTGATGGCTTTGATACTAGTCGACATTTATATCCCCTACCTGATCCAGAGTGTATTGACCTAATTTGCCATCACGTACTTCCTTGACAAATAAAGTGTAGAAACGGTCATAATCATCTTTAAAGCCAAGCTGACGTGTTAAGGACATAATAATTTCAGGAGCTTCTTCCTCGAGCGGAATATTCTTAAAACGTTTGGTTAAACGATTAGGGTAGTATTCCTTAAAGTAATTCAAACCAAAAATAGTAACCTCATCCATAGGTAATACCTGATCTTTGATAGCACCTGTCAAGGCTAGTTTTAAACCAACCAATTCATCCTCAAATTTTGGCCATAAAATACCAGGGGTATCTAAAATTTCCAGTTCCTTATTGGACTTCAACCATTGTTGCCCTTTGGTCACACCAGGTTTATTGCCAACCACAGCAATTTTCTTACCAGCCAAGCGATTCATCAAGGTAGATTTACCAGCATTTGGAATGCCAATAATCATGGTTCGTAAGGTTTCTTTTTGAATACCACGATCACGTAGACGCTGAATTTTATCAGCCATGAGTTCTTTGGCTGCCTCTGTTACTTTTTTAACCGTTGGTTGTTCTTTAGAATTGATAGCCAATGTTTTAATGCCTTGACTTTCATAGTAGGCTTTCCATTCTTTAGTACGAGCAGCATCTGCCAAGTCAGCTTTATTTAAAATCATTAGTTTTGGCTTGTCGCCAACAATTTTGGTAAGCATGGGATTTTGACTAGAAAGTGGCAAGCGTGCGTCCACTAAAATGGTTACAAAGTCCACATGCTTTAAATTTTCCTGAACCTGTCTTCTGGCCTTGGACATGTGCCCAGGAAACCATTGAATAATTGCCATGAGTGTATAATTCCTTTCGTATCAAGGGTTTAACGGTGGTAAACTTGTCTAAATTCTATCAGGTCACCAAGAAGTCACCAAATTTAGCTGATTTCACCAAACCATTTCATACCCAATAATTTTTTGCTTTCCTTCTCGAATACATTTAATATCAAAATTTGAATGATATTTCTTAATATCTTTTAATAATTTTGGTAGGATATTTACATTAATATGCCTTGGAAGATAGCTTTCTTTAATTCCAATAATATCTCGAAATTCATCTAAATTTAAATTTGATTTTCTGCTTTCATAGTGATTTTCAATCCAATCGTTTAACGGTTGAGAATATTTACAGGACCAAGACTTTAAAGCAGTGAACGAAATTTGATTTTTATCAATAAAATTATTTAATGCATTCACTGCTTTTTCTTGAGAGCTAGTTTGTCTATGAGTATAGCCGATTGTTGTTTCATAATTAGCATGACCCACACGATCCATAATATCTCGCATAGCCAAATCAGTACCTTCACTTTGCAGATAAGTAATATGCATATGTCTAAATGAGTGTGGTGTTACATGCTTTGTCCATTTAAATCCATATTTCTCTTCGCAAGTTTCAACTAGCTCCTGTTCAACTCTAGCTAGCACCTCACGAAAAGAGTGTGAAGTAATGGGGGAACCATATTCTGTCCGAAAAATACTTTCTGTATGTGAAAAGGATTTAGCAGGGTTTTCTAAAGCATACTTATCAAATTCATCACTTCTTTTAATTGCTCGTAAAATTGCTTCACAAGCTACTTTAGGTAATGCAACTTCTCTGTCTGCATTTATAGTCTTAGTTGTGTCAAAATAAAAGTCCGCAACCTTCAAATCATGATACTGAAGTGATTTATCTATCGTTAATACTCCAGTATCTGGATTGAAATCTTCTCTTGTAAAAGCAGCTTCTCCAATTCTTAAACCTGAACAAAGCAAAACAATAGCCAAATCATAGTAATTCGGATTTCGTCTGCGACTAAGTGCATCAAAAAATACACTTAACTCATGAACTTCCAAAAATTTGGCCTCGTGTTTTTTCTTGGCCATACGTTTCTTATCTAAAGAAACATCTACCTTAACAACTGACATTGGAGAGTATGGAATAATATTATACATTATGCCATGATTAAATATCTTATTACAAGTGCTTTTTATATGCACTAATGTAGATTGAGAAGAATCATACCTTTCGGCATAAGTAGATAAACACCTTTTCATAAGTAATGGTGTAATGCTTTCAAGCAAGAAGTCATCACCAATAATATCTCCTAATCTCTTTAATACAAAAGCTTCTCTTTTGACAGTTTGCGGTTTCACTGAAACAGACCAAGTTTCTAACCAATTTTGCTTCAACTGACCAAATGTCTTGATTTTTTGAGGATTAAATTGATATTCTAGCCTATTGACTAGCTTATCAATTTTATCAATCAATCTTCTTTCAGCATCTTTACGAGACCTTGAAGTGTCGTTTGAATAAGTTACTGTAGCATTTCTCCATTTTCCTGTAAGCGGATCCTTGTATTTTTCAACTACTTCAAAACGAGTTTCTCCTTTAGCATTTTTTCGTGTTCTATAATACATAATATCGCCCTCTTTAGTATATCTAAAAGAAAATCGAAACTATATTTAATAGAAAAATTGACAATGTCTATTATACCACGATTTTCTTTATTTTACCGCCCTTTGTTTCCATCTTAAAAACTCTTCAAATCCTTCTAAATTTATAAATACTAATTTATGGGTTGGATTGATTACATAATCTTTAAATCGTTTATTTTCTCTCATTTCACTTAACCATCTATTTAAAGTATATTGATTCAACCCTTCCCATCTTCTTAGTAGTGCTTTTTTATCTGCCCATTCAGCAATACTATTTTCAACAGATACAAATTTTATTTTCATATTTACTTCTCACTTAAATATTTTATCCATTGTGGGTATGACTGGTTAGATCATTCATGGGAATTTCACCCGCTGTCCTTTTCGTTGGCAGCCTGAACGGTCAGAAGTATCATTATCATTATTTGTGTCTTGGCAGATAGGTTACCATCCTATTTTTGAATCAATGTTTACTCGCTCATTTCTTGGCGCATTCATTCTATTGCTCAACAAATAAATAAAGTCCCACCTAGAATTATTCAATTGTCAATGAACAAATCAGGAGGGACTATTTTATATTATTCTTTATTCGGTGGGGAAAGTCGGTGAGCCCCAACAAATAATCTGTACTGACGTTGTAAAGATTTGAGAGTTTAATAATAACTTCTGCCGACAAAATTCGGTCTCCTCTCTCAATCTTTGCGTAAGCGGAGTGAGTAAACGAAAGTTTTTCAGCTACGTATTTTTGAGTGAAGTCATTATCTTCCCTCAAATCCCTTAAACGTCGATACATCAATCTTTCTCCTAAGGAAAAGTATAGAGGATAACTAGGAGAAATTTGATATATTGTCCTAATTGGACAATAGAAATAAAACTCCCAAACCGTTTATTTCTTTACAAATTAGACGGATTGAGAGTAACTTAACTATATGAATTTTAAGTTTAATCTATATCGATAATAATATCAAAATGTTTTTTATCAACTTCTTTTGGCGCAACGTAACTAATATTTCGTTTGGCATTGAATATGTCAGATTCTTCTAGTGATGTAGAGAGGCCACTCCAAGGTTCTAAAGCAATAAAGGGACTCTGATTTGTAGTTGACCAAATCACTAAATATGGAAAATCATCAAATGCAATCGAAAGTTTTTTCTGATGATTTTTGGATTTCAAGGTTACCTTTCGTGATGCTAATTGATCCAAAGTTATAGCATCATGCTCAAACAGTTGATAGGACAAGTCCAAGATTTTTTGATTTTCCAAGAATGGCCGACGATCTCGCAGATCAAGTAAGCCAGTTTCTGGAAAACTTCTAGGTACTGTACAAGATTCTACTTTTTCAAATTCTAAATAGTAGTCTTCATAACTCTCACCATCTAACAAGGGACAATTAAAACCTGGGTGACCCCCAATAAAGTAAGGTAGCTTTCTATGTCCTTCAAGATTTTTCACCTGATATTCAGTTCGAATTGTATTGCCAAATAGTGAGTAGTTAATGGTAAGTTCAAATTCAAATGGGTAATTTTTTACCGTTTCTTCATTTGATGAAATAGAAAATTCCAAAGAATTTTCAGTTGTCCTTACATTTTTGAACATCATTTTTCGCACAAGTCCATGCCTTGGAATTGTGCCTGTAAATGTCGGTCTTTCTGCAGGTTCGTAGATAGCCCAATCATTTCGTAAACTTCCACAAATCGGAAATAGAACTGGTGCTTGCCCGCTCCAATAGGTCGGATCTCCTTGCCAAAGATACTCGACACCATCATTGTCTTTTATTGAAATAATCTGTCCACCTATTTCAGAAAATTGTACTGTTAAATTCTCATTTTTTAATTCGAGCATAAAAACTGCCTCCCTTCCCTTATATGAAAACAAGGATGCTAACTTGAGCTAGGCATCCTTGTATTTTTTTATTCAATAACTTGTGTTTCCGCTACTTTTTTATACCAATAAGCACTTTTCTTTGGATAGCGTTCTTGGGTCTCAAAGTCAACATAGAACAATCCATATCGTTTCTCGTAACCATTTGACCAAGAAAATACATCCATCAAAGACCAGATGAAATAACCTTTAACATTGGCACCATCTGAGATTGCGTCTGAAATGACTTCTAAATGCTTTTTCACATAATCAATTCGACCATCATCATAGACTGTACCATCTACAAATTCATCTTTATAGCCTAGACCATTTTCAGTGATGTAGATTTTCTTATAGTTTGGATAGTCATTTTTCACACGCATGATTTGGTCATAAAGACCTTGAGGATAGATAATCCAATCCCAATCCGTTTTTGGAATATCTACTGGAGACTCTCTACGACCAACTCCTTTAATTTGATACTTAGAACTTCCCTTTTCACCTTTACCATTATGGATAATTTCAGTTTCTCCATAATGAGCTCTCATCCAATCACTCATATAGTAATTGATTCCTAAGAAGTCGTTCAAATCTTTTGCAGCATCTAAGGCAGCGAAGTCTTCATCACGAAGGTCTAATTCCCCACCATTTACTTTCAAAATATGGCGAACACCTTCAAGAGTTTTTTCAGAATAGTAACCCAAGTATGTTGCATCTAGGATAAATTTATTGTGAATAATATCTTCAAGTTCCGCTGCACGGACATCGTCAGGATTGGTTGGATCATAAGGATATTTCGTTGGCAATGCATGTACGACTCCAATTTCTCCGCTATAACCAGCATCCTTGTAGAGCTTAACCGCCTTAGCATGTGAAACCATCATATTATGATGAGATTGGAAAACTTTAGAAAGATCATACTGAATACCTGGTGGAAACTTCCCAACAAGATACTGACCGTCACCAATTGGACCAATTTCATTGAAGGTTGTCCAATAATTGACTTCAGGAAATTCTTTGAAGCAAAATGCTGCGTAATTGACAAAGTGTTCAATATTTTCTCGATTTAGAAAGTCACCATTAGAATGTAGCGTTTCTGGAGTATCAAAATGATGAAGCGTTACAAATGGTTCTACGTGACGTTTATGGCATTCCGCAAATAATTTATGGTAAAACTCTACTCCCTTTGAATTCACTTCTCCAAAGCCTGTTGGGAAAATACGAGACCAAGCAATTGAAATACGAATGCCATTCACCCCAAATTGTTCACTTAGTTCTAAATCAACCGGATAACGATTATAAAAATCAGAAGCTGGTTCCGCAGTGTACCAGTAATTATCTTCCAGATACTTATCCCATGCAACACGACCTTTTCCATCTGTCTTTGTGGCACCCTCTGCTTGATATGCAGCAGTTGCACCACCAAATATAAAATCTTTTGGTAATGTTTTAACCATATGCCTACCTTCTTCTATCAAAAATAAATAAAGGGGTAGGAGTTGGAGATTATAACTCCCTCCCCTTTTGATTAAAACTGTTGTTTAACAAAGTCAAGTGCGCCTTGACCATCACGTGTGAGTTTAATGTATTGAGCCCCTTCAGTTTTGGCAAGTTTAATGCCCAATGCATCAGTTTCTTGTTTAATATCATCGTAGTTCGATGCTACTTGAGGTGCAAGGATGACCAATTGATACTCTGGCAAAATCTCACGGTGAGCACCATAGCTTCCTGCTGTCGCTGTGACTGGCACACCGTATTCTTTTGCGGCTTTTGTTAAGGCATTGGCAAGCAATCCACTTGTACCACCTCCTGCACAAAGTACCAGAACGTTGGTTTGTTCAGAAATTTTGGTATCAACTGCAGCTTTTTCAAGAATAGCATCCGCTTTGGCAGTATTAAAGTTAGATGCTACTTTCTCTTTCAAGCTATTTTCAACTTTCCCTGATTGTTCCTCAGCAAGAATTTGCTCATCATAAACTTTCAAAAATGGATAGTAGATAAGTACATCGACAAATACCAACAAGATAGCTAGTGCAAAGGCAAGTGGAGCAAAGTTTGTTCCCATGACAATCCCCAATGGACCTGGAGTTGTCCATGGTAAGTTGACACTGAAACTGTTCATTTTTAGCGTATCAACAAAGAATTTGAAAATCCATACGTTAGCAATTGGAGCTAAAATAAATGGAACAAAGAATACTGGGTTGAGCACGAGTGGTGCACCAAACAAGATTGGTTCGTTTACACCAAAGAATGTTGGAACAACTGAAGCACGTCCAATTGCTTTATTTCGTTTGGACTTAGTCAACCACATAAACATGAATGGCACAACCAAGGTAGCACCTGTACCACCCATTGTCACGATAAACATTTGAGTACCTGAAGTCAAGATTTTATCCGCGTGTTGACCCGCCTGTAAAAGCTGGAAGTTGGTTTCAATATTAGCATAAGTAATGGCTGCAATTGCTGGCTCGACAATTGATGGACCATGGATCCCTACAAACCAGAACAAAGCATAGGCACCAAAGATAATTGTAATTCCCACATAACCGTCTGCTGCTGTAAATAGTGGCTCAAAAAGTTTCAGAATCGCCTCAGCAACGTTTGTTCCAACTAGTTGACGTGTCGCAAAATCAATTCCATACAAAACAAAGATAGACAATGCATATGGAATCACATCCTTAAATGCCTGGGATACGTTCGGTGGAACTTCGTCTGGCATACGAATGGTGACATTGTTTTTCACACAGACCTTATAGATATTAACCGTAATGAAAGCTGCTAGAAAGGCTGTCAAAAGCCCCTTAGTTCCCATGTAACCATTGGCAAACCCACCTTCAATACCATCAGAAGCCAGTAATAAGAACCCTGAGATTGAGGCAATCATTGTTGAAATGAAGTTGATTTGATTGGTTTTTGGCAATTGACGGTTAAAAGCATCTGTCAAAGATTTTGCAGTCGTTCCTGCAACTAGGACTGCTACAATCCCCATTGTGTAGCCGTAAGGTTTCATGATAGCCGCAACTGCTTCGTCAGACCAAGTAAATCCAAAGATATTTGGCACGAAAGCTACCAATAAGAAGATACTTGAGAACAGGATGACTGGCATGGCTGCGATAAAACCATCACGGATAGCCCTTAAATAAGGGTTTCTCGAAATCTTTTCAAAGAAAGGCTTCCCTTTCTCAATGAATTCAATTAATTTATTCATTACTTATCACCTCGTTTATACAATTCAATCATATGACTCATCATATCTTTCAATAACAATGTGGTCATGAGATGGTCTTGACCATGCATGAGCGTCACACTAAAGGCTAAATCCTCACCAGCCGCTTCTTTTTGCAACAAGCTAGTCTGAGCATGATGGGCTTCAACAATACAAGCATTGGCAGCTTCAACTAGTTCTTCTGCTTTTGCATAGTCGCCTTTTTGAGCAGCAGCCAGTGCCTCCATCAAACGAGAACGAGCATCACCAGCGAATGCAACAATCTCAAAACCTAATAACGTAATTTCTTCTCTGTTCATAATATGAACCTCCTTTTAAAATTGAATTGATTTACAATAACCGTTGAATATGTAGTACAATATAGAACCTTTCACTGTCATTTACAGGTTCATCAACCAATGTTGTGATCATCTCAAAAATCTGACTTCCAATCTGGTAAGCTCTTGGATTCTGGAGCTTGATATACTGTTCCAAACTAGCAATTGATTCATTTGACTGATGGGATCGATCTAAGTAATTCAGAAAATAGGACAGATGGATCATAAAGCGATCATAAAAATTGCTATTTTCTTTTGAGCGTTTAATCCCATTCTCCGTTAGAATTTGTTCAACATCCGTTATAATTTTTTTGCTGATGTCCTGTTCTTCACTTGTGGGATGAATGGTTTCACCCTTTGCATTAATTAAGTGAAGTGCAATTCTACCAATCTCATCATTCGGAAGCTCTTTTAGCAACTTTTCACGAAACATAGCTAAGGCTTCACGCGCCATTTTATATTCCAATGGATATTCGGCTAAAATATTGGGTAACTTACTTTCTTGATAAGTATTCTTTAAAACCGCCTGATATGCACAATAGATATGATCTGTCAGTGTCACATAGAGATATTCTTGTACAGGGTAATGATACGTTGCTACGAGATGATTGATAACCGTGTAGGTTGCTGAAATAAAATCTAAGGGAATATCTTTTAATAAGGTTAGAAAGTTTTCCTTGGCCTCATCATTTTTTAGCGAAAAGATATTTTCTATCTTATCCTGAACAATTAGATCTCCCTTTTTCTTTTGAAAGGTTATACCTAATCCCATCACGACTGCCTGTTCCCCATGTTCATTTTTCACCAGAGCAGCGTTATTATTTAGCGACTGTATAATCCTAAACATAAATCCCTCCTATACTTTTAAGCAAAAAAAGACTACAAACAAACCGAGAATACTCTACTCTCAAATCCATTTGTAGTCTTGCCTAATCGAATTAGTTACAATCCACTCTATTCTTGCTGATGAGATTATTATAGCATATTCTCAGAAAATGTAAACCCTTTCTTTTAAGAAAATGGTTATTTTTTATATTATTTTTCTAGCCAAGAAGTAGCAGTTTGAGACAAGATCGCATCAAGTCCTTCAATATTTTCACGACCAACAGTTCGTAACCATTCACGTGCTGCTTCTTCTCCTTGTTCAATATAGACTGGCACAACACCTGCCCATGTTGCACGACCACAGAGAACACCGTTGAATTTTGCACCTGATTCATGTGCAAACACTAGTGTATCTTGGAAGAGTTTTGCAGAAACACCTGCACTTAGATAAATGTATGGTAAATGAGTTGATGCTTCTTGTTGACGGAAATATTCGGCTGCTTCGTCTTTTGTATAAACGACTTCCCCTGTTCCAAAGCCTTCTACAAAATTCATGTTCACAGGTACTTCTACCTTGAGAACATCTACTCCAAAGCGTTCGTTAGAAAATACTTTCATGGCTTCATTTACTTTTCTAGGTTTAACTTTAGCAAACTCAACGCTAGCATTGTCATCAATCGTCTCATCGTAGCTCAAAATTTCCAAGAAGAATGGCAAATCTTCTGCCTGACATTCTGAACCTAAGCGTTCGATATAAGCATGTTTTTGAAGATTAACGTATGGATCACCATCAACGTCATAGTAAAGTAGAAACTTAATGGCATCAGCCCCCTCTTCTTTTAATCGTTTTACAGACCACTCTACTAGGCAATCTGGCAAACGACTGGTAGAGCTGGTGTCATAGCCAGTTTTTTCATAAGCCAAAAGTAAGCCACATTGTTCATCGCGGGCGCGTGAAGCTGGCAAACCAAACTCTGGATCTAAAAGAATAGAAGAAGAAAACTGTGTTAGTTCTTCAGAAACTAGAGTTTTTAGCTCTTCCATCTGCTCCACAGTAGGTTCTTCTGCCTGATGTTTTGCCATCATTTTTTTCAAGGCTCCACGTTGGTCGAAGGCAAGAGCTGAAATAACTCCTGCTTCATTGCTTACTTTTTCCATATACTTTCTTTTTTCTGCTGTTAATACCATCTTAAACCTCCTCGACTTCGATTTGAGAATACAATACTTCTGAATGTACTAAATTAACATAACCTGTCTGTTCCTCCTGGGCATTTAGCATGCCCAAAACATTAGCATTTTTTAATAATTCTGCTTCAGGTAAAGCATGTACCAAACCTGCTGCAATACCTGCAACGGTTGAATCACCCGAACCTACTGGATTGACGACATTTATTTTTGGAATTTTAACACGATAGAACTTGTCATTGTGCTTGGCAAAAGCCCCCTTTGCCCCCAATGATACGACTATCCAATCAATTCCTTGGAATAATTGATCAGACAGAACTTCTTTCAATTCTTGAATATCATCCGTGACATCTTTTCCAATTAACTGTGATAACTCTTCTGTATTCGGCTTGATAACAGTTGGCTTCTGCTGGCTTTCTAAAACATTTTTCAGCGCCTCACCAGAACAATCCAGAACAACAGCAACACCACATTTTTTACAAAGTTCAATGACCTTAACATAATAGTTACTAGCAAGTCCCTTAGGCAAACTTCCTGAAATAACAACAACATCTATATTGTTCAGGATAATTTCTAGATGTTCGGTAAAATTCAAGGCTTCATGTTCTTGAATAGTTGGTCCTTGTTCTAAAATCTCCGTCTGTTTGCCATCATGAAGAACCGCAATGCAATTACGTGTTTCGTTCCCAATTTCCACAAAGGAATTTTTAATATCATTTCGAGTGAGTTGTTTCTTTACATAACTTCCAAGTTCACCACCAATGAAACCAGTAGCCACAACATCTTCACCGATTTGTTTCAAAACCCGTGTCACATTGAGCCCCTTGCCACCAGCTGTTTTTTGAACTTTTTCTACTCGATTGACCGTATCCAATTGAAAGGTATCAAATTGATAGGCAATATCAACCGACGGATTTAAAGTAATCGTCAAAATCATGTGAGCCTCCTAGTCGTGGTATTCTCCACGATCCCACTTTTCAAGAAATTCCGTAAAGAACTCTGGATTAGCCTGCTCTTGATTGAACGTTTCAACTGCAGCAATCTTTTCGATCAAACGTTTGTTTTCTTCAGTTGGTTTGTATTCTGCTTTAATGAAGGCTTCAATGATGTCGCACATGAGCAACTCACCCGTAATTTTGCCGCCAAAACCAATGACGTTGGCATTTAACTCTTCCTTAGCGTAAAGTGCTGAGGTCATATCACGAACCAAGGCTGATCGAACACCAGGAACCTTGTTTACAGCATTGTTGATTCCAACACCTGTTCCACAAATACAAATTCCCAAATCTGCTTGTCCGCTTGCAACAGCTTCACCAACTTTTTTACCAAAGATTGGGTAATGAGTACGAACATTATCATAAGTCCCAAAGTCCAATACTTCATATCCTTGATTTTTCAAATAATCTACCACAGCGATTTTTTCATAGGTTACAATGTGGTCACAACCGATTGCAATTTTCATCTCTTATTCTCCTTTGTTTACAACAATTAACACATTTTATTTAGCATATCAACACGAATTTGGTGACGGCCGCCATCATACTCACCTTCAACAAATCCTTTAACGATATTTTTAGCAATTCCTTCTCCTACAATCTCACTACCGAATGTAATAATACGCGAATTGTTGTGTCCTCTTGTCATATAGGCAGAACGTTCGTCTGAAACCTCTGCAGCGATCATGCCTTTGACTTTAGTTGCGGTCATAAATGGACCAACACCATAAGCATCAATCACAATACCAAGATTTCCTTCCTCTTGATTGACTGCTGCAACTACCGCCAAAGTTGTATCAACAAAATCACTTCCATCACTGACATCTTTAAAGTCATATGATTTCTCTAGCAAATAATCTTTAATAACGTCTTTTAGTTTTGAGCCCGCTGGATCAGCACCGATAATGATTGTCATAACCTATCTCCTAACAAAAATAGTAAGTTGTAGCCATATGTGGCAGAAAATCTTTGTTTTGCAAAACTTAGAAAAAGCGCTTTCGCTTTTTATGTTTAAATTATACAACCAAATAAACATAAATTCAACATACTTTGTTTTATTTTTGTTTATTTTTTTCGTATGAAAACAAAAAACCAACATTTTGCTGTTGGTTTTGATACTTTATGATTTTGTTGAAATAATTTCAATATGGTTACTTAATAATTGGTAATTTTCATCCTTTGCATTCATATCTGTCACTAGAGCAGTTACATCATTTAAATCACAAAAGGAAGTAAAATCATCTATTCCAATTTTCGAGGCATCTAGCAGTAGATATTTTTCTAAAGAATGTTTAATGGCAATATTTTGCGTATAGGCTTCGGCTAGGGTAGAGGTCATGACATCAGTTCCCTTAAGTCCGTTACCTGAAAAGAAAATCTTGCTAAATCGCATTTTTTCTAAACTTGTATTGGTAATTTCTCCTACAAAAGATTCTGTCACTTGGCGATATTCTCCCCCCAGGAGAAAGACTTGAAAATCCTCTGTCTTCTTTTGTGATAAGATGGTAAAAACAGGCATACAATTTGTGACGACAGTGAGGCGAGGATTTTTAATGGCTTCAGCTAGAAAGGCCACTGTTGTTCCTGGACCTAAAAATACCGTGTCTCCATCTTCTATCAGTCGTGCTGCCTTTTCTGCTATCTCTTGCTTGGCTTCCTTATTTTGAATGTGTTTCTCAGAATGAGAATATTCACGATATTGAAAAGCCTTATTACTTCTAGCCCCGCCGTGTATTTTAGTTAAGACCCCTTGCTCTTCCAACTCTATAAAATCACGTCGAACAGTCATATCAGTAACATTTAGCAATTCCACAATCTCAGAGATTCTAACTGTACCTTTTTTGTTTACCAACCGTGTAATTTCTTCTAGTCGTTCTCGTTTATTCATGTTTAATCCTTTGTTGTTTTTTTACATTATATCAAAAATAAACTGGAATATGTTGGAATTTTGAACATTTAATCAATATTAATGGAAAAATCATCTGTCTTGTATTTATCCATATTTAAAATTCTTACGTATTCCTCCAACTTCCTTACTGTATTTTCGTATTCTTCGATTTTATTGTATAGCTGATTCTGTATCATTTCAATCTCAGATTCAATTTGCTCTATTGTTACATCTTGCGATAAATTCATCTTGGAACACTCATACTTAGCTAATCGTTTGGAATCTTGATTCTCGCTTTGTAAGTTAACAAGGACTTCTGCCATCTTGTTTAAGGTGGCAGTTTTTTCTTGTAGATTTGTCAAATCTATATCTAGCTGTGCGATTTCTTCAACCAATTTATCTTTTAATTCAAGAAATGATTTGTTTTGAGTGTTTAGTGTCATTAACAAATTGATTTCTTCAATTTTTTGTTGAAGATCGACCAGACTTATTCGTTTCTTATATGGTAGAGAGCTATTATCATATGTCAGTTGGCGAATCAAGTCTCTTCCTTTCATAAAACGATTCTTTTCTGAATTTTCCTTGTGAAAAATGAAATAAGAAGATGTTTCTCGAATAAACAACATATACTGTTTCTTATTTTCTTGTTCTACGATATTTAGTTGATGATTTGGAATGAAGATTAGTCCTTCTTGTCCAATCCCCATCCAAACTTTAATGAAAAGTCCATCTGAAACCATCTTTTCAACTTGCTCTTCAGCAATCTCAACTTCAAACTCATGTACGGCATCTCTCTTAGTCTTGTACGTTTCATACGCTTCGGTTATTTCTTCTACGGTCAATATGTCTGAATGCTGTTGTGTCTCAAATTTTTCAAATTCCGTTTTTACTTCACTATTATGAAGCACTTCAACTACATCATGTTCTTTGAAGTAGCTCTCAAAATACATAGTGTCATAAAGATTTTTCTTACTTAATGACTTATTTGGTATGGAAATGTAGCTTTGTCCATCAGAAAGAACAAAATCTATCGTTTTTATTTTGCTCTTCAATTCTAATCCCAGTAACCCAGCTTTCTCAACTAAATCATCAAATGAATTGGATCTTGGCAACAAAAATTCTAAAATCTGTTCAATCTTTTTCTTGGCAAAATAATGTTGAAAATATTCTTTTGAATAGGGTTCTCTCTTATTCAGCTTGTCTCCTCGGATGACTTGCTTCATATCTCTATCTGTCATGAAAAATCGACTATGTTTCCTTGAGAAATCTATTTTGATATTTAGTTGCTCAGCTTTTTGCATAAAATTATTGAAATCAATTGAATGTTCCATGAGAAAAAATAACCGCTGCTTCAATTCGTATTTGTGATTAGAACGGCGATAGACCTCATAATCTCTATGAGAATATCGTTTAGGTGGAATAATTTTGGCACCAGCTACTTTAGAAATTCTATCCGAAATCATTTGCAAATTTCTTTCAATAGCGTAGTCCCACTTCAACTTTTTTTGAGATTGGCAGGCGACTGAGTTGATAATAATGTGATTATGACAATGGTCCTGATCAACATGAGTGGCTACAATGAATTTATATTGACCACCTGTCAACTCTTTTACTGTTTCATAGCCTATGCAGTTGATTTCCTCTGGACTTATTTTATCTTCTGGAGAAAAAGACTGAATAATATGATGAGCATGTATTTTTTGTTGGTTCTTCTCCAGCCTATCAAATCGAGAATCGTAGAGGTTATCATTCAAAAGAAAATTATTTTGATACATCTTTACCATTTCCATATAGTCAGGGAAATCCAGATAATTGCTGATTCCGAAATCTGAAATCAATGATAAGTTCCTGGTTTTCATTGGATTAAGAATATATTTTATCAATTGCCTGCGGTATTTTTTCCCATGAACTGCATAGTGCTTAGTGATGACCATAAAATTCTCTCAATCGTTGACACTTAATATCAAAATCTTTTTGTAACTGCCTTTCCAATTCTGCCATACCTAGCTGTAATTCCTTGATTTGATGAGTGTTTAAGAGATGACTTTGATTGACTGCACGCGCAATTTGATTGATATTATTCCCTATTCTCCGAATTTCAAAAATCAGGTCTTGAAAACCTGATGTATCAAACGTGATAAAATTCATACCAGGATCAAGTAAGGTCTTTCTGGCATAATGGGAAAAGTTTGGACATTGACTTTGGGCAATCTTTTTGTTGAGAATAGCCAATTCTTGATCACTCAAATACACTTTTTTCAGATTGGTTCGATAACGATTCTCCATAACTTATTACCACATATATTTGTCCTTAAAAGCTCCACTTAGTGGAATGGTGTTCCCAATTTCATTCATCAACTCTTTAACGCAGTTCAGGATAATCCCAAGATGTTCACTTGTAACTGATTGAGTTGAGTTTGCTAGAACAGTGATCTCGTGTATATCGCGACCAATCTGCTCCACTTTTTGATGTTGCCAATACTTTATCCATTCTTCGAGTTGTTGATTTGAGTGGTATTTCTGGTTCAATAATTTACCTCTAACAAAAGGTGAGAATTGCTCATGGCCCTCCCCTTCCATCAACTCCTGTATCTGTCTATACTCTGCTACAGAAAAGTTTACTTCTTTGCGTATCTCTCTAACTTGTTCTCCCATCTGACATCCTCCCTATCTGTTATTATCGGCTCAGCCCCGCCCTCGTATTTGATACGGTACTGCACACTATCTTCCTTTTAGGTCTTTGCGAGCTCAGATATTGTGTCCACAATATCCCAAAAATCATATCGCCAGCTGACCAAAACTCTCCAGTTTTGACAGCTAACGATAAGATAACTTGGTGGCTTCGCCCCCAAACCCCAAGTGAAAAATCATGGATTGATTTTCTTAAGGATGATATAAGAATAATAAGGATGATTTGGAAAAGGTATCACAACTAATACAGTTATAATTGACTTTCTTAAATTCTATGATACAATTCCTGTAAACTGAATATTTAGAGAAATAGGCATGCTGAATATAGAACAAATAGATTTACTACTTAATACTCCTGAAGATGAGTTTCATGATTTCAAACAAAAATGGCATCATTCAAAGTCTGAATTAGTTCGTGACATATTGAATTTTGTTAATACATCACATCACGAAGATTGTTATATCATTTTTGGAATTGATAATATCACTTTAGATATAATCGGTGTAAACAATGATGATAATAGAAGAAATGAAGAAGATCTAACAGATTTACTACATAAACTCTTTATATCAACAAATAATCAAATTAAAATTAGCATACAAACTGAAACTATAGACAACAAAAAAATTGACATCTTAATTATTTATGATACAGATAGAGTTCCTGTATTTTTAACAAAAGATTATAAGCCTAAGAAAGATACTGCATTGCCAAAAGGATTAATATATGCTAGAAATGGCTCTATAAATACTCCTAAAGACTCCTCGGCTCCTTTTGAGTTAATAAATAAGTTGTTTCAAAAGTTTAATCATACCGACTTAAATATCAAAGAGCAGTATTTTCATGTTTTAAAAGACTATAAAAATTGGTTCTTCATTGAAAATGAAGACGGAAGATTTTTTATTTATAATCCTAATCCCGATTTTTATATTAAGCTTACCGACGATGATGCAAATCGTTTCGAAACTATGCCTTATAGTTTAAATCAATACCAAACCAATGTTGATTGGCAACTAGTACAACTCCGTTATCGACACCTTACAATTATCGACTTTATGGCTTTATATTTAGATCAGGGAAATTGTCTAGTGCCCTCCCCTGATTTAGAAAGTTTTGAATGTGGTTATTCTGACACTATTTATTACCACTGTTTATACAAAAATACTTTAAAATACCAATTGCTGAAAGTTTTTTCTTCAATATCTGGTCTCGAAAAATATCCTTTAGATAGATTTAAAAATAATATAGTAATTTATGATGATAAAATGGAATTGGAAAAGACTCACAACTTAATAAAAAGTAAATTTTCAACAGAAGAGATAATGAAGCAACTAGCAGTTTCAAAAAAAGATTTGAATTTGTACTTTAAAAAGGCGAAACAAAAAAATCCTAACTATAATAGTCAAGAAAATGAAAAAAACTTAACTGAACTAAACTTAATTAAGTTGTTAAAAAGTTTTCAAAAAAGTATATCTTGATAATCTACTATCACATTTTCAACTACTCAAACATGCAATATAAGGCATAGGAATTAGTTTATTTAAAAAACAAATTCCTATGCCTTAATCATTATTAATTACCAACCTTTACTAGGTTAGACTGGGTTAGCAATGAATATATCTCGTTAATATTTCTATTGTTTTGTGCCCTATTATTTCTCAATTTACAGTATGTGAAGATTAGGTGACTTTTTGCTCGTGAAAGTGCAACGAAGAACGCACTTTTATCTTCTTCAGGTTGATTATTAAAATTCCAGAATGCAGAATCCTCCAAGCCTAGAAAATAGACTGCCTCATATTCTAATCCTTTACTCTTATGGATAGTCATAATTGGAATTGAGTTTTCACCCTTGAAACTAGATACTATATCTAGCCATTCACCTTGTGTTTGAGAATATTCTTTGTATAATAACTTTGAAAAGTTCTTGACAATGATATCTAGGTCACTTTTCCCATTGTATGTTGAAAAGTTGGAAATAATTCTTTTTTCATCTATTTTTTCAATAATACAATCAATTAAATTTAGCATACTTTCTTCATTGGGAATAAAATTTGAAATTAGGTAAGTAATATCACTAACTATATTGTCAATCTCCTTATAGGATTTTGCTAAAATTAATTCATCAGTAAACTCATCTATTCCATTGATATTTCCATAAAAATTACTAATATTTTCCCAAATTAAAGGATCTCGTTTTCCTTGACTGCATGATATTAAATCTAATAATAGGTTACAAGTAGAGTCTTTTAAAAGCTCTTGATATTCATTTTCAATTCTTGCTTTAATCCCTTTACTGCTTAATGTAGTTATCAATTTTGAACTATAATCATCAATCTTCTGTTTTGCTAGGATACAAATTTCTGATGGTCGTATACCTCCTTGAATTTTTGATTCTATATCATTTGCAATTAACTCAGCTTCTAAACTTTCATTTTCAAATTCAAATAATGTTATTTCACCCTCTTGAAATTCTGGATAATTATTTGTCTGAATAGAACTGTGATTACTATTTAATATCTGATGAACCTCTTTTTGAAATTCTACAAGTTTAGGTACAGAGCGGTGATTCATCAACAATTGATATTCATTTGAATTAAAGTCTCGAATATAGTCTGGAAAAATATCAGGCTTTGCACCTGCCCATCTCATAATGGCTTGCTTATTATCTCCAACTGCTGTTAATTTACAAGACGAACCTAAAAAACAAGTTTTTAATAAATTATACTGGGCATATGTAGTATCCTGAAATTCATCTAGAAATACAAAATCGTATGTCATTTGAAGTGCTTTACGGATGTATTCGTTAGTAGCTATTATTTGAGTACTCAACTTTGTTATTTGCCTATACAAGAGGACCGGCTTATTATCTTGTGTTCCTTTTAGTAAATCCTTTTTTAATTTGTGAGTATTCCCGTCATTAAGTATAATATTTTCGACAATATTTCTTATATATGACATCCTCAATCCATTAACATTAATTCCATTCATAGAGAGTAGTTCTTTTATAGTATCCCAATCTTCAATCAAATAATCTCTTGATGGTCGTATATCCTCAGGTAGAACATCTCTAAATTGGTCTAAAATTCTCTTTTCAAAAGCCGAATAGGTTAATGAGGTAAAACGAGAAGCATATTCATCACCATAACGTTTTTTAACTCTATCTTTCAAATTTGCAGCAGCATCTGTTTTAAAACTTAAAGCTAAAATCTTTTTTGGAGAAATACATTTATTTGTAGAAAAAAGATAGTCTAACTTTTGAGCCAGTAATTCAGTTTTTCCAGCACCTGGTCCAGCAATGACTAGACTGTTAGTAACATCTTTAACTACTTCTAAAGCAGCATCCTCTAATTTAATGACTCCTTTAGGAAACCAATCGTCACTCTTCACCATAGTCAATATCTCCAAGTAATTCTTCCGCACGTCTAACTATTTTTTCAAACACAGGAGGTAGGTTTCTCTTTAATTTATCATCACTAATTGATGATAAAAATTGCATATGAGTTGTCGGCTTTCCTCTACCTAAAAAGAAATATTGATACCAAATCATTAATTCTTTTTCTTCTTTAGTAAAACTAACCCCCGATCCACTCTTATCTTTTAAAGTAGCTCTTTTCGCTTCCTCTATACGTTTTTCGAGACCTTCTAACTGCAATTTATCAATACAATCCAAATCAGTTAATTTTACTTTTTTACTATTCCCACCTGAATCAGCATATGAAACGACTGGCCCTTCTTTCGAAGATAACATATCCAGATAATGTTCCTTATAATGTTGTAACATCAAGAAGTCAATATCAATCGGTGAAGAGAAGTAGACACTAAATTCTTCAAGTCTATTAAACCAATTATTCAGGCGTGGTGCATCTATTGATTCAAACTCTCGTTCTCCAATCTCACTGAAATCAAGTCCCTGAGTATCGAACCATTCTCGGAACTCTGTGTTCAACTCATACAAATATTCAGAAATATATTTTATTCTTCCCCAACCGCCTCCGTATCTCTCATTATCAAAATCCAACAAGGTAATATGAGGAATTCTGAGAGCATTCAATAATTTCCAAAAATAGTTGACATGTCTGCCTCCTAAAGGGACAATTGAAATCTGAGAGCTATCTACCTCTTTCCCAAGTAAATCAAAAAACTTTGGTAATAGCAGTTCCTCACTGTCGCCTTCACCTAGAACTACTAACTTCGCAAAATATAGTTCAGGATAAGCTTGAATTGCTCCTTTAATATATTTATAAGATTCATCTATAGCTTGAGGTAGCTGTATATCAGAAACAATGGTTTGAAGAACTCTGTCATTATTTTCTATTCTTAAATACCTCAAATCTTCTGGGTCAATTCTTTTTACAATAGCTGGAGAATGTGACGTTAAAATTACTTGAGAGTTGTCATTATTGCCTAATTGCTTAAACCTTTTTATCAGTTTTCCAATGTGGTGTGGAGCAATATGATTTTCTGGTTCTTCTATTGCTAAGATAGTTAGTACTGGTGGAATCAATTTAAATCTTGGATTATCAGGATTTTCTTCACGATCTTTGGTAATTTCTAACTCAATATCAAGTATCGAATCAACAAGTGAAAAATAAAAAATAGATCTCAGTCCATCTCCTAGATCTGAAACTGTAAATGCTTCTTCAGTGGTTGTTGGTGAAAATTTTAAGGCAATCTGTCTAAGTGCTGCCGCCATCTCAGAAGAATTAATAATCAATTCTGCTTGAGAAAAACGGTTATCTTCATGATATAATTTCCATGATTTTTGAACCTCTTTGTTGATCTGAGTTAATGCTCCATTTTCAGATAAAAAAGTGTTATTCAACTCATCAATTTTATCTGTAATTTCATTTATCTCATCTTCGGTCCAATTTATACTATTTACCAACCTACTTAACATACTACCTGAAGCATTACCCAACTCCTTCTCAGGCGTTCTTGAAGCGGGTACATAAAGTACCCTAATTTTATCCAAATCCTTTCTAGGAGCACGATGTTTGTCTTCATCTCTAATAGTATCTTCATCAGATGAAATATAATAGATTTGAGTATCAACACTTCCTTCAACTGTTCCATCATCTTCCCAAGAAGATTCTAACCTGATTCGTAGAAATGGTTTGGCACCATCTTGAGAAACTGTAAAGTGTTCGAAAAACGATGGAATTGCTGGACCACAGAGGGTTCCATCAAGTTCATCAAACTCAAAAATAGTTTCTATAAAGAGGTTTTTAGTATTTTCTCCGGGCCTTGAACCTTTTAGAAGGTGAAAATCACTTTTTTTAATTATTCTATCATTTTGTTTATCCGAAAACAGCTTACTCAATGCTTGTAATACAGTTGTTTTTCCCGAACTATTATTCCCAATCAGTACCGTTTGATTATTTAATTCAATAATTTGACTTTCACCGAATGATCTAAAATTATTAATAATTACTTTTGTTAACTTCATTTCTTATCTCCATTACCTGAAACTAATTCACACAACTGTTCCTGCCCCACCTTCAACATCTCTTCCTCTACCTTGATCCATTTTCCAAAGAGGCATTCTTGTAGCACTTCTGCCGCGGAGCCTTCATCAGTTTCAGAATCGTAGATACAAGTTCGATCTCTTTGATAAATCTGAATTTGGTCAAAGAGTTTATCGCTTTCAAGCTCCTTTAGGTTATCAACCAAGTTCTCTACAATCCCATCATGGTGTTCTTTTGGGGTTGCTCTGGCCTGAGTCGGATCTATAGCATAAAGCTCTTCGTAACGAATCAAGGTACTGAGATAGGACAATTCTGGTTTGGTACCAATCACAGCTAAGGAAACTTGGTAACCTTTTGATGCTAATAATTGAGCAGTTTTTCTTGGAACTTGAGTGGTACGCAAAGTCCCTTCAATCAATAAATGATAACCCTGCGTGCTGAGTTCGTCAACAAGATGCTCTACCATTTTTCCAGCAAATCCCTTGGTATAGTCCACGCTGTCCTTGCCATACTTTTCTTGCAGGGCTAAGTAATTGGGATGCTGAGAACGATAGCTGTCACCATCGATGATAATGATATTACCTTGAAATTCCTTTTGCTTGATACGATGTATCGTTGTCTTACCTGCTCCGCTTTGTCCACCAAGTAAGATAGCTTTCGGTTGATCTGGAATCGTCTTTTCTCGGGTTAAAGCCCGAATGGTTCGTTGTAAGGCCTTCTGAAATGCAGCCTCACTAAATTCTTCCAACCTCATTAAGCCACCACCCGATGATGCACCATATCTAACATCCGCTCAATACCATCTAAGTAGCCATTGTAACGCTCTATTTCATCGAAAGTATCGACAAGGTAAATTTTCGTATGGAGCAATTCAGCCAAATCATCACTCATCAAAATCCAAGGATTCGATTCATCATCAAAAGCAATATCTTGACCATCCTGGTATCTATAAAGCTTTGATAAAATGGCTGCTCCACGTTCTTTTATCACTTCTACTTTTAAAGTCAGTTGGTGATCTTCAACAGGTGTTAGCATCTTGTCCTCCCCTACAATATCGACATAAGAAACGTTAAATTTCTGACAAATACGGTCGATGAGTTCTGTTGAAACTGTACTAGTCCCATTTTCATAACGACTTAAGCTATTGCGTGAAATCCCGACCATTTTCGCAAATTCTGGTTGTGTTAAATCGTGTGTTCGGCGTAGTGATTTAATATTGTCTCCAATCATAGATAAAGACCTCCTCATATTTGCTTTCATTATACCATAAAAAACGGATAACGCACCAAATATGGTGCGTTATCCGTTTTTAGGTTTCTTCGATTGTTTAAACTCTTCTATTCGCTTCTCCAACTGCTCAGTATTCAGTTTATTTTTCGCTTCCTGAATCGACTTATCAAGGTTTTGTTCCTCAGTGGTTATAATGTTCCGAGATATTTCTACTCTCTCACTAGACTTGAAGTTTGTATCAAAAACCACATCTAGAAGTTTCTCTACTTTGGTTAGTTCAGTATCTGACATCTCTGATAGTCGATGAATCAGTCGTTTAAATTGATCTTGATTCTGTGTTTTCTTTTGAAAAAATTTCATTATCTTCTCCTTAAATTGTAAAAGATAGCCCGCATAGGACTACCTGACTTATAAATCATCAATGGCTACTGAAATAGCCTGTAACTTTTTATTTTGGATTTTCTTTTCATCAATCAATTGATGAAGTTCTTCAATTTGCTTCTGACAGGCGGAAATATCCTTATTGTTTTGTGCAATGGTATTTGCTAAGTGTTGTTTATAGTCACTTGTAATATTTACATTCTTCAGCTGACTTTGTTTAACTTTTGATTCAGGCGTCTGTACATCTTTTGATTCTGACTCCTTTTGTTGCTGTTCAAAAGCAGCCACATAATCTACTTCTTCAATTGACTTTTCATCCTGCTTATGGAAAAGTGCTGCGATTTTAGCTCGTTCTTCATGGGACGATGTCGGTTTCACATCATCTAGTGGCTGATCAAAATTCCATGTTTTACTCATTCTGTATCCTCATTTCTGTAAATTGGTTGTAGTGTATTTTCTTTACCAAAGGCTTGCTCTAGTGCTTCATGAAATGACAACTGACTAGATTGTTGCCGTTTGATAAAGGTACTGTACATAGCTGTTTGTAGTTGGTCACGATAGTGTTCCAATTTCTCCGTCTCACGTGAGACCTTTTCTTCTTGCCTAGCTACTTTTTCAGCCAGACGTTCAATCACACTCATAGGGTCCTCCTTGTCACTTTCTAGATTATGATAGCGGACTTGATTTTGTTATCACAATTCCAAAGCGTGCTCTTGTTTAGGTGGAGGATGATTCTTATTGACTTGTGCTTGGGCTGTTTGGATAAAATCACTTAAGGATAGTTCACTCTGCTGTTTCACAATATCATTCCAATCTGACTTTGTTTCAAGTCCCTGCAATAGTGGTAAATCTTGAGAATTCGGAAATCCTTTATCTGACAGTTTCTGACAAAATTCTCTTCCTGCTTCATCGTTATCAACAGCCATTGTTATGACGTTTGAATGAGTTTGAAAAAAGGTTGTCGTCTCTTGTATTGCCTGAAGATAATAGCTAAATCTGCTTGGTTTTACTGTATCTAGAAATGTCAGTTTCCCCTGTTCCTCCGCTGCTAAACGAAAAGTCTGATAAGCAATCACAGAAAGTTTTAAGCCCTCCATTGAAACCAAGCGAACATCAGATAATTGCTTTTGATGAAGCTGATAATAACTCATCATATCAATAACCGATTCACAAAAAATGAGTCGCTTGGGATTCCCAATATCGAAACTAACACCGACATGGCCATGAGAGCCTTTCATGATTTTCTTCAAATAGCCACGTTTGTGTCTTTCTTCATTTTTGACGAGACCTTGAAGGCTTGCTGCCTGTAAGGTCCCATTATGGTCAAAGCTTTTAAACACTAATACTGGCTCCAATTGATAAGTAGCTTGAGCAAGCAATCCTTGTCTGCCAAAGGTATTAATAGTCTGATCACTTAGGCCACGGACGACTTGCAAGTAAGTACTTGCTTGCTGAAAGGGTTCTTCATGCAAATAATATTGAAACGGTTGATAAGTTTCTTCTATTATTTTGGTCTGTTTAAAATCTCCAGTTTCAAGATAGGATACAGCCTCATTGAAAGTGACACCTGTAACTAATTGAACAAAGTCAATCACATCCCCTTGTATATCTCTTGAAAACCATTTGAAAGTATTGGTATCCGCAAAAATCCGAAAGGAATCATGGTCTGGGTGTTCATAAATGTGTCCTGATAATTGTCTAAAAGAATAACCCAGACTTTCAGCCACATCTAAAATAGCCTTTTGTTTTACTGCTTTAATTCGTGTCATCTTGTCTCCCTATCAAAAAAAGCAGAAGACTGTCTCCTGCTAGTTGTTCTCACTTGTTGTAGTTCCTTGGATCATTGGTATGCTGGAATGAGCACCTTCTGTAGCTTCTTTCATGTCCTCCAGTTTCCCATTCCAAATGGTCAACTGATTAACTAGGAGCTTGTTGGAAACTTTGGAGTAGGATAACATAACCGTCTTAGTTTCTGTCTGAGTGGTTCGCTGTTGTTGCTCACTCAAATCTGAAACATAGGTCACTTGATAAGTTACTTCCGCAAGTGCAACATTGCTTTCTGTATTGACATAGATACTGGCTGATTCAAATCGGTAGTCAAGCATATAATCTTTATAAACTTGATTGATCGCTTTATTCTGATTTGCTTCCTCTTCTGAAAATGCCGAGTCCGTCATGTAAGGCTTGATACGAGCGTTATTTTCACCCAGCTGAACCTTGGTGAAATATTGAGTGAGAAATTCATTGACAAGCTCATCTGATAGGACTGTTGCTCTTTCCTTCTGCTTTTCCTTTGTCACAAGTTTATTGGCTTCTGCTCGTATTTGGTTCTCTGTTTGTTTTGAAACGGATTGTGAGCCAATCGTGTAGCCAATCATGACCATAAAACTGACTGCGATTAAACCTCCGACTCCAATCAGAAATCTAGCCTTCACTTTATTTAACATGGCTTACTCCTTTATTAGTGATAGCCTCATCATATCAAGATTAGCTTGGAAATTTTATCACAAGAAAAAGGACTACCTCTGGATAGTCCTTTTGTTATGCTGTTCTTGCACTCCACCACTTCATCATAAAGCTAAAAACGAGAAATAGATTCAAAGCAATATAAAAACCTGTAAAACTCAAAATCCCATTCGCTGCCAAATCTTCTGTATAGAGATACCTTTCCGTAAAGAATAGGTAAATCCCATAAACTTCTATAAAGATTAAACCACTGATAAATCCGATGAGAAATAAGCCTGTCGCTAGTCTAAAAATCTGATACAAAATAATAAAAATCAATCCTAAAGCGGCAACTAGCATAAATCCCTGCAATATCTGTTCTATTAGTTCTTGCATAAGATACCTCCTATCCCAATTGCTTACGATAATAGTTTGCTTGTTCCTTGTCGAGTTCATCTAGTTGAGCGACCAAATCAAGGTATTCTGTTTTCGTCACCTCATCTAAGTTTGGAAAGTCATTCTCACGAGTTGTGATGATGACTTCCAGTTGACCAATGATTTCTCGCTTTGAAAAGCTATAATCAAGAGTTTCATCTTCATACTGTTCCTTTAAGGTTTGGTAGTTAGCTCTATCCTCTGGGTTTGCAAAGCCTTGTGCCAACCATTCTTCAAGTTGATAACGCATTTCTTCTAGTGTTTGAGCCATGATCTATTCTCCTTTTGTGATTTCTTGACTTCATTTTACCGCGTTCAAAAATATTTGTCAGCCTTTTTTCTTATATCTCGAGTGCTATTTGTTGCTCCCTTTGTGGTGATGTGACTTCACTAAACATGGCCAAAGCCGCATCTATTTCCTCAATTTCTGCTTCTTTTTCGACCAAGGGAGCCAAAACCTCATACTTAGTCTTTACAAGTTGGTAATCCTCTTCCTTTGGAAAGACTTTCTCAACTTCTACTTTGGCAACTTTTAGCTTATCTTTCAAGTCCTTAACCATTTCTTCTGTCTTTTCTTGATCAGCCATAATATGGTCGATGGCATTACTGATCCGTTGAATGGTTCCCACGTCTGATTTCAAATCAAGGGCGACTGTATATTGGTTATCGCCTACAATCATCAAAGAAACAGTCTCTGGTAAAGGCTCACTAGGACCTCGTGTATTCATTTTTAAATAAAATCCTCTAAAGCTGGCAAGTGTTTTGACTTCCTTGGTCTCTGATCGGTTATAGGTAATGAGTTTTCGCAGATAGTCCCCAGCTTCAGCACGATTATCCATCGTCTGATTGTCAAACCGCATGACAAAATCTAGATGTTTAGTTGCTAGGGATTGGGCAATATCTTTATCATATTGACTCAACCGTTTTTCCAAGATAGGGAAGTGCTTCTCGCAATAGGAAACAGTGTGACGGTATTCATCTTTGGAACGGTTAAAGGCTCGTTTTTGATTTTCTAACACTGTCAGTTCATTTTCCAACTCCATTTTGAGTTTGAGATAGGGATTACCTGTGGCTAAAGCCTTAAAGTCTGAGGCAGTCATGGTTTGTTCATCAATGTCTTCAGCTGATCTCACAGGATCTTTTGAGGTCATAATCTGGGTGATATATTTGAGCTTATTCTCCTGTGTCTGGTCGAGTAGGTCAGAGGTCTCACGACCTCTTTCCCCTCTAAGAACCGTGCATGAGAGTTTCCCCTCACACGGCTCAAGCTTCTATAAGTCCTCGTTAGAGAACCAGCGTGTTTTCTTTTATATTTTTATGACAAGTAGGGTGTACCAATGCTTTTATTGGTTTATGGTCTTTCACGGTTTGATGAACTCGGAAATCTGTTTCCTTGGTGATTTTCAATTCGCAAACTGGACAAATCCCTTTTTGTTTATAATATAGTCCGTTAATCACACGTCTTCCTTTTAGTTCTTGTCGCATTTGCTTTTCTTGACGTTCCTCAAAATACGGTTGCCATTGTTCATCAAATGGGTTTGCTTCCGCCTTAATTTTAATATGTCGGCGAATATCAGTATCAGAAGCATATTTCAAGCGAAGATAGAATGGTTCGCCATTTTCCATTGTATCAGCAGTTGGAACACTAAAAATCCAACTACGGCTACCAAAAGTATGGAAATATTTATTAGCAACCCACCTTCTCCCCTTTTTAGGATGTCTTCAGACACACCACTGCCATAGACATTGATAGATATCAAAATCAAGTCTTTGAAATGATTCTGATGAAACGTTGTGCTTTTGGTAGTTAACCCAACCTATGATAATAGGATTTAACTTACGGATTAACAGCTCCTGTTTCATCGACGGGTTGTTTTTGATAATATCCCTGATTTTCGAAACAATACTTTCGTAATTCTTTTTGGAAGGTTTGGTTAGTAATTTTCCGTCGTACATTCTAATGTTTACGCCCAGAAAATCAAAGCCATCCGTGATATGACTTATCAACGTTTTTTCTTCAGATAACTCCAAGCCACGTTCTTTCAAGAACTCAATAATGACTGGTTTAACCTCATTTTCCAATAGTTCCTTACTGACACCAGTAACAATAAAGTCATCCGCATACCTAACAAAATTAATTTTTGGTGCATAGACTTGACCATTAACCTTTTTCTTTCTAAATGTCGTTGAAAGTTTTCTCTCTAGACCATCTAGTACCATATTTGAAATGATTGGTGAAATTGGTGACCCTTGAGGGCTTCCAAACTCTGTTGGAGATAACTTGCCATTTTCGATATAACCACTTTTCAACCATTTTCCAAGTATTGTCTTGTTCATTGGAATGTGTTTCATTATCCACTCGTGACTGATATTATCAAAACATCCTTTAATGTCACCTTCTAAAACCCACTTAGCAGATTTTTGCTTACTCAAAGCTGAGAAACATTGTTCAATAGCATCCTGAGTACTTCTTTTGGGTCTAAAGCCATAAGAATTTGGGTCTGCTGTTGTTTCTGCAATAGGTTCTAAAGCGAACTTAAATAATGTCTGCATTGCTCTATCTGTCATCGTTGGAATACTAAGAGGTCTTTTCTTACCATTTTTCTTAGGAATATAAATCCGTCTTAGTGGTTTTGGACGATAGCCTTTGACCTTTAATTTCTTGATTGCTTGATATTTAGCGTTAGGTGTTAACCATAACTCTTTATCAACGCCACTTGTCTTTTTACCTTGATTTTCAGTGACACGTTTCACTGCCAAGGCTTTTGCATAGAATGAAGTCGTTAGTAAATGTTGGAGTGATTTCACTCGGTTGAATTTACCCAACTTCCACGCTTTCACAATACGCATTTGTAGTTTTTTAACATAGATTTCAGCTTTCACGAAATCAATAGTTTCCCAACTGTTGGCTATGTTAGTAGTAGCACACATTTTACTGTTCATTTGCTTTCTCCTTTCAAAAATTCTACAAGTTCTCTTGTGATTAGAAACCGAATGGAAGTCTGCACTCTTTCGAGTTGAGGCAAATCTTGAACCTCTATCCATCTCATTACAAGATGGCATTCGCTTTTTCCATTTTCCTATACCTGCACTGTTATCAGCATTTCTTACGATTTGCCTTGCTAGAAGCAACAATACAGGCTTACCATGTTCCGCTTAATAAACAAAATGATAGGTTAGGCTCCACCTCTCTGCCGGCAGTCATTTGTCCGTGTAACCCCACTATGGAAAGGGTTAACCGACTGCACACCTTTTGGTTCAGGCTTATCAGCAACTTTAGCCTGTTCAACTTAACGACATTTAACAGTGGTTCACATTTGTTAGCCATACTATCAAGCCTAGCTCCCTAACCGCTTTGTTGCTAGCAGTATCGGTCTCCCCTCACGGTTCGACCTTAAAGTAGGGCTACCTTACGTATCAGCTTACCACATGGCGAACATGCAGTTGATACTTGGCTCAACTAACGGAATAGTTGGTCTGGTCATCATGCCAGACAGTTCAATTAAGCGACTTCATGTCGCACCCAGAGGTAATTGTCAAAGCTTCCTTTGGTAATGTAGTGATAAATATCCACCTCTTGGTGCATATTCCCTTGTCGGATGAGCCTACCATTTCGCTGTACAATATCAGAAGGCCTCCAGGGAACATCTAAGTGGTGGACAGCTTTCATGCGTGATTGCACGTTTAGACCCGTTCCACCTTTTTCCGTAGATGCCATTAGAATCCGAACTTCCCCACTATTGACTTTTCTTGATAGGGAATTTTTCTTCTCATCGGTATTGGCATCATGCACAAAGGCAATCTGTTCTTTGGGAATCCCTCGATCGACAAGTAGGTCTTTAAGTTCATTATAAACATCAAAACCTTCTTCCCTACTTTTAGGTGTTCCAATATCAGAGAAAATCATCTGAGTAGCCTTGTCTCCAGCTCCTTCACTATAGATTCGTTCGACATTATCAACTACTTGTAGGATTTTCTGATTGTCTGATAAGGTATAAGCAGGGTCAATCAATCGCATATCAATGGCCAGTTTTCTGGCTTCGCCTGTGATTTTAAGCATATTATCGACAGACGGGTCAACACTGCCTGATTTGATAGCGTCTGAACGCTCTACCAGTTCTTCTAAATAATATTTTTGAGCCTCTGTTAATTCACTTTCTACCGCAATAATCTTAGCTTCAGGAACGGGTAAATCAAGCATGTCTGAGGTCTGAATATCTGCAGTCTCCTTATAAATCCGCATAAGTTCAGGAAGGTTGACAAACTTCTTAAAGCGTTTCTTAGGTTGGTATTTATCCCCTGTTGGGGCTAGCTCCATAGAGTTCTCAATGTTCCCAAAAGCCCCGACCCACGAGTCAAAATTAGAAACCTGGTATCGTTCTAAGACGTCTGGTTGAATGTAATTCATCATGGTATAGAGTTCACTAATGGAGTTTGAGACTGGTGTTCCTGTCGCAAAAACGACATTTCTATCGCCATGCTCCGCCTGAACCTGTCTGACCTTCATCTCCATATCCACGTTCTTTTTAGAAGTGGTATTGGTGATTCCTGCTACATTGCCAAGTCCTGTGATTGGACGGATATTCTTGAAGTGATGAGCCTCATCCACAAATAGAAAATCAATGCCAAGGTTTTCAAATTCAATAAAGGTATCTCGTTCCAGTTTTTGGAGTTCTTCCAACTGGTGTTCCAGTCCCTTAATCGAACGTTCCGCTTCTTTCACCGTATAATCACTATCACTTCCTAACTTGATTTCACGAAGCTGCTCGAGTTTGTCATTAATATAGGTGACCTGCTTCTCTCGACTCATCGGAATCTTCTCAAACTGGGAATCCCCAATGACAATGGCATCATAGTCCCCTGTGATAATCCGTGAGACGAACTGTTTACGTTTGGCTTTGGCAAAGTCTTTCTTGGTGGTCACATAGACTTTCTTGGTTGGGAAGAACTTCATAATTTCTTGACCAAACTGTGCAGTCAGACTAGAAGGGACAACATAAAGAGGCTTATGCACCATCCCTAATTCCTTCAATTTAAAGCCAGCTCCAAGCATGGTCAAGGTTTTTCCAGACCCTACCTCATGGGCTAGTAGGGCACGTTTCTCCTCCACAATCCGTTGAATGGCATTCTTTTGGTGAGGTCGTAAAGAAATATTCTGGGCGAGTCCATCAATGGTTAAATGGCTACCATCATAAACCTGAGATACTGTACGATTATAGAGACTATTATAGGTGTCTTCAATCATCTGTTGGACTTCTGGATACCTTGACACATAGTCTTGAAATAGCTCTTGTAGGTGCGTTTCCTTGGCACACAGTACCGTTGTTTTCTCCACATCCGTTACATTCTTTTTCTTATCCCCTTCGACAATTTGTTTTGTGATGGTTGGTTGATTGGAATTCAGGAGATTTTCAAAGATCTTTCGACCACTATCATAGCGTGAAGCAGGGACACCTAGACTCCTATCCGTTGCGTTGGAATAGGTGTAGGCAAACTTAGATTGGTATGTGATGACCCCGTCAATGGGACTGACTTCAAGGACTGTCGCTACTTCTTGGTCAGACAGTCCATAGACTTTCCCCATAAAGGTTTCTTGGGCAAATTTTCCGTAAACAGACAAAGGAATCCAGCGTGAACCGATTCGATAATCAATGTCTGCCAAGGTGATGCGTGCTGGTTTGACCGCTTCTAGTAACCCTGCATAATGCGACCAGTTAAAGTCCTGATTGTCTTGTTTGACGAATAGGTCCACCACTTCTAACTTGCTAACGACATCACCTGACAGAAAATCTTGGCGAGAAACATAGGTCAATTCTCCATTTAAATACTTCTCAGGATCTGGCATAATATAGTCCCCTAATTCCTCGATCAAAACTGCCTTAGAATCAACCTGATAAATGGACATCATATAAGCAAAATCAACACCACGACCGTCTGCTAAACTGGAATTTAAGGCATCAAGGGCAGTGTGTACCTTTTTAACCTCTTTTTCAGGACGCACTAGAGCCTTCTCAAAGGCAAGGGATTTAGTATAGATAACAGACTTTCCACTTGGATCCAGACTTTCATCTTCTAAACTAGCAAGAAGCGAATACTTATCATCACTATCAAAGAGATTACGATTGACAGCACTATTCAAATACCCATAGCGTTTGACGAATGTGTCATAGGTACGATTGAGTTTGCCTAACAAGTAGTTGAACTCGCCTTTATCATAGTCATAATAGCGTTGAATAGCTATGACTTCTTGATAGGCATTACGAATGTCCACCATTCCTTTGATTCGTGCTACTTCTTTCTCAGATAAGGGAGCTTCATAGAAAACTGTCTTTTTATATAACCCTTTAAACTGACCTCGTTTTGCTGCATCATCAGTCACATAAACATCCAGAGCAGTGCTATTTGTGACTTCTAAGCTATTAAAGCGATCAATCTGTTTTTGAGAGTATTTAGAATCCCAAGCTTTGAAGTTACCCTCTTCATCGACATAGTAACTGATTTCTTCCGTCTTGGTCCCCACTCGAATACCTTTGTTATCTCGATAGTAAATTATAGAACCCTGATAGCCAAAACTGTACTGACCTAGATTTTCTCTAATATCAGGTGGAATCGAGGTATCAATCACTTGTTTGGTCAATACATCTGGGTTAATGATGACCTCATTTCGATCAATCTCCCTTGGGGCTTTTACTTGATTCAGAGCAGTCTGGACACTAGCAACCAAGTTGTCACTAGTCCCCTTAACAGAAAGTGTTCCACCGTTAAAGTTTCTAACCTCATAGGTTCCTAGCACTTGGCTATTGTATTCTCCATCAAAGTAAGGATTGAGCCAAATACGGTTGTCCTTATCATAACGAATAGACCCTGAAAAGGCTAAGTCATCTGCCACATATCCCTTGTTCAAGTGTTTTTGGAAGAACAACATATCCGTTGTAACATTCGTTCCTGCAATGGACTTAAAGGCAGTATCAGGCAAGCGAACCCCTCCAAGAAAGTCAGTTGTCTCACGAATATCTTGTAAAATGTTTTCGGTTCGCTTATCCATGGTTCCTGTAGATGAAATAATGGCTACTTGCCCACCATCATGCACCAAATCAAGTGACCTTTTGACAAAATAGTCATGAATCATGTAAGGCTTATCGTACCTGTTATCCGCGATCCGAATATTGGCAAATGGCACATTTGAAATCACCAAATCAAAACTATCATCATTAAAAGCAACCGTCTCAAATCCTTTGACCTCAATATGGCTATTCGGGTGAAGGTGCTTGGCAATGGCTCCTGTAATGGTATCTAACTCCACACCATACAACTTACTTTTATCTCTCAAATGTGTTGGCATAGCCGCAAAGAAATTCCCTGTTCCCATGGAAGGGTCTAGAATTTTACCGCCTGTAAACCCATCTCTTTCCAACTTATCCCACATCTGACGGATAAGGGCAGGTTCTGTGTAATAAGCCGTCAGAGAGGACTGTTTCATATCTGAGTATTCTTTACCTGAGACTAAGTTTTTGAGTTCTTCACGTTCCTTTGAGAACTTCGGATTATAGTCATCAAAGAAATCATTGGCAAGCCCTCCCCAGCCTACATACTTGGCCAGCAGTTCTTGTTCATGTAGAGTAGCTTGTCGTTCTTCTGCTTCAAGTGTTTTCACCAAACGAATAGCAGCTAGATTGGTTTCAACCTTATCCCTAGCAGTTTTAGGGTAAAAATTCGTCAAATCTTCTGGGAAATGGAAATCCGTTGTTGGAATATCTGGAATTGATTCTACAAGCACTTCTTCTGGTACATAAATGGTTGGCTTTTCACTGTCATGACTAACTTCTTCCGATTGTTCTGGATCCAAAACTCCAATGTTCTGAACAGCTTCATTAACGGATTGACTTGTTTCCTCTTCCAGAAATGAAAAAAGATTCAACTCTTGTTCTGGTTCGTCCAACTCTACTTTTGGTTCTGGCTTTGGGATATGAAGCGCCTGACTAATTTCCTCCCATGTTCTCAAATAAAGAACTGGATTTTGTTCAATCATATCGGAGAAATCATTAACCAACTCAATTCGAATCAAGCCGTTTAATCGAGCATCACTGACAGACGTCACTTCAAAGTCCTGTCCTTTATAGGAAACCAACGACCCAAGCGGATAGTTGTCCAAAACCATCTGAACAAGTGGATTTCCCTCAAACGCTTCATCAACCACTTCTTTCATCTTAGGTTTCTCTAGCTTGCTCTTCCAATCCCGTAGGTTCAAGTCCGATTGACTACTCTTAGCTTTTTCAAATCGCTCCGCATCTTCTCGGCTTAATTCTTCATGTAAAAAGGCATAAGCAACCTGTCGCAGTTCTTTTAATGGAAGCTGACTGCCAAAGAAAAATTCAACTTTTTCATGACTCAACCCCATCTGAAGCAATTCCGTTGCAAGAGCTAGTTGAGTTACCGAGGCTTTGGGATAGCCACCTAATAAAGCAAGATCCGCATTTTTCAAACGAAAACGACCTGCGGCATCCAATAAAATACCGATTTGGTCTGGTTCAAACTGAGATAAATCAATCCCTACCCGAGTCAATTTCTCTTGATTTTCTGTCCTAATGGCTTGTCCAATTTTTTCTAATTCCTTTTCCTCAACTTGAGTCAAGGTTCGTTTCAACTCATAGAATCTACCATCAGCCTCTAGATAGGCGAGTAACTCCTCGCCATCAAAGACTGGTGTCATTTCCATTTCAGTGTCAAAATCACCTCGTCTAAAACTTGGGGCTTTGGAACGTTCATTTCGAATTTGGTCAAAATATGTTAGTATCTCAAATTTACGTAGTAAAGATAACTCTTCATAAGCTGGCAGATGACTTGTTTTTCCAGTTCGGATATCCAGTTGAGACAGATCTACATCCAAACTGGCAATAACCAGAAAGCCCTCTTCTCGAAAAGATATTGCTTGATGAACACTTGTTTCGTGCTCATCAACAGTTTCTTCATTTTCTTGAAAAGTTTCATCAACTCTTGTTTCTAACTCAGGTTGGTAGGTCAAGAGAAACTGTTCAATATCCCGACTGATGCGATCTGCTAAATTATTGGCCACACGGTACACATTGACCAGATTAGCTCCCTTACCTTTTTCTAGCAGAGAAGCTGACGATATGGTTTGGTAGTGACCATTGGAATCCAATAGTTGAAAACGTGTGGCTAGATTGAACATGGCTACTTCAACCACCAAGTCTTTTTCTGATTGTGATAATTTGTCAAGTTTCTGGAGACCCTGTTGACCGAATACTTGAGTATAAGTCAACAGGTCATGAGCAGTATCATAAGGACTAGCCTGTACAAAAGCTGAAACGTCCGTCTCAAAATGAAGTACCTGAACAGGACTTTGGACTTCCTTTCTATTCGCAATAAATTCTTGGATAAGGCTGTCCCAATCCTCATCAAAGTAGTTTGCTTGGTAATACAAAAATGCTTCAAGCATGGCTCTGTCACGAGGAATGGTAGCCCGCAACATCTGTAGTAAAACTTCTTGATTCATTCGTTCCTCCCATCAAAAAAGAGCTGAGAGTCTATTCTCAGCCCTTCGTTTTAGTCTAGGACCAAGGCTCGTTGGTCTTTTTCTTGTGGCATACCTTCCATCAAAGTCGCCACATAGTGTTGTAAGAAATGACTTCTCTGGTCTAGTAACTCTTTCTGCAAAGCTAGGTGAACCAAGTCGCCAAAATAATCCTGACTGGAAATGGCTAAGTCCTGTTGAATCATAGCCTGTAAGGTTTCAAGACCGATTAAGGAATAGTCTTCACTATCCAAAATTTCATATTGATCCATCGTGTCAGAAAGACTATTCGAAGACATGACATCCATGATAAAACTAGTGCCCTCGCCTGTGCCATACAATTTTTCCAGAATATCCGTAATATCTGCTTGCACCTCATCCTGATAGCCATCGACTTTGACTCTTAGTTCATCGCTAATCAAGGATAAGTCATCTTCATCCATATAATCTTGATAAACTTGATTGAGGATTGTTCTATCAGAGATACTTAGTTCCAAGGAGAGAAAGGCCTTGATAAACACTTGGTAATCGACCTTTTCCATTTCAGATAAAGCTTGTTTCATAGTGTCAAAGTTCCAAGTCATCGCACAACTCCTTTTGAGGGACTAGTGGCGAATAACCAGCTTGTACTTCCTCTAAATCTGAATGACCATCACCATCTGAATCAAGAGAATGCGGATTTGTTCCCAGAGCTAATTCCTGTGCATCTGTCAGACCATCATAGTCTGAATCCTTTTCATAAATGGTTTTTGGATTCATTTACTTCTCCTCCTTTTTCTTCAGTCCATAAGCTGTACCAAGAAGGATTCCAGCTCCAATTAAGCCCAAAAGGGATTCATGTTCCCCTGTATTCGGCAAAACACTTGCAGGAACGGGAGGTTCAGTAATGTCAATCGGTGGTTGAGGTGGTGTTGGTTGATTTGGAGCCGGCACTTCTGGTTCAGGAGTACTTGTTACAACTGTATTTGAACTGATGACATAACCATTTACGGTATGAAGATAGGTATTCTCCACCTGACCAGCCGCAATCCGTTTCATCTGAAGATAGACATCTGCTTGGAAGGATGAGTTATCTGAGATGGTTTCTAAGAAGGATTTATCAAATGAAATTGACACGAGGCCATTTTCTGTGTCTACCTGTTGTAAGGTATATTTCGTGACTTCTGTCCCCGCTTTTAGCAGCGAACCATCTTTGAGGGTGACATCCGTCATCAGATAGCTACGGTAAACACCGTTATATTCATCACGCTTTTCATCATAATCATCTTTAAACCCATAATCAAATAGGGCAGTCGCACGATTGTTTGGAATCATCGCTCCAACTAAGCGATAGTTAAAGATTTGATTCAAGGCCACTTCTTTCCCATCAAGGCTGTTATCTTTATGAGACAAGTCAATCACCACATCTTTTTGTGGGTCTAGTTTGGGAACATTATTAACCACTGTTTCCGTCACATAGGCCATTCCAAAATCAATCTGATAGGCTGTATTTTCATACTGACCACCTGTTTTGGTCAGCTCATTCTTAACTGTCATCGGAAGGGTGACAACCAAGGTTTGACCAGTCTTGACATAGATCTCATAAAAAGCTTTTGGATCATCAGCGCTTAAGACTTGAATAGCTCCTTTAGGTGTAAACTGTCGTTGAGCCATGGCATCTTGAACGACTTTCGGAGCTTCTGACAAACTAGCGTATGTGCTGACAGAGATACCAGAAACACGATTGCCAGCCTTATCCAAAATCTGAATGCCATCAGGATTTAGAGTAAGGGCTTCTTCTGGGTAATCGTCCACCATGTAAAATCCCTTGGCAAGAACATCATCCGTCACTAACATGTCCTTGTATTGATTGTAATCTAGAGCAATTTTGTAATAATTGACCGTGTTCGGAAGGACAGTCTTTCCATCAATAGAAATGCCTTCTTGATTGGTATTAGACTTGTGTGGGTTTACTTTAGGGACAAAATTGGTTACCGTATTGGTTTCATAAGCCTGCCCAAAATCTACTTGATAGGCTACATTTTCATAAGATTTTCCTGAATTAAGCATGGAGTCCAAAACAGTCATCGGAGTAACAATGGTAATGTTCTCACCCTTGGTCACATAGTTTTCATAGAAGGCTTGTGGATCTTCTGGCATAAAGACTTGGAAAGCACCTTTGGGCTGAATGTTCCGTTTAGAAAAGACTTCTTGTAGCGTTTTAGGAGCTTCTGACAGATGAGAATAGGACTTCACAGTGACTCCTGAAACTGGCTTGCCGTCAGATGTGATAAACTGAATAGCTGTTTCATTCGGCAGTAGAGCTTCTTCTGGATAATCATCCACAAAGTAAAAGCCTTGAGTAATCTGAGAGTTGTCTGCTTTAATACCTCGGTATTGGTCCAGGTCCCATGAAAGAGTATAGTAATTTTGAGTTCCCACAAGCATGGGCTTCCCATTGATATCCACTTTGTCTTTATTAAGGTTTTGTTTCGTTGGTTCTGGAGAAACAAGGGTGTTGGTCACTTCTTTGGTCTCATAGCATAGCAATAGGTAAGCTTTTGAAAGTCGATTATTCTTGCAAACAATAATCCGTTCATTCTCTAGCTTTTCCCCTGCTCCACACCGTACGTGCGACTTTCACCGCATATGGCGTTCCAACTTACTCTTTAAATTAAATACTAGTTAAATTACATTTTTCACGATAATAGTTTACTCTTTCAATTTGTTTTCCAGTCAAATTGAATGGTCGTTTATACTTTTCAATCATTTGAGGTTCAACCGCATGAATTAGTTTATGTAGCCATTTATGGATAATGACTAGATTATCAAACCTATCTGTCCCTCCCAAATATTTGGGAACAATGTGATGACAGTGAATATCCTCTGCTTTCAAGAATTGTCCTGTAATTCGGCACTTCCCATGTTGCATGGAATATTTCGATAGGCGATTATCCCCAAACTCTAAAGTCATTGTCTCGTGCGTTAACTTTTGGAGTTCTTGCAGCTCTGTAACAATATTTGACTTTAGCTTTTGATATATCAAATTTCGTCCCTCAATGGTGTAAGGACATAGTTTCTGAGTAAAATTTCTAGCCATTCGCCATTTGACGTCTGCTAATGGATAGAGGTAAGTAGAGCCAATTTTGAACGTCCTCATTTTATTTTTATAAAATTTCCTATAAACTTCAGGAGGACTTCTTGGAATCTCATACTTTCCTATATTCTTCAAATGATTGTATTGTGTATAAAGAAGAGAATAGGCTAATTCAGAGAAATCAACATTAACATGTGTCGCAATACCATAGTAGCCGTGTATTCCTAGAATATAACTGTTATAAAGGCTAATATTCTGTCATGTAGGACTACTTTGAATTGTTTTCAAGTACCTGACTATCTTCTCTCTGATAATCTTTTTATTCTTACCCGATACGCTTGTTCTGGCTATATATTTCTTATGTTTCTTGATAGCCTTCAATTCAAAACCAAGAAACTCCGAACTCCTTCTTCTCAAATTTGTAACCTTAGACTTTTCTTTGGAAATGTTCAGTTTGAGGTGAGCTTTTACATAACCCTCTACCGCATGAAATACTTTCCAAGCTATCTTATGGTTCTTAGTGAAGATTTTAAAATCATCTGCGTATCGTACTATATACATTTCCTTAAGCTTTGTTTGTTGTAAAGCAGGATATTTGTTTAGTTTGGTATAATGACGCCGTGTCGGGAAATTCTCCCATTGACTAGCTATCCATTGGTCTAAATCATTCAGTACAATGTTAGACAATAAGGGGGATAATATCGCTCCTTGTGGTGTTCCTTTTTGTGGAATACCTTGGCGAACTATTGGTGCTTTTAGCATTTTACTGATAATAGCTAATACCCTTTTGTCTCTTATACCAATTGTATACATCTGCTTAAGCAACTTGGTATGGTTCACATTATCAAAGAACCCTTGAATATCAATATCAACCACGTGGTGAAAGGTTGACTGATTCATCAGAAACTGACATCTAGCTATTGCATGATGAGTGGAGCGATTTGGACGGAAACCATAAGAATGTTTGTAAAATTTTGCTTCACAAATGGGTTCCAAAACCTGCTTTATCATCTGTTGAATTAGTCTGTCTCTCATGGTAGGTATCCCCAGAGGTCTCGTTTTGCCATTTGGTTTGGGAATATCTACTCGTCTAACCGTCTGAGGCTTGTAGTCCTTCATTGCTAGTCTGATTTCTTTGATAAATTCATCCTGATTCTTGATGGTAAAATCTCTGATAGTTTGTCTATCTGTACCAGCTGTCTTCGAGCCTGTATTTGATTTTATAATACGATAAGCTAGTAAGATATTATTCTCAGAAATGATAATATCGTAAAGATTGATACCGAACGTCTGATTGGCCAAACTACATTGATAAAGCCAATCAAACATTTCTTGCATCTGATAGTATTCGTAATATCGTAATAGTGTACTCACTGATGGTTCATCTCCTAACTGTTGTTAGTCCCATCATCTTACTCGACCTTGTGAGTTTCATTTATTCTAGTATTTAATTGTCAAAGAACAAGTCTTGGGGCTATCCCTCCACGTGTATTAGACGCTTCATCGGTACTGTGCCCCTACTCTCACGAGAATTAAGGAATTTCGATATCTTATCTTATATCCAACACTCCGATAACAGTCGTTTGATATGAGTGTTTCTCGCTTTCCACGTTCCAATAATTCTAGCCTTACATTTCTATCCTTAGGTGCTTACTGTGAGCCTGAATGTTTATATCGTCCTTGTTCGCTATCCCGATGTTCATAGTAACGACTCTTACTTATCGGTAACATTCGTTGCGGTCGCAACCTTATATCATTTCTGATACGTCTTCGTTTAGACCCGTACATTCGCAAGTTCGTCAGTCTCTTCTTTGAGACATTCTCACCATAGATAGTTTATGGCGTTCCGGCATATCCTTTTCCGTATGAATTAGCTACTTCACTTAGGAGCAGTTCTGCCGACTTTACCTGGCTTCATACCCTTGAGTGCTGTTACACTCAAACGCATGCAGGAGTATCAAACCAGTTGTTTCAGCCAACATGACGGCTTTCATTCCAACTGTCGAATTATTAGTTGTTATTCACGTTTACCGTGAATCCTCTCTTTTCGTGCTAAGCACTTATAGAGAAACGTGTCGCACCATTTCCAAAATCAACTTGGTATGCCTTATTTGTATACGTCTTTATCTGACCGTATAGACTACCTTTGACGGTCATTTTGGTCAAAAGAGCTAAAGAGGTTCCTGTTTGTACATACTGGTCATAAAAGGCTTGGTCGTCATCCGGCATAAAGACTTGGAAGGCACCTGTTGGTGTAATCTTGGCACGAGTTAATCTATCTTGAAGGTCTTTAGGAGCATCATTTAGTGAAGTATAAGTTTTAACCGTTATGCCTGATACCTTCTGACCATCAAGCGTTGTGATAGCTGTCCCATTTTCCACTACATCAAGCACTTCCTCTGGGAAATCATCCACAAAGAAGAAACCTCGTGCAATGGTCTCTTTAGCAGAACGGTCTCCTTGATACTGGTCCAAATCCCAAGTCAATCGGTAGTGGTTAGTTGTACCAAGAGCTACGATTGTATCATTGATGAGAACACCATCCGCGTTTTCATTGTTCTTGTCAGGTGTAATAAGTGTAGTTGTGTCTCCATCACCTGGTGTACGAACCGTCACCACATTTGAAGTGACCGTATAAGCATTGGCTGTGCCCTTGTTCAAAAGCAACTTGTAGCTATTAGAATAGGTTGCCCCATCATTTTGAACGGAACCATAGAGTTTTGGAGCAGTCAATTGATATACCGTGGTTAAATCTTTGTTCACTTCTTGCAACAAGTTTTCCTTTGCGGTCAAGGTCACAAAGTTTTTAGACGCATCAAAAGTCACTTCGTAGTCCCCGTTTTCAGCCAATGTTTTTTCCAAATCAAAAAGATAGCCAGCAGGCAAGTAGTCCTCAAACATGAGACTAGTCGTTTTGGCACGATTAGGAGATAGAGCATCGACCGTTAAAGGATAAATTACCGTTGAATTTTTTGCGACTGTTTTCTCATGTAGATTAGCTTGGTCCGTATTCACCACTTCTTTCATAATTTCTGGAGTTGTCGTCAAACGGTACGCATGGTAATGGACAGTCGGTACTTGAGGTGGTGTTGGTAGTTCTTTTGGAATAGGTTTGACAGGTAGCGTTACCTTGGTCAAAGTCAGACTAGGTTGCACCACTTCCTCCAAAGGCTTGGGCGTGAAAGTTACTGGTTTTTCTGGTGTAAAGTTTTTTGGAGTAAAGACATCAGGTGTTACCGTAATAGGTTCTGGAACGGGTTCAAGTTCTACCGTTACATGAGGTTTGGGACTATAAGGTGTTACTGTCCGTGCAACTGGTAGGGTATTTAAGGCAAACCAGTATGACAATCCAACATTTTGTGGCATATCACCTTGGCCAAAGGTGACTGTGTAGGTATTGCCTGATGTGACCGTTGAGACAATAGCTCCTTTGTAAGCATAAGGGCTAGATGTCGTATCCCATTCTTCAGGTAAATTCAAATCACTTGCACGGTTTGAACCCAAAGAACGGGCCAGACCTTCATTGGTCACTTGAACGGTTGAGCCATTGATTGGCACAAATTTTCCAGAGGAATCTTTTACATACTCTAGCCCAATATCATTATGATTGAGGGAAGAATGCGTGAAAACACCTGGCTTTTCATTGGAGAAGGTGACTTGCGAACCGTCTTCCAAGAAATACTTAGCAACCACACGAAACTCCATCTTGTCTGTTCGCCAATCCCCATTTCCATCATTTCGATAGGCAATAAAGCCCTCTGTTGGATCGTTAGGTACAACCAATTTTACGGAATTGGTTCCAGCTGGTGACACAAGGTTGGTAATATCGTAATTCACACGACTAATCTTTTTGCCATCAAATCGTGCATTTTGAAGATTTTGATAGTTAAAACTGAGGGTCTCACCTGTTTTGAAGCTATCATAAACAAAGAATCCTGTAGAATCCAAAATTCTTGAGTAGCCCCCAAGCATAGCATCGCCAGTTGAAATAATCTGATCAGGATTTCGGGTAATGGCCCCATGTTGTGCTTGTGGTTCACCGTTATTGAGATTTAGAGCTTGAGCAAGGGCTTCAGAAATATAACCTTCTTCACCTTTTGAAATCTCGGACAAGTCACGTTGATAGCGTTCCAATTCTTTCGCATTATAGGCATCAATCGCTTCATTTTCTTTTCTTGCGGCTTCTTCTTTTTCTTGATTGCGTTTGGTTATAGCTTCAATCTCAGCTGCTCGGTCTGAAGCTAATTTTTGTTTCTCTTGATTAGCTTTATCTACTGCAGCTTGACCGGCTTGGTTTTCAGCATTTACTGCTGCTTGACCAGCCTGATTCCGCCCTTCAATGGCTTCATTATCCGCTTTTGCCTTTGCAAGTCCAGCTTCATTTTCTTTTTGAATGGCCTGATTTTTCGCAACAATTTCATCAGCCTTCGTTTTCTTTGTTAGATAATCCGCTACAGCTTGTTCGTTAGTTGATTGAATGGTTTCAACAGCCTTGCCATAGTTTGTATAGTCAAGTACAGATGTCCCGTTTCCTGATGAAACTACTTGTTCATTGACGGTCACTTCAGCATCTGAATACTTGTTTTTTAAGTCAGTGACTTTGGTATCAACCCAAGAGTTTGACTCTTTCCCAGTTTGGTTGGCCCCTTCGTGGGCCTGTGACAACTCCTTGTTTTCTTGTTCAATGCGGGCTTTATTCGATTCATATGTTGCTTTATCAGCTTTGTAGGTTTCAGTAACTTCATTGATAACCTCAACTTGTTTTTGGGCATCTGCTTCTGCTTTAGAAATTTGTTGGTTGGTCTCTGACGCAGAAGTTGTATTTCCTAAATCCATTGGGCTATCTTCAACCGTAGAAACACCTTCAGCATTTGCCTGCTCAACTGCTTGTGTTACCGTATCGTGTGGTACGGTGACAGCAATCGCACCGTTAGATTGTCCAGTTAACGCTAAACTTTCGGTTTGTTCAGATACAGGGTTTGGCTGTGCTTCTGGTAAATTTGTAGCTGGATTTTCCGTCCGTTGAATGGTTGTATCAACGGATGATGTAACTTCATCAGCATGTGCAACTGTTCCACCCCAAGCAACAACAGCAGTCACCATGGTTCCAAGGGCAACCGAGCAAAGGGTTCGGTATTTTTTACTCTTACGAAAGACGTGTTTCTCGCCTTTTTCCTGATTGACAAGAAAGTGATGATTACATATTTTGGTCATAAAGTGTCCTTCTTTTCTTTTATTCTCTAGCAAAAATTTGTCACTCTTTCCTCATCATAAAAAAGAAGGCTTGATTTTGTTATCACAATAAATTCAGGGAAAAGAAAAAAGCTATCGGAAGCACAACCGATAACCTCTGAAGAATACTTAAAAATAAACAAAAAAGGAGGACTGACGCATCAGACCCTCCCAGACGTGACTAGCACGCCCCAATTCGATATTACTATGATACCACTTATTTCATTTTTCGTAAATAAACTTACTCATTTATTGAATTGACAACTTCTATGTCTAATCATATCCTTCTCCTCTTCTTTAGGAATCAAGGATAATCTTTCTTCATCGAACGTAAAGAAAAATTCATACCCCATCATCTGTAAAGTTCCTGTCAACATACAAAACTAAACCTCCAAATGATTTAAAATAATTGCCACTATGTCCACAGATTCCTCAAAACTCGTTTCACTGGCATATCTGAATGATTTTTGATAACGAGACCAAAGCTGTTTCTGATAGTCAGAGCTACGTATTGTCTCTAGTTGCTCTTCCCAATTTATCAAAATATCTAAACTTTCTCTTTTTTTAGCAGTATTCTGCAAAGCTGCATTCAATATGGGCACATCAATCTCATCTTTTCGAAGGTGGTACAATGTATAGAGATCATAGCGGTCACGAGGTCTAGTTGAAGCAGCTCCTCGACTTATAATGGTTTCTAATTTTTCAGCAAGAACTGTTTCTAAATTATATGTCCAAACTTCTAGCTTATCCTCTGAGAAAACGGATTGTAATTGGTATGTAATTTCTCGTGGCGTAATATGGTCACCTGTCGTTATATCAATAAAGACAACTTCACGTAAGGTGTCAAATGTCGCATTTAGTTTAAGGGAAAAACCACCATATTCGTCATCCTGTCGAATTGGCTCTAACTTATCAATTTCAAATTGGAAACCTTCAGAAGGTCGATTGATTATTTCTTTGAAGATTGATTGAATATTTTCTTCGTTAAGAGGTTGACCTTTCAGGGTAACATCTAAATCCATTGTCGTCCGTTTATCTAAGCCAATCATCTGTCCGATAAGAAATCCACCTTTTACAATGAATGAATCTTTATACTTGCTCTCTGAGATGAGTTTTAAGACTTGTTCAATCAGAAAATTTTGCTGAACTTGTTGAGCAGGTATCCCTTTTTCTCTTGCAATATTCTTGACTTTGGCTTTGAAACTATTAGCATTTGAAAATTTCACGACAAGACCTCCACATATGATTGTAGTTTTTCAGATACTTTAAATAGTTGTGCATAGTGATACAACTTAGTGTAATCTACAGCTCCTCTTTTGAAGTAAGCTTGAAAAGCTGGAGCAATAACTTGAATATCAACATGGTAAGCTGTTCTCAAACACTCCACTAATGTTCGTTCCATATCATATACTGAGATAAACTGTCCAGCCTGTCGCTCCAGTTTAATCATACCGATTTCATGATACTTTCTAGCAACAATCGGCTTGACACCAGCTTCTTTCATTGGCCTCGTATTTGTCCCAAAAGGAAAAGTCATCACAGGCTCAAATGGAATGGTAAGGGACAGACCATGTAACCAAAGTGCTGTTTCTAAGGAATAAATTCCTTTTGGAAAACGGTACTGTAAACTAAAATAGTCATCGATATAGGTATCTGGCAGATGATAGATACCTCTTTCAATTGATTCCACTTTCCCTTTTGAGACTAATTGATTCAGCTGTTGATAAGGAAAGTTAAGCTCTTCCATATCACGAAAAGTTATTACTCCATGATTATTTTTTATATAATTATAAACGGGTTTCTCTAACAAATCCATATCACCACCTCCAAAACAATATGCTAACACTTTATAACAATGTTAGCACATTGTTTTTAAATAATCAACGATAAACGAAAATAATATGCTAACAAATCCAATTATTGTTAGCATATCCTTTTTTATTTCGTCGTATAAGCAAAACTCAAGCTACTATCCACTCCAGATAATTTACGGAAGGTGTAGTTGGGATTGCCATTGTAGTTGGTTTCTGAGATAAGGAAGGAGCCATCTGGGTAGACTTTTTATAGCGATAGGTAAAACTTTGATACTATCTCCATCTTTTCCCCCGCTTCACACCGTGCATGCGACTTTCACCGCACACGGCGTTCCATCAATAGTGTATTATCACGATTTTGCTTTATCGTGCTATATTAATATGATTATTCTAAGTACAAATTTTCTTTCAATAATGGTGGATTTCCTACAAGTTCACGCAACTGATTTAATTTGGTCAGTCCTGTACTACTCAAATTCAAAAGCTTAAAGAGATTTTTGATAACCTTCTCATTTGTTGCGTGAATCAGGCGATGACTATCTCGTCCAACAATGATAAGGTTCCTATAAGAGTCATCCTTTGTTTCTGACCAAGGTCTCTTATGGTGACAATGAATATCATCCATATCTAATTCCTTGCCTGTCACACCGCATTTCCCTTTTTGAGCTACAAATAAAGAAATTCGATTATCATTGTATTCAACTGTTGCACGCTTATTTATAATTGGGTGTTCTCTCAGCCATTTTAATTTCCATATTTCAACAGATTCCTGTTGTTTATGAATCAATTTTCTCCCCTCAGGAGTATACCTATTCAGATTCTTATTTCTTCCTTTTAACGTCCTCGTCTTGACATAGCTAATTGGAAGAATTGGATAACCCGTTAAGTACCGAATATTTTGAGATTGGAGGTAGGGGAGAAGTCCTTTATCTTTTCCCTTGTATTCTCCTTTTTTTGTCAGACCTTTCGCCTGCAATCGATTTTTAAAAGAGAGATAAAGCTGATAATGAATTTCTTCTAAATCCTTACTCACATGTGTTGCCATACTATAGTAGTTATGAATACCGATAACCATACTATTATACTTCTGTATTTCACGAATAATTGTTTCTTTAACACCTTTAATTTGTATCAATTTCATCTGTTATTTCAGTTGATGCTTAATACGTTTCTTGGTTTTAGGTGCAATATGAGAAAAACAGACAAAACGATTATTCTTAGAAACTAGCTTTAAAGTAATCCCAAGGAATTCACTGCTTTTCTTTTTCAGATTGGTAATTTGAGATTTTTCCTCTGAAATAGGAAGGCTAAGTCGCTCTTTTAGCCACAATTTTACAGCCATAAAGGTTCGTTCTGCTTCATTTTTATTCCGACAAAAGATTTTAAAATCATCCGCATATCGAACAATGTAAACTTCTTTTAGTGTCGTTGAAGTTCGCAACTTTCTGTACACATGTGACTTGTGTCTTGTTCCCTTGGAATTATATTGAGGAACTAATTCCTTACAATCTCTTTCTTCCCATTGTCGTCCTATCCACCAATCAAATTCATTAAGGTTAATGTTGGCAAGTAGTGGAGATAAGATACCTCCTTGTGGTGTGCCCTTAGTTGGATAGGTCACTTTTCCATTCGGAAGAACAATAGGTGCTTTTAACATTTTTCGAATAATCACTAGAAGCTGTTTGTCCCTGATGCCTAATGTCCAGATTTGACGCATTAACTTAGTATGATTCACTTCATCAAAGAAACCTTTGATATCAACGTCAACGACATAGGTCATATGACTTTTATTCATACGATACATACAATCCATAATAGCGTTATCGGCTGACCTTAGGGGTCTAAATCCATAACTATGTTTGTAAAACTTGGCTTCACAGATTGGCTCCAACACTTGTAAAATACACTGTTGGGCTACTCTGTCCCACATCGAGGGAATGCCAAGTGGTCGTTTCTTCCCATTTGGCTTAGGAATCTCTACTCTTCTGACTTTTCTGGGTCTATAATATTGAAATCTTCTTTGAACTTTAGAGATAAAGTCTTCTTGGGTCAGATTTTCTAAATCTTTAATGGTAACACCATCTACTCCTTCGGTTTGACTGCCACCATTCCGCTTTATGGTACGATAAGCGAGCAGTATATTCTCGGGAGATGTGATAATGTTCATTAAGTTCTTAAAGTTGAATCCATTTTGACTTTTTGAATATAAATCATCAAATATCTCGGTCATGCCATAGTATTCCGCATACCTTAGTTTTTGATGTTTTAATAGTTTGTCATTATTTTTTGGTTTCATCATGGTCTATCACTCCTCTCTTTGGATTCGTGACCTTTTATGTCTTACAAGAATCCATGAAATGATAAAGTTCATAACAATACACTATTGACTAGTGGCTGTTCCTCCAGTATCATTACAACACTTTCAAAGGTCGTGCCACCACTCTCACTAGAGATTAAGGAAAGTTATGATTTCCTTTCCAATGTTTCTCTGGTTGTGCAACCTCCACATCTCTAGCTTTCGACGTTCCCTTATCTTTATCAATACTAAACTTAGGTGCCTAGCTATACCCCTTCAACTTTGATATGCCTGTAACATATCAAGGAATTTCATATCGTTGATTCTTACTCTTCCTCAAGTTGAAACAACTTACGTTGTTATACGCATTTCTACGTACTCGCCTTTGGAGCGTACATTCGCTGGTTCGTCAGTGCTCATGCACATTCTCACCCTATTTAGTTTTTAATGACTCCCGACCTATCAGATACATATTCCACCTCTGGAACACTTTCGATTCTTAAGTCCTTAAGAATGACGGTATCTTTCAGCCGACTTCACCGAGCTTCATACCTTTACCTTTGCACCAGATAAACGCATGTCAGAGTATTAGAGAAATCGTTTCAGGGCGTTACCCCTTCATTCCAATTTTCAAGATAATAGTTCTCCATTCTATTCAAATTTAACCTGATTATCAGGTTGATTTTTCAAGAACGTGTCTAACCTTTTCAGTTAGAAACGTCTCGCACCGACGAAAGCCACATGTCCGTATTCTGCTGGTGTACCATGGCCTCCACCTGCAAAAGAGAGTATAGCTCCTGCTTGTGGACTTGTTCCAGTTTCACCACCGAGGCTTGCTGCTGTACGCACCCAGTCTTGGCCATTACCCATGGTGCTGATAATTGAAATCTTCTCACCATTTCGGCCTTTGAGTTTCAGCCCCAGTTGGTTGATACGGGCTGCGACTCCCCACGTACATTGACCGTAAGCATAACCCATACCGTCACCACCTCCTGGAATAGAGTTCTCAAAGAGGTCTCCTCGGACAGCTTCAAGTGCTTTTGGATCACTTTGTGCCGTTCCACCATTTGGGTGACTGAAGCCCTTTTCAATTTGATAGAACCACTCAGTCGCTCTTGTTTGTCGCTCTAATAGCTTATCTCCTGAGTTACCTTCCCAGTAAATCAGAAAGAGTTGGGCAAGACTGGCTGGACTTCCTGAATTGTTAAAGAACTCTTTCAACCAACTTGTGTAGTAAGGACTATCCCCATGCAACATGAAGTCCAGTTGTAACCCCAAATCATACCACTTCTGATGTTTTCCTTTGGCATATTCTAGCAATAAGGTATGTCTGCGTGACCCATCTGCAGTGTCTGTCCACTGGCCTAATCCTAAACCACGTTTAAGAATATTGGGGTAACGTCCATTGTATATAGTTGGACCATTAAGTGAGAGCCAGCTCTCATCATCCCATGAAGTGTCTGTCGCACCAACAGGAGGAGTTAGAAACTCACCTTCAGCTCGTTTGGGATTGATGGCGGATTCTACCGACCAATTTCCTAAAATGGCCGCAATAGCTTGATTGGTCGCACCTTTACTTTTGAGATAGTCATAAATGGCCTTAGCTCTCTCAAACTCTTCTCCACCAAACTGGCCAATAGTTGGAAGAATGGTGGTCTGAACTTGAATCACTTTTGGAAAGTAGAAAGCGGGATTGACATAGACCAACTTGTCCGTGTCATTATCTACCTTTTGATAGGTGACTTTTAGACCTGTTCCGTCCTTGGTCTGACCAATAATGTCTCCTGCCAAGACTTGTTGCCCCTCGCTCACTCGACCTAAATGAATGCCAAACAAGGTTAGTTTAGTCTTATTCACTCCCTTACCTGATGTCAGAATAATATTCTCTCCTTCAAGAGATACCTTTCCCTCCATAGGTGCTACAATGACTTGACCTTCCTTGGCTTCTAAGAGGATATGGTGATGGAGAGTCGGTTTCTCATCAAGAATCTCATAGCCATACCGAACGGTCATTCGTAAACTATCTTCATCCGTCTGTCCCTGAAAAGGATTGTCCAGTTCTTGAAGAACGAGATAGTTTCCTTCTTCAGTCAATTCCCTTAGTTCTTCTTGGTCCTCCTCAGCCAGCTTGTAGCTAGGTTCCTTATACAGGTCAGACATAGATTTAATCGAATCACCACCGTTTAAGTCCGTCCACAGTTGACTGAGAAATGCTTTATAAGTCGCACCACCTGTTTCCATGACATCGTCAAGCTTGTAGTCTTGGTATTGATGATTCATGTAAACCATGATCTCATCAATCTTGGTGTAATAGGTAATCCCTTTTTCGTTGGTTCTCGTATGTTCCGCATCTTCCCACGTCATGTGGGTATAGGCCTTGGTCAATTCCATTTCATCTTGTTGAATGACACTACTTCCTGAGACACTCATGAAAAAACTCATCATCAAAAGGAGTATCAAGAGTATGCCTGAGACAATCCAAGTTAAAGGATTTCCCGCAATTGCAGAAAAGAAAGTCAGACTTCCCTTAATGGCTTGAACAATCCCCTTAACTCCTGCTAGACTATGCTTTCTGGCGTGCTTTAAAAAGGTTTGATAGCGTCTTCGTGGTTTAAGAGGTTTCTGGCGCCTAAAACCTTTACCATTTTTGAAATTATGAAATCGCTCCTTTCCATGAGCCGCTTTCGTCTTTGTAAAACGCACACCAGTCTGTCCACTTTTCACCGCCGCTTTACCAGCTTGATAGGTTAATCTGCCATACCGTCTAGCTTTCAAGCTAGTATCCTTCAGGGTTCTTAGACCGTCTAAATCATCATCTTGTGCCACCAAATCAAGCGATTCTGAGGCAGCTAAGCCTAGTCTAGCTTTGACTTTGGTAAAACTTTTCTTAGACTTTTGGACATTCTTGAGTTGTTTGACCTCACGTTTGGCAGAACTTACTTCTTTTTCTGCACTGAGTCGATCAAATGATTTTTCTTGGTGAAATTGAAAGCGAGACTTCAGGGAAGGATTTTCTTTTTTGAAAGTAAACTTGGGATTAACCGATTTTGACTTTTCACTTAGTTTCACTTCTGACAAATGTTTTCTTGCTGTCCGCAAACGTTCTTGAGCTTGCGGAAGTCGGTAGTTCTTGATTTCCTTTCCCCTTAACAGTCTAGGAGACACATAGGTAATTTCCTTTAGGAACTTCTCTTCTGTTTCCTTTTGACTACTGAGTAGATTTTCTTTGAACTCTGTTTTCTTTTCCTGAAACAGAGAATTTTGAGCTGGTTTTCGAAATCGTCCTATTTTAGGAACAGTCTGTTTTAAGGCTCTAACTTCTTTCCGATAATGTATACGGGCTGATTTTAAGTCGCTTCGAAAGTTTTGTCTGGCCTGTTTGACTACCTTTTTATCCTCTCTCATCTCATGTCCTCATTTTTTCAGGGTCCGTACTCATGATGTCAAAGAGCTTGGTGTGGTGAGGAATCTTATTCTTGAAAGGAACAACGGTTGAGCCAGCCTTGATTAAACCTGCTCCTTTTTCAGGATTAACCAAGTATTTCTCCAGTTCCTTGGAAAGTCCAAGCATATGCACCAATTCTTCGCGATCGCTCTTAGCCTGTTTTAATAGAATCATAAACTCGCTATTGGCAATAATACGTCTGCCATTGGCATCTAAAAGAAGAGTCTCTACATTTTGAGTAATGCCTGTTGGAATGGCCCCATACTTACGAACACGACTCCAGAGCTTGAAGAAGAAATCAGAAGCGTACTTATCCAACAACAGAAGCTGCATTTCATCAAAGTAAATCCAGGTCTTCTTGCCAAGTTTTTGGTTTTTAACCACACGATTCCAAATCTGGTCAAAGATGACCATGAGGGCAATCTGCTTCAACTCATCCCCTAACTTTTTAACATTGTAAATGAGGAAATGACTATCGGTTTTGATGTTGGTGTGGTGTGAAAAAATGTCTAGTGAGCCTTCAACATAGAGTTCCATATCGAGTGCCAAGTCCTTGGCTTCTTGTTCAGGCTGTTTAGAGAGAACAAAGACCCATTCTACGAGAGATGGTGTCTCAAAATGCTTATAGGTTAACCGTGTCACACGGTCAATCAGGGACTTTTCTCGACCGTCCATTTTCCGGTCTAAGAGTTTCCCAATCCAAGACAATAGAAATTCAGATTTGACCTTAATAGGGTCTTCATCCATATTGTCATCGGATAAGTCTAAAACGTTTAAGAAAGTGGTAGAGTCAGGCGCAATATCAATGCTTTCCCCACCAAAGGCTTGACCAATGATACTGTAGTCGAGTAGGTCAGTGGTATTACTACCACCTTCCTCTCTAAAAACCGTACGTGAGAGTTTCCCCTCATACGGCTCAAGCATTTCATCACTCTTTCGAGCGGCTCTCAATAAATAGTCGCTGACAATAACGATGCACATAAGCCATATTGTCAACGTCTTCCACACCTCCCTTGGATTTTGGAATTTTGAAGAATATTTCTCTATCTTCTCCAATCTCCATCGGGAGTCCACAGTGATGACAGCGTCCGTCTTGTTGCTTCCAAACAAGTTTAAACCGACCTGTCAATCGTTTCATACCATGATTAAAGGCTCGTTGAGCAAAGTATTCTGTATCCAAGTAAGGATTGGCGTGTTCTCTAACCTTTGTATGTCTGACAATAGCAGTGTGGTCAACTCGAATGAGTTCTTTATCGCCTGAAGCAAATACCCAACTGCGACTGCCTCTTCTATGCCAATACTTGGTCGAAATCCACCATTGACCTTTCTTCGGATGGCGACGTTTTGCCCACCGCCACAATAATTCATATAAATGGTAATCCAGATAGGAGAAGGCTTCACTAGCACAAACGGATTGGTGGTAGTTGGTCCATCCTCGTATCTGTTGATTTAGTTTCATGATTAAGACTTCTTGTTCCCATGCTTTTCCTCGCTTGAGGATGGTTTCTGAGAATTTACCAATGACGGTTTGAATAGAATTCTTAGAAGGTTTGACAATTAATTTACCTTTGTACTTCCGAAAGTTCCAACCAAGCAGGTCGAAACCATCGTTGATATGAGTCACCAGTGTCTTTTCTTCTGATAGCTCTAAGCCTCGCCCAAGCAGAAATTCCTTAATCACTTCTTTAGCTTCCAAAGCAATTTCTTGTGTCGCAGCTGTGACGATAAAATCATCCGCATAACGGACAAGATTGACCTTATGGCTGTTCTTGAATCGAAGGTCGATTTTTCCTAAACGATTGGTATGGAATCTATCCGATAAGACTTGTTGTAACCCATCGAGTGCCATATTGGCAAGAATAGGTGAGATGATACCACCTTGTGGTGTGCCATCTTCCGTTGGGAATAACTCGCCCTTGAATACAAAACCTGATTTAAGAAATTGCTTCAAGATGGATTTGTCCATCGGAATATTCTCCAAGAGCCAATCATGGCTAATGTTATCAAAACAACCTTTGATATCGCCTTCTAAAATCCATTCAGGAGAAGCTTTTCGTGATAGCGCTGTAAAGATATACTCACAAGCATCTTGGCAGCTTCTCCCTTTTCGGAAACCGAACGATTTAGTATCTGCAGTTGTTTCTGCGATAGGTTCGAGCGCTAAGGCATAAAGTGCCTGCATGGCTCTATCGTACATGGTAGGAATCCCTAATGGACGCTTTTTCTTCTTACCCTTTTTGTCGATGTAAACCCGTCTCAGTGGACTGGCTTTATAGCCTTTGTCCGTTAGAGATAAGAGAGCTTCCATCTTTTGAGCAGGTGTCGTCCAAAGTTCACCATCTACACCCGCCGTTTTCTTACCTTTGTTAGTCGTCACTCGACGAACGGCAAGTGCCTTGGCGTAAAAAGAATGTGTTAGTAAATACTGAAGTCTTTTCACTGTGTTTGTATTTTTGGCTTGAGTAGCCTTGACAATCCTGATTTGTAGCCTATTCACTTCTTGTTCTGCCCGCTTCCAATCAATACTTTTCCATTGATTAGCGAGCAGTTGCTTGTGTGATAGCTTCTCAGCTTGTGCTGTCGTTGAATGCTTATCATTCATAGGTTTACCTCCATTTCTTGTCATGAAATACCATAGGATAAGTCTGCACCCTTTCAGGTCAGGGCAAAGTTTGAACCCCTATCTCCTGCCATTACAGCTGGAGCCTTCGCTTTTTATCCTTTCCTCTACCCTCTGCATCATCTATTCCTCTTACGAGTTCAATACCTTCTAAACAAATTAGAAGGAATACATAGGGCTTACCAAGTTCCGTATGATAAATAATTGTGAATACCTTAGGTGCCATCTTTGAGCCGGGAAGACTGTGTCCATTTGTCATCAGGTTATGAAAGCCCCAATGACCCCCTCCGTACCTTTTGGTGTAAGTGTTTCAGCCTTATTTCACTTAGTCCCTGTAACGACTCTTGCAATGATTCACTATCTGTTCACCATAGTATTCTTATCCTAACAGTCCATCTGATTTAGGCTATCAGACTTTCCATATTGTCCCACAGGCTTCCCAACATGACCGTTACCAGTCAAGCAGGCTGTGGTAGGATTACTCCAAATGGATAGAGTAGCTATCTCTAGCAATTTATCATACGACTTCTTGTCGCACCTCATTTTCTGGGTCAACAATGATAATTTCAGTATCACCACCTGCTTCCTTGAGCTTAGTAGAAATGATTTCATGTTTTGTCGCCATCCCTTTACCAGCTCCAGAAGTCCCTAAAATCAAACCTGACGGAGTATTTAACTTGCCACGGTCAATACTGATGATATTACTTGAGATTTGATTGATGCCATAAAATTTCCCACCCTTGTCCTGAATATCAACGGAAGTCCAAGGTGCATTCACGGCAATGTTTGAAGTCAATAGAGACCGAGAAACACCTTCAAGATAGTTCTTCCCAAATGGCAAGAGACTATTAAAAGCAGCTTCTTGCATGTAGGTCAAATTATCGATAATCATATCATTAGACCCTGCCACTTGCTTGATAATATCAAGAGATTGTTTGAGTTGGTCTTCAGTATCTGCCAGCACACCAATCAGAAATACAGTGTCAAACAGTTTATCTCCTGTTTGGGTCATGGTTTGAAGAAGAGCTTCTGCTTCATCGATGTTGTTTTCAAGAACATGGCCGACCTTCTCCAAATAGATACCTGTCCGAGCCATTTTTTGTTGTTCCCCAATTTTTTGTGATTCCATCAAGGTCTTCTTGGTTCGCAGCTTGGTCATGGTTTCAGACTTGGTAGAGCCTTTAGCATGTAGGCTAATCATCACTTCCAAATCTGACTGCATGAGGTCACGAATAAATTTATCCCCTAGCTCCATACCGTAATCACGAACATAGACAATCTGTAATAATCTATCGTCCAATTCAATATGATTCTTGTGTTTAAAGGAAAGGTAGGTTGGGGCAATAAAGTGTTTGGTGGATTGACCTGAGAGGGTCAAATCCTTGTAAGAGAACGGTAAATGATTTTCACCTCGCAACATATCCGCAAGGACATTCACTCGCTCTTCTCCACCAAGCAGACCAAGAGATACATCAATCTCTGAAAAGCCACTCTTGAAATATTCCCCAATTTGCGACAGAGAACGAAAAGCTAGTTTTGGTGTTTGGTCGCTCTTGCCAAATGAAAGAAACTTGACAGCTGAAAAGTTGTTCTCGCCCGCCTCTAAGTTGGAATCCATCATGCGATTCAATTCATCACGATAAGCATCAAACCCATCTTCCTGTAAGGGATAGAGAATACTCTTCCTGAATTTTTCCAAATTAACTTTTTGATTGAAAATCGTCAGTTGGAAATTAGTCTTATCATCCAGTGAATTGATTAAATCAGAATATTTCTCCACAATCGCTCCCTTATCTTCAAGTCCCACTGTTTGGTAATTGACATCCCCTAAAAGATAGGACTGGGAAAAATAATCTGGGGTGACTTGCATGAGTCCATTCTGAAAAAGCCCTTGATAAGCTAACGTATTCACGGTAGAAGGTCTGACCTCCTGCTTCTGTGCTTTCGTCTTTTGCTTTTTGTCATTAGAAGTAGTCTTTGGTTTCATTAAGCGATTTGTTTTTTTCACGTTGTATTCCTTTCTGTCCAGTTAGTGTACGGTCTGGTATGGTCATTTCATAATGCCATCTATAATTAAGATACGTTTCAAAAGGTAAGTCATTAGGGCGATAGACCCCAAAAAGCATAAGAGGAATAGTAAAAGTAAAGATAAGACCATAGACAAACCAATCCCCAAATTGCCAATAAAAAAGGTTTAACCCTAAAATCAGGATGGTAATAACAACGGCTGGTAAGACAAAAATAACCTGTCTGGTTGTAAATCCTAACCATGCCCTGTGTTGAACCTTTGAAATATCCTTAAAGACACGTGTGTTCATAAATGTTCTCCAATCTAAGTAAGCTATAAAAAGAGGAGGAGAGATAATGACTCCCTTCCTCCTACATGCCCAAAATACTTCGGGCGGTTCGTTGACTGCCAACTAAGGCAATGATTAACAAGATGGCCTGTACCAAGCCACCAAACATAACGGCGAGTGATTCCATAACTCCAGCTCCATTTGATACGGCAATCTTTCCAGCCGACTCAAACAAGGGAACAAGCGATACAATTAGAAAAATCAAAATACCTTGAACGGCATAGACCATGATGTTCTTAAGGTAGCCAATCCCAACACTTCTCCAGTCATCACTGAGGAAAGTCGGAATCGTTAAAGGTGCAAAAGGAATCATGAGATAGAGTTGGATAAAGCGAATGGTAATGAGGAGATTCACCACCATCACACTGACCAATCGCACTAACCATATCAAAATGGCAAAAAAGCCAACAATGAGTTTTCCAATAATGCCTGAACCTTTCAACCCTGAAATGGTCTCATAAGTCGTTCCCCCATGAGAAACGACACCAGCTACGCCTTCAATGATGTGAGAAGCAACGGCTAAGATGGCTTCTACAATAACGGTGGTGTTGGTAATCACCACAGCCACCATGATATAAGAGACAATCATTGGGGCAATAGCTTCAAAGGTCATCGCACCACCTGAGTTGGCGATTTTCTTAGCCATCTTCGAAAACTCAAGGACTAAAACGACTGCTAAAATAGCCACTCCCAAGGGCTGCATCACTCCTTTTGTGATAGCTGACATATAAGACCACACGGTTGGGTTATAATCCGCAAGGGATTTGACCAAGTTGGCCGTCGATTCCAAGTCCACGTTAAAACCTTCAAAAAGGCTATCGCTTGAAATTTTCTCCGAGGCTAGAAAGATAAAAGCTGAAGGTAATGTGTTGTTCATGTCATACCTAGTCCTCCTAAATAGTAATTTGGGTGATGAAGGCACCTGCGGCACCTACCATAACACCACCCACAATTTCTAAGATGGCATTGCGGACACCAGGTCCACCATCTTTGATATTGGTTGATAGGTTAATAATGCCCATGACGACAAGAAAGGCGCCTGTCGCAACCATTCCTTTTTGTAAGAGCGCCATGGCTTGGGCAAACATGGAACTGGCGTCCATGCCATAAACAAATCCTGTAAATTTTTGGTTCATACGATTCCTCTTTTCTATTAGTGTAGTGTGCTTTCTGTGCTTAAATCCCTAACCTTGTGGTCTGAGGGTTCAAACGGAACTTCCTCTGTTTTGAGGGGGTCAATGTGGTAATGCCACCAACGTTCATCTGACTCCTTATTCGCCAGGTATTTCCAGTTTTTGTGTTTCAATGGGAAGAACTTTTTCTCCTTAAAAACAGGAACTCCTGCTATTCTCACCAAGCACTCATCACGTTTCATGTTTCCCACTTCATCAGGGGTTATGAGATCCCTTGCAATTTTTTGATGAGAGGTTGACCCAGACCCTGTTTGGCCATACGACCGACTGGTACTTCTGACATCGATAGTTTGTTTGCCTAGAAGTCCACTCATGAACTTGAAGGTTTCTTCATCATTTCCACCTAAATAGAGGAGACTGTCGCAGTTTCCCAGTATGGTTTTCCAAGCCTCTTTTTCCTTATAAAGTCCTTGGAGTTGGGCAATATTTTGCAAGATGGGTACTAAACTCATGTTCCTAGAGCGAACTGTTGAGGTTTGTTCGGCAAAGTCTGGTATTACTCCCACATTGGCAAACTCATCCAGATAGCTTCTAACATGAATAGGCAGTTGCCCTTTAAAATCCACATCAGCCTGTCTGGTCAAGGTGGAGAAAACCGTGGAGAAAAAGAGGGCAGAGAGAAAGCGAAAGGTAGTATCATTATCTGGAATGACAAGATAGACCATAGTCTTCTGCGTTCCCCATGTCTTTAAGTCCAAGGTGTCACGTTTGGTTAAATCAATGACAGATTGGATATTAAAGAGGGCAAACTTAGCCGTTGTTACGGCAATCACCGAATCCAAGGTCTTATCCTTGTAGTTTTGGAAGTCTGCCCAGTTACGCATGGTGAAGTTTTCTGTCCCATATGTCTTGGCATAGGTCTCAAACATCACTTCTAGCACACTTTTGTCCTGATTGTCACCCTTAGATAAGAGCTTGATGAGTTTTCCAATATCAGAAAAAGCTGGATAGCGGCCACGCTTTCTTCTTGCCTCCTGTTCTTGTTTTGAACTACCTGGAGGATTGTAAAAATCTACCAAGTAAGAAGCGATGGCTCGCACCAAAGTCATGGAAGCCTCGTCCCAAAAAGGATCACTGCGAGAACCATTTCCCTTGGTATTATTAAAATAGACCGTTAACATGCGGTTCAAATCATTCTCAGTTTCTACATAGCGAAAGGGATTAAAACCATCTGAATTGGTCATATTAACCAGGTCTAAAATCTTGACCTGATAGCCATTTTCTAAAAAGAGTTTTCCTGTTTTTTCTGCTAAGTGGTCCTTTGGGTCAACGACAATGTTAGAACAGTTAAGCTGTATCAGATTGGGTTTGACAAAGCGAAAGGTCTTACCTGCACCAGAACCACCAATAACGATTAGATTCTTATTTCTGTCAAACTGTGGCTTCTTTTTTTCCAACAAGGTCAGACGGACATCACGAGCCAAAATCGTGTCATTGAAAGGATTCTTACTGTAAAAGTTCCGCTTTTCCTTACTGGTCCCAAATCGTGCAGAACCGTATTCTTCCCCTTCTCGATTGACCTTCTGTCCTGTCGAAACATAAAGATAGACTAGTGTCATCGTTAAAACCCCAAGAATAAAGGCAAGAAGAGATTTTTGAGTAAAGGAAAACAGCCATAAAGGATTGAAGACTTGATTTAGCCCCTCTCCTAAAAGGTAAGCTAAACGGTCCATAGGTGGGGCATTAGTTAAACTATCATAGAGTAGGGTTAGACGGTGGCAGAAATAGCCAAAGGCGAGACCCAAGATTCCAAAGACCAAAGCTTTATGTTTGGAATACATTACAAGGTCACCTCCTTGGTTTTGACTGCAGAAGGTTCTGACACTCTAATTTTCTCTTTGGCCAGCCCTATCTCTTGGTCCAAGGTTTTGTCAAAAGTTAGCCCTTGTAACTTTTCTGGATTAGACATCAGTTTCTTTAATAATTCATCTAAGTGATGGTCCAGCAAGTTCTTATCTTTGGCATAGAAGTAGAGATAGTCTTTTTGCCAACTAATAGCAATCGGCAGTTTTTCCGACTCCATCAACTCCTTAAATTTCTCAACATCAATTGGCTTATCTAGGATGTCTTTACTAACATCAATCGCTTCAATTGCGTAAGGACTTTGAAGGAGTTCTTCCAGTTTTTGAACCCCAATCTTATAAGCTGAATCTTGGGCTAAGGCTTGTCTAGCCGACCATTCTAAGAGCTTTAAGAGGGTTCTAACAGTAAATAAACTACTTCTTTCCACGTATTGCATCGCCTGACGTTCTTGTTGTTCAGATGACATGGTGACCTCCTCTTCTTTCGATTCCCTATCAAACATAAGGTGCTTCCATAATACGGAAGCACTCTTGATTTTGGTATCACAGAATAGACACTACATAAACAAGAATATTCCAAGCAAGATGTAAGCCAATTGTTGTCTTACAATCTGTTTTGTATCTCACAACACCCAAACTCAGCCCAAGGTAACTATACATGAGCCAACTCCCTAACTGATTGGGACCATGGGCTAGAGTAAAGAGAAAACTAGTCGCTCCTATTTGTACAAGAGGATATTTCAATTTTTCCCACAGCAAATGCCTATAAACAATCTCTTCAAGGACACTTGCATTCACTAGAAATAATAAAAAGATAATAGGAGGAACCTGCTTTCCAACTTCTACCAATACCGCTTGATTCTTAGTCTGAAATGGGAATAGAAAACTGATTAGGAGCGCAACAGAAACCATACATACAAATCCCAAAGCTCCAAATATTAAGCGACTTCTTAAAGTCATATTTTGGGCTTGAACAGTTTTGAGATGCGTAATTTCTAGACAAGTCACACCAAAAAGAATCAATTGTAGCAAGACTAAGACTTTAATCGTTATATAGTCTTGCAGGTATATACTCACCAGAAGACCGTTAAGCTGTATGGCTAGATAAAACACCACTATCCTTATCATTGTCACCTCTTGAATAAATCTTCATAATCAATATCTAATACTAGAACGATTCGCTCAACCCACCTAGTCTGTGGCATTAGGCGATTGGATTTGTAGTGACGCAGTTTTTGATAGAGACGATTAAACTCACTAGGATAGACATATTGACCTCTAAACATGTTTCGAGCCAACTCTGCCCAAGTGAGGTCTTTTTCTACCAGAATGATTTCTAAATTGTCCCAAAATCGTTCATTCAACTTCACACCTACCCTGTCACTTGTTTCATCAGACTGGCCTGAAACAGTTCTTCTTTTACCTGTCTGGGAAGAAAGGTGCGCACTTCGTCTAGCCCAATAGCTGGATAGACATAATTCTGACAGACAATGAGAGGCAGACGAAGGTTTTGGTCTGGCTTTTGGAGAATAAGCTGAATCATCTCATTCAAACTTATCGAATATTGACGCTTAAAGCGAAGAAATCGTGGCGACAGTAACTCAAAACAATCCGTTGTTTTGGCAAATAGTGACAGTATGATTTCACGGTTTACATCACATGCTTTTGTACAACGATAAGTCACACCATAGGTCGTCAAAATGGTTAGTAAGTCTTGATTTGTATTGGCATTATTTCCTAGATATACCTCAAGCATTGGCTCCTCCTTATAAGGTTAGGCTATTTTCAATTGTTGGTTCAGGAGTTGAGAAATAGCGACTCATGTCAATAGGCATCCGTCCTTCACCGAAGCACTTAACAGTTATCAATGTTGTCAGTATGCCATCTTTGCCTTCTGCAGTATAGTGTTGACCAAAGGCACGAAAAGACAGATGATTGTCTTCAGTCAATAGGGTATCCACACCATTTTTAATGTCCCTCGTTTCAATAAAATCTGAAATCTGATGAAGATTGGATTCGTAGAATAGTGGGTAGTTCATCTTTTTATGGTAATCATCTTCAAAGGTCACCTCAAAGTCACAATCAAAATTGGGGAGTGACGTTATCATTTCCAATAGCTGATTAGTCTCTGCTTGATGAATACGTTCTTCTAGTTCCGAGCAATCTAGGATACTTTTCTTATGTAGTAGGTTCATGTCTTTCTTCTTCTTCCATTCTTCTAAATTCTCTCGCAATGGCTTCAATAACTGTGACAGTCACACTATTGCCGGCCTATTTGTATAATTGACTTTTACTGGAGACTGATTCTGCTTTTTCATAAGCCCAATCAGGAAAACCTTGCAGTCTAAAACATTCTCTGGGAGTTAGTCGTCTGATTCTCAAGCGATAAAGTTTCCCATCAAAGACAATACCTGTAACCTCATACCACTTATTCTTTCGGTATTCCATAGCAGCAACTACTACTCCCATATTGTCTGAAGTCGTTAGTGTATTTGATATTCCCTTACCAACCCGTCCTCTTCGTTTGGTTGAGTCTGGATAAGCAAGATTAACGGAATCTCCTAGCGTCGCCTTTGCGAATCCCGCTTTTGTGGCTTCCTTGATTTTCAGATACGGCAATTCTTCTCTCAATAATATCTTTGGCACCTTATCTCCACCCTGCATGGTTGTCAATGTTGGTGACAAGCCAGAAATGTCAAATACTCTTCCAGTCTGGTCAAAGCTAGTCGGAAAGTTTCCAGCGACAACAACCCCGTGTCTATCTTGATTGGTCAAAGTAAACATTGGGTCTTGATTGTCCTTAAAGCGACGTCCGTTTTGACGTTTTTCTAGTCTATCAGGCGTCAAAACTGGAACGGCAATTTTTGCCCCCTCTCCTTTACCTCTCAATAGTGCAGGAGCAAGTCCACTTGTCAGATAGACTTCACCATTCAAACCACGCTTAGAGGGATTAACATTCCTTAGCCTTTCAAGATGAGCTGGGCTGTTTTCTCCTCTGAGAGGAAATAGGAATCTGGAACGGTATCTTCTAGAATGTCCGATAATAAAGACCCGTTCTCTGTTTTGCGGGACTTGGAAGTCCTTACTGTTAAGCACCTGCCATTCGACATCATACCCCAATTCATCCAGCGTAGAGAGGATTGTGGCGAACGTCCGTCCCTTGTCGTGATTGAGTAGGCCTTTGACGTTTTCCAAAAATAGAAAACGTGGTTGGATTTGTTTGGCGCATCTAACAATTTCAAAAAAGAGAGTCCCTCGAGTATCTTCAAATCCCAATCGTCTTCCTGCGAGTGAAAATGCTTGGCAAGGGAATCCCCCGCAGATGATGTCCACTTGCCCTCTAAATTGTCTAAAATCATGGTCTGTGACCTCTTTAATGTCATGGTATTCTATTTCTCCTTCTGTGTTAAACATAGCTTTGTAGGATGTTCTAGCGAATTTATCAATTTCACAAAAGCCCAAGCACTCATGCCCTTGTGCTTCCAGTCCCATCCTAAAACCGCCTATCCCAGCAAATAAATCTAAAAATTTCATTTTTCCTCTCTTTCCAAATAAAAAAGAGCCTTACACTTGTAAAACTCTTGGCTATATATGATCATCCATTTCTGGTGTACGAATGATTTCAACAATTAAAACGATAAGTGAAACCAAATAGATTCCACCTAGTATCCACCAAATCATTTTAATCACCTCCCTTTTCTTCTTGTCGTCTGACTTGCTTGGTCCATTCTGACAGGACACCATTAAAGACATATTCAGCAATTACTTCCGCTGACCGAGCAAATCGCATATGTTCCAAAGCATACTGATAACGATCACTAAAATAAATCATGGCATAGTCACTAGCCGACTGAGATAGACCTGTTTGTCTTAACTGGTCATGAACTAGACCCCAAATATAGTCTCGATCGTACTTTGTCACACCATCGACTTTTAGAGAAAAGTTTTCTTCTTGTTTTTTATCTACTAGCTGCCTCTCCTCCTCGTCCTCAATAAGGAAATCACTCCCTTCAGTCTCACTATAATTAGTCTCATTTCCTTCAGTCTCACTAGGGGCTGAATTTAAGACCGGCCCCGGCTGATTTTGAGACCCCCCTAGTGTTTTTTTAGCACTACCCCCGTCTGTTTTTAAAACTGGGGTAGGTTCATGCTCTAATTCTCCTAAATAAATCTTGTTGGCCATTCGACCTTTTTCACTGGAGGACTGTTGGATTTCATCCATTAAACCATAGTCACGTAAGGTTTTCTTGATAGAGAGTAATTTTGACTTTGAACAGCCCAAAAGCGCCATCAGATTTGAATTGGAATATATCAAATAAATAGCACCATCCTCATCAATCCAGCCTTTGCTTAAAGACAACTCCAACCGATCTTTTAAAACCGCGTAGGCTACCTTAACCTCCAGTTTCATATCCTTATAGCGTTCACTCTCAAATAATAATTTAGGTAGCTTATAGTAGCGTTCTGATGTTTGATACTGATTTGCGGTAATACGTTTCATGACTGTCCCTCCAAGACCAAAAGTCCAACATTTCCCAATTCATCAAATTGAATTAAACCTACTTGTTCCATTTCATCAACTAGTTGTATGGCCTTCTCATTTTCAACTCCCATAATTGTTGTTAGATAACACATCACGATTTGACGTGATGATTGTTCATTCTTTTGCATGAATGCCTCCTGAAAATAAAAAAAGCGAGAACACTTATTAACATGTTCTCACTGAAATTTCAATGCTATACTATAATATTACACTTGTTTCGTTTTAAATTTTCGAAATTTTAGTCACCAAATTAGTCACCAAAAATTTGGTTATTATTGCTTATTATTGCTCAACTCCTACTTTCCCTTCAAAAAATAGTAATTATTAAAAAATTGAAAAACCCTTGTAAATAAAGGGTTTTCGGCCAATTTTACTCAAAAAATATGTTTGATTTTCTACGCTAAGTTTCATGACTCCCATTCAACCATTGAATAGTTGCCATGAGTGTATAGTTCCTTTCGTAGCATCATCTTCTTCGTGATAAAATAGTCTGATTGCGACAGAAGTCATCTATCTCAATCAATTCTTTAACATTATAGCATGATTAGCTTCACTTCGCCATTTCTACTTTCCTTTTTTATGTTTTTACAGTTTTTACTTGCAAAAAGTTTTTACTAATCATATAATCTAGTTATTAAAACTAGATAGAGAGAAAGACCTATGATTTTCCCTACATTACCTTATTGGAAGGATCTACCTGATTTAGACTTATATTTGGATCAGGTGTTACTTTATGTCAATCAGTGCACTGATTTTTCAGAGGTGTCAGATAATAAATCGCTAACGGCGTCTATGATTAATAATTACGTCAAACATGGGTACGTGTCCAAACCCATTAAGAAAAAATACCAAAAGCAACAACTAGCCCGCTTAATTGCTATCAGTCTCTTTAAAAGAGTATTTCCCATTCAAGATATTAGCCGAGTATTGCAGCGTTTACAGAACGATGATGATTCAAAACAATTATATGATACCTTTGTAACCTGTTGGAATGAGCACACAAGAACAGAGGATCATATTCCACCTATTATTCTTGTTGCTTGTCAAACGGTAAAAGATTACCACCACACGATTTTTTTATCCCAGGAGGCAACCAAATGAATCAAACCTTTAAACAAAGTTTACCATTATCTTTTAGTGAGGAAGTAGCAAACAGCGTGACACATGCTATCGGAGCATTTGCTATGCTCATTTTACTTCCTATTTCAGCCAGCTATGCCTATCAAACTTATGACCTTAAAGCTGCTATTGGTAACTCTATCTTTATCATCAGTCTCTTTTTGATGTTTTTATCCTCTACGATTTACCACTCCATGGCTTATGGTTCGGTTCACAAATACATCTTACGCATTATTGATCACAGTATGATTTACATTGCTATTGCAGGGAGTTACACACCTGTTGCTTTATCTCTTGTTTCTGGTTGGCTAGGCTATGTCATTATTGTTTTGCAATGGGGCATTACTCTTTTTGGAATTTTATACAAAATTTTTGCCAAACGTATCAATGAAAAATTCAGTTTGATGCTTTATATCGTCATGGGGTGGCTTGTTATTTTCATCTTACCTGTCATCATTCAAAAAACTAGTCTTACTTTTGGCCTTCTCATGTTATTTGGCGGCTTATCTTACACGATTGGTGCGGCCTTTTATGCCAAAAAGAGACCCTACTTCCATATGATATGGCATCTCTTTATTTTATTGGCTTCGGCTTTACAATTTATCGCTATTACTTTCTTTATGCTTTAGAAGAATAGATGCTCAGACTGATTGAGAGGCTTTATGTGATGAGTTGATGTAAGACATCATTTGTCAGAAGTGGTATAATGGTTAACGATTAATAAGCTGTCAAAGGAGAGACCTGATGAAAACTGTTCGGATTTTTTACAATCCTAATTCTGGAAAGAAAGAAGACCAACTTGCTGGGCAAGTCAAAGACTATCTTTGCCAACATGGTTTTTCCGAAGATTCTGTAGAGGTGATTACTCCTAAAGGTGCTGACCAAGCCTTTCAATTAGCAAAACAAGCTGCCAAGGACAAGATTGACTTGGTTATCCCTCTTGGTGGCGATGGCACACTGAATAAAATCATCGGTGGTGTCTATGAGGGAGGAGCTCATTGTTTAATTGGATTAGTGCCGTCAGGGACAGTCAATAATTTTGCAAAGGCTATGCATGTTCCCTTACAAGTTACCGAGGCATTGGATACCATTTTGGCGGGACAAATTAAGCAAGTCGATATTTGCAAAGCTAACCAGCAATACATGATTTCCAGTTTAACCTTAGGATTACTAGCTGATATTGCTGCTGACGTAACAGCTGAGGAAAAACGACGCTTTGGTCCCCTAGCATTTTTAAAAGATAGTATTCGAATACTGAGACGAAATCGCAGCTATGCCATCTCTTTAATTAGCCATAACCATCGTATTCACCTGAAAACGAAGTTTCTCTTAATCACGATGACAAATACCATCGCTGGTTTTCCTTCTTTTTCTCCTAATGCTCAAGCTGATGATGGCTATTTCCAAGTTTATACCATGAAAAAAGTTTCTTTCTTTAAATTCTTATGGCATATTAATGAGTTTAGACAAGGGGATTTTTCCAAGGCAGAGGAAATCAGTCATTTTCAAACCAATAGCCTTAGTTTATTGCCACAAGCTAAGAAACAAGGAATATCTCCACGTACTAGGATTGATGGAGATAAAAGTGACTACCTGCCCATTCAATTAGATATCATTCCAAAAGCCATTTCGATTATTGTTCCAATAAAAGACTAAAAAAGTGCCATTTGGCACTTTTTGTCTTATCTTAAAGGTATTTGTAAACTTAATTTTCATCATCGGCATCTGTCTTATCGCTGGCGGGTTTTTCTTTTTTAGATTGGATAATTTGGCTAGTGGTTTCACCAAACCCTTCTACCTTTTCTTTAGCCTGTCCCAAAGATTCTTCAACCGTTTCAGCAGCAATACCGCCGTAAACTTCAACGGCATCTTTAGTATCTTTCCACTTTTCTTCGACGGTTTCAGCAGCAATCCCACCATAAACTTCAACAGCATCTTTGGATTCTTGGACTTTTTCGGAAACTGTATCTAAAACTTTCTTACTTTTATCATGCAAGTAAGTGTTAAGATCTTCAATCTTCTTAGCACTCTCTTTCAAGAGCTGATCCTTTTTAGAAGATGAAAGACTCAAGTAAGCAATCGTTGCTGCGGCTGAACCTAAAAGTAATCCCAAAAAGACACCATGATTTTTCTTAGCCATTGGCTGACCTACTTTCTGTTAGTCGGAGTTTTACTGTCGTTAATGATTTTTTTTACCAGTTTGACAGCTGGAATGACCAATAAAACAAGTTGTAAGACTTCTGTGAATTTAATATTTCTTTTTTTCATGAAGTAAATTACTCCTTTTTATCTTTTCCTGATAAATGATCAACAAATCCTTGGATACTATCTTTAGCCTCATCAATAACTTCAGCAATTTTACCTTTAGTATGTTCTGCCTTACCTTCTGCTTCCAAGGATTTGTCATCAGTAAGATGCCCTACAGTTTCCTTTATTTTTCCTGAAACCTGATCTCGTTTAGCTTTGAATTTTTCTTCTGACATTAGTAACACGTCCTTTCAATTGAAGAGCCACAAAGTTGTCTTATCTTAAAGGAATTAATAAAAGGTTGTCAAAGTGACTACGTCAATTATTTTCGTATTTTCAATAAAAAATAACTACAATAACATTTGTTATAAAATGTTAATGAAACCTTGTTATATAATGAATTTTTTAAGTGACAACACATTTATTAATTTATATTGTCATTATACCATGGCAATTAGTTTCCGTCAAAGATTTTGCTTTTTAGCTTATGTCAATTGATTGAAATCCCAGATATCAGTTACCCAGTCCTCATAAAAATCAGGCTCGTGGCAAACCATTAAAATGGAGCCTTTATAAACTTTCAAGGCGCGCTTCAGTTCTTCTTTAGCATCGACATCAAGGTGATTCGTCGGCTCATCTAAAATAAGCACATTGTTTTCACGATTCATCAGGAGACAAAAACGAACTTTGGCTTGTTCACCACCCGAAAGCACCTGAATTTGACTCTCAATATGTTTTGACGTTAAACCACAACGGGCTAAAGCTGCTCGTACTTCAGCTTGGTTCAAAGCAGGGAAAGCGTCCCAAACAGCTTCCAAAGGGGTTTGGCGGTTACCACCTGCTACTTCTTGCTCAAAGTAACCAACTTCCAGAAAGTCCCCTGTTTCAACGTTGCCTTCCAGAGGTTGAATAATGCCTAAAAGACTTTTAAGCAAGGTTGATTTCCCAATACCATTAGCTCCAATGATAGCGATTTTTTGATTGCGTTCAAAATTAAGGGCCAAAGGCTCTCTCGTTAGCGGACGATCGTAACCAATCACAAGATTTTTAGCTTGGAAAATAAAACGACTAGGCGTTCTGGCTTCTTTAAAGTCAAAACTTGGTTTTGGTTTTTCGGCTTGAAGCTCAATCAAATCCATCTTGTCCAGCTTTTTCTGACGGGACATGGCCATATTACGAGTGGCCACTCTAGCCTTATTACGATTGACAAAGTCTTGCAAGTCAGCGATTTCTTTTTGTTGACGCTCGTAGGCTGCTTCCAACTGTGATTTTTTCATGTCATAAACAGCTTGGAATTGATAATAATCACCCGTATAACGTACCAAATCTTGATTTTCGACATGGTAAACAATGTTAATCACATCATTTAAGAAGGGAATGTCATGTGAAATTAAAACAAAAGCATTCTCATAATTCTGCAAATAACGTTTGAGCCACTCAATGTGCTCAGCATCTAAATAGTTAGTTGGTTCATCTAGCAAGAGAATGTCAGGTTTTTCCAGCAGCAGTTTAGCCAATAAAATTTTGGTTCGTTGCCCACCTGACAAAGCAGTGACATCAGATTCCATGCCAAAGTCCATCACACCTAAAGCTCGTGCCACTTCGTCAATCTTAGCATCAAGCGTGTAAAAATCACGACTTTCTAAACGATCTTGTAGTTCACCAACTTCTTCCATCAAGGCATCAATATCTGCTCCTTCGTCCGCCATTGACATGTAAATCTCATTGATGCGTTCCTCAGTCTTAAAGAGCTCATCAAAGGCTGTCCGCAACACATCTCGAACCGTTTGCCCAGCTTCAAGGACGGTATGTTGATCCAAGTAACCTACTGTTACGTATTTAGACCATTCAATTTTCCCTTCATCAGGCTGGAGATGGCCAGTCACAATGCTCATGAAGGTTGATTTCCCTTCACCATTTGCTCCAACTAGACCGATATGCTCACCTTTTAAGAGGCGAAAGGACACGTTTTCAAAAATAGCACGATCTCCAAAACCGTGACTCAGCTGTTTAACTTCTAAAATACTCATGATTTCTTCCTTAATTGTCATCAAAAAAGCCGTAAAAACGGCTTTTACATGTATTTAATTATGGCAAAATTGTAACCTTTTGTCAATTGATGGGATAAGTGATTACTTTTCTTGAAAAGTCTTACCACTTGTACGACTAATTTTATCAAACAGACACTATTTTTAGATATGAGACTGGGACAAACAGCCTTATACCAACTCCCCTAGTTTATATATTTTAACTTTATGTGAGACATTTTAAATTATTCTTATCTAAAAAATATTAATTAATCAGCACCACAAGTATTAATTATTACTCGTTTATCAGTTCAATCGTTCTCTCAATCTCTTTAAAGCAGGGTAGATGAATGGGACCGCTATCATTGTTAGTAGAGTCGTTCCAAAACTACCTCCAACTTTTCCAAGTGCTGCCAGTAGAGCTGCTTGAAAGGGAAGTTGAGCCCCAAAATAGCCAAAGAGAATGTATTTGATAATGTTAATCAATAATTTTGCTAGTGCTGCTACTACTCCTACGGCGATGATAGCTTGTGATTTTTGGCTTGATTGCATTCCTTTTTCGTAGATAAGGTGTAAAAGAAAACAAATGAGTAAAGATTCCAAAATAGTTATCCAAACCACTGAGGCATAACCATTTAAAAGGTCAAAGATTCCTAAACCAAGGCTAGCTACTAGCGCTGCACTTTTACTGCCATATAGTAAAACCGCAACAACGACCAAAGCATTTCCAAGATGAATAAATTGAACACCTACGGGAATTCGTAGCAGTTGCACCGACACGAAAATAAGGGCTGCATAAAGACTAAGTTCAATGTGATGAGCTAATTTTTGAGATGTCATGGTTTTCCTCCAATAATTGTTGAAATGATGTGATGAGATAGGCTAAATGAAACTCATAAGCAATGCCAAATGCTATATTTCTCTTTAAATCAAGGGTAGTCTCCAAAGATTTTTCCAGAAAAGAGACGGTAAGTTCTAAAATATCTCCTAAAGGTAATTGATAGGAGAATCCGGAAGCAATAATTGCTGAAGCAATATCTCCTGTACCGTAAAAATGCTCAGGAAATTGCTTTCCGAAATGATAAGTTAGCTGATTGTGAGCAGCTTGATAATAAGCAAAGCCAATTTGTCCTTCTTCAAAAGATACACCACTAATAATAGCTTCTTTCGGCCCTAAGTTAGTCAATTTGATAGCTAACTCCTTTATATCCGACCTACGATAGCCCTCTTTCAAATAAGGGGTTTGTGTCAGAAGACATGCCTCAGTAATATTAGGCAATATCAAATCAGCTTTTTGGGCTAGGCTTCTCATTGCTTTGAGGTGCTGCTCGCTTAACCCGGAATAAAGCCTGCCTTGATCTGCCATAATAGGATCTAAGACAAGAGGCATATTCTGCCGCGAAACAAAAGCTAATATCTTGTTAGCATCCTCTACCTGATTAAGATAACCTACAAAAAGACTGTCAAATTTCAGATCACTTTGCTCCCAAGCTAATAAAAAACCGTCTAAGAATGTTGAGGTTGAGTGTTTGAGAGGGGTTTGTCCGCCTCCAGTATGACTTGAGAAGAGACAGGTTGGTAATAAAACCTGCTCCATACAACAGGCTGCCATGAGTGGAATACTGGCCGATAAGGCTACCTTGCCAAGGCCTACCAAATCGTTAGCCACAATAATACGTTTCATGATGAATGACCTCTTGAATAGGTTACACTAAACTAGACAGTCTTATAAAGTGTTCTACACTAAAGAAAATAGGAGAATATTATGTCTAGAAAAATACGTCGCCACTTCGCCGACGACTTTAAGCAACAAATCGTTGACCTTCACAATGCAGGGATGAAACGAAGTGAGCTTATCAAAGAATATGAGTTAACCCCATCAACCTTCGATAAGTGGGTACGTCAGGCAAAAACAACTGGTTCCTTTAAAACTATTGATAATCTTACAGATGAGCAGCGTGAGCTGATGGAACTCCGAAAGCGTAATAAAGAACTCGAAATGCAGCTAGATATCCTAAAGCAAGCGGCGGTGATTATGGCACGAAAAGAGAAGTAATCACTGCTAACAAAGACAAATATAGCATTTCAGCCATGTGTCGGTGGTTGGGTATTCCTCGTTCTAGCTATTACTACAAAGCTGTGGAATCCGTATCTGATACCGAGCTTGAAGAAAAAATCAAAGCTATTTTTCTCGAAAGTAAGGCCAGATACGGGGCTAGGAAAATCAAGAAATGTTTGAAAAATGAAGGCATCCAGCTGTCTCGTCGTCGGATTCGTCGCATCATGCACAGACTCAACTTAGTATCCGTTTACCAGAAAGCAGCCTTCAAGCCATATTCAAAAGGGAAGAATGAGGCAGCTATTCCTAATCACTTAGCCAGACAATTTCATCAAGAAAAGCCTCTAAAAGCTTTAGTGTCAGACTTAACCTACGTTCGTGTCGGTAATGGTTGGGCTTATGTTTGCTTGATTATTGACCTCTTCAATCGTGAAATCATCGGTCTGTCAGTTGGTTGGCACAAGACCCCCGAATTGGTCAAACAAGCGATTCAGAGCATCCCTTACGCTCTGACCAAAGTCAAGATATTCCAGTCAGATCGTGGGAAGGAGTTTGATAATACTTTGATTGATGACATGTTGGAGGCCTTCGGAATCACCCGCTCTCTTAGTCAAGCAGGTTGTCCTTACGACAATGCCGTTGCTGAAAGTACCTATCGTGCTTTCAAAATGGAATTTGTCTACCAGGAAACTTTCCAGACGCTAGAAGAATTGGCCCTCAAAACTAAGGACTATGTCCACTGGTGGAATCACCACCGCATTCACAGCTGCCTCAACTACCAAACACCGATGACCAAACGTTTAGTCGTTTAGAAAAAGCACTTTATAAAATCTGTACAGAAAAGTGTTGCCTTTTCATCTTTTCTTTACTAACTATTGTAAGGAAAACATTTATTGAGTACAATAGAAATAAATTTAAACTGTACGGGGACAATTTATGACAAGTAAATACCAATCCATTATTTCTGATTTAGATCAGGCTATTCAGGACCGTAGCCTGAAAAAAGGAGAGCGACTGCCTTCCATTAGGCAATTAAGTGACATTTATCATTGCAGTAAAGATACGGTACAGCGAGCCCTTTTGGAATTAAAATACCGTCATTTAATCTACGCAGTCCCAAAAAGTGGTTATTATGTTCTGGGGAAGGTGACTGAGGAGGAGACTTCTTTAGACTTGAGTCTTGAAGATTATAATAACATGGCTTATGAGGATTTTCGCCTTTGCTTGAATGAGACCTTGGTGGCTAGAGAATCCTATCTTTTTCATTATTATCATAAGGCTGAGGGGCTAGAAGAATTGCGAGATGCCCTCTTGCCTTATTTGGCAGATAATAGTATTTATGGTAACAAAGAGCAACTACTCATTACCTCAGGAACACAACAGGCGCTTTATATTTTATCACAGATGTCTTTTCCTGGTTCTGGTCAGACTATTCTCATTGAACAGCCCACCTACCATCGTATGGAAACGCTTCTTAATAACTTAGGAGTAACTTACCGCACCATTCATCGAGATTTTAACGGGCTCAATTTAGAAGAATTGGAATCTCTCTTTAAATCTGGAGACATTAAGTTCTTTTACACGATTTCTCGCTTTTCAAATCCTTTAGGTCTATCCTATAGCACCAAAGAAAAGGAAGCCATTGTTCGGTTGGCTCAACAGTATCAGGTTTATATCTTAGAAGATGATTACCTCGGGGACTTTGTCAAATCCAAAGAAACTCCTCTCCATTACTATGATACCCATGAGCGTGTGATTTATCTGAAATCCTTTTCAATGAGTGTTTTCCCTGCACTCCGTATCGGAACCCTTGTCTTACCTTCCGCTTTAAAAGCGAGTTTCCTTACACAAAAATCAATGATTGATTTGGATACCAACCTACTCATGCAAAAGGCCTTGTCACTGTATTTAGAAAATGGCATGTTTCAGAAAAACCTAAAGCATATCAAGCAGTTGTTAAAGCAACGAGAAGACAGTCTAGTCACTTTTTTAAACAAGTACCATCCTAATCTTAATTATCGCCTCACTCCAACCCACTTGATTATTAACTGTGATAAATCTATCTTGCTCCCTTCTTCTTGGCCAAATCCAATGATTAACCTTGTTGTAACGGACAAAACCCGTTACCTCACGATAGCCATTACACAAGACATACAAAAGACATTAGCTCTTCTGTTTGCACATTAGCTAACACAAAAACGCTCCTTTTTCTAGCTTACTAGAAAAGGGAGCGTTTTTTATTATTTAGTTTGTTCAAAACGCAAGTGAACGATAATGCGGTCACCGTACCCATTGCGTTCAAGGTCTCGTTGGAGGCGATAAGAAATATAATGTTCGGCAATAGTAATATAGCCGGCATCCATCAAACGATTCTCGACCAGAGATTGAATCATATTGATGGTCGGGCGTTCAGCATGTGCTTCTTCTAAATCAATCACCACTTTTTTAGTGACTTGGGCAAGGTTTTGTCGCCATGTCTCATCAATAACATAGACCGTTCTTGCTGCCTTGATAATCGCTTGATAAATTTTATCTGGGTCAAATTCAGCAACTTGACCATCACGCTTAATAATTTGCATAAGAGCGCCTCTTTTCATTAGTTTTCATCTTTACTTACATTATGCAAATGTTTTCAGGATTTGTCAAGTCATAGTACTCAAACTAGCGATATATCAAGGATAAGGAGCCTTTTTATTTTGTTCATCAACTGATAACTAGGTTAAACAAGTAGAAAAGTATCAGACTTACTTGGGAAAATCAATCCTCTTTCATGTAGGTTTTCAGCAATTTGAACCGTATTCCAAGTAGCACCTCTTGCTCCGACAATGGCTACAGTATAACCTATAAAATACCTCTTTCTGACAACTTAAAAAATGTTCTAAAATTTGCATTAGCCCCATTATAGCCTGCTTCATTAGAAAAGAAAAGCACAAAAAAGGATTGAGAGTATCTCAATCCAAGGGGCATTCTTAACAAATAAGAGTGTGATAAAAAGGTTCACACAGATTATCAAAGTCGGCTTCCTGCCTTAATGACTTCCCCTGCGCAAAAGTGGTTTTGCAACCACAATCGACTCACCGCATAGATTTATTCTAACAGAATCTTGTCAAGATTACAAGAGGGGAGCAATGGTTCTTACTAGAAGTCCAATTAATTTTTGATACCACGGACGACGCTGAACTTGTTCAAGTGTTATCAGCAACGACTTTTCTTGTGTCGCTTTGAAATCAGCAACAATATCAGCAATAGCAGAGACGCGATACAAGTAAGCCGCACATTCAAAATGATGGTACAGGCTGCGATAGTCCAAATTAATTGTTCCCACAACAGCCTTGGTATTATCAGAAACAAAGACTTTTGAATGCACAAAACCAGGTTGGTATTCATAAATCTTAACCCCTGAAGTCATGAGAGCCTTGTAGTAAGTTTTTGCTAGTGCATAAGGAATGCCTTTATCAGGAACCCCTGGCATAATAATGCGAATATCTACTCCACGTTCGGCAGCAAATCGCAGAGCATGTTCCATTTCGCTATCCAAAATCAAATAAGGCGTCATGATGTAGACGTAGTTTTTGGCATGGTTTAAGATATCAATATAAACATTTTCACCGACTTTGTCAGTATCTAGCGGCGAATCACCATAGGGAATCACATAACCATCTGATGGAAGAGACCGGGAATGCTCAGAAAGATAGGGCTCAATATTTAATTTTTTTTCAGTAATAGACCACATCTGTAAAAAGAGAATTAAAAAACTGTCTGTGGCTTCACCTTCTACCATTAGACCAGCGTCTTTCCAATGCCCAAACCGATCAATTTCATTAATGTATTCATCTGCTAAATTAATACCGCCTGTGAAAGAAACCTCTCCGTCAATCACTACAATTTTGCGGTGATCTCGATAGTTATAATAAGTAGAGATAAAGGGTGAAATAGGTAAAAAAGATTTGGCTTTAATGCCTAACCGCTCAAGTCTAGCTGCATAATCTGACGACAAAGTTGACAGTTCATTCATCCCATCAAATAAGACCCTGACCTCGACACCTTCACTCACTTTTTTCTCTAGGATACTAAGAATTTCTCCCCACATTTGCCCTTCGGCAATAATGAAAAATTCAAGAAAGATATACTTTTTCGCCAACAGTAATTGTTCTTTCAAACTCTCGAAAAAAGTCTCTCCTGTTGGAAAATAGGTGGTCCGCGTATTGTTGTATATTGGGAAATTGCCACGGCTTCTTTCCAAATATTGCACCAAATGATAAGTCGTTGAGGTATTATCTTTTAAAACCTCTAAAATAGCTTCATCGTCTCTAAGATAGGGAGCCGAAAGATCGATAAGGTGATTGATTTTCTGTTTGAGCCCTCGATAGCCCCAATCTAATTTTGTGTAAATCAGAAAGAGAGACCCTAACAAGGGAGCAATCATGATCAAAATTAACCAGGTCATTCTTGAGATAGCATCCATTTCACTATTCACCAAGTATAAGACAATAACAATGGCAAAAACACTTTCAAGAATGGTCATCCAAACACGATACTGCTCCATCAAAGCGTAGGATTGAAACAAAAAGGCTAGTTGAAGAACGATTAACAGTGCGATAACAGTGGTTCTACTAAAAATCCCTCTCAAAAATCCTCGTTTCCCTTTATGGAGCAAATATTTTACTTTTGCTTTCTTTTTGATAATCAATCCTCCAAAATCTCATTTTCCTTATTATATCACAGTAAAGCAAGAAGAGAGCGTCCCTTGCTAATTTATTACTCTTTTGACCAGATAGATCAATATCTCTTTTTAGTAACTAAATCCGTGCTAAAGTGATGAATGAATGGTTGCAAATCAAATTCTCTGCCTAATCATATTTGCTGAGTAGGCATACAGTAAGCCCATTTGTTATCTGTCGATACTTTACTGATTCACCTCTTGCTATATTTTATCAAAAGACATTGACTTTGTCTTTTGCAACTTTAGCAGGTATTTCTGCATGATTAACCAATTTGGAAACGAAGTCCCTCCTGTAATTGGCTGACATCAATGCTAAATTTACCTGTTTAAGTGTCATCAGTTGCTTCCTTGGTAATTTTAGAAGGGTAGTTTTGACTTCTACTGTGAAATCTTGAGTTTGAGGTTTTGCTCCCTCTGTCAATACAGACTGATTATTGAATAATAAAATGCTTGCCGTTACAAGTGTTAATTGACCCAGTATCTTTTTCTTCGAGTAGTGTGTGAATACAATGTTATTAAAAAATTGATAATAGATTCATTTAACATTGATGCACTTTTGCAATATTAATAGTTAGCAAATAACATTTGGCAAAATAAAGCAGCTGTATTTTGTCTTTAAAAGCTCTTTGATACTGAAACCGTTGCAAAAAGAACCTAGCTCATGCTGAACTAAGTTCTTTCAATTGATTAAGTTTTTAAGTGATCTTTCTTAGAAGAGACCTAGGGCTGTGCCGTCTTCTGCAACATCCATTGCCATAGCAGCTGGAACTTTAGGCAAACCAGGCATGGTCATCACGTCACCTGTTAGAGCAACAATGAAGCCTGCTCCTGTTTTGGGAACAAATTCACGAATGGTAATGTCAAAATCGGTTGGTGCTCCTAACAAGGTTTGGTTATCTGAAAAACTGTACTGGGTCTTAGCCATACAAACGGGGAGATGATCCCATCCAAATTCAGCGAATTGCTTCAACTGAGTTTTGGCCTTTGTTCCAAACTGAACAGCCTTACCACCATATATTTGGGTGACAATTTTCGTCACTTTCTCTTCTAGTGATTCGTCGTCTGAATAGAGACGTTTGTAGTCGGCCGTTTCTTGCTCAATCACACGAACCACTGTCTTGGCTAATGCTAAGCCTCCCTCAGCTCCGTTTGCCCAAATGCTTGCTAATTCTACTGGAACTTCAATCTCTTCACAGAGAGCTTTTAACGTGGCAATTTCAGCTTCTGTATCGGCAACAAATTCATTGATGGCTACCACAACTGGAACTTTAAATTGACGCATATTTTCCACATGACGTTTTAAATTGGCAAATCCTAAACGAATTGCTTCACAATTTTCAGTGGCTAGGTCTGATTTAGCTACGCCTCCATGCATTTTGAGGGCACGCAAGGTTGCAACAATGACAATAGCATCTGGTGTTTTAGGAAGATTAGGTACTTTGATATTTAGGAATTTTTCAGCCCCTAGGTCGGCACCAAATCCAGCTTCTGTAACGGTGTAATCTGCTAACCGCAGAGCTGTTGAAGTTGCAAGCACAGAGTTGCAACCATGGGCAATATTGGCAAATGGACCTCCATGGACAAAAGCTGGCGTCCCATAGATGGTTTGGACTAAGTTGGGCTTAATAGCATCTTTAAGAATCAGTGTCAAGGCACCTTCAACCTTGAGATCACGAACATATACTGGCTGACGGTCATAAGTATAGGCTACAATAATACTAGCAAGTCGTTCTTTAAGGTCTTTTAAATCAGTTGCTAAACATAAGATTGCCATGATTTCAGATGCTACGGTAATATCAAAACCATCCTCGCGTGGAACCCCATTAACGGGACTACCTAGGCCGACAATCACCTGACGAAGAGCACGATCATTGAGGTCCACCACACGTTTCCAGATAATACGACGAGGGTCAATTCCCAAATCATTTCCCTGTTGTAGATGATTATCAATCAAAGCTGATAAAGCATTATTAGCCGTTGTAATGGCATGCATATCACCTGTGAAATGAAGATTAATATCTTCCATTGGCAGAACTTGGGCATAACCTCCACCAGCAGCTCCTCCTTTAATTCCCATAACAGGCCCCAGAGAAGGCTCGCGTAAGGCAAGCATGGTTTTTTTACCCATTTGATTTAAGGCATCTGCCAATCCAATTGACATGGTTGATTTTCCTTCTCCTGCTGGGGTAGGGTTAATAGCAGTTACCAAGATTAATTTTCCGGGCTCATTAGCTTCGACAGCTTTCATTTTCTCAAAAGATAGCTTAGCCTTATATTTGCCATAAAGCTCAATGTCATCGCCATCTATACCAACCTTTTTAATAATGTCAGTGATTGGTTTTAGGGCGACACTTTGGGCGATTTCAATATCTGATTTCATGATAACTCCTCACTTTTACGTAATGACGTCATTATATCACATTTTATTTAAAGCGTACATTTATTTGAATTACAACATTTATCATTCGTGTTTTATTGTCTTCAAACAGTCTGAGATAACTTTTTCATCAAGAAAACATCAAATTGGTTAATTCTTCCGCTGTAATAGCACCTAAATAAGGAGATAAATCAATTGCTTTGAGGGCAACTAGGACATCTTCTTTTTCCATTCTTGTTCCTATTAAGTGGTCCTCAAGTTCTGCAATGTCTGCCTTTCCAAAAAAGTCTCCGTAAATGCGACAAGCTGCAATGTAGCCTTTTTTAATGTCTAAATGAATATCAACAGTCCCATCGGTAAAACGGCCATCCCTGTGGTAACGGTATTGTGGGGCATTGCCATAATTCCATTCCCAATTTTTATATTTACGCTCTGTTAAAGCGTCGATTTGTTGCCAATCTTCTTCTGTTAAGTCATATCGCTTGGCTTGGCTAATCGTCTCAATTTTTAGTAATTGACAAACTATTAAATCTTTGAACTCCTCGATCGTGATGCCTTGATATTGGCGTGCTAAATGTTCTCTAATGTTACCAACGCGGCTACGAACTGACTTGATTCCTTTTGACTCAATCTTCTTACGGTTAGGATTGAGCACTTTTTCCATGGCTTCAAAATCCACATCTAAAAGAAGAGAATAACCGCCATAAACGCGACCATTAGCAATGGTCATTGCAGCACCAGAAACTTTTTTACCATCAATCACCAAGTCATTTCGTCCAGACATTTCCACACCTGTTACCCCTAAATGATGAAGAGCTTCAATAGCAGGCTCATAGGTTCTTTTAAAATCACCAAAAATGCCATTGTCATTAATCAAGTAACAAATGTTAACAGCGCCAGAATCCACATAAATTGCTCCACCGCCAGTATCTCGGCGAACAACTGGTATCTGATGCTCTTTCAAATAGTCTTGATTGGTTTCCACGACTGCATTTTGAAATTTTCCAATCTCAACTTTGGGATCACAATAGTATGGAAATAAAATATCGTCATCTAAAAATAGATTTTCTTGGACGTAAACTTGCATGGCTAGAGCAACAGCTCCATCAGTAATGCGTTTTCCGTTACGGATTGGTTCAATAAGGTACATGTGACTCTCTCTTTCTATTTCTTTGTTATTTACTTATTGGCATTGATCACGACTGTTGATAAATGGCTTTTGCGGCACTAATCAACTGTGCAATGTGTTCTGTCAGTTCCAGACTTTGCTGCCTGATTGGCAGAGGAATGCGGTAATGTTTGTGATTCAAGGTAACGAATAAGGCATTAGGATTTTCCGACACGCGCTTCCAAAATGGATGCTTAATAAATTGTGGTGTCGTATGCCCCACACCAATTTCTAAATAAAGCACCTTGTCCTCTTTGTGTTCTGATAAAAAAGTCTCATAACGTGCTTTTTGCGCATGAAAATCAGCATCTTCAACCATTCCTTTTTCTTCGTTGCGCTTGTTAATTTCAAAAGGTGCACCACATTTAGGACAATGAGGGATTAGCTGACTTGGAACTTTCATGTTTGTCTGCTCAGCAATCATTTGTCGTATCACATGATCATCTTGATAAGTCTGCTGATGACAGTGCTGACTGCATTGCCACAAACCGTATTCTCCTTGAATATGAAAAATTTTATTAGGGTCATAGTTTGCTGCCCAAAAAGCATTATCAGCATTCGTCGTAATAATATGATAGTCTTTGGTTTCCAAAATCTCTTTTAAATCAAGATAAGACTGACCTACGGGCTGATCAAGGTAATTCAAAGCGACAAAGCGACTTTGAAAGGCCCAGTATTCTTGCCAGTCTTCAAAATCAAAAAGACTAGCTTGCAACATATCCAAAAACTGATACTTAGCAATAAAATCTGGGAAGGCAGTCTCAAAACGCGGTCCGATATAAGTAAAGCCATCAGCTGCAGACATGCCAGCTCCAATACCAACAACAAGGGCATCTGCTTCTTTAATCAATTGGGCCAGTTGTTCTGCCTGACTGAGGTCTTCCTTGTGAGAGGTTTGCCAATTACTCACAGTCTTTCTCCTTTTGTAAATAAGTGTCATATAGGGTTTTGTCTTCTGATGTAAAGGTATTAAAAATAATAGCCAAAGTCTTAGAGTCTGGATGTTCTGCTTGCCATTTAAAAACCGCCTTAATAGCAATTTGTGCGGCTTCTTTTTTAGGAAAACCAAATTCTCCTGTTGAAATAGAACAAAAAGCTAAGCTGGTCAGTCCTGCTTTAACCGCCAAATCAAGGCTAGAACGGTAACAACGGGCTAACAAATCAGCTCTAATCGGAGAAATGTGTTGTCCTTTGGCAATCCTTGGACCTACGGTATGAATAATATAAGAGGCCGGTAGATGATAAGCACTGGTAAGCTTTGCTTGACCGATAGCTTCTTTACGGCCTTGTTCAGTTATGATTGCCTGACAGGCTAAGCGTAAACGGCTTCCAGCAAAAGTATGGATAGCATTATCAATACAGCCATGATTAGGAATAAAACATCCCAATAACTCACTATTAGCTGCATTAACAATGGCATCTACTCCCAGATACCTCATATCACCGCAATAAAGAAAAAGACTAGTATAGTTAGTTTTTTGGCAATCCTTGACTGATACAGGGACAAAGGAAGTGCGCCAATCATCTAGGTAAGCATCTTCTAGTTGCAAATAATCTTGTGACAAAGGCAAAGCAGGGCGCTGATTAACAAGGGCTCTCCACAAGTCTTGTCGTTCTATTAAAGAATTAGGCAAGGGGCAGGCCAAAGAATTGTTAAGCTGCTCTGCTTGCAACAGACCAATCATTTCCCCTAATAAATCAAATGAACTAGGCATCTTCTAAGGTATCAAAAGCTGCTTGATCAACGTCTGTTAGCACAATAATCCAGTTGTCCTCAGCTTTTTCTGAATTCAAAAGGGTTGGTGTGAGGGTGGCAGCCTCATTACGCTCAACAACTGTCCCAGCTAATGGTGATAAGACAGACATGACGGTCTTAGAAGCCTCTAGATTTAAGATAATATCATCAACGGCAAGATGATTGTTATTCGTAAATTCAGCATAACCAATGGTACCAATATCATCTTGTAATTCTGGTGTCATACTAATGGTGTAGCGGGCATCTGTTTTCTCAATTAATAAGTAATTTGCAATTTTTTTCATTGTTTTTTTCCTTTCAGTTTAAAGAATTGTTTTTGAATAAGATTAAATGGTCATGTACAAGTCTGCTAGCAGTTCTAAGGCTCGTTGTCTATTGGCAAATTCAGGGATCAAGGGGATGGCTAATAATTCGTCGGCTTGGCAAGCTTGCATCAGCCTATCCAATTGTTTTTTGACCGTCTGAGGTGAACCAATAACCATGCGACTACGATTTGCTGCAACGGTCTTTCTTTGATTTTCTGTCAGGGAATAGTGGCTTGCTTCTTTAGCAGTAGGGTAAGTTTTAAAAGCGTTGAAGTCTTGTTGGCCAAGCATCCAAATATCCAACGGTTTAGCCAATGCTTCTGCTTCCTCGTCGGTATCAGCAAGCACAATAAAAGCAGCTAACATTAATTGGGGATTCTTGAAATGACTAGAAGGTTTAAAAGTCTGGCGATAACAAGCCGATACTTCCTGCGCTTCTCTTATTGGGTCTTTTGGCATATAGGGAAAAATACCAAAAGTGTAACCCAAACCTAATTGACCAGCTAATTGGGCTGTTTCTGAACTATTACTCAATAGCCAAAGTTGCGGGTAGACCTTCCCCTTCGGATTGACGGCAATAGGAAGAGGGTTTGGATCATCAGGTGACAGATAAGTAGATAATTCTTCTATTACTCGACCGTAGTCTTCCTTAATGTGAATACTAGACAAGGCCCTCTGAACCAATGGTGTTCCTAAAGAATTTCCGATGCCTAAATCAATGCGATTAGGATGCAAAGCCTCTAAAGTCATCATCCATTCCGCAATCTTAAAGCTACTATAATGCAGAGGCATAATACCTCCTGAGCCTATCCGAATCTGTTTGGTATGATCTGCTAAATGCATCATCAATAACTCTGGGCTGCTGGTCGCAAAGGCATAAATATTATGATGCTCAGCCACCCAAAAACGGTGAAAGCGAAGTTTATCGGCTACTTGTGCTAAACAGCGCGTTTCTAATAAAGCTTCTTGAGGTGTTTTTTCGTTATCAATCACCCCATAATCAAGAACACTGACTTTCATTCTTCCTCCTTGTAATATTGAGCAAGACTGCGAAAAAGCTCGCGGGATTCTTCGGGTAAAGATTCCCCATAATCCATCAAAGGAACAATATCTTTGAACGATGCTTGAGGAATGGCTAAACTTGCTAGATCCTCAGGTCGAATTCTTAAGCAAATAGCCTCTTCACGGCCTTCTTTGATTTTATGAGCAAATTCTGGATCAACCACTAAGGAAGTTGAAACTCCAACAAAGTCAGAATGGGTTAAGGCTTCGATTGCTTTTTCGGGAGTGTTAATACCCCCTGTCGCCATAACTGGTAACCGATTGTTCAAATGCTCCCAAACAACCTGATTGACCAATTGTCCATAATAAGAACCAGGTGAACGAACAGTATTTCGAAACACATGATGGCCCCAACTTGCTATCGCTAAATAATCCAGTTCAGCAACTTCTAGTGCCCAATCCATCAGCTGTAAGAAATCTTCTATCGCGTAGCCAATGTTATGACCCCTTGTTTCTTCAGGGGTGGCACGAAAACCAAAAATAAAACCATCAGGAGCTTCCTGCTTAATCACCTGGTGAACAGCTTGCAGGACTTCAAGAGTTAATTTAGCACGACTAGCAAGCGATTGACCACCATAACTATCTGTTCGTTGGTTAGAGAAGGTAGAGAAAAAGCTTTGAATCAATAAGCGCTGCGCCGAAGACACTTCGACACCATCAAAGCCTGCCTGAATTGCCCGCCAGGCGGCCTGAGCGTAAGCTGCAATCAATTCTTCTATTTGCTGTCCTGTTAAAGGCTTAACTTCGTGAGGTTGCGGCGACCTCAACTGCATGTAACTAGGGCCATAAACAAAGCCATAGTTAGCCAAGGTCTGACTAGCAAATCGGCCAGCATGTGTCAATTGTAAGACAGCTTTAGCTCCCTTTGCCTTCATCGCTTGAGCTAACTTTTTCAAGCCGGGAATGTCGGCATCTTTTGCGACACTAAAACCATATTTAAACAATTGACCATAAGGATCCACATAGGCCGCTCCTGTAATTTGTAGAGGGGCTGATTCTGCTCGTCTCAAAGCATAGGATACATCATCTTGGGTGACATAACCGTTTTTTGTGGATGAGTTGGTCACCATAGGAGACAAGACAAAACGGCTATCTAAACGACTCCCATTGGGCAAAATTAAGGGCTTGAATAAAGGTCTAAATCTTTCTTTCATTTGCCTTCCTTTCTGGCGACTTCTAGTTGCATCCGCTCATAGACAGCATCAAAATCAGTCAGTAAGGCTTGATCTGGCCGTTTTTCCGTGAGCGAAAAGCCCAACTGTCGCAAGGTCAATCGGAGACGTTCAAGGACTTTTGCCACTGTAAAAGGCGTCTCAAGAAGTTCTGAAAGAGTTGCCATACATTTCGGATCAATTTGAGGATAACTAACCTTGGTAATTTTTCCTTGTGTTCCGGCTTCATAAAAAGCTTTGATAAGTTGACCACGCGCTGCTTGATCACCACAAACACTCAAGTAGATAGAGACCACAATCCCTTTTTTGATGCGACGCTGGGCGATACCTGCAAACTTGCGACCTGCAATACTGAGATCAAAATTACCAGGGCAATAGGACCTTTTAATTTCCACGTATTCAATAGGATGATAGTAATCAGAAAAGGTTGCTCTAATCAGGTCAACCATCATTAAGTAGGCATTGACAATACTGATACGTTCTGAAAGCTGATCTGGAATAATCAATGAAAAATTCAAAATCCCCTCATCTGCAACGACGGCCAAGCCACCAATATTACGAACAACAGGATAATAATTCCTTTCTTTGAGTACCTGCTTCGCCAAATTAAGGTAAGGTAGTTGCTGATCCAACATGCCTAAAATGACTGTATTCGTCATCGGCCATATATGCCAAATAATTTGATTGGGCTCCTGATTGATGGCTGTTAAAAATACTTCTGTCCATGCGAAAGGACGCAAGGCGTCATCTGCCTCTATCAAGCCCTCGTCATACACTGAGATAGGCAAGTCCTGTAAATTCCGAATCTCTAACACAATAGTTCCTTTCTTAGCTGAAACCGCTTCCCCTATTTTAACGCAAAAGGCATCTTTTCGCCACTATGCTGCTTCTCTTTTCTTATTTTTCTCTTATTTTCATGAATTTTCGAGAGTAAAAGGCAAGTCACCTGACAGACTGCCGTAACAATACTAGTCAAGTGCCCTTTTTCTGTAAAATGAACTTGCGTTTACTATTTCTTGCTTTTCTGTTAAAATATGGCTATGAAACTATTAATCACATCAGGTGGCACAACCGAACCAATTGATGCTGTTAGAGGCATCACTAATCATTCAACAGGTCAACTTGGCAAATTAGTAGCCGAAGAATTTTTGAAACACCAGCATGAGGTAACCTTAGTAACAACCAAATCAGCTATTAAACCAGTAGCAACAGACCGGCTGACCATTATTGAAATCACAACAGTTAAGGACTTGATGGCTGTCTTACAAGAGCAAGTTCCTCATCATGAGCTACTTATCCATAGTATGGCTGTCTCCGACTACACGCCTGTTTATATGACAGATTTGGAGGAGGTCGCTCAGGCAGAAAAACTCGACAAGTTTTTAACCAGCCACAATGGAGAACAAAAGATTTCGTCTCAGTCTGACTATCAGATTCTTTTTTTAAAGAAAACACCTAAGGTTATTTCTTACATTAAAGAATGGAATCCTCGGATAAAACTGATCGGCTTTAAGCTTCTCGTAAACGTATCCAAGGAAGAATTAATTAAAGTAGCTCGTGCAAGTCTCTATCAAAATAAGGCTGACTACATCCTGGCCAATGATTTAGCCAATATTGGACCAAATCAACATAAGGCATTTCTTGTTTCAGACAAAGAGGTCCAACCCGTCGATACCAAAGAAGCTATTGCCAATTTATTATATGAAAGGCTGACCAAACATGACTAAACACATTACCCTAGCTGTTTCTGGTAGCATATCTGCCTACAAAGCAGCCGATTTAACTAGCCAATTGGTTAAAAAAGGCTACGAAGTGACCGTTTTAATGACTGAAGCAGCCACTGCCTTTATCACACCTCTGACCTTGCAAGTCTTGTCTAAGAACCCCGTTCATCTTGATGTTATAAAAGAAGATGACGTTAAGAGTGTTAATCATATTAAATTGGCTAAACAGACAGATTTGTTTATCCTTGCACCAGCAAGCGCCAACACCATAGCCCATCTCTCTTATGGCTTCGCAGATAATATCGTCACTAGTGTGGCACTAGCTTTACCCCTTACGACACCAAAATTAATAGCTCCAGCTATGAATACCAAAATGTATCAAAACCCCATTACTCAAAAAAATATTAAACACTTATCTACGGCAGGTTTTATCGAAATTCCTCCAAAAACCAGCTTATTAGCTTGTGGAGATACAGGACCAGGTGCCTTGGCTGATCTTCCTGTAATTTTAGAAGCTATTGACACTATATTAGCCTCCTAACAGCTTTTCCCCTTGTCACCCACTTAAAAATTTGGTATTATATTATAAATTTATAAAAAATATATTGGAGAGTGAAATGAACCGCCATAAATCAACTGAAATTTCTCGCGTGGCTATCTTTTTTGCCATCATGTTAGTCATTCATTTTGTTAGCAGCTTGGTTTTCAATCTTTGGCCTGTCCCAATTAAGCCAACACTTGTGCATGTTCCTGTTATTGTCGCTTCTATTATGTATGGCCCGCGTATCGGCGCTATTTTAGGTGGCTTAATGGGACTCATTAGTGTCATCACAAATACCCTTGTCCTGCTGCCAACTAACTATCTTTTTTCACCATTTGTTGATCAAGGAAATTTAGCCTCCTTAATGATTGCCATGGTGCCACGTATTTTAATTGGAATCACACCTTATTATACTTATAAGTTCATCCATAATAAATTTGGTTTAATCATTTCTGGACTTGTTGGATCATTGACCAATACGGTCTTTGTCTTATCTGGTATTTTTATTTTTTTCTCAACCGTTTTTGGGGGCAACATCAAAGCATTACTGGCAACGATTGTCTCAACAAATGCTATCGTTGAAATGATTATTTCAGCTTTAATTACCTTTACCCTGATTCCAACATTGTCTAAGCTAAAAAAATAAATAACAACCTATATCAAGAGACTGGGACAAACAGTCTCTTTTTTAAAACCTTATTAATTATCTGAAAAATTGAAAAACTGCTTGGAAACTATTGCAAAAAATTAGTGATTTTTTCTTTTTAACATGATATAATGAAAGCGGTTAAAAATATATAAGGAGACGACTATGACTTATACAGAAAATTATCAAAAATGGCTAGATGTCCCTGATCTTCCAGCCTATTTAAAAGATGAACTGCTCAGTATGGATGACAAAACAAAAGAAGATGCCTTTTATACAAACCTTGAGTTTGGAACGGCTGGTATGCGTGGTTACATCAGTGCTGGAACCAATCGCATTAATATCTATGTTGTTCGTCAAGCAACAGAAGGACTTGCTAAATTAATTGAATCAAAAGGCGATGATGTTAAAAAAGCTGGTGTAGCCATTGCTTATGATTCACGCCATTTTTCACCAGAATTTGCCTTTGAATCAGCACAAGTTTTAGCAGCACACGATATTAAATCTTATGTCTTTGAAAGCTTACGTCCAACTCCAGAATTATCTTTTGCTGTTCGTTATTTAGGGGCATTTGCTGGTATTATGGTAACTGCCAGCCACAACCCTGCTCCTTTCAACGGTTATAAAGTCTATGGTGCTGATGGTGGTCAAATGCCACCTGCTGACGCCGATGCCTTAACTGATTATATTCGCGCCATTGATAATCCTTTCACAATCGCCCTCGCTGATTTAGACGAAGCTAAAGCCTCTGGCCTGATTGAAGTGATTGGTGAAGCTCTCGATGCTGCCTACCTAGAAGAAGTAAAAAGTGTCAATATTAACCAAGAATTGATTCATCAATATGGTCGTGATATGAAAATTGTTTATACACCACTCCATGGAACAGGTGAAATGCTGGCACGTCGTGCTTTAGCACAAGCTGGCTTTGAATCCATACAAGTCGTTGAAGCCCAAGCAAAACCAGACCCGGATTTCTCAACAGTTGCCTCACCAAATCCTGAAAGTCAAGCTGCCTTTGCCTTAGCTGAAGAACTAGGACGTCAAGTTGATGCCGATGTGTTGGTTGCTACCGACCCAGATGCGGACCGCTTAGGAGTTGAAATTCGTCAAACTGATGGTAGCTATTGGAATTTATCTGGTAATCAAATCGGTGCCTTAATGGCCAAGTATATTTTGGAAGCTCACAAACAAGCAGGCACTCTCCCAGAAAATGCTGCCCTAGCAAAATCCATCGTCTCCACTGAACTGGTAACCAAAATTGCCGAAAGTTATGGCGCGACCATGTTTAACGTGCTAACAGGTTTCAAGTTCATCGCTGAAAAAATTCAAGAATTTGAAGAGAAACACAATCATACCTACATGTTTGGTTTTGAAGAGAGTTTTGGGTACCTGATCAAACCATTTGTTCGTGATAAAGATGCTATTCAAGCTGTTTTACTCGTTGCTGAAATCGCAGCCTACTACCGCTCTCGTGGTCTAACTTTAGCCGATGGTATCGACGAAATTTTTAAAGAATATGGCTATTTTGCTGAAAAAACCATCTCTGTGACTCTTTCCGGTGTAGATGGCGCTGCTGCAATCAAGAAAATCATGGATAAGTTCCGTGACCATGCTCCAAGTCAATTTAACCAAACTGATATTGTCTTGACTGAGGACTTCCTGGCTCAAACTGCAAGCACTAAAGATGCCCAAACTGCTTTAACAACTCCTCCTAGCAACGTCTTGAAATATACATTAGCAGACGATAGCTGGTTTGCTGTACGACCATCAGGAACTGAACCTAAAATAAAATTCTACATTGCTACAGTAGGTGATACTCTTGACATCGCTCAAGAAAAAATAGCTAACATTGAAACAGAAATCAATGCTTTCGTTGGCTAAAACAATCAAGTAGAGACTAATCTCTAGTCCTTCTCCTCTCACACTACCGTGCATGCCGTTTGACACATGGCAGTTCAACTAATTTTTAACGCATGTCATTCTAAATAATACTCTAGGTAAGAAACCAGTCCACGTTGAGCGAGGACTGGTTTTAATATGGCTCGTTTTAGTACTGACTTCTGAGCCACTAATTGATAATAGTCACTCTATCCAGATACTTTATCCGCTATCCACTTCGGTACTCCTAGTTTAATAAGTCCCTATAGTCGCCTAGGTTTCTTTTCCATGGCTTCTAGATAATAACTCTACGCATGTCCTCAACCCTTCATCAATTTTTGCCATAGCAGTTTTCATAGCTGTCAAGGAAAAGTAGTTTGTCCAACCTCGGATAACCTAATTGAGTTTCTCAATTCACCTGTCTAGGTCAATGCTCCACTTACAATCTGCACACTATCTTGATGTGGACGACTTTTCCAACTCTCTGATGATTTCCAGAACCAAAATCCTAGATATTTCAGTTTGCTCGCTCTCACAACCTTAGTCTCAGTCATGTTGACCTTCTAACCTAATCGTTTTTCAATGAATTAGCCATAGTTAGCAGCTACTTCACTGCCAACTGTGATAACACCATCATCTACGTAGCGGACGAAACGAAGACTTCGACTTTCCAAGCTCATTAAGCATGATATTGGACAGGAGTAGTGACCAGTTTTCTCCTTGTAGCGTTCCGATTAGTGTTTTATAAGATGTCCAGTGACGACCACACCTCAATGAAGATACTTTACCAATAAGAGATTCTATGTCGCTGTCCTGTATTCCTAGAGCCACGATTTCGCTAGCCCTTCCTCTCCACGCTACTTCACGGTAGTCTGGCCTTGGGAGTCACTATTGGATTTACCGAGCTGGTGCCCACAGAGGACTTTCACCTCAGGTGTACGACATGCCCGTCGTGCACTCAACAGATGTCAATTTTCACTGGTAACTTTTACTTTAAAAATGAAAGGCAAGCCAAAAGAACTAAGCCACTGACTTAGTTCTAGTCTGTTCCTGCTTCTACTCTGATGGTGACTGACAATCCAATATTCGCGTTGCCACCCTCAAAAAAGCACCCCTAAAGCTAGACATGACTATCTTGCTTTAGAAGTGCTATTAAAACTCATTAAGAGACTTACTAATATAACTTTATTTAGATTTAATGTAATTTACACCATCAGCTTTTGGCGCAACTGATTGTCCGAAGAAGGCTGCCAAGATAATAATGGTTACCACATAAGGGGCAATCTGGAGATAAACGGTTGGAATTTTTTCCAATACTGGCAACTGCGCTCCAATAACTGCCAAACTTTGTGATAAACCAAAGAAAAGACTGGATAACATAGCTCCAACGGGATTCCATTTACCAAAAATCATGGCTGCAAGGGCAATAAATCCAGGGCCTAAGATAGTTGTTACAGCAAAGTTAACTGAAATTGATTGAGCATAAACAGCCCCGCCAATTCCTCCTAGGAAACCTGAAATCATCACACCGTAGTATTTCATCAAATAAACATTAATACCGAGTGTATCTGCCGCCTGTGGATGCTCACCGACTGAACGTAAACGTAAACCAAATCTTGTTTTGTAAAGCACAAACCAAGCAAGGAATGAAAAGGCAACAGCAAGGTAACCAACTAAGCTAGTATTTTTGAAGAAAATATCACCAATCACAGGAATTTGTGACAATCCTGGAAAATCAAATTTCCCAAAAGATTGTTGGATATTATCAGTCTGTCCTTTACCATACATTACCTTTACCAAAAAGACTGCAAAAGAAGGTGCTAGCAAGTTTAATACTGTACCACTGACAATATGGTCAGCCCTAAAGTTAATGGTTGCTAAGGCATGGATCAAAGAGAAAACCAAACCAACAATACCACCAACTAAGACGGCAATCCAAGGTGTTGCTTTTCCGAAGGTGTCAGCAAACTCAAGGTTAAAGACAATTCCTGAGAAGGCTCCCATAACCATGATACCTTCTAAGCCGACATTAACAACACCAGAACGTTCTGAAAAAGTTCCTCCGATACTTGTGAAAATGAGTGGTGTTGCATAAATAAGCATAGATGACATCAATAAGGCAAAAATCGTTACTAAACTCATCTTATTTACCACCCTTCACTAGTTTTTTAGGTCGAATAATGTAACGTTCAATAAGGTAGTGAGCCCCTACAAAGAAAATGATTGAGGCAGTCACGACTTTAACCAGTTCTGGTGGAATACCTGCTATGTTCATTCCTGGAGCACCAATATTTAAGACACCAAATAAGAATGATGAGAAGAAAATGCCAATTGGTGAATTTGCTGCAAGCAAGCTAACTGCCATACCGTCAAAACCAACTGCCAAAGAAGACCCCTGCACAAAGACATTTTCAAAAGTACCAAGTCCTTCAACCACTCCCCCAAGTCCTGCAAGAGCACCCGAAATAATCATTGATAAGATAATGGTACGTTTTGATGACATCCCTGCATACTCAGAAGCATGTGGATTAAGTCCAACAGAACGAATTTCAAACCCAAGTGTGGTCTTGTTTAACAAAAACCAGATTAAGGCAATGGCAATAATAGCAAAGAAAATCCCAATATTAATCCGAGAATTATTTGTCAAAGCTGATAACCAATGGGTTTGATAACTAGCATTATCACTAACTTGGATTGTTGAGTCAATACTTTGTTTAACACTTTGAGGGTATCCCTTTTGAATGATTGCATTACCAACATAAAGAATGATATAGTTCATCATGATAGTAACAATAACTTCACTGGTACCCAGATAAGCCCTCAAAATACCTGGGATAGCGCCAGCAATTCCTCCTGCAATCATACCAATCAAAACAGTCATGATAATCATAAGAGGGCGCGGCATATCTGGATTAACTAAAGCAAACCAGCCGGCAGCAATCCAACCTGCTAGGGCTTGACCTGATAACCCGACGTTGAAGAAACCGGCACGACTAGCAACGGTAAATCCAAGTGCGATGAGAATCAGTGGCCCCATTGCCCGGAAGATTTCACCGATATTTTTAACGCTACCAAAGGCAATTTGGAATAGACCTTCATAACCCCAAATTGGGTCGTAACCAAAGATAAACATGATAATAGCGCCAAGTAAAAATCCTAACAAGACGGAAATCATTGGCACAGCAATTTTTTGTGCATTTTTAGGCATGACTTTCCTCCTTATGAATTGAACCACCCGCCATTAAGATACCAAGTTCTTGTTTGTTGGTCTCTTCTGGCAATACAATACCTTGAATTTTACCATCGTGGATAACCGCAATACGGTCTGATAAATTCAAGATTTCATCAAGTTCAAAACTAACAACGAGGACAGCTTTGCCTTTATCACGTTCTTCAATGAGACGCTTATGAATATACTCAATCGCTCCAACATCTAAACCGCGTGTTGGTTGACTAACAATCAACAAATCTGGATCACGATCAACCTCACGGGCAATAATAGCTTTTTGCTGATTACCACCTGAGAAGCCGCGAGCAGGAACCAATTCATTGGCACCACGAACATCAAACTCACTCATTAAGTTACGGGCGTATTCATTGATTTTAGTATAGTTTAAGATACCATTTTTACTTAATGGTTCTTTATAATAGGTTTGCAAGGCTGTATTTTCAGCTAAGGATAGATCTAAAACCAAACCATCTCTGTGACGGTCCTCTGGGACATGTCCTACTGATAATTCTGTGATTTTACGTGAGGTTAAATGGGTTACTTCTTGATTTTTAACCATGATGCTTCCAGATTTAGCCTTACGAAGACCTGTAATAGCTTGGATCAATTCTGATTGACCATTGCCGTCAATCCCAGCAATCCCAACAATCTCACCAGCTCTCACGTCAAGTGACAAGCCTTTAACCGCTGGAACACCACGATTTTCATCAACTTCTAAATTCTTAATAGACAAGACAACGTCTTTAGGTTCAGATGCCTTTTTAGCAGTCGTAAAGGAAACTGAGCGCCCGACCATCATTTCTGCCAAATCTTGTGATGTAGCTCCTGCTACATTAACAGTTTGAATACTCTTACCACGACGAATAACTGTAACGCGGTCAGCAACGGCTCTGATTTCATCCAATTTGTGGGTGATTAAAATGATAGACTTGCCTTCTTTAACCAAGTTGCGCATAATGCTCATCAATTCTTGAATCTCAGCAGGTGTTAAAACAGCAGTTGGTTCATCAAAAATCAGAATATCCGCACCACGATACAAAGTTTTTAAAATCTCAACACGTTGTTGAGCTCCAACTGAAATATCAGCAACTTTTGCTGAAGGATTGATTGCAAGGCCATATTTTTCAGATAATTCTTTGATTTCTTTTGAGGCTTGTTTAAGGTCCAAACAACCATTTTTCACCACTTCATTTCCCAAAATAATGTTTTCAGCAACTGTAAAGGCTTCTACTAACATGAAATGTTGGTGAACCATCCCAATACCAAGCTTAGCAGACTTGGATGGCGAATCAATTAGAACTGGCTTGTCATTAATGACAATTTCTCCACTAGTTGGTTCTAAAAGACCAGCTAGCATATTCATTAGGGTCGATTTTCCAGCTCCATTTTCACCTAGCAAGGCATGAATTTCACCTTTTCTGACATTCAAATTAATGTGGTCATTTGCTACAAAATCACCAAATTTCTTCGTGATTTCTCTCATTTCAATGACATGCTGTGTCATAGGATAATTTCCTTTCAATTCAATCTTTTATTTCAGTAAAGCTTGTCATTTGTCACAAGCTTTACTGAGATAAAAGTTATCTCAGTCCAAAAAGGGCGACCGACAAAGGTCGCGCTTCTTGTTTTTTACCATTATTTTTCAGGAACTTTAATGTCACCAGATTTAATTTTTTCTTTTGCTTCTTCAATAGCTTTAATTGTTTCTTTTGAAACGTTTGTTGTTGCGATTTCAACACCACCATCTTTCAAACCGTAAACAGTTGTTTTTCCTCCAGGGAATTTTTTGTCTGCTACTTGTTTGTTGATTAACTGAACAGCTTTACCAACTTCTTTGATTGATGAAGCAAGAACAAAGTTTGCTTCTTTTCCATCTTTAGAAGTGTATTTACCTTCATCTTTTTGGTCACGGTCAACACCGATTACCCAAACTTTATCGGCTTCGTTACGTTTTTCGTTAACAGCTTTAGCTTCGTTAAAGACACCTGCTCCAGTTCCACCTGCTGCTTGATAAATAACGTCTGCACCAGCTGCGTATTGGGCTGCTGCGATTGTTTTACCTTTAGCGGCATCACCAAATGAGCCGGCATAGTCAACTTTGATTTGAATGGAATCGTCAACAGATTTCACACCTGCTTCAAATCCTTTTTCAAAACGAGTAATAACAGTACCTTCCATACCACCTACGAAACCAACTGTTTTGGTTTTAGTAGTTTTCGCTGCTGCAATACCTGCAAGATAAGCGGCTTCATGATCGGCAAATGTCACACTTGCAACGTTGTCTTTTCCTTCGATAACGTCATCGATGATAACAAATTTAACACCATCATTATCTCCAGCAGCCTTAGCAATAGCATCTTTCAAGGCAAAACCGATACCATAAACCACTTGGTAGCCGCCTGAAACTGCTGTATCTAGGTTAGTTGCATACTCAGATTCACTTGTAGATTGGAAGTAATCGAAACCTGCGCCCTTTTTAAGACCCATTTCTTTTCCCCAAGCTTGCAAGCCTTCCCAAGCTGATTGGTTGAATGATTTATCATCAACACCACCAGTATCGGTAACCATTGCAACTTTTAAATCAGTTTTTCCTGCTTCTCCACCTTTAGAAGCACCGCGGTTACCACAAGCAGCCAAACCTAGTAAAGCTACTGAAGCTAAACCAAGACCAATAAATTTCTTGTTCATGAATATGAACCCTCCTAAAAAATATTTCTAGCAAACAAGTTGCTGAAAGTAAATATAAAGCCAAGACGGCTAGATAACAAGAATTAAGTCAGATTATGATAAATCTGTAAATGAATAAGGCAGTAAATCACCGACAGTCATTTCAAGGGTTTGACCATTTTTGGCAATTAAGGTAACTAGAGAAGACGGTTCAAAGAACTCTGCCATTACTTGACGACAAGCTCCACAAGGAGAAACAGGTTCTTGCGTCTCTCCATAAATGGCAATTTCTGCTAATTCCTTATGTCCATCGGAAACGGCTTTAAATATAGCTGTTCGCTCACCACAATTGGTCAGCCCAAAACTAGCATTTTCAATATTGCAACCAGTATAGATTGTCCCATCTTTAGTTTTGAGAGCTGCTCCAATCGGAAAATGTGAATAAGGAACGTAAGCATGCTTACTGGCGTCAATGGCTAATGAAACTAAATCAGTAGCCACCATTTGCAATATCACCCTTCATAATAGTTACTCCTGCGGATGTTCCAATACGAGTAGCACCTGCTTCGATAAAGGCCATTACATCCTCAAAAGAACGGGCACCACCAGCAGCTTTGACCCCGATGTCAGGTCCCACAGTTTGGCGCATTAATTTGACGTCTGAGATGGTTGCTCCACCTGTTGAAAAACCTGTTGAGGTTTTTACAAAATCAACACCTGCTTTAACAGCTAATTGACATGCTCTAACTTTTTCTTCGTCAGTCAAGAGACAAGCTTCGATAATCACTTTAACAAGTTTGTCACCACTTGCTTCAACAACAGCACGCATATCGTTTTCAACAGCTTGATCGTCACCTTGTTTCAAGAGACCAATGTTGATTACCATATCAATTTCATCAGCACCATTTGCAATAGCATCTTTGGTTTCAAAAGCTTTGGTTGCTGATGTAGTTGCCCCTAAAGGAAAACCTACAACCGTACAAACTTTAACATCAGAATCTTTTAAAGCTTCTGCAGCATAAGCGACCCAACTTGGATTAACGCAAACACTTGCAAAATCATACATTTTTGCCTCATCAATTAATTGATCAAGTTGTGATTGCACACTATCTGCTTTTAGCAGGGTATGATCAATATATTTATTAATGTTCATTATGAGAATTCCTCCTTAGGAAATAATTTCAATGATCTCTTTAGGTTCAATTTGTGCTACACCTATTTTAACATTTTTTTCGAATTCTGTAAGCACTTTTTTAGGTAAATCTTCCTGTGAGAAGATGACAGCAATACGGTCTCCCTTACTTACAGAATCACCAATTTTCTTATCAAAAACAATTCCAGATTCATAATCAAGTGGATCTGTTTTTACCGCTCGACCCGCTCCTAATCTCATGGCAAATAACCCAAATTCTAGGGCTGGTAATTCGGTAATGTAGCCATCTTCAACAGCAAATACTTCTGTCTGCACAGCAGCCGATGACTCGCGGTAAAGATCCTTAAGGTCACCACCTTGATAGGTAACCATTTCTTCAAATTTCGCTAAAGCTGTTCCATCAACCAGATTTTTTCTGATGTCTTCTAGTGACTTATCAACGCCAGCTAAACGCAACATAATCTGAGCCAACTCGCAAATGAAATGGGTAATATCTTCGCGCCCCTTGCCTTGCATAATATCCAAAGCTTCTAACACTTCCAGACGATTGCCAATAGCTCGTCCCAGAGGTTGACTCATATTGGTAATGACAGCAACCGTCTTACGACCAACTTCTTTTCCTAAATCTACCATTAAACGAGATAGTTTTTCGGCATCTTCTATAGTTTTCATAAAGGCGCCATCACCTACAGTAACATCTAAGAGAATGCTATCCGCACCGGCGGCAATTTTTTTACTCATGACTGAGCTTGCTATTAGAGGAATAATATCAACGGTTGCCGTAACATCTCTTAGAGCGTATAACAGTTTATCCGCCTTAACCAGTTTATCGGATTGACCGATAACAGAGATGCCAATGTCTTGCACTTGTTTAATAAAGTCATCTTGGCTACGGTCAATTTGAAAACCTTTGATTGCTTCAAGCTTATCTAGCGTACCACCTGTGTGACCTAGCCCACGACCACTCATTTTAGCAACGGGAACATCAAAACTTGCTACAAGAGGCGCTAAGATTAGAGTTACCTTATCCCCCACACCACCTGTTGAATGTTTGTCTGTTTTGACACCTGCAATAGCTGAAAGATCAATTTGCTCTCCAGTCTCAACCATGCTCATAGTCAAATCCCGTGTTTCACGGGTTGTCATTCCCTTGAAATAGATGGCCATGGCAAAAGCAGCCATTTGGTAATCAGGAACTGTTCCATTAGCATAGCCACTAATCAACCAATTAATTTCTTCGGTTGTCAGTTCTTTGCCGTCACGTTTTTTTTGAATTAAATCAACTGTTCTCATGCTTTGTACTCCTTAGAATATAGTAGCCTTTGTCTTTTTTGATAATCTCAACATTGCCAAACACATGCGCCATTTTCTCTTTAGCGCTAGGTGCTCCTTGTTTCTTTTGAATTACGATAGTTAAATCACCTTGATTAACTAAAAAGTCAATGCTTTTTTCAATAATGTCATGAACAACTTTTTTCCCCGCTCTAATGGGGGGATTGCTAATAATATGGTCAAATTGCCCGCTAACATTTTCATAAATGTTTGATTGAAAAATGGAAACGTCAACATCATTAAAGCTTGCATTTTTCTTGGCTAAATCAATCGCTCGGTTGTTAATATCAACCAAGGTTGCTTCTACCCCTTGAACTTTTGCCAGGCTTATCCCTAGGGGACCATAGCCACAACCCAAGTCCAAAATGCGTTCATTTTTGGTGAAATTCAACGTATTTAACAACACTTGGCTACCAAAATCAATCATTTTCTTTGAAAAGACACCAGAGTCTGTTAAGAAAGTAAACGGAAAACCGAGTAATGTTACATTCAATTCATGAATATCATGAAGACTATCTGGGTTCTCGTCATAATACATTTTTGCCATCGTTTTTCCTATCTTTTTAAGATGCTTTTTCATTCTATCACACTTTGAAATGGTTTACAAGACGCTTGTTCTAAAAGGATTACTAGGGTATTAATCGGTAAAACCGAACATTAACTGCACGCTTTTTAATTTACAGAAAAATCTTCTTGGAATGTTCGATTTTTTCTAGCAATTGTACTAATTCTCACATAAATTCAAACTAAAAATTTTTCTTTTTTTTTACTGAAATGTTATAATGTAAGCACTGTCAAATTGTTAGGAGCTAGTATGACAAACGAATTCATCAACTTTGAAAAGATTTCCAGAGAAGCTTGGAAAATGTTGCACCAAAAAACAAAGCCTCTATTGACACAAGAGGAATTGGAGAGTATCACCAGTTTAAATGACAATATCAGTATTACGGATGTGATCGATATTTACCTTCCCTTGATTAATTTAATCCAGATTTATAAAATTGCTCAAGAAAACCTATCTTTTTCAAAAAGTCTCTTTCTCAAAAAAGAAATTCAGTTAAGGCCTTTCATTATTGGGATTTCTGGATCTGTTGCTGTTGGTAAATCAACTACTAGCCGACTTTTACAGTTGCTACTATCTCGTACTCACCCAAATAGTCAAGTTGAGTTGGTCACTACTGATGGTTTCTTATATTCTAATAAGATCCTGATTGAACGAGGAATTCTCAATCGAAAAGGTTTTCCTGAATCTTATAATATGGAACGGCTATTGAATTTTTTAGATACCATTAAAAATGGTCAATCTGCTTCCGTACCTGTTTACTCCCATGAGATTTATGATATTGTTCCTCATCAGGAACAACGATTTGATAGTCCAGATTTTCTGATTGTCGAAGGAATTAATGTTTTTCAAAACCAGCAAAACAATCGTTTATATATGAGTGATTATTTTGACTTTTCCATTTACATTGATGCTGACAGCGACCATATTGAGCACTGGTATATTGAACGCTTTTTAAGTATTTTGGAAATGGCAAAGCAGGATTCACAAAGCTACTATGCCCAATACACAAGATTACCCCAAGATGAGGCTATAGCTTTTGCTCATAATGTCTGGAAAACAGTTAATTTGGAAAATCTAGAAAAATTTATTGAACCAACACGAAATCGGGCAGAATTGATTTTGCACAAGGCAGCTGATCATAAAATTGATGAAATTTACCTCAAAAAGTGATAAAGGGTTGCCAAATACCTATATTTTCTATATAATGATGTAGTTAGATTAATTTGGAGGTGAAAACATTGGCAAATATTAAATCAGCTATTAAACGCGCTGAACTTAACGTTAAAGCAAACGAAAAAAACTCAGCACAAAAATCAGCTATGCGTACTGCTATCAAAGCATTTGAAGCTAACCCATCTGAAGAGCTTTTCCGTGCTGCTTCTTCAAGCATCGATAAAGCTGAATCAAAAGGTTTGATTCACAAAAACAAAGCTAGCCGCGATAAAGCACGTCTTGCTGCAAAGCTTGGCTAATAAATATCCAATGAAAACTCCAGTTGGAGTTTTTTTCTTTATGTGTGGTAAAAATTTGGAATCCTATCAGCGATCTAGAGAGAACTTTAAAAAGGATAACCTCAACAGTCATCCTTACAGAACGTAGACAAACTCTATTTTTAGAAAGTGTAAACTAGGATAATTTAATGATTATGGTTTCAACTAACTCTTAAAACGCTTATTTTTTGTGTTTCAGGCGTTTTTCATTTTTAGAGGAGCAAAAAAAAGATTGAAGAAAAATTGTCCTAAATGGACTTTTTCTTCAAGACTAGGATAAAAGTTCAACTTCAAATAAAAAAAGTGAACAAAACATAATTCTGATTGTCAGGAATCTAGTTTTGTTTACTTTTTTGTTTAATGATTAATTGATTAGGTCTAACAATAAAGAATTTCAAAAATAGAAATCTTTTTGTCCTAGCCTCGTTTATAATTTGACTTCAAAAATACTACCTTTAGGGAAGTTATCTTTTACTGTGATACTTCCTTTTAATGACGTCACAATCTGTTGGGCTAATGCTAATCCTAAGCCAAAGCCACCTGTCTGGCGTGTTCTAGCTTTATCAACCCGATAGAATCGATCAAAAATCTTTTTCTTCTCTTCGTCTTTTATCCCTGGCCCATTATCAATAACCGAAATGAGCAAGGTTTTATCGGTTGTTTTGACCTTTATCTCAACTACTCCATTTTTATCGGTGTATTTGATGGCATTATCGACTAAAATCGTCATGAGTTGTTTTAATAATGCCTTGTCCATTTTCAAGATGCGATTGACTTGATTATCGGAGCGAAAGACTTTGCCAGATTCTTCAACAACTAATTGATAGTTCTTAAAAATGGTATCAAAGAATTGAGCATCCAAATCTGTCCATTGCGGATTGATACCGTCATCTCGCCTGGCCAAATTCAATAGATTGGTCGTTAGAATACGCATATTTCGGACTTCGTCCAAACTAGAGGCAAGGTGCTCACTATTTTCCAAAATAGTTTCGTTAGGTTTTCGAAAGAGGGATTCCAAGCGGTTTTGTAAAACAGCTAGAGGGGTTCTTAATTCATGGCTGGCATTTTCCACAAACATCTTTTGCTTTTCATAACTTTCCAAAATCGGTTTTCGACTCCACTTAGATAAATAAATACTAGCTAAAATGGAAATCAGCCAAAAGATAACCATCACAATGATGATGATTTGCTCATAGCGTTCATTAGCGCTATCCAATTGATCCACATTGACAACAGCCATCATATAAGCGACAGCAGGATAATTTTTGATATGGACCCTAACAGTTATCGTATGGTACTTTTCTTCTTGACCATAAAAATTCACGAGACTAGTTGTCACAATGGTTCCTAACCGTCGTTCGTCCAGATGAAAATTTTGGTAATTGGAGAAGGCATTGAAGGAATTTAAAATCGTCCCATTAGCACTGAACAAAATAATATCTGTATTAGCTGCAGGGGAGCCTAGTAATTTTGAACTATCAGAGTCAGGTAGCGCCTTAATAATATTATTTTCAGAATCAAAGTAGAAGGAGGATATTCTAGCCATGGTTCGATTGGCATAACTACTAGCATTATTACTAACAGAAATCAGGCTACTATCAACAGACGAATAAACCCCAAACCTCATAATCTGTAAAATAATAATGGTCATAATGACAAAAATACCTGTAAAGACCGCAAAAAAATGGAAAAAGTGAGTGTACTGATCTGACAGAATCTCTTTTTTTAATTTACTCATTGTTTTTTAGAATATAACCTACACTTCTCAGGGTTTGGAGTTTATCAACAAAACCAGTACCTTTTAATTTTTTTCTAATTTTAGAGACATAAACCTCTACAACTGAGATTGTCGTGTCGCTGTCAAACCCCCATAAGCGATCAAAAATTTGGGTCTTGGGTAAGATCACATTTTGGTTTTGCAATATGTAAACCAATAAGTCGAACTCTTTTCCTAATAGCTCAATGGGTTCCCCATCGACTTGAACTTCTTTTCGTCTTAAATCCACCACCACATTACCAAAACTTAGATTTTTATCAGTGAATTTGCCCGTACGTTTTAACAGGGCCTGGATGCGCATCTTTAATTCTTCAAGGTAAAACGGCTTGGTTAGATAATCATCTGCTCCTAGTTCAAACCCATGTCCCTTATCATCTATGCTTTCTTTGGCTGTCATAATCAAAACTGGAATTTTAATATCTTTTTCCCGCAATTCTTTTAAGACTTGAAAGCCATTTTTTTCTGGTAACATGAGATCTAACAAAATCAAATCATAAATACCACTTTCTGCTTCATATAAGCCTTCATCGCCATCAAAAACTTGCATCACGTCTGCAAAATCATCTAAAAAATCAAAAATGGAATTCGATAAACTCAAGTCATCTTCTACTAATAATATTTTTATCATGTTTCTACCTCTATTATTCTGAGCCAAAATAGGGATTCGGCCTATCATTTCACCTTTGTTCTCACAAGACTATTCTATTGTGAAGTATACCATAGAAACCTTAAGTTTTACTAAACTTTGATGCTTTTTTCAATTCCATAAAAAATGATGCTTAAATGACATCAAAAGAGTTGGAAGTGTCTTTCCAACTCTGTATAATGTCTTAATAATGACTGAGTGCTTCAAGAACAGCTGCTTTTTCTTTGGTAATCAAGGCAACACGTGCCTCAATTTCATTTATTCCCATAGCGATATTACGGCTAATAGCCATATCATCTAATTTTGGCTCGAAAAAGGCTTTGTATTCGTTTAAGCGTTCTTGGGTTTTAAAGTTAGCCGCTGGATAGATGACGAACTTATCGAAACTCATATCCCCTCCAAGTGCTGCCTTAATCCATTCCCAATTTTCTCTAGCCCATTTCCAAATGGTTTCTTGCGTGAAAGACTGTCCCAAAAGCACATTATACCAAAAAGATAAATCCTGAGGTTTGATGATATCTTTGTCTTTCAAACTCACCAAGATACGTTTTAAGGTAGCTGATTGACTTGTTTGACCTAAAGCCACTGTTAAATCATTACGCAAGTTATTATCAGTTGTCGCTACATAAGTGTCAAAGTAAGTATCAACCAAACTATCTGTTTCGAAATGTTTCATTTGGTTGGCTAAAACCAAGCGACGAACGGCTGCTGGAATACTTGCAATATTGTCTGTGTATGTTTCGAAAATAGCTCTCAATCCGTCAATAATCGCCGGATTTTCTGCTAACCATAAACGTCCTAAGGCAACCTGACGTACCATCTCATCTTCATCTGATTCGTCAGCCTTTTTCTCAAAACCATGCTGATTAAAGTCTTCTTGATAAATGGTGGTTACCAAGCGGTTAAAAGATTTTTCTGCTAAGCTTCCTTCATCAACAAAACGTTTCAAACCAGAAACCACTTGCTGAACCGCTTCTGCTACCATATAAGACTTAGAGTCGTCTAACTGAGCAATTAAGTCAACCAATTCAGCATAGGAAATCAAGCCGCTATCTGCCAATAAACGACGTTCTTGAATAGCTTGTAAAGCAGAGGTATTATCAAGATGAGCGAGTTCAGTGACTAAAGCAGCTAGTAATGGTCCTTGGTAATCTGTAATGTAATGAGCTGTATTCTCAGTATTGAAACGTAGGGCTCCTTCATTTTCTGCTGCCAATTGACTAAAGTTTGGAATGACCATTTCTGCCTCTGTCAAGGTTTCGGGAAGTCCCTTCCAATTACTGTTTAGCGGGATTGGCCAAAGGCGACCGTGGTCCTTAGCTTCTCCAATAAAGAATTGTTTTTGACTAAGGATTAATTGGTCGTTTTCAAGACGAGCGGTCAAGACAGGATAACCTGGTTGCTCCAACCACGCATCCATAAAGGCAGCCACATCTTTTCCTGAAGCATCTGACAAGGCATTCCACAAATCACGACCGATGGTATTTCGATATTGGTGTTTTTCAAAGTAAAGACGTAAACCAGCCGCAAAATCACGGTCACCAATCCAGCGACGTAACATGTGCATGAGGCGACTTCCCTTAGCGTAAACAATAGCTGGATCAAACAAAGTGTTTATTTCATCTGGATGGCTAACGTCAACATGGACAGATTGAACACCATCAGTGGCATCTCGTTTCAGAGCAAGTGGAACACCTCCTGTTTGGAAATCTTCAAAAATTTTCCAAGAAGGCTCAATAGCGTCAATAGAGACATATTCCATCATGTTGGCAAAACTTTCGTTCAACCAGAGGTCATCCCACCACTTCATCGTTACCAGATTGCCAAACCATTGGTGAGCTATTTCGTGAGCTACAACAAGTGCTACTTGCTGTCTGCTTTGAGCTGTTGAATTCTCATCAACAAGCAAGTAAATTTCACGATAAGTGATTAAGCCCCAATTTTCCATAGCTCCAGATGAAAAGTCCGGAAGGGCAAGGTTAAGAGATTGCGGGATTGGATAATGCACCCCAAAGTAATCTTCATAAAAATCAATGACACGTACAGCAATGTCTAATGAAAAATCAAGAGAGCTAAGCGGGTGAGCAGTTGTAGCATAGGCACCCACAGTTGTTCCTCTCTTACTTTTTACAGTCTTCCCATGAAGGTTTCCTAAAGCAAAGGCTAGCAAATAAGAAGACATTCTTGGCGTAGTGTCAAAAGTCCAAAGACCAGTTTCCTGACGACGTTCGACATTGATTTCTGGCATGTTAGATAAGGCTATGTCACCAGCTTCTTGGTCAAAAGTTAAACTTAAATCAAAGGTCGCTTTAGCTTGTGGCTCATCAATACATGGAAAAGCTTCACGCGCAAAATGACTTTCAAACTGGGTTGAAATCACTTCTTTTTTCTCACCATCTTTAGTGTAGTAAGAAGGGTAAATCCCTGTCATATTATCTGTAATGTGTCCTGAAAATTCAATCACAAGTGTCATCATCCCTGTCTCAGGAAGTTCAACACGCACGACTTCATTGTCGTTATCCACTTGATACATAACAGCTTCATTATCAAGCAAAATAGACTTAATGTCCAAATCTTTTTGGTGGAAAGCCACATGATTATCTAAAGCTTCACCGTTAATCGCAACATTTCCTGTAAATGTTTTGGTCTGACGATTAATATCTAAAAAGATATTATAATTTTCAGGTACAAATGTTTCGATGAGATGTTCTACTGTCTTCATATAACTCCTTAATTCTAATAACAAGTCATAATAGACCAACAGATGATACCTAAGTATCACCTCTGTCTACATGTATTTGTTAACCTAACAAAATAAAATTCAGCAAAGCAAACTTTTTCTTGTTAGTTCATTTTCTAACTTGCACAATTTCGTATAAAATCAGGGACTGGCAAGCATTTTCCCAGTCCCATTATAGCATATTTTCTTACAATTCAATAATTTTTCCAGTTTTAAGGTAAACAATCCATTCGCAAATATTGCGGGCATAATCCCCAATACGTTCCAAATACATGAGAACTTGGAAATATTCCTTTCCTGCAAAGACGGCATCTGGCGTTTTGCGAATTTCTGCCACAGCTAAGGATTGAATTTCACGAAAATAATTATCAATCACTTCATCAGAAGCCGCAATTTCGTAAGCCTTCACATCGTCAGCATTAATATAGGCGTTCAAGGCATCTTCGACCATCTGTTTAACTGCTTTTCCCATAAGGTTGATTTGTTCTTCAACCACTGGGATACGCTCCTCGCCCTTCATACGAATAGTTGCCTTCGCAATTGATGACGCATGGTCACCCATACGTTCAATATCGCTAGAAGCTTTTAATACCGTGATAACTGTACGCAAGTCATTTGAAACTGGCTGTTGTAGGGCGATGATTTCAAGCGATTTTTTTTCTAGCTTTGTTTCAAATTCATTGATGGTATCATCTTCTTCGATGACTTCTTTGGCCAATTCACGATCATGGCTAACAAAGGCACGGACTGTTTTGTTGATTTGGGCCAATACTTCCGTTCCCATCGAATAAAACTGATTATGTAACTTGTCTAATTCTTCTTCAAATTTCGTTCTTAACATCGTTTTAACTTTCTATGATTTTGTCATCATTATTATAAGGCTATAAAGGTGTTTGCCACGACCATCTGCCAGAGATGATTAGCCAAATTTACCAGAAATATAATCTTCGGTTTCCTTACGTTTAGGATTCATGAACATGGCTTTTGTTGGACCAAATTCAAGCAAATCACCTTCTAGGAAGAAACCTGTTCGGTCTGACAGGCGAGACGCCTGTTGCATAGAGCGTGTCACAATAACCATGGTATAATCTTTCTTTAACGAAAAAAGGGTTTCTTCGATTTTACCAGCTGAAATCGGATCAAGGGCTGAAGTTGGCTCATCTAAAAGAATGATTTTAGGACTTGTCGCAAGAACTCTGGCGACACAAACACGTTGTTGCTGCCCACCTGACAAGCCAACAGCAGAATCATGCAAGCGATCTTTGACTTCCTCCCAAATAGAGGCACCTTTCAGAGAAGTTTCAACCGCGTGGTCCAAGATTGCCTTATCTTTAATACCTTTTAAGCGAAGCCCATAAACCACATTCTCATAAATAGACATAGGAAATGGGTTGGGTTGTTGGAATACCATGCCGATTTCTTTGCGTAAATCAACCGTATCTGTCCTTGGACTATAAATATTGTGTCCATTATAGACGATAGATCCTGTAAAAGTTACTTCAGGGTTCAAATCATTCATTCGGTTGATAGAGCGCAAGAGGGTTGATTTTCCAGATCCAGATGGACCAATTAAAGCCGTTATTTCATTAGGATAAAAATCCAAGGAAACGTCTTTGAGGGTTTTCTTTTGATTGTAGTAAACAGAAAGGTCTCTGATTTGTAAAATAGGTTCTGTCATCATATCCCCTTTCTAACCAAAGTGCCCTGAAACGTAGTCGTTCGTTGACTGACATTGCGCATTTTGAAAAATATTACGTGTCTTATCATATTCAATAAGGTCGCCTAAATAGAAGAAGGCAGTGTAATCACTAGCACGAGCTGCTTGTTGCATGTTATGGGTCACAATAATAATGGTGTAGTCCTTCTTCAATTCAAACATGGTTTCCTCCAACTGCATGGTCGCAATCGGGTCAAGAGCAGAGGCAGGTTCATCCATTAATAGAATATCAGGTTTGACAGAGATGGCTCTAGCAATACATAAGCGTTGTTGCTGCCCACCTGACAAGGTAAAGGCTGATTTATGAAGGTCATCCTTAACTTGATCCCACAAGGCTGCTTGTTTCAGTGAGGTTTCAACGATCTCATCTAACACTTGTTTGTCTTTCACACCAGCTCTTTCATGGGCAAAAGTAATATTTTTATAAATGGATTTTGCAAAAGGATTGGGTCTTTGAAAAACCATTCCCAACTGTTTTCGAATCTCGTAAACATTCATGTCTTGACGGTTAACATCAATGCCTTGATAGAGGATTTCGCCAGTAACCTTAGCAATATCAATAGTATCGTTCATGCGGTTAAGGCTGCGAAGATAGGTTGATTTGCCACAACCAGATGGACCAATCAAGGCGGTAATTTTATTTTTTTCAAACTGCATATCAATCCCTTTGATGGCTTCCTTAGCACCATAATAGACATGCAAGTCCTTGGTTGCTAGAGCAATCGTTTCTTCTGGAAATGTAATGATATGACGTTCATTCCAATTGTATTCTGTCATGATTTCTCCACTATCTTATTTGGCCGCTGTCATCTTAGAATGAAGTTTCTTCCCAATAAAGCGAGCTGAAAAGTTGAAAATAAGGATAAAAATTAATAGCACTGCTGCACTTCCTGCGGATACAAGAGTAGCATCTGGAATGGTTCCTTCACTATTAACTTTCCAAATATGAACGGCAAGGGTCTCAGATTGACGGAAGATAGAGATTGGACTGGTTACACTAAGTGGGTTCCAATTTGACCAATCAAGAGCTGGCGCTGACTGACCAGCAGTATAGATAAGCGCTGCCGCTTCACCAAAAATACGGCCTGAAGCTAAGACAATACCCGTTACAATTCCTGGGAGAGCTTCTGGGATAACCACATGGAAAACTGTTTCCCAACGTGACAAGCCCAACGCTAATCCTGCTTCTCTCTGGGTATGATGAACGTGCAGTAGACTATCCTCGACATTCCGTGTCATTTGAGGAAGGTTAAAGACAGTCAGAGCAAGGGCCCCTGAAATAATAGAAAAGCCATACTCAAATTGAACAACGAAAATCAAATAACCAAAGAGACCAACGACTACGGATGGTAAAGAAGATAGAATCTCAATACAGGTTCTAATGAAATTTGTGATAGGACCCTTTTTAGCATATTCTGCTAAATAGATCCCCGCCCCTGTTGAAAGAGGAATTGAAATAATCAAAGTAACAATCAATAGGAAAAAAGAGTTATATAACTGAATCCCAATACCTCCACCAGCTTCATAAGAAGATGATTTGCCTGTTAAAAAGGACCAACTAATATGCGGTAAACCACGGACAAGGATATACAGAATTAATGAAGCTAAAATAGCTACAATAATTCCAGCAATGGTATAAAGAGTACCAGTTGCTACTTTATCGATTTTTTTAGCGTTCATAATTTCTCTTTCTCTCTTTCGTGATTAATTTGACAAGGGAATTGAAGGCCAGACTCATTAATAATAAGACTAGGGCAAGGGACCAAAGCACATTATTTTGGACCGTTCCCATAACGGTATTACCGATCCCCATTGTCAAGACGGAGGTTAGGGTAGCCGCTGGGGTTGTTAGAGACTCTGGCATAACCGCAGAGTTACCGACTACCATTTGGATAGCCAAAGCTTCCCCAAAAGCTCTTGCCATTCCAAAAATAACGGCGGTAAAAATACCTGGACGAGCTGCATTAAGGACAACACGCCAAATGGTTTGCCAACGGGTTGCCCCCATAGCCATAGACGCTTCGCGGTAATGACGAGGCACCGCCCGCAGACTGTCTGTTGTCATAAAGGTCACTGTTGGTAAAATCATAACAAACAAGACACAAACCCCTGACAAAATCCCAAAACCTGTCCCACCAAAGATAGAACGCATGAAAGGAACAATGACCTGCAAACCGATAAACCCATAAACAACAGAAGGAATCCCAACCAAAAGCTCAACCGCAGGCTGCAATAATTTAGCACCATATTTAGGTGAAATTTCAGTCATAAAAACAGCTGCACCAATAGCAAATGGGGTGGCAATAATAGCAGACAAAATGGTAACCAAAAAGGATCCTGTAATCATAGGTAGAGCACCAAGATAAGGAACACCGTCCGCATTTTTCACACTTGGTTGCCATTCCTTACCAAACAAGAAATCCAAAAGATTAATCTTGTCAACAAAGAAGGTTGACAATCCTTTTTGAGCAACGAAGAGCAGAATCATCGCAACGATAAAAACAATCAAAGCCAGACACAAAAATGTAATGGTACGGCCAAAGGTTTCAAGCCTTGAATTTTTTGATGGTGAGACTAATTTTTTAGCCAATTCCTGATTTTTCATAATTCCCCCATTATTTATCCATGACTTTGCCATCATGGGTTTTTGTGACCTTCATGTCAGTTGTCGAAATATAACCCATGTGGGTAACGATATGATTCTGAACATCTTCTGATAACATGTAGTCAAGAAATTCCTTGGTCAATCCTGTTGGTTTTCCTTTGGTGTACATGTGTTCGTAGGACCAGATTGGCCAATCATTTGTAGCCACATTCTTAGCGTTTGCCTTAAATCCATTTAATTGCAAGGATTTAACGGATGAATCAACGTAGGCAAAGGAAAGGTAAGAAATGGCACCTGGTGTTTGAGAAACAATCGACTTAACCATCCCATTAGAATCCTGTTCCTGACTTTGTTTAGCATTGACTCCTTTCATGATAACACTGTCAAAGGTTGCTCGTGAGCCAGAACTAGCGGCGCGATTAATGACTGAAATGGCGAGATTTTGTCCTCCAACTTGTTTCCAATTGGTATATTCTCCTGAAAAAATCTTTTGCAGCTGTTGACTGCTGAGATTGGAAACCTTGACTTTAGGATTGGCAATAACTGCAAGTCCCGCAACAGCTACCTGATGGTCAACTAATTTAGAAGCATCAATCCCATCTTTTTCTTCCGCAAAGACATCGCTATTGCCAATTTGAACAGCACCAGATTGTACTTGAGACAATCCTGTACCAGAACCACCACCTTGGACATTAACAGATTTCCCTAAGTTATTACTCCCAAATTCATCAGCAGCTGCTTCCACCAATGGCTGTAGCGCTGTTGACCCTACGGCAGTTATCGACTCACCTTTATCAATCCAACTTGAACATGCGGATAAAAAGAGAGTTGATAAGGCCAAAAGGCTTAACAAAAAGAATTTCTTTGTCTTTTTCATTATTGTATTTCCTATTCATAAAAATAAAGGGTACATATGTAGAAACTAAATGCTACATATTCTTTATAGTAACATATCTACCTACGCTTTAAAAGAATTTTTTCTTTAAATTTTTAACATTTTAATCTTATTTTTCACGCTAAAATCTTAACCCTTTAGGAAAATTATTTTTAATGGTCTTGTCAACAACCTTGGCAAATCCTAGACCATTGCCATTAATGAGTAATTGGTACCAGCCTGTTGGATAAGATTGGGGCAAAGTAATGACATTACCCGACACATAGGGCCTAAAGTCTTCCTCTCTAAGGTCAATAGATGCCCGAACCTCATCAGGCTTTAAAGCCAATCCTAAGGCGTAAGAGGGTTCAAAGCGTTTCTTCTTGAAGACACCTAATTCTAAACCGTTCCGCGCAATTTTAAGGCTATCTAAAGCAGGAAGACCATCTGGTAAAAGGTATAAGTATTCACCAAAGGTTTGCAGCGTTCCTGATAGGGTAAGGTTTAGATGGTCTTTTTCAAACGTTTTCCAAAGATGTAACTGATCTTTACTCAAATTGGATTTAGGCGCTTTTAGTTTAGTGCTTTGTCCTTCTTGACGATTATCTTTTAGCTTAGCCACAAATTGCCCTTCTCCCTGATAACGATGGGGATACATTCTAGCAGTCTCTGGAAATCCAATACCACTAACCATTCCATTTAGTTTTGGAACATCAACCAGTTCTAAAAAGTCATAAGTCTCTAAGAGCCACTGCACAACACCTTCATTTTCTTCAGGAGACCAAGTACAGGTTGAGTATATCAATTCTCCTCCTGGTTTTAACATGGTTAGGGCATCTTCTAAAATAAATTTTTGTAGTTTGGCACATTCTGCGGGGTAGCCTTGATGCCAATATTGAATAGCATCAGGGTCCTTACGAAACATTCCTTCACCAGAACATGGCCCATCAAAGACGATAGTATCAAAATAATGAGAAAATACCTTGGCTAAACGATCTGCGGATTCATTAGTCACCACAACATTTCGAGCCCCAAAACGTTCAATGTTTTCAACCAAAACCTTGCTGCGCTTCTTAGAAATGTCGTTGCTGACTAAAAGACCCGTGTTGTCTAAATAAGCTAATAAATGAGTCGATTTTCCTCCTGGTGCCGCTGCTAAGTCTAAAACACGACTCCCCTTTTGAGGAGCCGCTACTTGTGCCACCATTTGAGCCGCTGGTTCTTGGGAATAAACCAAACCCGAGACATGCTCTGGAGACTTGCCAGATAGTTTACCATAATATCCCCATAAGGTATTTGGAATGGGATGATCAAAGGTTTTCAACTGGTTCTTTAAGGGATTAATCCGAAAAGCACTGACGGGTTCTTGGTTAAAACTTGCCAAGAAATCTTCTAATTCTTGACCTAGTATCGCTTGATAAGTGTTAATAAATTCTTTTGGTAATGACATCATTTCTATTGATTTTCAAGTGTGACGGTAGCGTCCTTTGTTAGAAAAGACACTATCCTAGCGAGTTGGCATTTAGGGACAAACATGATTTTCTGTCGTGACTGAAAATCAGGCTCTTGTCCATCAAGGGTCAAGAGAACATAGCCCAGCTTGTCTCCTAAAACCTTTGCTGCTGCGTAATCCCATGGGTGAATGGTCGAAAAATAGGCCAGTAATTCCTGCTTCATGACCTTAACCATGCAGATACCTGCACCTCCGTAAACCCTTACCCCCAAAGTCTGGGCAATTAGATGAGCAAGGTTACTATCATTTCTAGCAAACATGCCTGCATTACAGCCAATTAAGCTACGCTCTAAAGGTTTTTCTTGGTAAGCTGGAAGCCTATCGCCATTTAAAGTGACGTCAAAATCACCTCCACCAGCTAGTAATTGATCTGCCATCACATCATAAATCAGTCCAAATTGGCCAATTCCTTGTTCATAATAGGCAATCATCACTGCAAATTGTGACCTCTGCACAATAAAGTTAACTGTCCCATCGATGGGATCGATGACCCAAACATTTCCTTGATTAATGGGATGACGAACGTCATTTTCTTCAGCTAAAATGGCATCATAAGGATAGGTCTGATGAATACGATCCATCAGTAACTGCTGAGTTTCTTGATCAACATTGGTAACCAGATCGTCAAATTGTGTTTTTACCTGAATATCTAACTGCTCTGACATTTTGGATTTGATAAAAAGCCCTGCTTCTTTAATGATTTGCTTTGCAAATGCGTATTTAGTTTCCAAGGGAAAAGAATCCTTTCTCAATTGCCTTTGCTTTTTTTACTGCTTGATAAGTAGAGTAACCACTTACTTTTTGAAAATCTCGGTCAATTTGTTTTTCTTGTGCCTTGCTTTTAACAATGGTTTTATAAGCCTTGTAGCTGTCTAAAAGCTCTTCTGCTTTGACCTTATCTTCATAAGCTAATTCCACTCTGGTCAAAAAATGGAGCACTGAGGAAATTTCTTCAGTGCTCCAACTTAAGTCAAGTGGATAATGATAATTACCTGCCATACTATCCCTCAATCTCTGCTTTTATAGTTGCTTGACGTAATTCCTGTTTACGATAATCTCTTGGCAAAAAGGCTCTAATTTCATCTTCATTAAATCCGATTTGCATGCGTTTTTTATCCATAATGATAGGACGACGAAGAAGACTTGGATTTTTTGCAATTAAGTCAATCAAATCCGAAATCGACAGTTCTTCCACATCAATATCAAGTTTTTGAAAAACTTTTGAACGCGTTGAAATAATATCCTCTGTCCCATTCTCTGTAAAAGAAAGGATTGACATCAATTCATCGCGACTCAGTGGGCTTGTAATAATATTATGTTCTTGAAAGTCAACTTCATGTTTTATTAGCCATGCCCTTGCCTTACGGCAACTGGTGCAGCTAGGTGATAAAAATAAGGTAACCATATTTTTCCTCTATCAATTTTACTTACCTTATTATACAAAAAATTAAAGCGGTTGGCTATCTTTTTTCCAATTTAATGCCCTTTCTTTATCAAGCTCTAATTGCTCTACAAGACCTTCAATACCGTCAAATTTGGCCATATCTCGAATCTTGTCTAACCAAATAATTTCGACAGATTCGCCATAAATATCCCCTTTAAAATCAAAAATATTGACCTCTAGCCGTAATTCTTTTCCACCAAAGGTAACATTTTTGCCTATACTTGTCATGGAACGGTATTTTTTCCCATTAACAAGCACATCTGTCACATAAACGCCATCTGCTGGCAAATAAGTTCTATCAAGAGGAGCCAGATTTGCTGTTGGAAAACCAATGGTTCGACCGCGCGCATCTCCATGAACCACCATGCCACGAGTGGATAAGTCGTAACCTAATAATTGGTTAGCCTTGGCCACCTTCCCTTCTAAAATCAGTTTTCGAATGCGGGTTGAAGAAATTTTTTCATGATCCTCTGTTACTTCTGGAATCGTGTGAACCTTGCCATCAAAGTTTCGAGCTAAATAATCACTATCCGTACGATTATGACCAAATTTATAATCAAACCCCACCACAATATGTTTAGCTTTTAATCGCTTGATATAATGAGCAATAAAATCATCGGAAGAGACCATCGAAAAAGCAGACGTGAAATTAATCAAATATAGGCGATCAACACCATAATCAGCAAATTTTTCCTGTCGTTTTTCCGGAGGAACAATATGAAGCAAAAGCTCTGGAGAAAAACGCGAAAAGTTTAACTTGGGCGATTCATTAAAAGTTAGGGTCACAATCGCTAACTGTTCTGCTTTAGCAATCTCTCTCGCCTTATCAAATAATGCCTTGTGTCCACGGTGCAGACCATCAAAATAACCCAATACTAATACAGTGTCTTCTTCTTGTTTAATGTCTTGATAACCTTTGATATATTCAATGTCCATAATTTTCCATTCTACTTACTAAATGCAACTCAAATAAGAACTTTCCTTGGTTTGTATTCGTTACCACGCTTTTCTAAAATAGCAATTAATTTTTCCCCATAAAAAACAGCCAACAAGGGGGCTTGACTAGGTAATGTCAGGCGACGTCCAAATGAAATTTCTGTCATCTCGCTATCGTTAATGACCAATTTAGGCAAGTCGTTAACGCCATATTCAATCGGCAATAAGAATCCCATGTCATTCTGAGACAGGAGCTCCGCAATTTCTCCCAAGGTATAGGCTGTCTCTAACGTTAGACCCGCAGAAGCTGTTCGCTGTAAAAAGGACATGTGACTTTCAATACCCAGAGCACGCCCTAAATCAACAGCCAAGGTTCGTACATAAGTCCCTTTGCTACAAGCAACTTTAAAGGAAAACCTGCAAAGTCCGTCTTCAGTAAAGGTTAAAGGACTGGTGCGTTCAAACTGAGAAATAGTCACTTCTCTTTTGGGACGTTCTACACTTTCACCTGCCCGCGCATAGTCATATAGCTTACGCCCATTAACCTTAACAGCTGAGTACATAGGAGGGATTTGACTAATCTGCCCAACAAAGTTAGTCATGGCTTGATCCACCATCTCTTCTGACAATGTGTCTGGTAAATGGCTCCTTGCAACAATCTCTCCGCTAGCATCTTCGGTTGTGGTCGAATAACCTAGGGTGATTTGTCCTTCATAGATTTTTCCAGCTTCGGTCATGTATTCAATAACACGAGTCGCTTTACCAACAGCAATAGGTAAAACCCCAACTACATCGGGGTCAAGGGTACCGCCATGGCCAATCTTTTTTTCTTGTAATAACTTACGTAATTTAAAAACCGCATCATGTGAGGTCATGCCTGTTTCTTTTTTTAAGTTGATGATTCCATTTATCATGTCTTCTTTTTATTCTCTCTAGTTAGTAATTCTTTACTGATTCCATTCTTCTCTTTTCTAACCATATTTGCCAAAATAAGCTCTTAACTCACTCTCAAGTAGCAACTAATGACTAGGAATCCTTAGTTTTTAAGGTTTCAAACTTATCACGCATGGTCGGGTTTTGACGGGTCAATTTTTTGACAGAAACGTCGTCTAACTTATTGTTTGCCAAGCGCAACTGATTTTCACTTGTTGTCAAAAAGCGTTTGACCTCTTCCATCCGTTTAATCGATTTATCAATTTCGTCAATCGCCTTTTTAAAATTGGTGCTGGCAGATTGGTAATTCTTCGCAAAAGCACTCTTAAACTGTTCCAAATCCTCTTCAAAATGGGTGATGTCAATATTTTGCTCTTTCACTAAGGCTAACTCTTGCTTGTATTGCAAACTATTCAAGGCAGCATTTCGTAAAATGCCAATCAATTGGATAAAGAGTTGAGGGCGGACCACATACATTTTCTCGTATTCATGACTCACATCTACAATGCCAGTATTGTAATAATCATTATCTGCTTCCAACATGCTTACCAAAACCGCATATTCACAATTTTTTTCACGACGGTCCTTATCCAATTCCTTAAAAAAATCGCTATTTTTATGTTTAGTTTTTGTGGTATCTGCCTCATTTTTCATCTCAAACATAATGGACAAAATTTCCACACCGTTAGCATCAACTTCTCGATAAATATAATCTCCCTTTGACCCACGACTTGATAACTGATTGTCTTTGGCAAAGCTGGCATTAGGAAAAGCATAACTTCTTACCTTGTTAAATTCCGTTTCAGCATACAACTCTAAGCTTTCACCGATAGCCTTGGTTGATTGCTGCGCTTTAAAGTTTTTATAAAATTCAACTTGCTCATTAGCCGCTTTTAACTGTGCTTCGTAGTCGCTGCGTACCGAAGCCAACGAGAGTTCACTTTCTTTGATTTGAAGCGCCAATTGGTTTTTAGCTACATCTCGCTCTTTTTCCATTTGACTAATTGCCGATTGTAGTTTGGCATCTTTTTCCAATGCCATTTTTTCCAACTGATTAGTCAAGTTCACCACTTCCTTGTCCTTCTCAGCTAATTGATTAGCTAATTCCAAAGCATTCTGTGAGGCTAATTTATCCAGCTTCGCTTCTAAAGAGGCAATAAACTGGTCTTTTTTAGCTAGTTCTTCTTGCCTGAGATAGATTTGTTCTTTTTCTATTTGCTCCAATTGAGTGGTCAAGCCAGCAATAGCCGTTTCTTTTTGTGCCACAATCTCTTGTAACCGATGCTTCGATTTCTCTTCGACTAGGGCTATTTCATTTGATAACCGTTTTTGTAATTCCTCATCAAAGGCTTGTCCTCTGACCTGATCCAATAATTGACTGTATTCTGACTCATTGATAGTAAATAGTGTATGACAATGAGGGCATTTTATTTCGTTCATCTTGTCTCCATTCTGAGATTCTTCCTTTTATTATAGCAAAAATGCTTAGGAAGTTAAGTCCCAAGCATTTAAGAAGTGAGAGGATTCTCCCGAAGAAACTAATCCTTTTGATAATCTTGATAGAAGTCAACTTTCAATAAAATAAAACGTTCTAAATCTTGTAACAGTTGAAATAAAATAGACCGTCTTTCAAACTCTTCACGGGTTTGTGGAAGAGCCCGCTGACGAAAGGTTTCGAGCAATTGTTCGATGTCATCAATTAAGGTTAAGGCAGAGTTTTCTTCGCTCAACTGGCGTCCTGTTTCGTGAAATAAGTGTGACAAAAGAATACTTTCCCTGCTTTGACTGCTTATTTTGTTGACATTGACTGCCATCTGACCCAATAACCTGTTTTGCTGACGCCGCATTTCAAAATAATGAACCTGATAGTTAGTCTGATGAAATAAACGATTATGTCTTTCCCGATAAACCAACTGCAAAGCTTCTTCCAAGATTTTGTCAAGTCTTTTAATCATTAACCCTTCATTTTGCCCCTGACCTTCTAACAAAAAGCTTTCAAACCGGTATAAAATAGCCTTGAGATCATCTTCGACGATTTGATGATAGCGGCGTATCTCTTGATCTTGCGAGCCCATATACGCATTAAAAAGCAAAGCTATTCCAGTTCCTATAAAAAAGAGTAAAAACTCATTCCATAATACTGGTAACTGACTGCTTTTTTCAGCAATCAAATGAGTCACAAGGACAGTGATAGGGACTAGTCCTGCTTCTATTCCAAAACGATAAAGCAAGGGAATGGTAAGCACTAAATAAGCTGCAAATGCTACCGTCGTATAGCCCAGAAAACTAAAACAAAGCATCGCTATTCCAAAAGCCAAGAAAAAGGATAGAAAACGATTCCTAGCAACCAATAAACTGGACTTACGAGTATCCAAGACACTCAATAGAGCAATAATACCTGCTGAAATACCGAAATCTAAATGAAGTTGGTAGGCTATTAGAATAGCAACAATAGTGGCCAAAGTCATTTTCAAAGTACGTTCAACTGAACTCATTACTAACTCCTAACCTAATCCCTTTTGAATTTCGTGTTGAATAAACTGCCATTCCTGCTCAGCCCGTTTCAATTTTCGATGATAGTCATTTAAGCCTCGCAAATATTGATTAATTAGATAATCTTGTTTCACTAGGGGAATCAGCGGAATTGGAATATTTAGTAATTCTTTGGTTGAAAGATTGATGACATCTTTACCGTGATCTGCTGCATCTAAAAGGGCTTGACCAATAGGAGAATCTAAGAAGAATTTGATATAGTAACCCCTCAAGGTTTGTTTGGGACGCAACACAGTAATATTGGACGATGCCACGACATCACGGTCTTGCTTGTGAAAGACACAGACTTTTTTTAAGGTTCCCTTAGATGCGATTAACACGTCTCCTTCTTCCAAAAGATAACGCAAGAGCTGCCTACGATCCATTGTAAAGGTCCTTAATTGCTCATAGTGAATCCCTAAGGTGCCCATGTCAGACAAATTAATCAGCCCTACCTCACCGGGATCAACCTTACTTGATACTGCTTTTCCTTTAAAGCAATCAACAACTGTACCTAATGTTATCTTTTCTCTGCTATCTGCTAGATAGGCCTCAATGCTATTTTTCATACAGAGTATCTTTCTATTAAATTATAGTATTTAGATACTATCATAATGTGACCTATTTTGCAAATGTTGCTTATCCCTATTTTCCCTCCAATCAATCAATGGATTTCAAAGCTTTTAACATATCAACCTTTTTTAAATGATGGTTAACCCAGATACCTAATACCACTAACAAGCTAAGGATTACTAGGATTGGCACTAGGTAAACATAGGCATCAACCTTTACATCAAATTGAATATCCCCAGTCGAAATCATTGTCATGATATAGGCGTGCAGACCTTTCCCTAAATAGATACCTAAAAGAATGCCTACTAAGGATAGCGAAATAGTTTCTCGATAAATATATAAAGTGACCTCTTGATCGTAAAATCCCAGAACTTTAATAGTGGATAATTCTCGAATGCGCTCAGCAATATTAATGGTCGTTAAATTATAAAGGATAACGATTGCTAATAAAATAGACAAGAAGACAAGGAGAGTCATGACCTGATTAAGAGAGGCGACTACTAGTTGAACAGATTTAATGTGATTGGCATTTTGTGAAACTGCTCTAATCGCTTTTAAGGTTAACAAATCACTGGCTGTCTCCTTTATGTGCTTGCTGTCTTTGCCTTTTACCTTAATCAGATAGGCAGGAGCTGTTTCCAATCCTTTGAAATGATTCTTAAAATAGGTATCAGACATTATCAGATAATGGCCAACTGTCATGTCAATAACCTGTTTAATCGTCACCTTATAAGACTGTCCTTCCTGATTAATCAATACCAACTGATCACCCGATTTTACCTTGTAATAGGAGGCTAATTTCTCAGAAATCAAAACACCAGAGGTTGGAATGGTAAGTTTCTTCTGCTTCTGACTATCCAGCAGATTAAAATAGGGGCTAAGAGAAGCAGCTGAACTTGATAACATGGAAATGTTTTGTTTATCAGGCAGCCCCTTTACAGGAAGGGTTAAACTGGCATAAGATACCTTTTGATACCCTGTAACAGGTTCTTGTTTAAGATAGCTTGCTAAGTCAGCTTGCTCTGTTGCTTTCGCTTTGGATGAACCAACAGCCAAAATATCATAAGTCGTTAAATCACCAAATTGACGCTCAACTACTTTGGCTAATGACGACTGAATCCCTAAGCCTGCAAATAAAAGAGCTACTGAGCCTGCAACGCCTACTACAGTCATCAGCATTCTTTGTTTATAGCGGAAAATATTACGAATGGTCACCTTGTTAGTAAAGGAAAGAGCTTTCCAGACAAAAGTAAGGTGTTCCAACCAAATCTTTCCCCCCTTACTAGGAGGTTTAGGAAGCAGTAGCTGAGCTGCATTGAGGAATAATTCTTTTTTGACAATTAAATAGGCTGGCAAAACGGCAGATAACATAGCCAGCAAGTAAGCTATGCTATTATAAGACCAATAACTATAAAGGTGCGTCTTGCCAATAGTCAAAGCTCCTGTTAAAATCTCTGAAATCAAGGTAGATAAGAGGTAAGTTCCCCCAATAATACCTAAAGTTGTTCCTAAAAAACTAGCTAAAAGGCCATAGATAAGAAACTTTAAACTGATATCCTTGTTAGAATAACCAATGGCTTTTAATAGACCAGAGCTTGTTCTTTCTTCATCAACGTAACGTGTCATGGTGGTAAAGGCCACTAGAGCAGCTACGAGGTAAAGAACAACAGGAAAAATATTTCCAACATTTGAAATGGAGGTCGTTGAAGTTGCATAAGTATGATATCCTTCTCCTCCTGGTAGGGTCGAACGATTATAAGTCAGGTAACTAGGTTTTTCTAGCTTATCTTTTGCAGCTTGCACCTGATCTAACTGCTTTTCCTCCTTGGCTAATGCTTGTTTGCCTTGTTCAATCTGATCCTTAGCTTCTTGTAAGGCAAAGCCTTCTAAAAATGTTAAGTTCTCCTCACTCGCCGCTAGTTTTACTTTTTCCTTTGCCAGTGCTGCTCTGCCATTTTTTAAGGTAAGGTCATACTGATTTTGGAGTTCAGTATAGCGCTTCTGGCCATTATCTTTAAGCAGATGATCCAAATGAGTTTGGTTTTGAGCTACCCTTTTCTGGTAGTCTTTGGAAAAAGCGTTAGCTAGACGAAGATTAGTAAAACGAATGCGCAGAAGATTAGAAGTACTTTTAAAAACGTTAGGATTAACGAAAGCATAAGCATAGAGACTTCCATCTCCGGTTGAGGAACTTCCTAAATTGGACTTGGACCAAACTTCTGAAGAATTCGCAAAGCCGACCACTTGAAAACGGGTTGTCGTCAGCAAACCTTCCATAGGTGAGGTAATTGCTAATTCATCGCCGATTTGGTAATGTTTAGCAAGTGAGGAGGATAATACCAAATCCATCTCCCTCTTTGGCCAACTCCCATTAACCAAGACTGGCTTAGACACTTTCTTTGGCACACTATAGAGCCTAAGGGATTTTTGGTTGCTGGTTAGACTGACATCAAGCAGATGACCATATTCTAAATAAGCCCCTTTTAACGTATTTAACTCTTGTTTATCGGCTTGGGAAAATTGATGAGAAGCTAGTACCGTTAGGTCCATCACCTGATGTTTGTCGAGGTAACGGCTAGCTGTTCGTTCCATATCTGGACCAGTTACTTTAAGACCAACCAAGGCAAAAGAGCCTAAGGCCATTAGGAAAAATAAGGAAATGAATCGCCCTTTACTATTTTTGATAGCTCTCAGAATATCCTTCCATAAGGTTTTCTTTATCATAGGACTTCCTTCCTCTTAATAATCAATTGTCGCAATGCTTGCAGGCTCCTTATTAATGACTGTCTTGGTAACCTGTGCATCATGCATAAAAATGACACGATCAGCTATTGGAGCAATGGCAGCATTGTGGGTTACAATAACTACCGTTGCCCCCTTAGTTCGTGCCATATCTTGTAAGAGGGTTAAAATTTGTTTTCCTGTTTGGTAGTCAAGTGCACCTGTGGGTTCATCGCAAAGAAGCAATTTAGGATTTTTAGCTAAGGCACGAGCTATCGAAACCCGTTGCTGTTCACCGCCTGAGAGCTGAGCAGGAAAATGATCTAAGCGATGATTGAGTCCTACTTCGTTTAAAATGGTCACAGGATCTAAAGCATCTGCTACAATTTCAACTGCTAATTCAACATTTTCTTTAGCTGTCAAATTCGGAACCAAATTATAAAATTGAAAAACGAAACCAATAGTATTCCGACGATACTGAGTTAAAGCCTTAGACGTGTAATGAGCAATGTCTTTGCCATCAATAATCACTTGACCTGCATCCACTGTGTCCATCCCCCCAAAAATATTGAGGACTGTTGATTTACCAGCTCCGGATGCTCCTAAAATAACCACCAGTTCTCCTTTATTAATCTCAAAAGACACGTCGCGGTTGGCAAGGACAGTCGTCTCTCCTACCTGATAAGATTTTGAAACCTGTTTTAATTCAATAAAAGCCATCTGCCCCTCCTTTATTTGAAGATAGTATTGATTTAATGATAGCCTTATTATATAATGCCCCTAAATATTTAACAAGAACAAACCTGACACAACTGTTGATTTAAAGACTACCTATGAATGACCAAAAGACATACGGAAGACCAAAGCTTATTTAAAAACTGCCTTTACCGCCTTACTAACTAAACAATCCTTTGAAACCCTTACTGTCTCTGACCTTGCCAAAAAGGCTGGTATCAATCGAGGAACCCTTTTACCTCCACTACACTGATACATTTAACATGATGAATCGCTTCAAAAATGACACTCTAGATGATTTATATCGTTTGTTAAACCAGGCTGAAATCTACACAGACACCCGACAAGTCCTCACTCAAACCTTGTCCTACCTTAGCACAGAGACTTTATAACCGCGCTGGCTACGATGTTCTTACCTCAAATTTCTGCAACTCATCAAGGATTTCTGTTACCAATTTTTGACTACCATTACTGGTTTCCAAAATATTGTGACCGACCAAAAAAGCGGCTGAAATCACGTTCTTTTTATAATGCTCAATAAAAAAAGTTTGAGGACCCCCCAAAAACTCATAAGCCTCTTCGTAAATTGAAGAAGGTCTTCATTCGCGAAATGACTGATTCATCTCCAACAAAGTAAATATGATCCCCTTTTTCAATGACAGCATAAGGGCCTGGGGAAATGGTAAATTTACCTGCATGCTCAATGGCAACAATGGTAGCACCCGTTTGATGCCAAATATTAAGAGCACCAATAGATTTTCCAAAATGTTCTGAATCATGACTGCAAATAATTTCGTAGGGTGCTAATGGATATTGCTTACTAATGGATTGGCTTTGCATCAAGAAATCATTGACCAAGACAGCCATCTGTTCCATAGCTTTTTCTTGATCGTGAATCGTTTCTCGAATTTTTTCTTTTAGAACAGCAATGGAATGTGTTGACTCATACTGGTTAATAAAATCAATGGCTTTTTCTTTCGATAAGACAATAGCACCGCTACCATGTTTTAGGGTCAAAATTTTAAGGTCCGCTAAAATATTTAATCCCTTACGAGCTGTTTCCGGCGAGACATTAAAGGTTGAAGCAATGGTAGTTCGTGATTTTAACTTCTCCCCCACTTCATACTCACCACTTGCAATACGTTCAGCAACTGAAAGGGCAATTTTTTGATACTTTGAGCTCGTTATCTCCTTTTTATGACTTGTCATATGTATTACTCCTTACTTACAATCTAGGACATTCTTATCTAATTAAAGCACATTTTCCAAGAGATGACAATAGACCCCACCTTTTCAGCCGTGATAAAAAGAGCTGGTAAAGACCAGCCCGTACGTGTATCCCTCAGAATGTCTCCCAGCAGATTGCTTATTTAGCTGTCTCATCACTATCTACGGTATTAGAAACAGTTTCTTTTAACTTCTCTGTTTGCTCTGACACAAATTGTGAGGTGTTTGAAGCGGCACTCGTCACACGATCTTGCACGGTAACGCTTGCTGCTTCGTGCTCTTCTTTGGTACGAATATCAACAACGTTAACATTCACTTCAACTACTCTCAAATGGGTCATGCTATCAACGTTTTGAGAAACGATAGCTTTAATGGATTCTACAATAGCAGGAATATCTTTACCATATTCCACAATGATTGCTAAATCAACTGCTACCTCCTTGCTACCAACTTCAACTGAAACACCATCTGTTACAGAAGCAGAATTCACCAAATTATTTTTGATATTTGAGAAAAATCCACCTGTAACAGCTAGCAACCCGCCAACGTTTTCCAAAGCATGACCAACAATTTTTTCGATGACCTTGTCGTCATAAGTAAGGGTACTTTTAATTTGAGTTGTTTCCATTATGACTCCTTTATGCTGTTTATTTCTTCTCATCTAAACCTTTGACAAGTCCTTTTAGGGTATCCTTGGCATCTGCTGCAACTTCTTTTACCTTTCCAGCGACTTGATCAACTTTACCTTCAGTTTCTAAAGATTTATCTCCAGCAACCTTACCAAGTCCCTCTTTTACTTTACCACCGGCTTGGTCTAATTTAGCATTCCATTTTTTATCTGACATAGCATATCCTCCTCTTACTGATCTGGCGACTCACACATTACTGTACGCGTGGTTCGGCTTGTTGTTCTTGAAGTTTTTCAACTCCTGCGCCAACTGAAGTTTTGACAGTTTCAACTTGATGACTCGTAAATTCAGATGTTGAACGCGCCATGTCAGTCACCTTATCTTGCAAGCTTACTTTTTCAGCATCAAATTGTTCCTTAGTTTTAATGTCAACAACTTTAACGTTAACTTCAATGACGTCTAAGTCTGTCATTTTCTTAACTTCTTTTTCGACGATGGCTTTAATAGCATCGTAAATGGTTGGTACATGTTTTTGATATTCTGCAACAATATCTAAGTCAACAGCAACCTGTTTTTTCCCTACTTCAACATTGACACCATCACGAACAGATTCTGTGTTGACCAATTTGTCTTTTAAGTTAGCAAGGAAGCCACCATTCACGCCTAATAACCCATCAACATTTTCAAGGGCTAATCCAACAATTTTTTCAATCACCTTG